>CAVFVD010000011.1:0-59389 GCA_963625935.1 uncultured Oscillospiraceae bacterium | reverse complement strand
CCCCTTTCACAAACGGCAAAAAAACGTGCACGAATGGCTGAAAATGCGCTTTATTCCATCCCAAAAGCACTTTCTGCAAACTTTTAATGTTTTTTTACCCCCCCCCGAAAGACACTTTTTGAATTTATCAATACATTTACCGCGCTTTGGTTTTTGCCTATTATTCCAACCTATATAACAATACCACTATGAAACGCTTTACTCTTATCGCGCTCCTCGCGCTTCTGCTGCGCGTGCCGGGCGCCACAGCGCAGACAGAGGTGACCGACCTCAGCCCATACTTTGAATGCAGCACGGCCGACGCGCCTAAATGGTACCACATCACCATCGGCGGCACCACGGCCGCCAACCTCTGCCACCAGGACGACGACACCGACGGCGACAAAATAGCCGGGCTGTACGGGTCTAACCGCATCAGTACCTATGACATAATGAAAGGCTTCTTCTGGGCTTTCATCAAGGACGGGGACACCAACCACGTGAAGCTGCTGAATATGCAGACGAAGAAATACATCTATCTCCCGTCCGACGCCACGGGCGTGGACTCCGCCACCACAAGCACAAACGTAGCTACGACCTATTTCAAGCTGACCTCGGAAGCCAGCCAGGCCACCGCTTTCACCGTCGTGCAAAGCACGTACAGCACGGGGACGGGAAACAAATTCTCCCTCAAGGCCAACAACGCCCCGAGCGGCCTATCCAACCCCTATCTCGCTTTCTATTGGTATAAGAAAAACCAAAACATCTTCACTTGGCTTAACTGCTGGGACAACGCCACGGCGTACACCGACCAGATATGCTGCTTCACGGCCATAAGGGCGCAAAGCAGTGACGACTTTTTCACGAAAGGGAAAGCGTGTGCCACCATAACTATCCCCACGGAGGACAATCTGCTCACCGCCCACGACGCGACCAAGCTGCAAACCATTAAGACCGCCCTTGACAATGCCACCACCGCAGAGGACTTTGACAAACTCTACGACCCTGTCAACACCCCCACAGCGCCTAAGTACGACACCTCGGCATACTACCGCATAAGGACTGTCAACAAGGGCGCGCTCACCAAATACGGCTACTTCAGCACCGAGACCTCAACCGTGGGCACGGACGGAAAGACCTCCACAGCCTGCGCCGTATACCGAAACGAGAAGACCTCGGCTGTGGTGCCCCAGCTCTGGCAGATAGCCGACTATGGAGCCGGAGACGGCACGCTCAAACTGGTGAACGCCAACACCGGGCAGCCCATCGCGCAAGTCACGGGCACGGAAACGCTCACCACATGCGCCGAGGGCGGCACGGCAGGAAAGGTGAAAATAGAGACTCGCCCGTCTGTCAGCCTCAACACAAGCAGCTTTGTCGCCAATGACAAGACATCTGTTTTCCTCCTCAAGATAGACGACCACAACATCAACGCCTACAAAGGCGCGAGCGGCGGTTCTATAAGCGACTGGACCGGCAACTCGGAAAGCGACGGCGGCAACTACTGGCAGTTTGAAAAGGTGACCGACGTGACCGTCACCGTGAATGCCAGCGCTGGCTGGGCAAGCGTGTGCATGCCATTCGCCGTCACGCTCCCCGAAAGCACGGAGGCTAAGGCGTACAAAGCCACAAGCGCCAGCAACGGCACAATGAAGCTCACCGAGCTTACGGGCACAATACCCGCCAAGACAGGCTTCCTGCTCTGCAAAGACGGCGGCGGCGACGTGAAACTCACCATCAGCGCCGAGAGCGGCACGGAAGTGGGAGACAACAAGCTCTTCGGCGCGACGGCAAAGCGCGCGGGCTTCTCCGTCGGCGACAACTATTTCCTCGCCCTTAACTCCGCCGGAAAAGCAGCCTTCCTCCAGAGCGGCGGCACGCTTACCACCGTCCCCTGCAACAAGGCCTACCTGCCCGCCACGCAGATTGACAACACCTCCTCCACAAGCTCGGCCACGCTCGACTTCGCCTTCGACGACGGACAAACGACGGGCATCGACACCGCCGCGCAGAGCGCAGAGAGCCGCGCCGTGAAATACTACGACCTCTCCGGCCGCCGCGTCCTCTTCCCCACGAGCGGAGTGTTTGTGACGGACAAGGGAGAGAAAGTTTTGCTCAGATAAAGACAAAAGCCCCACCACTCCTTAAAGAAAAAGCAATGAAGACCACATACAAAAGCCCGCAAAGCCTCGCCCTGCGCCTCCGCGCGGAGGGCATGATGGCGGCAAGCCTCTCCATCGGCGGCACCACCACGAGCGGGAGCGAGGAAATAATAGAGACGGAGGGCGGCGTGCTCTCCAACGAAAGCGGCAGCCTCGGCACCCAATACTGGGGCAACGCGGAAGAGTAAGTCCGCCGCCGGCACACGCACATAAAAAATCCCTGCGGAGCATCCCTCCGCAGGGATTTTGCCTGCCCGCCGCGCCCGCCGTGCGACCCTTGGCAAAATATCCGCCGCCTTGTTGCAATCTTTATTAGAAAGATGTATTTTTGCTCCCTTGAAAAACAGGTCAGTTGCACACCACGAGTGTCACACAAGAAACCCTAAATAAACTAAGACTATGTATTGGACATTGGAATTGGCATCTAAGCTGGAAGACGCCCCTTGGCCTGCCACGAAAGACGAGCTTATAGACTACGCCATGCGTTCCGGCGCGCCCATGGAGGTCGTCGAAAACCTCCAAGAGCTGGAAGACGAGGGCGAGGTATATGAGAATATCGAGGACATCTGGCCCGACTACCCCACCAAGGAAGACTTCCTCTTCAACGAAGACGAGTATTGACCGCCGCGCCCAAGGGCGTTCAGCATAAAAGACTACTTTGAAAAGGATATGGGTAATTCCTCACGGAGTTGCCCATATCCTTTTTACGCGAAAACGGCGGCAAGGGAAGCGGCATCCGCCGCAAGGAAGCAAACACACGCACTTAAACTCACAACATAACCGGACAAGAAGAAAACATGAAAGTACTGCTGATAAACGGAAGCCCCCACCGCGAGGGCAACACCGCCATCGCGCTGGGCGAAGTGGCAAAGACGCTGGAAAGCGAAGGCGTGGAGACGGAGACAATACACATTGGCCACAAAGACATACGCGGCTGCATCGCCTGCGGAAAGTGCGCGGAGACGGGGAAATGTGTCTTCGACGACCTTGTGAACGAAGTCAGCTCCAAGTTTGCCGAAGCCGACGGCATCGTGGTAGGCTCGCCGGTCTACTACGCCTCGCCCGCCGGCACGCTCGTCTCTTTCCTCGACCGCCTCTTTCACTCGGCGCACTTCGACAAAAGCATGAAAGTGGGCGCGGCTGTGGCTGTGGCGCGGCGCGGAGGCACGACGGCCACCTTTGACGTGCTGAACAAGTACTTTACCATAAGCAATATGCCCGTCGCCCCCTCTCAGTACTGGAACAACGTGCACGGCCGCACGCCCGGAGAGGCTTTGCAGGACGCCGAAGGGCTGCAGACTATGCGCCAGCTTGGGCGCAACATGGCTTTTCTCATAAAGAGCATAGCCCTCGGACGGGAGAAGTACGGACTGCCCGCACGCGAAGAGTGGACACCCACGCACTACATCCGGTAAAACACGCTCTAAGTCAAAGCAAAGCCCGCACCACGCCCGAACAATCCGCCTCCCATCCCCGCCCAGCCTGCGGCAAAGGTTTTCACTCCCTTTTCCATCCAGCTGCGTCCCTACACAAAGGAGGCACACCGTCCCACAAAGGCGGTGCAAACCCTTAGAAAGGCAAGCGGCGGCGGGTTTGCCAAAAAATAGCTAACTTCGCAAGCGGTTTGAGCCCTCGTAGTTCAATGGATAGAACACCGCTCTCCTAAAGCAGTGATATGAGTTCGATTCTCATCGGGGGTACTCGCTTCCCCTCTCCCTATGCGGGGAGGAAGAGCGACAGACAGTCTTGAAAGACAAAACGGCTTGCCACGCACGGAGCGTAGCAAGCCGTTTTGTCTTTCTCTTTTTAAGAGCGCGTCGCCGCCTTTCCGCGACAGCGGGCAACACAGCCCGCGCCGCAGACGGCATCGCCTTTTTTATTTCACTGCGTCAGCCAGTTCGGCGCCAGCCTTGAACTTGATAACCTTCTTGGCTGCGATGGTGATTTTCTCCTTAGTGGAGGGATTGATGCCCTGGCGCTCGGGACGCTCCGTAACGGCAAACGTGCCGAAACCAAGGAGAGCCACCTTGTCACCGCTCTTCAGCGCGCCGGAGATGGCGTCGAGTGCTGCGTCAAGTGCCTTCTTTGCGTCTACCTTGCTCAGTCCAGCCTCAGCAATGGCGTTCACGAGTTCTGTCTTATTCATTTCTGTCGTTTTAGTTAGTACTATTATTATTTAAAAGAGTGAGTAGTCTGCGTGCGCGTGTTTCGTGCGGTTTCAGTCGGTAATGGTAACAATGCTTTCGTCCTTGGCAATAATGACGATGCACGTCTTCGCACCGCTACTGTTCATCTACCTTGCAAATATATAGCAACTTAACCGCCTTACAAACTTTTTTCCGCTTTTTTCGCCGTACGCCCGTACTTACACAGCGTATAACCGCCGGAAATGCCCTATACACGGGCGTTTCGGGCATAGTCACAAGAAAAAGCGCAACTGGAAGGAGAGGTCGTTTTTCCATCCCGAGCGGATGCGCTCCGTACCCGAGGAAATCTCGCGCCGGTCAAAGTAGCGCAGGCTTCCGCACCGCACGCCGGCCGAGAGCCAAGAAAGGATGCGCGCCTCGGCAAGCAGCACGCCGCGCATGCCGTGATAGGCAAACGACGGAACGGACATGGCATAACGAAGCTGCGGCTCGTAGGCGTAAAGCGCGGCGTCGTAGCTGTCGGTAAAGAAGACGGAGGCAAACGCCTTGACGGCGAACGCGCGGGAAGGCTTCCACGTGGCGCGGGAAGACACCATCCAGCCCTTTTCCCCGGGGGCAGTCTGCCGCTTGTGCATACTTCCGTCCAGCTGGGCCGTCACGCTCCACTTCGTGCGTGTGCATGTGGCCGACAGACGCAAGCTTTGCCGCGTGTTGTACTCCAAGGCACGGTAGCCCGTCACCGTGCGCTGCACGCTCTTCGCCCTGTACCGCGCCGCAAGCAGCCAGCCCCCGCCCACGCCAAGCTTTCCCCCTGCCATCAGCTCCAAGCCTTTCGCCCCGGGAAGCACGGCCGTGTACGTAGGCTTCATAAAGCGGAAGAAATCGGCATAAGCCTCCACCTCACAACGCCTGAAAGGAAGCCAGCGGAGATTAGCCAGCACGCCCTGCTCGTTAGCCACACGGCTGCCTTGCTGTACGGCACTGCCCTGCAAAGACACGAAGCGCGGCGTGAAGTGGCGGAGCTGCACGCCCGCAGTCAGATTGTCGCAAACGCGGACCGAAAAGAAATGCTCCGTAGCCCAATGCAGCCGGTCGTCAAAGGCTATTTCGCCCCTAAGGGAAAACCGCCCCGCCGCGTAGTCATAGACTGCGGAAACACCGGCGGCGTTGCGCCCGCGAAAGTAATAGGCGTTATAGGCACGCACGGCGGGCGAGACGACATGCGCATAGTGGGTGTAAGCCGCGTTTATACTTGCAGAGAAAGCTCCAAAGCGGCGCGTGGCCGACAAGCCCGCCGCGAGACAGCCCACATTGCGCCGACGCTCTATCTCGCTAAGCGTGCGGTGCAGCCCTGTCCGCAAGAGCGTGCGCACGGTGTCGCCGTCCATCGTCGCGTCCAGCATTCTGTAAGAGAGAAAGCCGGTCAGCTCCGTCCCGCCGCTACGCCACGACGCCGCCGCGCCGCGGTAAAAGCGGCTTTCGTCCGAGGAAGTGTGCGGACGGAACGTGAGCGGGGCGAAACGCCGCGACGCGGAAGTGAGCAACTGGCGGTTTACCATATACCGGCTGCCCAGCAAAAGCGACTGCCCGGCACGCAGCTCGTAGTCGCCCGCCACTAATGCCCAGTTTCTCCCTCTCGGGCGCAAGAAGACGTATCCCGACCAATAATCGTAGGGGTAAAATCCGCGCTTGCCTATTGGCTCGCCCGCGTCCTTCTCTGTCGTGAGTCCGTAAGCCGCCTCCGTCCCGTAAGCGTAACGGTATCGCGCTATATGGCGAACGGCATTGCCCGCATAGTGATTGGCTTTCGTGATTGTCTTCCCCTCCTCGGTGCGGTATCCGTCCCTCTTGTAGAGCGGCACGTCGGCTCTCGTTTCCACTTCGTGCCGCCCGCCAAACAGAAGGCGGCGAAAAGGCGTGTGCCGCTCCTTTGCGTTTTCCCCCTCTCCGCCGACATAGGCGGAGTCGCAGCGAACAAAGAGCGAAAGCGCCGCTCGCGTGAAATAGTCAAAGCCTTTCACAAGCTGCAGCTCTCCCAAAGTGAGAATGCCGCGCCGCGCCGTGCGGTAAGAAAGCAAGGAGTCCGCCTGCTCGCCCGTAACGAAAGGCAGCGCAAGCAGGTCTTCCCTCGTCAGGCGGTTAAGCTGCAGAGGGTGCGAAGCCCTTTCCTCCAAGTTTTCCCAATCGCTCTGCGTCAGCCCGTCCTCTGTCTCTTCCGCCTGCAAGTAGTCCACAAAGTCCTCCCACGACATATAAGGACCGTCCTCCGCCATCTGCGCCGAAGCCCGCCACGGGAAAGCGAGGACCAACAGCAACGCAAGAGCCGCCCGCCGCGCTATGTCAAGCACTGGAAAGTATTTCTCGCTCATATCACTCGCTTTTTGTTTTACAGGAAACTGTCTCTCGCTCCCCGCCGTCCGGAAGAGGCAGCACAAAAGCCCCTTGCACGCGCACGTCGTGGCAAGGAAGCCCCTGCGCGGCGCATTCCCCGCGAAGCCGCGCCGCACGCTGGAAGCCGAGGGTGTTATCCAAGACCACAAAGCGTGGGTTGTACACGCGAAGAAGCTCGGGGAGCGTATTGGCGCAGCCGCGACCTACCACAAGCACCGTTACGGGAAGCGGGGCGCAGCCTACTCCTTTCCGCGGCAAAGTGTGGCGCAGCGCCGCTACGCGTGCAGTCCCGAAAGCCATCAGTCCGTCCTTGCGGAAAATGCGCCCGTCTTTGTACTCCGCAGGAAGCAGCGCCGGCCGCCGCATCCTATTCGGCTTCCAATAGCTTTCCTCCACGTAGGAAAGGCACTGCCACGTGCTGTCAGCGGAAAGCGTGGAGTAAAGATAGGACTTGGAGGCAGAGGCGACAAAGTGTATTTCCGTAGCCCGTGACACCTTGTATATAATAATGCGCGGCGGCACACTCCCCCCGCGCCCGCGCCATCCCTCCACACCGGCGCACACCAGCACGCACAAGGCGGCGGCAAGGAGTTTCCTCCCCCGCTTTTGGCGCATATAGGAAAGCAGCAAAACGACGGAAAGCGTAGCGAAGACGATGGTGACAACGCTTGGATAGAGCCTGATGCCCGCGCCGGGAAGGACGGAGACGGCTTCAAGTCCGCCTCGCATAAGCCCAAGGGCGGCATGTAGCAGCCACGCCAGCGCAGGGCGCAAGCCCGGTAGCAGGAAAAAGCACAAAGCCCCGCCCAAAAGCACATACGCCAGCGGGATAACTACACAGTTTGCCAAAAGGGCGTAAGGCGCGAGCGTGTGAAAGTAGTACAGCACGAGCGGAGCCGTGCCTATCTGTGCGCTGACCGAGGTGGTGAAGAAAGGGAAAAGCACGCGCCGCGCAAAGTTGTAAGGACGCTCCGTGTAAGCCCGCCATCTAAGGCGGCGGGGACGCGCCGCGCCGTCCTTTTCCCCGCGCTTGGCGGCACGCTCTTGCAGCCACTCGGTCATTTCAAGCGACCCGCGCCGCCAGCGCGGCATTCTGTACTGCCGCCAAAAGCCGTAATAGCCCGCTATGATAGAGAAAACGGAGACGAAAGACAGCTGGAAGCCCACGTCGAAGAGCGAAAGGGGGTCGGAAAGCAAGAGAAAGAAAGCTGCGACGAAGAGATTGTTGAGCGGATGGCTTCCGCGCCCAAAACACGCGCAGAGCTGCGAAAGGGTGAGCATCCACGCGGCACGGCGGAGGGATAGCGGGCTGCCCGCCAACAGGACAAACAGCCACAAGCCCGCCACCGCCGCAAGAGAGACTACGGCGAGGACGCGCGGGCGACGTGTGAAACGCCGCGCAAAGCCTTGTATGAGGGAAAACAATATGCCGAGATGGAGGCCGGAAAGCGCGAGTATATGGCTCGTGCCCGTTTCTGAGAAAAGCTCGCGTATCTCCGGCGTGAGGCGCGACCGTTCCCCAAGCGTGAGCGCCGCCATTATAATCCACTCGTCGCCGGAGAAATGCGCTGAATAGTCTTTTAGCATACGGTCTCTCACCATACGCAGCCTCAGCGAGAGCGGTATGTCTCCGCCGCCGCCCCGTTTTTCCCATTTTCCGTCAGGCACATACGCCGTCCCCGCCACGCCGTGCGAGCGGAGATATGCGCGGTAGTCAAAGCCGCCGGGGTTTCCCGCATCCGAGGGTGTACGCACTGCGGCGGTGAAGCGCAGGCAGTCGCCCGCACGCACCTTTTCCGCGTCCGCGCCAAGCAAAGTAGCCCGCACCCGTATGCCTTTGTAGGGCGCGTCCTCCGTTTCCACGTCTGCCTGTGCCCGTGCGCCGTCCACTTTGTTGACGCTCCACACGCGTGCCGTCCATTCCCGCTCATCCGCCGGCCAAGCCACGAGCGTCTTTCTGTACGCCGCGCCCGACAGCGCCGCGCCGGCAAACAGGAAGAACAGGGCGACGGAAGAAAACATCACCCACGGCAGCCGCCCGCCTATGCGATAAGAGGAAAACACACCCACCGCGCTGGCTGCCATCCCCGACAAGCAGAGCCACAGCGGCGGTCTGCCGCCAAGAAGCCACGAAAGCGCTATGCCCACAGACAGGGACAGCACGAAGGGGGACAGTGGCACTGTCTCCCAAAGCGTCGCGCGGCGGGTCTCTACGTTGGATAGCCTCACTGCCGCCGCGCCCCGCCGGGACAGGTATAGTACTTACAAGGAAAGAGCCTCATCTCTTTGTGAACGTCCTTACCACAAACCACAAGTGGCGGGCTAAGGTGGGAAGCAAACCGTAATGGCGTGCCATTATGCGGAAGCGCTCGCGCAAGGAGGCCTTATGGTTTTGCGTGGTCATCCCCTCGCTGAGATAGTCGGCAACAACCATGCGGGCGTTCACAAGCGGAAGCCCGCGCCGCGCCCCCTCCTTCATTATGCGCACGCACCAGTCAAAGTCCGCAGAAAAGCGGTATCTGAGGTCGTAGCGGCACTTACGCGCTATCTGCGTGCTTGCAAAGAAAGCTTGATGGCACACAAGCATCCCGTCTCGGAAACTTCGCCACGTCAGGCTATCGGGCGGACTGAGCCGGCGCTTGCGCAAAAATTTTCCCTCCGTGTCCACCAAGTCTGTGTCGCCATACACCACGGCGGGGCGGCACGGCGCGGACTCTACGGCAGACGCCACGCGCTCCAGCACGTCAGTGGCGTGGAGCGTGTCGCCCGCGTTGAGAAAAAGGATATAGTCTCCCGTGGCCATCTCCAACGCCTTGTTCATTGCGTCGTAGAGTCCCTCGTCTGGCTCGCTCACGCACTGTATTTCGTGCCGCACGGCGGCCACGCTGTTGCGCTCTTGGTAATGGTGTATCTGTTCGAGCGTGTCGTCGCGTGAGTTTCCGTCCACGATGACGTGTTCCACGCAAGGGTAGCCCTGTTTCTCCACGCTCTCAATGGTTCGCCCAATGAGCGGGGCGGCGTTGTAGGTGACGGTGGCAATGGTAAATTTAAGCGGAGGCATTAGTCTCTTTGTATGTTTGTCGTTTGCAGTGTCTGCGGTAAATAGGTCTCAGTCTTCCTTCTCGCCGTATAGCTTTATGTAACGTGCGGCCACAGCTTTTTCCGAGTAGCTCTGCACGGCTTTTACGCGGGCGTTGCGGCAAAGCGAAGCGTACGAGGCCGAGCCAAGCGTGAGGGCTATGCCCCGAGCGAGGTCTTCGCTGTCTTTGTACTTGGCGAGGTATCCGTTCACGCCGGGGTCTATCATCTGCGGAAGCCCGCCCACTTCGAAGCCCACGCAAGGCACGCCGCACGCCATTGCTTCCACGATGGTGTTGGGCAGGTTGTCCATAAGCGTGGGCATAACCAGCGCGTCGGCGGCTTGGTAGACCAGGCGCATGCGATCCGTCTCTGTCACATAGCCAAGCGGGTAAGCGGGCACAGAAAAGCTCTTCGCCGCCTCGTCAGCCTCTTTTCCGGCTATAGCCACAGAGAGGCGGGCGGCGGCTTCGGGCTCTTTCTTGCGCAAAAAGTCGGTAGCGGCGGCGAGGTAAGAAATTCCCTTGTTGGGGTCGGTCGCCTTGAACGCCACAAAGAGCAGAATGCGCTTGTCCTGCGGCAGTCCCAACACGCGCCGCGCCTCCGCCTTGCTTTCCACGGGGGTGTAGAAAGCAGTGTCTATGGGGTTGGGAATGGACTCTACGGTGTGTCCCGCGCAAAGCGGAGCCTCGGCGGCGAGCGCTGCAAGCCATTGGCTGCACCCTACAAACGCTATGCGCCCGCCCGCTTTGTACGCCTCGCGCTTGCGGGCGAAGACCCGCGCGGAGAAATCGTTTTTGCCCGGACGGCGGAGCTGCGGGCAGTCGCCGCAACCGCGCTTCCACGCGTCGCAGTCTCCCGCCTGGTGGCATACTCCGGTGAAGGGCCACATGTCGTGCATTGTCCACACCACGCGCTTTCCGCTGCGCAGTATCCTTTCTATGCCGGAGAGGGAAAGCATTGCCTGGTTCACCCAATGCAGGTGCACCACATCGGCTTCGCGAAACTCCTCCGTGCGCGTTATGTCCGCGCCGTAGCGTGCGGTGTCGACAGAGAAGAGTCCTTTGCGCGTGAGGCCGTTTGCCAAGAATATCTCGCCGCGCTCCAAGGCAAACTTCACCTTGTTAAGCGCCGAGGATTGCAAACGCGCCACTCCTTCGCCCGGCTTCGTCGCCGTGTCGCGGCAAAGCAAGGAAGCCTCCACGCCGTTTTGGCGCAGAGCTCTCAGCAGTCGTTGGGCGGCTATGGCAGCCCCGCCCGCGCTTTCGGAGGTGTTTACAAGTAGCACGCGCATAGTCCCGTCCTTTCTTTTCTTGTGGGAAAACAGCTGCTGTGGCGTTCAGTCGCGGCCGTAGACGTAATCATAAACACGGGCGGTCGCGCCCGAGTTTTCGCTGATGTACCCTCCGGCGGCCGCTCCGGCTTTTGCGAGAGCCTCCTTGTCGGAGAGGAAAGCGTCCATCACGCGCTCAAAGTCGGCCGCGCCGCTTATCTCGCTGCAGCCGCCGTTGGCGAGCAGCTCCTGCGCCTCGCGGAATTTCCCGTTGTTAGGACCTATGATGACCGGAACGCCGTACACCGCCGCTTCCGGCACATTGTGTATGCCCACGCCGAAGCCTCCGCCGACGTAAGCCACTGTGGCGTAGCGGTAGACGCTTGACAGCAGGCCGTAGCAGTCTATTATGAGGCAGTCCACCTCGCCCACTGACTTCATTCCCGCTTTCGAGTATCGCAGCGCGGGGCGCTTCAGCTTCGCCTCTATTTCGCGGAGATGCTCTTCGCTGACCACGTGGGGCGCAAGCACGAGCTTCAAGCCCGGGTGTGTATTGAAGTAGGGTATTATGATGTCTTCATCGGGCTGCCAGGAGCTTCCCGCCACCAGCACCTTCCAGCATCCGGCAAAGCGCTCGGCTATGGGGAGCGGCTTGGCGGCGGCGCGTATGTCGGCCACGCGGTCAAAGCGCGTGTCGCCCACCACGCTGACGTGCGTCACGCCGATGCCGCGCAGCAGCTCCACGGATGCCTCGTTCTGCACAAAGATGTGGGTCATGCGGTGCAGCACGCGGGCGTATCCGCGTCCGTACCAGCGGAAAAATATCTGCCCGGGGCGGAAAATGCTTGAGACGCTGTAGCACGGGATTCCCTCTTTGTGCAGCACCTCAATATAGTTGCGCCAAAACTCGTACTTTATGAAGAAAGCCGCCTCGGGGCGCGCCAGGCGCACAAACTTCAAGGCGTTGAAGGGCGTATCGAAGGGCAGGTAGCACACTATGTCGGCCCCGGCGTAGTCTTTGCGCACCTCGTAGCCGGAGGGGGAGAAAAAGGTGAGCAGTATTTTCTTTTCGGGGTGCTCGCGGCGCAGACGCTCCATAAGCGGGCGCCCTTGCTCAAACTCTCCCAACGAGGCGGCGTGAAACCATACATAACGCGCCGTGCCTGCCTCTCTGCGCAAAATGCGCCACGTGTCGCGATGCCCGCGCATCATAGCCCGCATCTTCGGATTAAAGAGCGAGGCCACGTTGGCAAAGAGCATCATCAGATATATGGCAAGGCTGTACACTACCTATCCATTTTTGTAAGACATAAGTTAGCTAAACGCGCACGGCGGACGCGCCCCGCGAAGGGCACGCCCGCCGGCGGCGCTTTATACAAGGGAGGCCAGAGCGGCGTCCATGCGGCGGAGGGTCTCCTCCTTGCCCAAGAAGGCGGCAAGCTCGTACATGTCCGGGCCTTTTCCCGTGCCTACAAGACACACGCGCCAAGCGTTCCAGGGCTTCTTGCCTGTCTCTTCCGCCCACTTGTCCACCACGGCTTTCTGAGAAGCCACGGAAAAGTCGGGGAGCGCTTCCAATATGCCGCGCAACTCGCGCATGTCGGCAGGGGCTGCCTCTTTCCAGCTCTTCTTGGTGAACTTGTCGTCCTTGTCGTAAGCCGGAGCGGTGAAGAAAAAGTCGCAGAGCGGCCAAAGCTCCTTTATGAAGTTGATTTTCTTCATCTTCATCATGCCCACAACGGCTTGCGCTCGCTCGTCAGGCACTTCTATGCCGTTTTCCTTCAATATCTTCTGGAACGAGGGCGTTAGCTGCGCGGCGTCGGTATGGAGGATGTACTCGCGGTTGAACCACATTCCCTTGACGTAGTCAAACTTTGCGCCGGCTTTCGAGCACTTAGTGAGGTCGAAAAGGCGCACAAGGTCGTCCATAGACAGTATTTCCTGGTCTGTGCCGGGATTCCAGCCGAGCAGGGCAAGGAAATTGATGACGGCCTCGGGCAGGTAGCCGCTCTCGCGGTATCCGCTCGACACCTCGCCCGTCTTCGGATCGTGCCACTCCAAGGGGAAGACGGGGAAGCCAAGGCGGTCGCCGTCGCGCTTGGAGAGTTTTCCCTTACCGTCGGGCTTCAGAAGCAGCGGGAGATGGGCAAACTCGGGCATAGTATCTTCCCAGCCGAAAGCGCGGTACAGCAAGACGTGCAGGGGCGCGGAGGGAAGCCACTCTTCGCCGCGTATCACGTGCGTAATCTCCATAAGGTGGTCGTCCACAATGTTTGCCAAGTGGTACGTGGGCAGCTCGTCGGCGCTCTTGTAAAGCACCTTGTCGTCGAGTATGTCGCTCATCACGCGCACGTCGCCGCGGATGATGTCGCGAACGTGTATCTCTTCGCCCGGCTCCACCTTGAAGCGCACCACGTACTGCTCGCCGGTCTCCACAAGGCGGGAGGTCTCCTCGGCGGAAAGCGTGAGCGAATTGCGCATCTCGGAGCGGGTGCGTGCGTCGTACTGGAAGTTTTCCACCTCGGCACGCTTTGCGCTGAGTTCCTCGGGGGTGTCGAAGGCTATGTAAGCCCTGCCCGCGTCGAGCAGCTTCTTCACATACTCCTTATATATATGCCGGCGCTCGCTCTGACGGTAGGGTCCGTACTGTCCGCCGAAGCTGACACCCTCGTCAAAGTGGATGCCGAGCCAACGAAACGACTCCAATATATATTCCTCGGCTCCGGGCACGAAACGGTTGGAGTCGGTGTCCTCTATGCGGAATACCATCTCGCCGCCCCGCTGGCGTGCGAAAAGGTAGTTGTAGAGCGCGGTGCGCACACCGCCGATGTGCAAAGCTCCCGTGGGGCTCGGCGCGAAGCGCACACGCACTTTTCTCTCTGGCATGGTAGAAAGTTTTCCTTAAAAGTCTATTTAATACAAATTAAAGCAAAAGTAGTGCTTTTTTCCCGGCGGCGGGGCGGCGGCTTTTTACTTTTTCCCGGCACGCCGCCAAGGGCTGTGCTCTGGCATACGGCGGCTTTTGTTTTTAGCCCTCTCTTTTCCCCGCTTTTCATTACCCCTTTTCGCTTCAAAAAAGGGGCGTGAAACAAGCCTCAACGACACCGGGGAAAAGAGGAAAAATAGAACACTAACGCTCTTCGGCCGAGGGATGCATTTTTATGTAAGTTTAACTATAAACCTTAGCCCAGCCGCCGCCGAAAAGAAATTTCGCAGCACTGAAATACACTTTCTGCGGACGGAAATAGGCTCTGTAGCGACGGGAATACTTGGAGTTTTTCCTATATGTACATACCGGCGGCGCTATATGTACATATCAGAGCGGCGTAAGTCGCTGATTGTCAGTACAGCAAAAGAGGGGGTACGCACGCGGTGCATATCCCCTCTTTTCTCTACGCAAAGATAATACATTTTCGCCCCGTTTGCAAGAGGCCGTTAACACTTGTACACATCTTGAAAACCGACATTTAGGACACTTTTCGGCTTTTTCTTAGGGCGCAAAAACGCTTTTATTCTCTCCCAAAAACGAAGAAAAAGGGGCGCGTCCCGTGCAGGACACGCCCCTCTGCTTTTATCTACTAAAAGGTCACTTTACAAGCACCTTCGCCGTGCGTCCTCCGGCACGCACCACGTACACGCCGGGCTCAACGGAAAACGACTCCACGTCCTTTCCGCCCGACACACTGTGCACGAGTTTGCCACTAAGGTCGGCGACAACAATTTTGCTCCCCGCCGCGCCGCGCACATGCACGTATCCGGCGGAAGCGCCGATGCGCACATCGGAGCCCGTCACGCCCACGGAGGTTATGCCGGTCTTGGAGAAGGTCACCGCGTTGGATGCTGCCGACTCCTTGCCGCCGTACACCGCCGTCACGGTGTAGGTGTGCCCGTTCTCCACCATGTCTATGTCCTCGGAGTAAGCGGGGGAAGTAAGGAGGTCTGTGTTAATCTGCTCACCGTCGCGATAGACATTGTAGCCGTCCGGCTCCAAGCCCGCAGCGATGTAGCCGCAGAAGGTGACATCGTCCACCATAAGTCCGCTCTGCTGCACGCCCACATACTGTATGGCGAAATAGCGCGCGCCCTGCGGCAGGCCGTAGCGGTAGAGCGTCCAGTCGGTGCCCGCCTTCACGGACGTGGTGCCGTTGACCGTATGGAAACTCGTGGCGGCAGTGTCGGTGAGGGAGTAAAGCACATTGAAGCGCTCGGAGGTCTCTTGGCTGTCAATGCCGCGCGCGTAGAACGATATAAGCTGCTCCTTGCCCGAAAGACGCGGGGAGATGAGCCAGTCGTCGTTGGCCTTGCGCGGCGCGCCAAAGCTCACCATGCTCTGCTCGCCGCTGTATGTCTCTATCAAGCCAGCGAGCGTGGTTTTTCCGGGATTGAAGACGATGAAGGCTTGGAGCTTGTCGTTGTTTTCCCAAACTATGGGGTCGCCGTTCATATCGTTGAACGTGAAGGGAAGCGTCTGGTCGCCGTCGTGCACGCCCCAAAGCCCAATGTCGGCAATGGCAAAGGCCTTGTACTGCTCGAAGCCGTCAGTGGTTTGCTGCGCCGTCTCCGTTGCGGTAGGCTGCTCCCAAGAAAGACTTACGCCCTTCTCCGTGCGTGTGCCGGAAAGCGTGGTGACATAAGGCATAAGTCGCTGTTCCACACGAGCGGTGCGCTCCATCGTGTTGTTTTCGCTCTGCTCGTCACCCTCTGCCGTCACCTTGGCGCGGAGCGTGAGGTCGCCCGAGCGGGCGGGGAAGTACTCGAAGTCGAAGCTGCGCTCCGTGCCCGCTTTCCAGTCCGTCACGTTCTCGCTCGCCACCTCTTCTCCGTCCGCATAAAGCGACACGGAAGCGGAGGGGATGTCCTGAGAGCCGTTGTTTTTCACCACAACAGCCACGCCGCTCTCCGCGCCCTCGCGGTGTGTGCCGGTAAGCTCCATCTCCGTCACCGCCGCGTCGCACGCAAACGCGCCGCCCGTAATGGTGAGCGCGTCGAGGTGCAGATTCTGCCCCGTGGCAATGCCGCTGCCGCGCAGTACGATATGCCCGCGCTGGAGGAAAGCGTAGTCTGTCAGCGGCACGGTGCAGAGCGTCCAGCCTGCCTCGTCGGCCTTGGCGTAAAACTCCGCTCCGCTCACCATTTCCTGCGAGCCGTCGTCGGCCTCAACGCCCACCGCCACTTTGAGGTAGTCGCTCACCTCGGGAGAGTGGTATATATAGAAACTGAGAACGGGATTCTTCATCGACGTGAAGTCAATTGCGGGCGACACATACTCGCTTATGCCCGACGTGGCCGAGCCCTGCGTATAGCTGTTTACGCTGAAATTCACCATGCCCGCGCCGTCGTAGCCCGGTGCCTTGGGATCGTAGCCGAAACCTACGACCGACCACGAGGCCGACCCGTCTCCTCGGCGCGTCCAAGGCTCGTTCTGCGTGGTCTGCTGGTACCACGTCTCGCTGAAAGGAAGAGGGTACGCCTCACCCACAACCACCTCGTCGGTGACAAGGCTTCCGCCCTCGCCGGCCGAGTTGATGGACGTGATGGTGTACCTTACCGCGCCCTGCCGCTGCCCCTCGGGAAGCGAGTCGGTGGCGCAGTCGTCCACCACGCTGCACTCCGAGAGATTGTCGCCCACAAGCTGCGGGGTCTCGTAGTCATAGCGGCGGTATACGGAGTAATTCACAGCGCCCGCCGTCGTTGACGGCTTCCACGTGAGCTTTACCGTGTGCGGCCCGCACAGTGTTGCCACCGCGCCGGTGGGTGCGGCTGCGGTCTTTGCCGTCATGTCTATGCTCAGCTCCGTGGGTATGCCCGCGCCCTTTTCGTTTTCGGGTGTCACGGTATAGGTAAAGGCGGCGGCGGTGCTGTACTCGTCCGTCCAGGCCATTGCCTCGCCGGGCTTGCCCGTGAGGACGGCAACGGGGGTCGTGGCGCTGCCCTTGTATATGTTCACTTTTACCTCGCCGCTTAGGCTCTCGCCCTTCACGTTGGTAGCGGGCGCGGAGAAAGAGAGGAGCGCTTTGCTGCCGCCCGCGTCCTTCACCGAGGCAGAGCTTACGCGGTCCGGCACAAGGCTTGACCCTATCTCGCGCACATAGATGTTGTCTATGCTCATGTGCTCTTTCGCCTGCGTGATGTTATGGAAACCTACATAACGGTCGCCTTCACGCGGCGTGAAGTACGCGCTGAAAGTCTTTACCGCGCTCATGCTCGACACGTAGCTCTTGTCAAATACCGCCTCGCCCATGCTCTCGGCCGTGGGGTACGCGCCGAGGGCTATCTGCAAGTGGTTTGCTGTCTTGCCGTAATAGCCATACGTCTGGAAAGTCATTTGATAGAGCTTGTCCGTGGAAAGCTCGAGCGCGGGCATTACGAGCCAGTCGTCCGCAGAGGAGGCTGAGCCGTAGTAGAAGGCTGCGGCGTAGGAGTTGTCGTATTTCCATGTCGGGTCTTCCCAGTCGTCGCCCGCGTCGCCGTTGGCATCTATCACGGTGAAAGCTCCGAAGTCGTCCTCGGTGTCGAAAGCCTCGGTGTAGGGCACTTCCCAGGACGTGCCGGCATAGACATAGTTGGTGAAAACACGCTCTCCGCTCTTTCCGCCCGCTTTCGGCGTGACGGTGTAACGCGTCTTGATCATGCTGCGCTCGGGCGTGTCGGTAAAGGAAGTGGCGCTGATGTCCTTAGCCACGACCTTGTTGTCGGGCATACGGGTGACGGTGTACGTAATGCTTTCTTTCGCTATGCTGCCCCCATTCACGCCGCCGGCGGGCGCTTCCCAAGAGACGGTGGCCGTAGCCCTGTCGTCCGTAGCCACAGCCACGGCATTGCTCACCGGGAGCGGGGTGTCTCCGCCCACAAAGACGGACTGCTCGGCGCGGCTTCCCTCACGGCCGTCCGCCGTGGCGCTCGCTCCTATTATATAGGTGCCGTCTTTTTCAAAGTCAAGAGTTAGGCTTACTTGCTCTCCCGCCTGGGCAGTACCCGTTTTCACCGCCTCAAAGTCTTTGTAAAGGGTGTAGGTGAGCGGTGCGCTGAGGGCGGTCTGCCCGTAAGTTACTTTCGGCATAGCGAAAGACACCGCCGCCGTAAGCCCTCCTTCTGCGGAAGCCGTCACACTGAGGTCGGCAATGCGGTCGGGCGCGGCGGGATGGCAGTCTTTTATGAAAAGTCCGCTGAACCTTTCCTGCCGGCCAAAGGAGCGCACCACTTCTGCCTTTCCCGTAGCGGTGTCCACGCTCATAAGCGCGTCGACAAGGCTCAGGTGATAGGTGTCGTCGGAGGCGAAGCCGTCCAAAGCCCAATAGAGTTTACCCGTGCGCAGGTCGAAAGTGGCGCTTTGGTTAAGGTCGGAAGGCACATAGCCCGTCTCTCCCACCTTTGTCACCGTACCGTCTTTCCCCAGCTTGTAGAGCGTGCCGTCGCCGCCTATGCTCCACAACGCGCCCGCCGCGTCGGCCGCCACGCAGCGCATAAAGGGGATGGAGGCAAGGCGGGTGAACGCGCCGCTCTCTTTGTCCACCGTGCAGAGGTAGCCGCTGTTGGAGTTGCTGTGCTTTTCATACGTGACGGCATACAGCGTGGAGCTGATGTAGTCGTACGTTATGTCGGCGGCAACGCCCTCTACGTAGTTTTTCCCAAGGCTTGTGGAGGCAAGCTGCTTCCACGTGTCGGCGGAAACGGTGCTATAGGTGACGGTGTAGCTTGAATAGTACCCTCCTACGTCTACGCGGCTGACGCGGTCGCCCGCGTAGGTGCAGCTCACAAAGCTGCTGTTGCCGCCCGTCTGGCTTTCGGCCTTGAAGTCGCCGTCTCCGGCGGTGAAAGAGTAGAAGCCGGCCTGCGGGTCGGGGGTGGAGCCGTCATTCCAAGCGTCCGAGTAGGCCATATAGCCGTAAAAGGTCACTCCATCCCCATTTCCCGCCGCGTTGTCGGCGTTTGCCGCGACAGGAAGCAGCGCGAGAAAGGCGGAGAGACCAAGCGTGGTAGTTTTTCCCATATATTTGTTTTGTTTTTTCCTAATGGAAACCCCGGAATTTCCCGCTTTCGGAAAACCCCGGGGCTTTTCTTTTCTCTCTATTTATATCCCGTTACCAAAAACAAGGCAAAAATAAGCATTATGACATACTTTTGCCCGCTATTTGTTTACCTTTCACACGTACGCTCCCTTTTCTCCTACTTTTTTCATTCTTATCCCTGCCCTCTTCCCCTATTTTTCAAAATGCTGGTAGTCTTTGCTGCTACGCCAAGCCCCGCCCCATTTGAAGCCTTTCGCCGTGAAAAGGGTGTGGCAAAGGTCGCCTTTTGCTATTTTATAGGGGAAAACGGATTTTCGTTCGGCGTATCTCTTCCCGCGCGGCGGGGAAACGCGCACTGCGCCGTTTCTCCTCACCACGTGCGGGTTGTAAAGCGGATTGATGTCTACCGCAAGTCCCATTCCGTGCTTTGAAATTTTCTTGCTCCCGGCGACAGGGCGGTAATTGAAGCAGGAAGTGTTGTTTGCCTCCATAGACTTCACGTCGTCGCCGCCAAAGCGGTCCGCCAGCAATACTTTCTCCACGGGGTAGCGGGCGGCGTAGAGCTTCTTGAATATTTCCAGCACTTCCCGGGCTATGGAGCGGTGGCACACCATCTCTCCGAGACGCACCTTTCCCTTTCCATCGTGATGGAGCAAACGGAGGTAGCGCAAGTCACTGCGGCGAAGTGGACAGCCCTTGCGGTAGGTGCGCCCCTGCATCAGGCGGAAAACCGAGTCGGGCAGTTGAACGCACGCGAAACACCTTCCCACGCCGTACTCCCTTATTTTCTCTTCGCTCACGCTCCTTCCCACGCGCCACTCTCTTAGTGTTTCCCCCTCTTTGCTTCCTTGCGCAAAAGCGGGAAAAGGGAGAATGAGAAAAATGAAAGCACACCATATAATGTATAGAAAGGGTTTAGCATAGGAAAGAGGCTCTCTTTTTCCTACCATCCCCTTTCCTTTCTCTCCAAATAGCTTTCCCCTTATATATAGGTACGTTTCTTTTCCCATAAGGCCTTTGATTATTTGAAGCCAATCTGTCTTTCCACCTCCCACATTACGATGCCGGCCGTCACGCTTACGTTTAGGGAATGCTTCGTGCCGTATTGGGGAATTTCCAAAGCTCCGTGGCACGCGTCCACTACGTCCTGGCGCACGCCCTTTACTTCGTTGCCCAACACCAAAGCATATTTTCTCCCCTGCAAGAAAGCGTGCTCGCCCAGTTTGTAGCTGCCGCGCACCTGCTCTACGGCGTAAACGGTGTAGCCTTGGCTCTTCAGCCCCTCCACCGCTTCGAGCGTGTCGGCAAAGTATTCCCATGCCACCACATCCTCTGCCCCGAGCGCGGTCTTGTGTATTTCGGGCGAGGGCGGAACGGCGGTGATGCCGCACATAACCACCCGCTCGATGCGGAAAGCGTCCGCCGTGCGCAAAACACTCCCCACGTTGTGGAGCGAACGCACATTGTCGAGCACCACCACCAAGGGAAGTTTCTCCGCCCGGCGGAAAGCGTCCGCATCGATACGCTCCATTTCCTCTATCGTAAGTTTCTTCATCTCCTTTCTTCCTTTTTCTTTGTGCAAAGATAGTAGAAGGCGAGCGCAACGAAGCTTGCTTTTATAAGCATCCCCCGCGTCTATCCCCCAACTAAGCTTTTTCCACTTATCCACCCCCGGCCCCGCCGCTCCATATTATACATACCATTCTTTTTCTTTTGGGATTAATAAAAAAAGAGAAGAATGTCTATGTTGGTTATGATAGGGAGTGGAAAGCGTGGAAAGGTTTTGAGGGAAAAACTTTGCCAGTAAGTATTCCACGCAATAGGGAGTTTATCCACCAATATTATAAACAGGGGAAAGCAGGCCTATACCTCTTGTATAAAGGCTAAGGGAAGAAGAAAAAGAAAGGTTATCCACAAGCGGTGGAAAACGGACTTGTGGGTAAGAAATGTAGGTGGAGAAAGCGGGAAAACGGTGGAAAGGAGAGGGAGAAAGGCGTGTAAAGGTGTGTTGGTCGGTGGAAAACGGAAAAGGGAGCGACGGCGTGCCGGCTGAAAAGCTTTCCACCGCTTTTCCAACCTTTTTTACCCGCATTTTCAACATGGTTATCCACACACTTCTTAGGCTTTGGGGTAGCGGGTGGCGGCATACGTTTGTTTTGCACTAACTTTGCAGCTATAAAAAGGGAGTGCGCCGCCGCGCGGACGTTCCCTGTCT
Source organism: uncultured Oscillospiraceae bacterium (assembly GCA_963625935.1). Classification (GTDB taxonomy): domain Bacteria; phylum Bacteroidota; class Bacteroidia; order Bacteroidales; family Bacteroidaceae; genus Alloprevotella. The sequence continues at coordinate 38,135 of CAVFVD010000011.1, read as the reverse complement.
ATAAAGGAATACAATGGGTATCACTTCCATAATACGCCCCTTCTTCGACAGACGTTTGAGGGCGATAGACCAATACGCCCTGCATGCTGAGGAGATACAGCGCGGAGTGTTGGCAAAACTCTTGCGCAAGGCCTCCTCTACGGAATGGGGGGCGGAGCACGGCTTCGCCGGGATGAAAAACTATGAGGATTTCGCCCGGAAAGTGCCTGTCTCCACTTATGAGGAACTGAAAGGAAGCATAGACCGTATGCGCCACGGCGCGGAGGGTGTGCTTTGGCCGGGAAAGGTGAAGTGGTACGCCAAGTCGTCTGGCACAACCAACGACAAAAGCAAGTTTATCCCCGTCTCCTATGAAGGGTTGCACGACACCCATTACGCGGGCGGCACAGACTGTGTGGCTCTCTATTTGCGTAATAACCCGTCCAGCCATCTCTTTGAGGGAAAAGCCCTCATCCTTGGCGGCAGCCACGCGCCTAATTACACGCTCCCCCACTCCTTGGTTGGCGACCTGAGCGCCATACTCATTGAGAACATCAACCCCTTGGTGAACCTCGTGCGCACGCCCTCGAAGAAAGTGGCCTTACTCCCCGACTTTGAGGAAAAGCGCGACTTGATAGCACGCCGGGCGATGAAGCAGCATGTAACCAACATTAGCGGCGTGCCCTCTTGGATGATGTCCGTGCTGCGGCGCGTGCTTGAGCTTTCGGGCAAGAGCGACATATCGGAAGTATGGCCAGACTTGGAGGTATTCTTTCACGGCGGCGTGGCCTTTACGCCCTACCGCGAGCAGTACCGGCGTCTTATCCCCTCCCCCGGTATGCATTATATGGAGACGTATAACGCGAGCGAGGGATTCTTTGGTTTGCAGGACGACCCCGCCGACTCGGCGATGCTCCTAATGATAGACTACGGCGTGTTCTATGAGTTCATCCCACTCGAAGAGGTGGGGAAGGAACATCCCGCCGTGTTGCCGCTCTGGGAAGTGGAGAAGGGGAAAAACTATGCCATAGTCATAACCACCTCCTGCGGACTTTGGCGCTACGAGATAGGCGACACGGTGCGCTTCACAGAGACTTCGCCCTACAAGTTTGTGATAAGCGGGCGCACGAAGTGCTTTATCAACGCCTTCGGAGAGGAACTTATTGTGGACAACGCCGAGCGCGGCTTGCAGGAGGCCTGTGCCGCTACGGGCGCAGTAGTGAACGAGTACACCGCTGCCCCTATCTTTATGGACGGCGAGGGAAAGTGCCGCCACCAGTGGGTTGTGGAGTTTGAGAAAGAGCCGGACGATATGGATAAATTCGCCCGCACGCTCGACGAGGCCTTGCAGCGCGTCAACTCCGACTATGAGGCGAAGCGCCACAAAGACATAACGCTGCAGCGGCTTGAGGTGGTGAAGGCGCGGAAAGGGCTTTTCAACGAATGGTTAAAGAGCAAGGGAAAACTGGGAGGGCAGCACAAGGTGCCCCGCCTTAGCAACAACCGCGACATCATAGAGAGTGTGCTTTCCATAATGTAAAGCCGCGCCTCTCTGCCTATTCTCCACACACTTTTTCCGGGAAAAATGAAAAAACTCCTACTCCCTCTCCTTTTGCTGCTTGTGTTTGCGGGCTGCGCCAACCCCGGCAGCGGGCCGGACGGCGGACCTTATGACGAGACTCCGCCCAAAATTGTGGGCATGTCCCCCGCCTTGGGCGCGACGGGCGCGAAGGCGAAGAAAGTGTCCATAGTTTTCGACGAAATGATAAAGGTGGAGAACGCCCAAGAAAAGGTTACGGTCTCCCCGCCACAGATAGAGCAGGCAGAGATAAAGACCTCAGGGCGGCGCGTCACGGTGGAGCTGAAAGACTCCTTAAAGGAGAACACCACGTATACCGTGGACTTCAGCGACGCCATAGTGGACTCAAACGAGGGAAACCCCTTGGGCAATTTCACTTACTTCTTCTCCACCGGGGAAAAGGTGGACAGCATGGAGGTAAGCGGCTACGTGCTCAACGCCGAGGACCACGAGCCCGTGAAAGGCATTTTGGTGGGACTGCACAGCGACTTGGCCGACTCGGCTTTTACTTCCAAGCCCTTTGAAAGGGTGGCGCGGACAGACAGCCGGGGACATTTTTCCATAAAAGGCGTGGGGGCGGGCGAATACCGCATCTACGCGCTGAAGGATATGGACAACGACTTCAAGTACGTGCGGGGAGAGATGCTCGCCTTCTCTCGTGAGACCATCAAGCCTACTGCCGTGGCGGATACGCGCTATGACACGCTGTGGCGCGATACGGCCACCATCGACACCATTATGGCCGTGCCCTACACGCGCTATGAGCCGGACGACGTGGTACTTATGGCGTTCACCGAGAGCGGCGTTTCGCGCCAACTATTAAAGACGCAAAGAGAGCCGGAATGGTTTAAGGTGTACTTCACCGCCCCTTCTCTTAGCGTGCCGAGAGTTGAAGGCATGAACTTTGACGCGGCGAAGCTGATGGAGGAGCGCAATCTTACCAACGACACCATAACCTACTGGCTGCGCGACACGGAGCTGTACAAACAGGACACCTTGCGCGTGCGCTACACCTACGAGGCTACGGACGACTCTACGGGCGTACTGGCGGAGCAGACCGACACGCTCGAGCTTGTGCCGCGCTTTGGCTATGAGAAGCGCAAGAAGTTTGAGGAGCAGGAGATAGAGAAATTTGAAAAGGAGCGCGAGAAGCGGCACAAGCGCGGGGACTACAGCAAGGAGACACGTCCTGTGGGCGAGTTGAAGATAGACTTTGACCTCCGGAATACGCTCGCGCCCGACCAAAACATACATTTCCGCCTCGCCGAGCCTGCCGCGCGGTTTGACACGGCGGGCATACATCTCTACTTAAAGGTGGACACCGTCTACCAAGAGGCGCGCTACGCCCTCTCCCGCGACTCGCTTTCGCTTCTTTCCTACACCTTGAAAGGAGAATGGCGGCCGGGGCAGGAGTATGTGCTTAATGTAGACTCTGCCATAGTGACCGGGCTTTCGGGAAAGGTGAACAACTACTACGACCGCACTTTCAAAATTCCCGAAATGGAGAGCTACGCGTCGCTATTCCTGCTTTTGCCCGACGCGGACACATCGGCGGTGGTGCAGCTCATACAGGGCGAAAAGCCGGTAAAGAAGATGTGCGTGAGAGACGGGCGGGCGGACTTCTTCTACCTCTCTCCCGGGGTGTACTACCTGCGTATGTTTAATGACCGCAACGGCAACGGGGCGTGGGACACGGGTGTGTATTCGGAGGGAAAACAAGCCGAGGAGGTGTACTACTTTCCCTCGTCGCTCACGCTGCGGGCAAATTGGGACGTGGAGCAGACTTGGCGCGTGAAGGAAGTTCCGCTGCAGCAGCAAAAGCCGCGCGAGCTTGTGAAACAGAAAGAGGACAAGAAGAAAACGCCGAAAAACCGCAACGCCGAACGGGCGCGCCAGCTCGGGCGGTAGGGCTGCGTCGTTTGAAAACCTTTATTAGCGGAGATTTGTAATGAAGAAAATTTTTTCTCTCTTGCTATTCCTTGCCGCCGCGCTTGCGGGGCATGCGCAGTGCGCCTCAGAGAACACAGCCTTCAAGAGTGGTGAGACGCTCATATACGACCTTTATTTCAATTGGAAGTTTGTTTGGGTGAAGGTAGGTACGGCTTCGATGAACACCACCGCCACCACCTACGGCGGAAAGCCCGCCCTGCGCTCGTACCTCATAACGCGCGGCTCGCCCCGTGCGGACAAATTTTTCGTGATGCGCGACACGCTGATGGCATACACGGGGATGGATCTCGTGCCAAAGTACTACGCGAAAAAAGCTTTGGAGGGCGACACGTACAGAAAGAACGAGGTGTGGTACAGCTATCCGAAAGGGCAGTGCAGCGTAAAGATGCGGTACAGGAAAAACAACAACGCGCCCGAGGTGACCAGCCACACGAGCAAATATTGCGCGTTCGACATGATTTCGATGCTTATGCGCGCCCGCTCTATGTCGGCCGAGGGGATGAAGAAAGGACACCGCATCAATTTTCTTATGGCTGACGGCCGCTCCTGTGAGTGGAAGAGCATCGTGTACCGGGGAAAGAAAACCTACAAAGTAGAAAACACCGATACGAAGTACCGCTGCCTCGTCTTCTCCTTTGTGGAGAAGGAAAACGGAAAGGAGAAAGACATAGTGACTTTCTACATCACGGACGACAAAAACCATCTCCCCGTGCGGCTTGATATGAACCTCAACTTCGGGACGGCTAAGGCTTTCCTCACGGGCGTGCGCGGTCTGCGCAACCCGCAGGACGCGCTTATAAAATAAAGGAGAAAGAGATGCGCTTGGTGATAGACTCGCAGATACCCTATATGCGCGGGTACGCGGAAAGGCTCGGCGAGGTGAAGTATATACCCGGGAGGGAAATAAGCGCGGCCGACGTGCGCCATGCCGACGCGCTGATAGTGCGCACCCGCACGCGCTGCGACAGGGCGCTGCTTGAAGGCTCGGAGGTGCGCTTCATAGCCACCGCCACGATAGGCTTCGACCACATCGACACCGTCTATCTTGCCGAGCGCGGCATCGAGTGGACCAACTGCCCCGGGTGCAACGCCCGCAGTGTGGCGCAGTATGTGCGCTCCGCGCTTTTTCTGCTCGCCGCGCACGGATGCTGGGATGAGGGAAAAAAGCTGACTTCCGCGTTTTCCCCGGCGGGCGTTTTGGACAAAAGCGTCTTTTCCCGCCTCACGCTCGGCATTGTGGGCGTGGGTAACGTGGGAAAAGCCGTGTGCGCGACTGCAAAAGAGATGGGCTTCGGCCGTGTGCTGCTTTGCGACCCGCCCCGCGCCGCACGCGAGGGCGCAGCGGGCTTTTCCTCTTTTGAAGAGGTGGCGCGGCAGAGCGATGTGGTCACTTTCCATACGCCCCTCACCCGTGAGCCGGAGGAAAACGCCACGTTCCATATTGCGGACGAAACGTTCTTCTCTCTCCTACGCCCCACTGCCGTGGTTATCAATTCGAGCCGCGGCGAAGTGGTGGACACCCGCGCTTTGCTTTCTGCCATAAAAGGGAAGAGCATACGCGCCGCCGTGGTGGACACGTGGGAGAACGAGCCGGAGATAAGCGGAGAGCTTTTGCAAAACGTCTTTCTCGGCACGCCGCACATAGCGGGATACAGTGCAGACGGAAAAGCCAACGGCACGCGCATGTCGCTCGCCGCCGTGGCACGCCATTTCGGCGTGGACGATGCGCAGTTTTCCGCCATTGAGCCGCCCGCCCTGCCTGCCGGGTACGCCTATTATCCAGAGGGCGACAGCCGTCTGCTTGACGAGGCACTGAGACTTTACGACCCCACGCGCGATTACCGCGCCCTGCTCCTCAGCCCCGCCTCCTTTGAGACGCTCCGTTCTTCCTACCCCCTGCGGCGCGAAAAGTGAGGGTGCGAGGGCTGTTGATAAGTGCTTATTCAGCCCCCAAAATTGCCCCGTTTTGCCCTACCTGCTCTTGTAAATAGTGTTAAACGCGATTTGGAAAACGGGGAAAAATGTATTATCTTTGTGTATCGGAAAGAGAGGATATGCACACCGTGCGTACCCTCTCTTTTGCTATACTGATTATCAGTAAGTTATGCGGCTCAAAGATGTATATGTAGCGCCGCCGGGATGTACATGCAGGAAAAACTCCAAGTATTCCCGTCGCTCCGGGGCCTATTTCCGTCCGGAGAAAGTGCCTTTCAGAGCCGAAAAGTTGCTTTTCGGCGGCGGCAGGGCTAAGGCTTATAGTTAAACTTACATAAAAATGCACCTCGGAAAAAGCGGCTCAGAAGTAGTTGATAACGTACTTCTGTCGCTGCAGTTTGGGACGGTGGAGAATGACCCCGAAGTCGTGCAAATCAAAGCAGACCGTGGAGTGCGGAAGAGCGGTGAGACGGTGCCAGGCGGCGGTGCGCTCGCGGCTCGCGTGGATGTTGCGCAGCACAAGCATACCCCCGTCCGCGAGGAGCGCGGGCAAGTGTGTTTCCGGCCTTTCCCAGTCGGCGCCGGCATAGACGAAGCCGAAAGTTCCCTTATGAGCAGTGTGCAGCTCCGCGAGTTTTTCCACAGAAGAGACAAACGTGGCGGCGGCGTGGCTGTTGCCTTTCCGCAGTGCCTCCGCCTCGATGGAGCGCGGGCGCGGACCGAGGACAAGGCACTTGGCTGCCCCTTGAAAATTGGCCAGGCGGAAGAGCAGCAGCACGTCTTTCAAGCGCAGCGGCGCGGCGGGCGAGCTTCGGAAGGTCTTTCGCAGACTTTCGTAGGCGTAGTATTCGCCCGTCTCGTACACCACGCCCGTCACGAAAGAAAAGGCGAAGGGCGAGTGTATGCCATACCCGCACCGCTTGCGGAAGCGGCGCAGCCAGCGCAGGAGGCGCAGTGTGCGGGAAAGAGCCGGGAAAAGCGGGTTAGGCATAGGGCGGACTGGTTATGGAGCGCGGGCGGGGCGGCGGAAAAATATTTTTGCGCGGTTTTGCGGATAGGATAATTTCCACTATGTTTGCCCTTGTATTTTTACCGCATTAGATAAAGGGCTAAGAAAGGGAGTATGGAGGTACTCCCGGTACTCGTATTTTTTACTTTGTCTTAGTCTGCCCCTGCGTGCCGCGACGGCGCGCAAAACGTAAAGCGGGCATTGGGTTGCGTTGGCAATCCGGTCTAATGCATACGTAAGCCTGTGCGTTGTAAAAGTATTACAGCGTACAGGCTCTTTGTATGTGGCGCTTTCTCCAAGGCTCATTTTCCGAAGCGCGATGCGCCGCGTCCGCGCTTTCCCTTGCGGGGCTTATGCTTCTTCTCGGCGGGGAAGGAGGCGTTGCCGCCCTTTTTCGGCGCGGAGGCTTCCTTTCCGTCCTCTATAAGGGCGAAGTCGAGCTGGCGCCGCTCAAGGTTGGCGCGCTCTACACGTATGCGCACCTTGTCGCCCAGTCCGTAGCGCTTGTGGAAGCGGCGGCCAACGAGGCAGAAGTTGCGCTCGTCAAACTCGTAGTAGTCGTCGAGCAGCATGCGCAGGGGCACCATGCCCTCGCACATAGTGTCTTCCACCTCCACGTACAGGCCAAACTCCGTCACGCCGCTCACCTTGCCGTCAAACTCCTGCCCGAGGCGGTCGGCCATAAACTCCACTTGCTTGTACTTTATGCTTGCGCGCTCGGCGGTGGCGGCGAGTTGCTCCATGTTGGAAGCGTGCTCGCACAGCTCCTCATACTTTTCCGCGTTGACCGAACGCCCGCCCTCCGCGTAGCGCGTGAGCAGACGGTGCACCATTGTGTCGGGGTAGCGGCGTATGGGCGAGGTGAAGTGGGTATAATGGTCAAACATCAGGCCGTAATGCCCTATGTTGTGCACGCTGTACCGCGCCTTCATCATGGCACGCAGAGCCACCATCTCCACCACGTCCTCCTCCTTCTTCCCTTTCACGTCGGAAAGGAGGCGGTTAAGGCTCTTCGACACCTCCGTCTTCGTGCCGTCCGTGCGTATTTTGTAGCCGAAGCGGGCTATGAAGGCGCTCAGCTTCTCCATTTTCTCGGGGTCCGGCACGTCGTGTATGCGGTAGACGAAAGTTTTGGGCTTGCGCCCATTCGGCACGCGGGCAATCATCTCCGCCACGCTGCGGTTGGCGAGAAGCATATACTCCTCCACAAGCTTGTTGGCGTCTTTCGCCACCTTTACGTACGTGGAGACGGGATGCCCCGTGTCGTCCACCTCAAAGCGCACTTCGGCGCGGTCGAAGCCTATGGAGCCGTGCTTGAAGCGTTTGGCGCGGAGCGTCTTGGCGATGCGGTTGAGCGTGATAAGCTCTTCGGCGTACTCGCCCTCGGGCTGCGAGCCCTCGGGAAGTGGCTCGGGGTGCTCGCCCGGCTGCTTGAGGTCTTCGGGAGAGGCCTCGCCGTTGCGTTCAAGCGTGTGCTGCACCTCCTCATAGGTGAAGCGGCGGTTGGAACGGATTACCGTGTGCGCAAGATGCCAGTCGGCAATCTCGCCCTTGTCATTGATGTGGAAAATAGTAGAGTAGGCGAGTTTTTCCTCGTCCTGGCGCAGAGAGCAAATAAAGTTGCAGAGCCTTTCCGGCAGCATCGGGATGGTGCGGTCTACAAGGTACACGCTCGTGGCGCGTTTCACCGCCTCCTTGTCTATGATGTCGCCCTCCTTGACGTAATGGGAAACGTCGGCGATGTGCACGCCAATCTCCCACATCCCCTTTCCGGCAGGGCGGATAGAGAGCGCGTCGTCAAAGTCCTTGGCGTCGTGCGGGTCGATAGTAAAGGTGGTCACGTCGCGGAAGTCCTCGCGCCGCGCAATCTCCTCAGGCGTGATGTCCGGCTGCAGCTTCTCGGCGGCCTGCTCTACTTTCTCCGGATAGGAGTAGGGAAGTCCGTACTGCGCGAGTATGGCGTGCATCTCCGCGTTGTTTTCCCCTTGTTTGCCGAGTATGTCTATGACCTTCCCCACAGGGCTTTTCGAGTCGCTGGACCACTCGGTGATTTTCACCACAGCCTTGTCGCCCGTCACGCCCCCTTTGAGCTTGTCCTTGGGAATAAAGATGTCCGTGGCAAGCGAGCGGCTCTCCGTCACAAGGAAGCCGTATCCGCGCTCTACTTGCAGCTGTCCCACGAAAGTGTCGTTTGCCCTTTCGAGGATGTCGGTCACCTCGGCCTCGCGCGTGTGTCCCGCCCGGCGCGCCAGCATAGTGACGCGCACGCGGTCGCCGTCGAGGGCGTGGAGAGAGTTTCGCTCGCACACGAGGATGCTTTTCCCGCCGTCGTCCGGCACGAAGGAGTTGCGCCCGTTGCGCTTGCGCACGAAAGTGCCCTCCATCACGTTGCTGCGCATGGCGTTGCGGTAGTTGCCCGCCCCGTCCGTGGTGACATAGTCGTCAAGCACGAGCTCAGAAAGAGCGTCGAGCACCACCATCTTGGCGGGATGCGCGGACGCGTGCAGGGACTCGAAGATGTCCTTTACGTTATATTCTTTTTCGGGATTGTCGTTGAACAGGTCGACAAGGTATTGCGCCGCGGCTTTCTTCTTTAAGCGGCCGCCACGGTCTTTTTTCTCTTTCTTTCCCATAGTGCTTTGTCGTGTTGGAGGGAAGGTGCGCGCCGGCAAGCGGCGGGATTTTTCCACCAGCCCTTACGCGTTTTTCCGCCAGTCCCTATGCTTTTTCCGCCAGTCCCTAAGTGTGTGGGTGCTGTCTTTATGCGTGTAGGCACGGTCTTTATGCATGTAGGGGCTGTCCCTATGCGGATATCTACCACAAAGTAAGCGGTTTTTTCGCAGACGTAAAGTGCCATTAATATATAATAACGCGAGCGGCCGCCGTCCGGCGGTTTTTCTTGGTACTTTTGCGGCGCTTTCGGACAATGCCGCCCGTAGTTTCTCCTCCATTAGGCCGCTATGCGTTTTCTCCTGACATTTTTTCTCCTTCTTTGCTTTTCGTCCGCTGCGCTGCGGGCGCAGACGGAAGACAGCCCGGCCCAGGCGGCGCAGGAAGTAGAGGAGACGGAGACACCTATAATGACGCAAGTGGGCACAACGGAGTACAAGGGGCAGACCATTGCGCACGTTGTCTACCCAACCCTTCCCAAGTACCCGCCTCTCCGTTTTGACAGCGAGAAAGAGCGCGAGCAGTACAACCGGCTTGTATACAACGTGAAGAAGGTGCTGCCTTGGGCGAAGCTGGCAAGGCTGACAATCATAGAGACATACGACTACCTCGAGACACTCCCCGACAAACGCTCGCGCGACGAGCATATAAGGAGCGTGGAGGACGGCATCAAGCAGCAGTACGGCCCGGCCGTGAAGAAACTCTCACGCTCGCAGGGGCGGCTTCTCATAAAGTTGGTGAACCGCGAGTGCAACCAGACGGGCTACAACATAGCGAAAGCCTTCATCGGGTCGTTCCGCGCCAATCTTTACCAAGGCATCGCCGTGCTTTTCGGCAACAGCCTCAACAAAAAGTACGACCCCGAGGGCGATGACCGCTATACCGAGCGCGTGGTGCGTATGGTTGAGGCGGGACTTCTCTGACTTTTGCGGCTTTTCTCTGCTTTTTGTAAGGGGAAAATCTGTATTAGGTAAGGAGAATACCGTTTTGAGAAAGGAGAAATCCGTTTTGAGTAAGGAGAAATCTGATTTTAGAAGATATAAAATCCGTTTTCCCTGTTTCCAATCCCCTTAGATGCCGAGCGCGAGAATATGGTCGCGGCATCGCTCCATAAGCCACTTGGGCGTGGAAGTAGCCCCGCAGATGCCCACACTATGCGCGTCCGCAAACCATTCGGCGCGGATGGCCTGGGGCGTATCCACCATATAAGAATGTTGGTTGACTTTGCGGCAAGCCTCGTATAGCACGCGGCCGTTGGAGCTTTTCAGTCCGCAGACAAATATTATCACGTCATGCCGGGCGGCGAAGCCGCGTATGTTGGGCAGGCGGTTGGCCACCTGGCGGCATATTGTGTCGTAATAGCGAAACTCTGCGGGCGGCGTGATATGGGCTGTGATGTAGTCGACAATAGAGCGGAAGCCCTCCAAAGGCTTTGTGGTCTGCGAGAAAAGGGCAATGGAGCGCGTGAAGTCGAGCTTTGCGGCCTCTTCAAGGCACTCTATCACCCGCGCCTCGCCGCCGGTCTGCCCCACAAGCCCCAGCACTTCGGCGTGTCCGCGTTTCCCGTAAATCACTATCTGTGGGCGCGGCGACTCGTTGTACACCCTCTTGATGCGGCGTTGCAGCTGCAAGACGACGGGACAAGTCGCGTCGACAAGGCAAATACCCCGCTCCTCGGCAAGCGCGTATGTGGCGGGCGGCTCGCCGTGCGCCCGCAGCAGTACCTTGGTGCCTGAGGGCAGGCGGCTAAGGTCGTCGTGGCCGATGGTGCGCAGTCCCAAGGCGTGCAGCCTTTCGCACTCGCTTCCGTTATGGACAATGTCGCCGAGGCAGCAGAGCGAGGGCGAGCGGCGCAGCTCTTCCTCGGCTTTCCCTATGGCTGTGGTCACGCCGAAGCAGAAGCCCGAGGCGGAGTCTATTTCTATTGAAAGCATTTGCGTGCGTGTGTTTGCGGGTTAGGGGGATGGACTGTGGGTTAAAGACGGAGGCGGACGGATGTCAGGGCGTATTCGGCATGCGTCAGGGCTTGACCGGCGTGCGTCCGGACTTGTGCGGCGCGTGTCACGGCTTGAAGTCCACTGGCACGGTTATCTTCACGGGTGCGGGGTTTCCTTGCGCGTCAGTCCCCGGCTTCCATCGCGGAAGGCTCTTCATTGCCGTCAGGGCAGACTTTTGTATGCGCGGGTCAAAGGCGTTTTTCACCTCAAAGTCCGTGGCGTATCCGTCCGCGCCTACTATGAAGCTCAGCTCCACCGTTCCGCCCATCTTCTCCATTATGCACTGCTGCGGGTAGACAATATGCTGGTCGAGCCACTGCATAAAGGCTTTCGGCCCGCCGGGGAACTGCGGCATCTCGCGCACTATCTCCGTGGGCACAATCTTCTCTTTCGCCACGGGGAGCGACTTGTCAGACAGCCCTGTCGTGTCTACTATAGGCGTGGTGATGGCGTCCTGCTCGGGGTCGTAGCTTATCGGCCCGTTGAAGCCTATGGAGCGTATGGGCGGCACGCCTTCCACTATTTCGGGGGTCAGTTGTGCCGCGCCCGGGGCCATTCGCACGGGCGGCACGGTGCGTGCCGTGGCGAGGAAGCGCACTTTGTAGTCGTCGCGCAGCTTTTGCGCGTGCATCGAGGAAAAGGCATCGGCCGCCGCGCGCATCTCTTTCTCCAAAGCATAACGGGCGTAGAGCGAGAAAGAGACAAAGAGCAGGGCGAGAAAGACGAAAGCTCCCACCACGGTGACAAGGGCTTTCCTGTACCTCTTGCCAGCCTGGCGGCGCAAGGCGTAAGCTCCGTAGTCTTTGTTGCGTCCCTCAAAGACCGTGTCGCACCATTCTTTTGACAATAAACAATCCGAACGCACGTTTAGTTAGGAAAAGTAGTGAGGGAAGCCCCTTGCCGGCGGCGTGTCCGCGTCTCCGGGGTGAGGGGGCGGCCGCTTGTTTCGTGTGGCAAAGGTAGTGCAAGGCGAAATAAGCGCAAAGGACGCGCGGCATATTTGCCCCTTTCCGGCAGGCCGTTCGGGCTTCCGCCGCCGCCGCTTCCCGTCTCCGCTTTCTTTAAATGCCTTTCATTTGCTAACTTTGACCCCCGAAAACCTCTCCCGCCGATGAAGCACACACTTTACGCCCTCGCGGCGCTGCTCTCGCTCTGCGCGCCACGGGCCGCCGCCCAGCAGCACAGCTCCGTGCACAACGAGCTGCGCCTGCCCGTGTCCTCGCACACGGCCGCGCTCGGCGGGGAGAACATCTCCCTCATTGAGGATACGCCCTCGGCCGGATGGGCAAATCCCGCCCTTTACGCCAACGTGAGCGACCTTTCCATAGGCCTTGACTTTATGACGTATACGGCGGGAAGCACGTGGATGGGCGCGCAATTTGTGAAAGCGGCGGGAGAAAGGCACACCTTTGCCGCGAACGCGCGGTATATGAATTACGGGTCTATGGACGAGACGGACGCGCAGGGCAACGTGACCGGAACGTTTGGCGCAAAGGACATCATCATAGGGGGAGCGTACAGCTACTTGCTTTCCGACAGATGGACTGGCGGCGCTGCGGCAAAATTCTTGTTTTCCAACATCGCGGACTACTCTGCCGTGGCGTTTTCGATAGACCTTGGGCTGAACTACTACGACGAAGAAAACGACCTCTCGCTCTCTGCGGCTATACAAAACCTCGGCGTGCAGCTCAAGCCGTACGACGGCCGCTCGCGCGGGCATTTGCCTTTCGTCATGGACTTGGGTATGACCAAGGGGGTCGCCCATCTTCCCGTCCGCGTCAGTGTCACGCTCACCGACCTTACGCGCTGGAGCGGCTCGTACTATTTCTACCCCGACGCCATTACGGAGGGGAAGGACGGGAAAGTGGGCTTCTTCCGTAAGGCCATAAACCATTTTGTCCTTGGGCTTGACGTGCTGCCTACGCAAAACTTTTACCTCAGCCTCGGCTACAACTTCCGCCGCGCCTACGAGCTTAAAGCGGCGGGCTCGTCCCATTGGGCGGGCATTTCGGCCGGTGTGGGCGTGAGCACACGGCGGGTGAAATTCGGTGTGTCGTACGCCAAATACCACCAGGCCGGCAATTCGTTCATGGTGAACGCCGCCTACTCCATAAGGTGAGCGGGCTGGCGCGAACCGAAATACACTATAATAAAAAATGAAGCGCATCATAGTGGCCATCGACGGGCATTCGTCCTGCGGGAAAAGCACGATGGCCAAAAGCCTTGCCCGAGAGGTGGGCTACATATACGTGGACACGGGAGCAATGTACCGTGCCGTCACCCTTTTCGCCCTGCGGAAAGGGCTTTTTGCTGCGGACGGAAAGGTCGACGCGGCGGCTTTGGAGCGGCTTATGGGCAGTGTGAGCGTCACTTTCAAGCTCTCCCCCGCGACAGGGCTGCCCGAAACCTGCCTTGACGGCGAGAGCGTGGAGGGCGAGATACGCGGAATGGAGGTAAGCACCCGCGTGAGCCAGGTGGCCGCCCTGCCTTTCGTGCGCGAGGCTATGACCCGCCAGCAGCAGCTTATGGGGCGCGAGCGCGGCATCGTGATGGACGGGCGCGACATAGGCACGGTGGTCTTCCCCGACGCCGAGCTTAAAGTCTTTGTCACCGCCTCGGCGGAAGTGCGTGCCCGCCGCCGCTTTGACGAACTGGCCGCAAAGGGGCAGAAAGCCGACTTTGGCGAAATACTCCGCAACGTGGAAGAGCGCGACTACTTGGACAGCCACCGCGCCACCGCGCCGCTGAAAAGAGCCGCCGACGCGCTGCTTCTCGACAATAGCGAGATGACCATCGAAGAGCAGCGCCAGTGGCTCTTGGAGCGTTTCCGCGAGCGCACAAACGGATAAAATCACTTTCAAAGCAAGGATATGTCTTTCACCGAAAAGATAGAAGAGGCACTGCGTGGCGTGCCCTACCCCGCCGCCCCGGAGGGGCTTTACGAGCCAATAGCCTACGTGCTCTCGTCCGGTGGCAAGCGGCTGCGCCCCACGCTCTTGTTGATGGGCTACGCGCTCTACCGTGACGACGTGGAGCGTGCCGTGCCCGCCGCAGTGGGCATTGAGACCTACCACAACCATACTTTGCTGCACGATGACCTTATGGACCACGCCGACATGCGGCGCGGGCGGGAGACGGTGCACAAGAAGTGGGACGAAAACACGGCCGTGCTTTCGGGCGACACTATGCTGATAATGGCTTTCCAGCACATTATGGAGTGCGGGTGCGGCCGCGCGGACGAGGCGTTGCGCCTTTTCGCGCAGAGCGCGCGGGAGATATGCGAGGGACAGCAGTACGACGTCAACTTTGAGCGACGTGACGACGTGACCGAGGGGGAGTATATGGAGATGATACGTCTTAAGACCTCCGTGCTTCTTGCCTGTGCCTTGAAGATGGGCGCGCTTCTCGCCGACGCGCCGGAGGCCGACGCCGATGTGCTTTACCGTTTCGCCGAAAAGGTGGGTCTGGCCTTCCAGCTGCAAGACGACTACCTCGACGTGTACGGAGACCCGGCGGTCTTCGGCAAGAAAATAGGCGGGGACATACTTTGCGGGAAGAAAACATACCTTCTCATCAACGCCCTCAACCGCGCCGATGCCGGGCAGAAGCGGCAGCTTCTCTCGTTGCTTGCCGACAAGGAGATGGCCGCGGCGGAGAAGATAAAGGCCGTGACGGACGTGTACAACTCGCTTGGCATCGCAGAGCTGACGCTTTCGGCGATAGAGCGGCTTTATGCCGGAGCGCGTGCCGAGCTGCAGCGTCTTTCTCTCCCCGAAGCGAAGTGGGAGGGACTTTGGCGTTACGCCGAGTCGCTCTTGGGGCGCAGCAAATAAAAAGAGGGTGGGCGATGTATATAGACACGCATACGCACATTTACACGGAGGATTTTGACGCCGACCGCGACGAAGTGATTGCCCGCGCCCGTCAGGCAGGAGCGGAGAAACTGCTCCTGCCCAACATTGACGAGGGAAGCATTGCGCCGATGATGGACGCTTGCCGGCGTTACGCGGGCTTTTGCTTCCCGATGATGGGGCTGCACCCCACCGAGCTTCCCGCCGACCCCGCCCCGCTTCTCGACCGCATGGAGGCGGCACTGAGCGAGCCGGGACACCCTTATGTGGCTGTGGGCGAGGTGGGGCTTGACTTCTACTGGGACTCCTCGCGGCGTGAGGAGCAGATAGCCGTTTTCTCCCGCCAGGCGGAATGGGCTGCGCGCTTCGGGCTCCCTCTTATGGTGCACAGCCGTGCGGCGCACCGCGACTTGGTGGACACTTTGCTCCCCCTTGCGGGCAAGCTGACGGGCGTTTTCCATTGTTTCAGCGGCTCGGCAGAGACCGCCGCCGAGCTGCTCGCCAAGTTTCCGGGCTTTTCCTTGGGCATTGGCGGCGTGCTCACTTTCAAGAAAGCCAAGCTCCCCGCCGTGCTGCACAGCACCGTGCCGCTCGACCGCATCGTGGTGGAGACCGACGCGCCTTACCTTACCCCCGCGCCGCACAGGGGCGAGCGCAACGAGCCTTCTTACGTCCCCTTTGTCATTTCCCGCCTTGCCGAAATATATGAGACGGGCGTGGAGGAGACAGAGCGGCGGCTTTACGAGAATACGCTGCGCATATTCCCCCGCGTGAGGGCTTGACGGAAAGGTCTCGTGCCGTTTTTACTGACAAAAATAATATCCTTGTCCTCCGTTCTTTGTTTTTTTGAGAAAAAGGTAAAATCATACTCTGACACGAGCCGTTTTGCGTCAGAAATTTTTATGTAAGTTTAACGATAACCCTAAGCTTTGTCGCCACGGAAAGGGGACTTCGCGGCACGGAGATAGGCTCTGGAGCGACGGGAATACTTGGAGTTTTTCCTACATGTACATCCCGGCGGCACTATATGTACATCTATGTGCCGTGTAAGTCGTTGATAGTCAATACAGCAAAAGATGGGATACGCACGCGGTGCATATCCCATCTTTTCTCTCTCCAAAGTTAATACACTTTTCCCCGTTTTCCAAATCTCCTTTAACTACTTTTACAAAATCTGGGAGGGTGAAATATTGATTTTTGCGGTATTTTTATAAGAGCAAATACCGTTCTTTTCAAATCGGAAAAGGAGAAAAAAGGACGTGCCGTTATTCTTTGCGGCGAGAGGAGAGTTTTTGCCCAAAAGAAAATGGGAGAGGGAGAAAAACCGCCTAAGCCTCGTCGCACGTCCCCACGCTTTCACTTCTTGTTGCGCGGGAAGAAGTCCAGCACCTGCTGGCGCAGGAAGGTGCGGTCAATATGCGTGTAGACCGTGGTAGTGGAGATGCACTCGTGGCCAAGCATCGCCTGTATGGCACGCAGGTTGGCCCCGCCCTCCAAAAGGTGCGTGGCGAAAGTGTGCCGCAGCGTGTGGGGCGATATGTTCTTTGTGATGCCCGCCGCCTCGGCGTGCGCTTTCAGGTTGTGGAAGACCGTGATGCGCGAAAGGCGCTTGCGCCGCAAGGGGCTTACGAAGACAAAGTCCTCCTCGCCGGGCTTTATGTCGATGTCGGCACGCACGGCAAACCACAGCCTAAGCTCTTTCACCGCCTTCGGCGAGATGGGGACAAGGCGCTGCTTGGAGCCTTTCCCCTGTACGCGGATGAAGCCCTCGTCAAGGAAGAGGTCGCTCAGGAGAAGCCCGCAGAGCTCGCTCACCCGCAGCCCGCAGCTGTACAAAACCTCCACGATGGCGCGGTCGCGCTGCCCCTCGGGCAGACTCACGTCTATCGCCGCCTCGATAGCGTCCACCTCCTCCGTGCTAAGCACCTCGGGCAGGTAGCGCTGCTTCTTCGGCATCTCAAGCAGCTCCGTGGGGTCAGTTTCGGTATACCCGTCCACAAGCAGAAAGCCGTAAAACGACCGCACGCCCGAGAGAATGCGAGCGACGGAGCTTTGCGTGAGGCCAATGTCGTGCAGGGCGTAGGCAAAGCGGTGCAGGTCGTCAAGCGAGGGGCGCAGCAAGTCGACGCCCTCGTCGGCCGTGTAGCCGCGCCATTTATCCACGTCGCGCAGGTAAGCCTCGCGCGTGTTTTCAGAAAGACCGCGCTCCAAAAGGAGATAGTCGCCGTATTTTTCAAGCAGGGTGGAGGGCAAAGTTTTAGCAAGCTTAGGGGGTGAAAGGCGCTTGCCCGCGTTTTAGGGAAAGAGCCTCAACAAAATTTCGTAATTTTGCAAAGGACTGCGCCCGCGCGCCCCGAGGGCTTGCCCGCAGAGCGGCGGCGCGGCGTTATCCTGACACAAAGGTACTAATATTCGGACTTTTCCCAAAAGGCGAAACAATCCACATTCACGGCGATGAAACTCTTGGTGATGAACGGCCCCAACCTCAACCTCCTGGGGCGTCGCGAGCCGGAAATATACGGCCATGACACGATGGACACTTGCATGCAGCGTCTGCACGCTCTCTATCCCGACGACGAGATACTCTACTACCAGTCAAACGTTGAGGGCTTCCTCATCGACCGTCTGCACGCCGCCTGGGACGAGGGCATTGAGGGCGTGGTGCTTAACGCCGGGGCCTACACCCATACCAGCGTCGCCCTCTATGACGCGATACGCGCCGTGCCCTATCCCGTCGTCGAGGTGCACCTTTCCAATATCAACCAGCGCGAGGAGATGCGCCACCATTCCGTGATTTCGGCAGCCTGCAAAGGCGTGGTGTGCGGCTTCGGCCTCGACTCCTACCGCCTCGCCGTAGAGGCCTTGCGCGCAGCAGCGAAGTGAGCGGCGCGCAAGCCAATTTTCATTTGACACAAAACAAGCCAGACTGATGTATAAGAAAACAAAAATCGTAGCCACCATATCCGACATGCGCTGCGATGTAGGACTCATCCAGCGACTCTACGACGCGGGAATGAACGTGGTGCGCCTCAACACCGCACACCAGGACGCGACGGGCATGAAGCGCGTCATCGACAACGTGCGCGAGGTTTCAAGCCACCTTGCCATACTCGTCGACACGAAAGGGCCCGAGGTGCGCACCACAGCCACCGACGCGCCCATCGATTTCCACAAGGGCGAGATTGTGAACATAGTGGGCGACCCCACGATAAAGACCTCGCGCGAGCGCATCGCCGTCACGTACAAAAATTTCGTGCAGGACGTGGGCGTAGGGGCGCATATCCTCATCGACGACGGCGACCTCGGGCTCATCGTTGACGAGCGCTGCGGCGACGAGCTCGTTTGCCACGTGGAGAACGACGCGACCCTCGGCTCGCGCAAAAGCGTCAACGTGCCCGGCGTGCGCATCAATCTGCCCGCGCTCACGGAGAAAGACCGCCGCAACATAGAGTTTGCCATAAGCTACGACGTGGCCTTCATCGCGCACAGCTTTGTGCGCTCGAAGGAAGACGTGCAGGAGGTGCGCGACATACTTGACAAGAGCGACAGCGACATTCGCGTCATCGCCAAGATAGAGAACCAGGAGGGCGTAGACAACATAGACGAGATAATAGAAGCGGCCGACGGCATAATGGTAGCGCGAGGCGACCTCGGAATTGAAGTCCCGCAAGAGCTCATACCGGGCATACAGCGCCGCATAGTAGACAAGTGCATACGCGCCCACAAGCCCGTAATCGTGGCGACGCAGATGCTGCAGAGCATGATACGCAACCCGCGCCCCACCCGCACCGAAGTGACCGACATCGCCAACGCCGTCTACTCACGCGCCGACGCGCTGATGCTTTCCGGCGAGACAGCCTACGGAGACTACCCCGTCGAGGCCGTGAAAGTGATGGCCACTGTGGCCTGGCAGGCAGAGAAAGACTCCTTCAAAGACTACGGCGGCGTCGACATACCGCTTTCCGAAACCCCTGACGTGACGGAGTTTTTCTCAAAAGAGGCCGTGATGGCCACGAAACGGATGAAGCTCCGCGCCATAATAATGGACTCCTACACGGGCCGCACCGCGCGCTACGTCTCCTCCTTCCGGGGCGAGTGCACCATACTCGCCATCTGCTACAAGGCGAAGACGGTGCGCCACCTCGCCCTCTCCTACGGCGTGTACGCCATTTACATGCCAATGAAGAGCTACGGGCACGAGTTTCTCTTGGCTGCCCTGCGCAAGCTCCTATCTGACGGCGTGCTGCAGCCCGAGGACCGCATCTGCTATCTCGGCTCGCAGCGCAAGGAGCAGAAGACCTCGTTCATGGAGATGAACATAGTGAAGAATCTCTTTGAGAGCGAGGGAGAAGAGACTTACCCTAACTGACAACCAGCCCCGTCCCGGGGCAAACAATACCCAGAGCCATGCCAAGCGAAGAGCGGGAGCAGCTGATGGAGGACTACATCCTGGCGCACACCACGCCGCCCGACGACTACCTTAAAAGCCTCTACCGCGCCACACACCTCCACCTGCTGCGCCCGCGCATGGCTTCGGGACACCTGCAAGGGCAGCTCCTGCGCATGCTGGTGCAGACGGCGCGTCCGCGCACGGTGGTGGAGATTGGCACGTTCTCTGGCTATTCGGCCCTGGCTATGGCCTCGGGAATGGACGGGCGGGGGAAAATCTACACCTTTGAGAACAACGACGAGCAGGAATGCTTTACGCGCCCCTGGCTTGAGGGCGCGCCCTACGAGACAAAGGTGGAGATGATAGTGGGCGACGTTTTCGCCCTGCTGCCTCCTATGGGCCTGGACATAGACTTCGCTTTCGTCGACGCCAACAAGCGAGAGTATGTCGAGTACTACGAGCTTCTGCTCCCCTTTATGCACAGCGGGAGCCTCTTGCTTGCCGACAACACGCTCTGGGACGGGCACGTGGTGGACGAAAAGCGGCACGACGGGCAGACGGAGGGAATACGCCGCTTCAATGACTATGTGGCGGCGGACAACCGCGTGGAGCAGCTCATCCTTCCAGAGAGGGACGGGCTAACACTTATACGCGTGCGCTGACCGGCGCCGTTTCCATTTTTCGCACTATCCTTATATCCCGCCCGTGGCGGCGGGGACAATACGATTACCTTACTTATATATCCTTCCCGAATATGAGAAAACTGTTTTTACCCTTGCTCTTCGCGTTTGGGATAGCCGCTCCCGTGGTCGCGCAGACCGGTGCGAGCGGACTGCCAACCGTTTACGGCAGCGTCATCTTTGGCTTGAAGTGGGAGCAGATGGAAAATCCGCCCTACGGCGTCTATGCCGTCTCCCCCGAGGACGGGGCGGGCATCGAGGCGGTGATTGCCAGTCCGCACTTGAAAGCAAACGGCGGCGGCGTGTACGCTGACGGCACATACTACGCCATAAACTACGAGACCGACGCAACGGGGACGGACGCTTGGCTCCGCGCCTACGACGTGGAGAACGGCTGGGCGCTCAAGCGGCAAGTGCATCTCACCTCGCTCACAAGCGTCGCCACCGACCTTACGTACGACCCCGCCGCCGACGTGATATACGGCTGCTTCTGGAAAAACAACTCTCAGTACACGCTCGGCACGCTTGACCCGCTCACGGGCGCGGCCACCGTCATCGGCGACCTTAGCGAGCAGCTCTTCACCCTTTCCGCCACGCGCGAGGGCGAACTCTATGGCATCGGGGAGTATGGCACGCTCTACAAGGTTGACAAGACGACGGCCAAGCTTACCGCCGTGGGGGCAACGGGAAAGACCATACGCTACGCGCAATCGGCCACGTTCGATTACGCCTCGGGACGGCTCGTCTGGGCAATGACCCCGCACGACTTCAGCCAGAGCGTCGAACTCTGCGAAGTAGACATAAAGACGGGCGAAACCAAGACGCTCACCGAAGTGCCTAACCGCTACGAGCTGACGGGCATCTTCACGAAAAGTCCCTTTACGCTCGACGGCGCGCCGGCGCGTCCCGGCGGGCTGAAGATGGATTTCCCGAAAGGCGCGCTTGCGGGCAGTGTGACTTTCTCGCTTCCTTCGCAGACTTTCGCCGGGGCAGAGCTTCCGGCGGACGGGCTCACTTACAGCGTGGTGCTTGACGGGGCGGCGTTGGCCAAAGACATTTCCGCGCGTCCCGGGGAAGAGGTGAAGTTCTCCCCCACCCTCACGCAAGGCATGCACTCCTTGAAGATAGCGGCCGCCAACGCGACGGGGCGCAGCCCGTACCTCCGCGCAGACTTTTGGGCAGGAAAGGACGCGGCAAAGGCGCTGAACCCGCAGGGCGTATTGGCGGGCGACGGCACAATGAACCTTTCGTGGGAAGCCCCGACGGTGGGCGCGCACGGAGGCTACATCGATACCTCCGACCTAAGCTACAAGGTAGAGCGCACGCCCGACGGCAAAGTGATATACGAGGGAAAGGCGACGAGCTGCAACGACGCTTCCGTCCCCTCGCTTTCCTATGGATACTACCGCTATTGCGTCACTGCCTACGCCTCGGGCGAGAAGGGCGACACGGCTCTCACTGACGAGTACACGCTTGGCCGCGCCACGCCGCTGCCATACACGCAGGACTTCAGCGACGACACGAAGATGGGACTCCTTTCCATCATTGACGCAAACGGCGACGGCTACACTTGGGCGGCGGACGGCGGCGCGATGGTGTACAGTTTCAGCGAAAACAGACAGGACGCCGACGACTGGCTCGTAACTCCGCCCTTCGCCTTCGATACCGAGCACGTCTACCAGCTTGCTTTTGACGCGAAGACCGACGAGGGCGCGACGGAGACCATCGGGGCGTATATGGGCGCGCTTGTTGACTCGCGCAGCCTCAATACCGAGCTGCTCGCGCCCACTGCGGTGACGAGCGCCGACTATAAGCGCATAAAGGCAAACTTCCGCCCCTCGAAGGACGTGACCCGCTTTGTGGGGCTGCACGTGACGAGCACGTACAAAGACGGCTCAAACCTGACGGTCGACAATCTGTCTGTCAGCGAGCTTGCCTCCGTGAAGGCGCCCGCCGCGCCTACCGCAGTCAGTGCGGAAGCCGGAGAGGCTGGCGCGCTGCGTGCTACCATTCGCTTCACGCTCCCTGCCACCGACATCGACGGCGGGGCGCTCACGTCCATAGACCATGTGGACATTGTGCGCGAAAGCGACGACATGGTAGTGGGAACGCTTGAGGACGTGCAGCCCGGCGGCTCCTACTCTTTCGACGTAAGCGAGAGCGCGGCGGGAGAGCGCACGTACAGCGTGACAGCTTTCAACGACTATGACGGAGGCATGCCCGCCACCGTGACCGTATATGTGGGCAACGACAAGCCGGGCCTGGTGCGCGGCTTAAAGGCCGAGGCGGCAGACGACGGCACGGTAAGCCTTTCGTGGCAGGCTCCGGACGGAGGCGAACACGGCGGCTACATGGACGCCTCGTCTTTGAGATACCGCATTACCAACGTGGGCGGCGTTTCGTCCAAGACCGCCACTGTGGAGAGTACGGGATACACTGACAAACTCACGCTCAGCGAGGGCACGCAGAAGCTTGCTTGGTACACCG
This sequence comes from uncultured Oscillospiraceae bacterium, assembly GCA_963625935.1. Lineage (GTDB taxonomy): Bacteria > Bacteroidota > Bacteroidia > Bacteroidales > Bacteroidaceae > Alloprevotella. The sequence goes on along the minus strand of CAVFVD010000011.1, from coordinate 15,608 downwards.
TCGCGGCGCAGAACGCCGCAGGGCGTGGCAAGGAGGCGTACACCGACACTATTTTCGTGGGCACGCCTTACAGTCTCCCCATAAAAGAGTCTTTCTCGCGCCGTGGTATGGACAACGGTCCGTGGAACATTGTCAGCTCCTCGGCGGCTGAGTGGATGCTGCTCAGCGAGGGGACTTACGCCTCGCCGGCCGATGCGGACGGCGGCCTGATGGCTTTCACCACGCTTGTGGAGGGGGCTGAGGCACGCCTCGTCAGTCCCAAGTTTGCCCTCTCGGGAAGCAAATACCCCCGCCTCGGCTTTTATGTGTGGCACATGGCGCAGTGCCGCGGCACGCTCGGAGTGTCGGTGCGCGACGCAAAGGGCGTCTTGCACGAGATAGGCACGGTGACGCCCTCGGAAGGCACGGACACTCTGGCTGAAAACAAGGGAGAGTGGCGCGAGCACGTCTTCAACCTGAGCGAGTACAGCGGAGAAGACCACATACAGCTTGTCTTCACCGGACGCGGGGGCAACACGGACGACGTGAGCTGGTTTGTGCCGATTTACTTGGACAAAATCAGCGTAATCGACCAGCTTGACTACAATCTGCGTATGTTGCAGATAAGCGCAAAGGACAACGAGACCAGCACCGAGGTGGGCGTGCCGCTTGAAATAACCGCCACGCTTGCCAACACGGGTGCAAAGACGGCTTCGGGTTACACCGTGCGCCTTTTCCGCAACGGCGTGGAGGTGTCCTCCATCCAGGGGGCTGACATCCCGGCGGGCGGTTACGGCTCGGTGGTCTTCAACGACACGCCAAACGGCGACGCGGCGGAGAGCAGCGAGTATACGGCGAGCATTGACTGGGCGGACGACGCCAACAAGGACGACAACGCTTCAAACTCCCTGCAGCTCACCATTCTTCCCGGCAAGCCTTACGTCAGCGAGCTTTCCGCAGTCCGCTCGGGCGAAGACGCGGTGCTTTCGTGGCAACGCCCTGCCGGCGCGGACAAGGGCACGACGGCTGAGACCGTGACTGAGGGCTTCGAGAGCTATTTCCCCTTCACCATCACCAATTTTGGCGAATGGACGCTCTACGACGGCGACAAGCAGGCGACGCTTGGCATACAGGACGGCACGGGCTATTTCGTGCAGTATCCCAATGTAGAGTCGCCCATGGCCTATCAGGTGTTCAACCCCACCAAGGCCTCGCTTTCCGCGCTCTACTACTCGGCGCACAAGGGTGCGCAGTGCGCCGCCACGTTCAGCGCGGGACGCACCACGGCCAACGATGACTGGCTCATTTCGCCCGAGGTGGACGGCGCGCAGACCGTCACTTTCTGGGCTTGCAGCCCGGACAACGCGTGGTTTGGCACGAGCGAGCAGGTAGAGCTTATGTATTCCACCACGGGGCGCGGCGTGGCGGACTTCACCCGTGCGGGCGACTTGATAACCGTCCCGGGACGCTGGACGCAGTACAGCCGCGAGCTGCCCGAGGGCACGCGCTATTTCGCGCTCCACTGCGTCTCGCTCGACCAGTACATACTTTTCCTTGACGACATCACCTACCGCAAGGCGGCGCGTGACTTCCGCCTGTTGGGATACAACGTCTACCGCGACGGCGATCTGCTCAACGCCGCTCCGCTCTCCGCCCCCTCCTATACGGACAAGGGCGCGGGCGCACGTGCGTCCAAGTACACGGTGACGGCGGTATACAACGTGGGCGAGTCAGTCCACTCCCCCGCCGCTTCCTACGACCCCACGGGCATAGAGAGCGTCACTGCCGCGTCTTCCGCTTGGGACGTGTCCGCGCTTGGCGGCCGCCTTGTGGTTAGTTCCGCTCCCCTCGGCCGCGTCTCCGTGTACGACGCTTCGGGGCGCAAGCTCCACGAGGCAGACGGCGCGTTTGCCGTCACGCTTCCCGCAGGCGCTTACCTGCTTCGCAGCGGCGGCAGCGTTTGCAAGGTAGTGGTGAGATAAGAGCCCTTTTCCGCTTGCGGCGCGGTGTGGAAAACGCCGCCCGCGAGCGGTGAAAAGTGTTCTAAATGTCGCTTTTCAAGATGTGTACAAGTGTTAACGCCCTCTTGCAAACGGGGCGAAAATGTATTATCTTTGTGTAGAGAAAAGAGGGGATATGCACCGCGTGCGTATCCCCTCTTTCGTTGTGTTGACTATCAATAAGTTACGCGGCTCCGATATGTACATATAGCACTGCCGGCATGTACATGTAGGAAAAACTCCAAGTATTCCCGTCGCTCCAGAGCCTATTCCCGTCCGGAGAAAGTGGCTTTACGCGTTGCGAAAATCCTTTTCAGCGGCGACCGGGCTAAGGTTTATAGTTAAACTTGCATAAAAATTCGGCCCTCGGACGGTTTGCAAAAGTGTTCTATTTTTCCTCTTTTCTTCTCGTCTGCGCGTAGTGTTTTTCACTCCCTTTTTCCGCTCCCGACGTACTCTTTTCCATTGGCGGATGAACGTTGGTCTTTTCCGTAAATGAGGCATGCCGCATTTTCCCCATCCTTAAAAGCAATGACGGCGTGGCGACTGGGGGTCGCCACGCCGTCAAAGGAATGGAGGGGGAGGTGCGCAGGCTTACCGCGCCACCTTGAAGGAAGCGCTGCCTACGCGCACGATGTACGCGCCGGGCTGCACGGCGAAACGCTCAACCGAGGCGGCGGCCATGCGCGTGGCCACGCGGCGGCCGTCTGCTGTGCAGAGCGTGATGGCAGTGCCCGGGTGTGTGCCGCGCACGGTCACGAAGCCGCCTTCCACGGTCACGCTGGCGGCGGACGCGGCGTCAGCGGACGCGGTGTTTATGGCAGTGTATACCACGGACGCGGTGTTTGAGCTTACGCTCTCTCCCTTGTCGTACACGGCCGTTACGGCGTAAGAGTGGCTTTCGCCGCGTGCGGCGGAAGCGTCCGAGTATGCCGTGCCGGACACGGGATCGTCGTTGAGCTTCACTCCGTCTCGGTAGACGTTGTATCCCTCGAGCGTCAGAGGCGACTGCACGGCCCCGTAGGGTATGTAGGTGATGTCGTCAAGCAGGAGGGCGAACTTGTCGTCGGAGACGCAGCGGATGGCGAAATGGTTTGCGCCCTGCGGCACGTCAAAGCTGAAGAGCTTCCAGCCGGTGGAGTTGGTCACGTCCGCCGACTTCACCTTTACGAAGCTCTCCGTGTCGGTGCCGCCGAGGGAGTAGAGAAGCTCTATCTGCTCGGGTATGTAGGGGCTGCCCATTCCCGTCTTGGCGTAGAAGCTGATGGTCTGCGCGCTGCCGTCAAGCTCGGGCGAGATGAGCCAGTCGTCGTTGGCCACCTTCGTTGCGCCGCCGTCCGTGGACGAGGTGCTGAAGCATACAAGCATTTGGCTGCCGCTCTTTGGCTGCCAGCTGTTGTAGTAGATGCCCGCTTCGTCGGGGTTGAACACTTGGAAGGCCATAGGCTCGCCGGCGTGGTCGTACTTGAGCTCGCCCTGCATGTAGTCGAGCGTAATTTTGATGGTGTTCTGCCCGTCCTTGTCGGTAAGGGTCCAGTCTCCCATGTCGCTGATGATAAAGGGCGAGTAGTCCTCAAAGTCCTCGGTCACGGCTTCGGCGGGGCGGCCGTCCACGTCGGGTGCTGTCCATTCAAGCGAAACCGAAGGGCCGTCGGCGGCTTTGAGGTCTGTGGGGAACGGATAGGACGGGAGCGTGATTTTCACCTTTTGCGAAGCGGAGGCGTTGTCGGCAGGATACTCGTCGGCGGCGAAGTCGACGCGGGCGGAGTATTCCGTGCTTTCGTCGTCGAAGACTCCCGGCACATCGCTAAGGCGGAAGACGCTCTGCGCGTCGGCGGCGATGTCCGTGCCCTGCACGCTCTGCACCGGCTCGCCTTTCTTGAGCAGCGTGACCTTATAGTCAGTGCCCTTGACAGAGAGAGAGCCGTTGTTGCGCACTTGAAGCGTGAAGGCGCCGCTGTCGCCCGCCTTGATTTCCTCGGGCGCGGTGAAAGTGCGAGCCATAAGGTCGGCCTCGCAGTCGTTTACCACGGCCACGTTGTCAAAGGCCACGATGTCCGAGGTGGTGGAAAGGCTCTCGCCCTCGAAGCCCGCGCGTATGAAGCGGGCGGACTTGTACTTGTCGAGCGGGAGGCTCACGCGCCGCCAGCCCGTCGCGCCCTCGTCGGTGCGCACGGTGTAGAGCGTGTCATAGTCCTTGAAGTCGGGCTGCACGCTCACGCGGAACACGTCGCCCTTGCCGTTGAGGTAAACCCAGAAGTTGAGCACCGGCTTGTCCAGTCCGCTGATGTCCACCTTGGGCGAGGTCAGGCGGCTCGCCTTTCCCTTGGCTTGCGTGTAGAACACCGTCACGCCGCCGTCGCCGTCCTGCGTGCCGCCGGCGTTTGTGGTGCCGCCTTCAGTGGTCCAGTAAGCCTCGCCAATCTCGCCTTTCAGAATTTCGGGCAGCCACGGGCCGCTCTTGTACGTCACGCCGGCAAACGACTCCACCATCGGGGCTTTCACCGCCGGGCCGGCAAGAGCCGTCGCCGTTTTCCAGTAGCTGCGGCCGCTACCCTTGTCGTTCTTCGCATAGACGCTGTAGGCCGCGTACACCTGCTTGCCGTTGACAGTGAGCTGGTCGTCGTAGGAAGTAGCGTTGCCCACGTTGATGTCGTTGCTCTCCGTTCCGCCGGTAGACACGTAATAAGTGAGTCCCTCGGGGTCAACGTACCCGCCGTTCTGCCCCGTTGCGGGCGCGTCCCAAGTGAGGTGCACAAGTCCCTCGTGGTCGAGGTCCTCCACCGCTTTCAGGTTAAGCACGCCGGCGGGGCTGTCCACGCCGATATAGCATTTTGCCTCCGTGCTCTCGCCCTCTGTGCCGTCCGTGCCGATGGGGGTCACCTTGTAAGTGTGCAGCCCCTCGGAGACGTAGGTGTGCTCGTAGCTGAGCGCGGCTCCGGGCGTCACGTCAGTAAAGGTTTTCACCTCTTTCCCGTCACAGTCTATGCGCACGGACAGGCCAGAGGAGAGCGCGTCCCCAGCGAGTGTCTTCTCGGGAGCTTTGAAAGACACAGTGGCCTTTATTGCGCCCTTCTCGCCCGGCACTGCGCTTACCTCAGTGGCGGCTGCGGGGGCAGTGCCCGGCACAGCGTCGATGTGCACACTGTTGAGGTGCAGATTGCTGCGGTCTGCGTCGCTGATGGCGTGCACGCCGAAGTAGTAAAGCCCCTTTTCGGTCGGCACAAACTTGCCCGAAAGCGTGTGAGTGCGCGGCGTGTAGGTGACTTCGTACGGCTCAATCACTTTGTACACAAACGAAGCGGCTGCTGCCTCCGTGCCCACGGCTGCTTCCACGCGCTCCACGGGGTAGCTGTTGGAGACGTTGATGGTGAAGCGGTACGTAGAGCCCGCCTCCATAAGGATGGGCGCGGTGACGAGCCAGTCGTCGGCCACCTCCGAGTTGCCCGGGTAGTCGGCGCTCTGGTTGTAGGAGTTGTAGCCCCAAGTGTTGCCGTCCTCGTTAGCGTCTAAGGTGAAGAGAGAAGCGCAGTCGTCTGCCGAGGCAAACTGATTGTCGTATGGAAGCTTAAGCGTGGCGTCCACAAGCACCTCGTTGGAGCTGGCTGCCTCGCTGCTTTGCTTGCCGAGCAAGGCGGTCACCTCGTAGGTGAATGTTTCGTAGTAAACGCCGGAGGGGAGGTTGTCGGTGAAAGACGTTCCGCTTGTGCCCGTGACAAGGGTCTCGGCGTCCGGCTGGCGCACTATCTTGTAAAGCAGACGGGCGGGGTCGACACGCCCGCCGTTAACCGTGGCGGTGGGAGCGGTCCACGTCAGCGTGACTGCGGAGCCGGAGGAGACGGCCTTAACGTCCGTCGGGGGAAGCGGCGCGTCGCTGCCGAGGAACTTGGAGACGCTCGCCGGCTCGCCGCTCGCGCCGTTGTGGGAAACCTCAACGGTGAAAGTGTACTCGCCGCTGCGCTCCACGGTCACCTCTTTGATGACCTCGGCGCCGGGCTGTCCCTTGCCTTCGGCTATGACGGTGCCGTTGCTTTTAAGGACATAGTCCACTTCGCCCGTGAGCGTGCCGCCTTTGATATCCTCCGTCGGGAGAATGAAGCCCACATTTCCCGTAAGGCTGCCGTCGGCGAAGTCCGCCATAAGCTCCTCCACGGCTGCGGGCGGATTGGGCAGCTCTATGTCCTGCTTGATGTAAAGTCCGGTTATCTGGTCAAGCGTGCCAGTGCCGTAGTCGTAGCCAAAGTCCGACACAAGCGAGGCAGAGCCCGTTTCTGGGTCTACTTCAAATATTCCGCTGTCCCAGTACTCGTTGTAAAACGTGAACCAGTATATCTTTCCCGTTGTGTAGTCGCAGGTGGCGCTCTGGTAGAGCGGGACAGGCGTTATGCCCGTGCTTCCCACCTCCGTGCAAGCGGCGGTAGTCTTGTTAATGGTATAGAGCTTTCCCGACACGCCTATGCCGTAGAGCTGCCCTTTCGCGTTGGCGGTGAGCGCAACCATTTTCTCGGGCAGCTCGCCTATGCTCTCAGAGTCGAAAGAGCCGTCCGTGCCGTACTTGATGCGGCCCAGTGTCTTGCAGGCCGTGTAGGAGGCGTTTTGGAAACAGCCGTAGACGCGCTGCGTCGTTGGGTCGTAAGCCATGTCGGTTGCGATGCTCGTGAAAGACGTGCTTCGCCCCTGTTTCGTCACCGACCAGTCGTCCGTCGAATACTCGTAGAACTTAACCGGCATATAAACCGTGCCGCTGTTGCTCTCCGAGTAGGTTTCGCAATACAGCGTGCCGCCGCCGTAAGTGCCGCCGCCGTACACGTTCACGTCGGCCTTGACGAGCGAGACCTTGCTGGGCGACGCGGTGTTGAACGTATACACGCCGGTGCCCGTCCAGTAGTCGCCTTCAGAGGAGCTTATGCAGCCGTAGAGCTGCACGCCCGTCCCGGAGGCCGTTTTGCGCATTGGTTTCGCCGCCGTGTGCTTGGCGGGAGAAGCCGCGCGTTCTGCCCGCTTCTGCTTCCACATCTTCTGGAGAGCCTCCTGGCTGTCGGGCCATTGCGCCCTGACGGTCTGGACACACCCGAAGAGGCAGAGAAGCAGCGCGAGCGCGATGCCTTGCTTTCTCTTCATAATAAAAGTGTTTAGGTTTGGGTTGGTTGGGAAGTTTTTCAGACACTCGGAAGAGAGTGCCCGTTGATTTTTCGGTAAAGGTCGAGGGCGTACACGTCCGTCATTCCCGAGAGGAAGTCGAGCACCGCCATCAGACGGTCGCCCGCCCGCTCGGCACGAACCTCGTACTGCGCCGGTACTTGCGCGAGCAGCAGCGCGGAGTACGCTTTCTCCGGCGCCATGACCGCGTCCGTGAAGAGTTCAAGCAACATATATATGATATGGTAGCCGGCGAGGTCCACGTCCGTCACTTCCTTGCAGTGGTAGATACGGCTCGTGGCGATTTCCTCGCAGGCGCGGTACGCCTCGCGCAGTCTTCCGGGCAAGTGGTCTATGAGCGAGCCCTCGAAAGTGCCGGCGAGAATTTCCTCCTCATGGTCCACGAAGATGCGGACGCAGGCGCGTTCGAGCGCGTTTATCACGCAGGAGCGGTAGTATACTATCTGGTCGTCTACGTCCGTGTCGCTTCCGTATCGGGTGCGGAGGCGTTCGCGCTCCTCCTCAGCGAAGAAGCCGAGGAATAGTTCCTCCGTGCGCTCGTCGCTGAGTATGCGCAGCTTGTGGGCGTCCTCTATGTCCATTATCTCATAGCAGATGTCGTCCGCCGCTTCCACGAGGTAGACGAGCGGGTGGCGGGCGTAGCGCACCGAGTCCGGCCGCGATCCCGCCAGGCGGCGGATGCCCAGCTCGCCGGCAATGTGCTCGTACACGGCGCGCTCGGCCTCAAAGAAGCCGAACTTGGGCTTGCGCACAGCCTCGTCGGAGGCGTAGGGATACTTGACGATGGCGGCAAGCGTGGCGTATGTCATCACGAAGCCGCCGCGCCGTTTCCCCAGGAAGTGGTGCGTGAGCAGGCGGAACGTGTTGGCGTTTCCGTCAAAGCGTGTCATGTCCGTCCACTCGGCGGCGGATAGCTCCGCGCCGTCTTCCGTCACGAGGCTGTGAAGCTCCCGCCCCTTCCCCTCAGTGAAGTAGGTGCGGATGGCACGTTCGCCGGAGTGTCCGAAAGGCGGGTTGCCCATATCGTGCGCAAGGCACGCCGCCGACACCACCGACCCGATGCCCGGAAGCTCGGTCTCGGCCAGCTCGGGGTGGCGTTGTATCAGCTCGCGGCTTACGTCCGTGCCGAGCGAGCGCCCCACGCTCGAAACCTCGAGGCTGTGCGTGAGGCGGTTGTGTACAAAGACGCTTCCCGGAAGCGGGAATACCTGCGTCTTGTTCTGCATCCGGCGGAAAGCGGCAGAGAAGATGAGGCGGTCATAGTCGCGCTGGAACTCCGTGCGCCGCTCTTCCAGCGGCTTGGGCTTGTCCTCCTTCCCCAGGCGCTTGGAAGAGATGAGCTGTTGCCACTGCATGTTCATACGTAAAGCAATGTCAGGTGATATACAAGCGGGTAAGCGTTCAGCCCGCCGCACAAAAGTACTAAAAAGGCGTTTTTCGCGCAAGGCGAAGTCTTTTCTGCGCTTATTTGCTTACTTTTGTCAATTTGAAAAACGTGCTTTCAGGCACACGGCGCACCCGTCCGGACGGGCGTGCGTGCCGTTGCCTGCGGGCTTTTCCGCCACGATATGAAAGTAAGGATAATCAACCGCTCCCGCCACCCGCTTCCCGCTTACGCCACGCCGCAGAGCGCGGGTCTCGACCTCCGCGCCAACATCGACAGCCCCGTGACACTGCGTCCGCTCGAACGCCGCCTCATCCCCACGGGCCTGAGCATCGCCCTGCCCGACGGGTACGAGGCGCAGGTGCGGCCGCGCTCCGGGCTCGCGCTGAAACACGGCGTGACGCTGCTCAACACGCCCGGCACCATAGACGCCGACTATCGCGGCGAGATTGGGGTGATACTGGTAAATCTCTCCTCGGAAGAGTTTACGGTCAACGATGGAGACCGCATCGCTCAGATGGTCATCGCCCGCTATGAGCGGACTGAGTGGGAAGAGACCGACACCCTCGACGAGACCCAACGCGGCGCGGGCGGCTTCGGCCATACCGGCACGAAAGAATAAAAGGCTTTGGCGCATTTTTTCCCGAAGACACACACACACGACACCAAGAGTTGAAACCCCGTTTCCCCTACTCCGTTATGCACAGACTGGGCGTGGCCATGCGCCTCGCCGTCCTGCCGCTTTTGGCGGCGGGGCTGCTTTCGTCGTGCCGCACGGCGCGGCACGCAGGCGGCGGCGAGGGCGCGGCGGCTTCGGTGCGGGAGAAAGGGAAAACGGCGGAAAGCGTGCCAGACTATTACAAAGAGCGGCGGTATAACGAGCTGTTCCTCGAAGCCGTGCGGCAAAAAGAGACGGAGCGCGTCGACGCGCAGTACGAGCTGCTTGACGCGGCTCTGCGCCTTATCCCCCGCGCCCCCGAAGCCTTGTACGAGATGGCCATGCTTAAGCTCTCCTACTCGGCGTACTCTGACAGTGTGTCGAGGGCGCAGGGCGACTCGCTACTGTGGGAGGCCGTGCGGCTCGCACCCGGCAATCTCTACTACAAGGAAAGCCTTGCGACACACCTGGCCAACAACGCGAAGTTTCGCGATGCGATTCTGCTTTACGAGGAAATAGCCGACGCGAAAAACACAGAGGAGACGCTCACCACGCTCGTATGGCTCTACGAGCAGAGCGGCGACTACCCCGGCGCGATACGCGCCATCGAGCGGCTGGAAAGGCTTTCCGGGCGCAGCGAGGCTTTGAGTATGGAAAAATTCCAGACTTACCTCGCGATGAGAGACGACGAGCACGCCTACCAGGCTATTGAGGACCTCTGCGCGGAGTATCCGCTGGACCTGCGCTACCGTGTGCTGCTCGGCGACCTCTACGACCAGCACGGCTACCATGAGCGTGCGCTCGACACCTACCGCGACGTGCTGGCCACAGAGCCCGACAACAGCTACGCGCAGCTCTCTCTCCTTGCTTACTACAAGGCGGCCGGGGCCGACTCGCTGTATCTCGCCCTGCTTGATGACGTGGTTCTTAACCCGCGCACGCAGAGCGCGGCCCGCATAGAGGCTATGAAGAGCTTCGCCTTGGACAATCTCAACCGGGGAGGAAGCGGCGAGGAGGTGGTGCGCCTGTTTCTGAAAGCACTCGCCCGCCCGCAGGAGACGAGCGAAATGGCTACGCTCTACGCCTCCTACCTTGTCACCACAAAAACACCGCAGGATTCCGTTGTCTCCGCCTTGCAGCGCATTCTCAGCATAGAACCCGACAACTCCACGGCGCGTCTGCAATGGCTGCAGATAGTGCTTCAGCGCGACGATATGCGGGAAGCGGCGCAGATATGCAAGGACGGCGTGCTTTACGACCCCTCCGAGATAACCTACTACTACTACGAGGGCGCGGCGCTTTACCGCCTCGGGCGCGACGGCGAGGCCATCGCGACGCTGCAGCGCGGCGCGGGGCGCATAGATGACGACACCGACCCGCGCCTAAGCTCCGACTTGCTCGCCCAACTTGGCGACGTGCTGCATGACCAGGGGCGCGACGAAGAGGCATACGCCGCCTACGACCGCGCCTTGGAGTTCAACCCCGCAAACCTTATGTGCCTCAACAACTACGCCTACTTCCTCAGCCTTTCCGGCAAGAGCCTTGACAAAGCCGAGGAGATGAGCCGCCGCACGGTTACGGCAGAGGCAGACGACGCCACCTATCTGGACACCTACGCCTGGATACTTTTCCAAAAGAAAGAGTACGCCAAGGCACGCGCCTATATAGACGAGACTCTGCGTTACGCGGGCGAGACCGCCGAAGATGCCTCGCTTTACGAGCACGCGGGTGACATCTACCTGCGCGTAGCCGGCTACAAAGCTGCCGCGCCGCACTGGCGCAAGGCACTGAAGCTCACGCGCGACGCCAAGCAGCGGTCGCGCCTGCGCCGCAAGCTCTACCGCCGCAAATAGGCCTCTATCCCAAAACATCGCTATGAAGAAAAAACACCTTCGCGGACTTTCCCTCCTGCTTTCGTTGCTATTGTGCTTTGGCGCGGCGTCGTGCCGCTCTGGAAAGGATTTGGCAAAATCTTCCTCATCGCCGGCGGGGCAGACAGCGTCACAGGTGGCGGCGAAAAGCAGCGGCGCGTCCGCGTCGGCAGCCTTCGTGGAAAAGGTGGCTGCGCAGCGCTGCGCAGCGTCTTTCCTCACGGCGAAGGCAAAGGTGGAGCTGACGGGCATCGGCAAGGATGTCAGCGTGAGCGGCATGCTGCGCATGAAGCGTGACGACGTGGTGCAGCTCTCGCTTACTGTCTTCGGCGTGGAGGTAGGGCGGATGGAGTTCACCCCCGCCGATGTGCTGGTGGTGGACCGCGTCAACAAGCAGTACGTCCGGGCTTCCTATTCCGAGGTAGATTTTCTCCGCCAGGCAGAGCTTGACTTCTATTCGCTCCAAGCCCTTTTCTGGGACGAACTCTTCATTCCCGGACAACGCACGGCGAAGGGCAGTGCCTCGCGCTTCCTCGCTACCGCCGCCGACGGCGGCACGTTGCTCACGCTTACCGGCACGCCCCGCCTTTCCTACGCTTTCCTCACCGACACCTCCGCCGCCCTTGTCACCGCGCTTGACGTGAAAGGCGCGAAAGCCGGCGACGCAGGCAATTTCTCGTGGCGTTACGGCGGCTTCACCGCTTTTGGCGGGCGGCCGTTCCCCTCGGAAATGGATATGACGGTTACGGGTTTGCCCGATGGAAAGAGTTTTGGCCTCTCCCTGCGGCTCTCGCGCCTGTCTTCCGACAGCGGCTGGAACACCCGCACTACGGTCTCCGCGAAATACCAGCGGCGCACCGTCAAGGAGGTGCTTGGCAAGCTCCACTTCTAAGCGCGGGGGCGTGAAAAACCGCCGCCCTCAAAGCAAAAGAAACGCTCCAAACAAGTAAAACAAGCAATGGTCTCAGCATACTCTCACATATTGCGCCGCCTCGCTCCGCATGCGCTGCCGCTTTTCCTGTGCCTATTCTGCGCCCTCCCGCTCGCGGGGCAGACCAACAAGAAGATACGCTCTCTGCAAAAGGAGCAGACAACACTGAAAAAGAACATCGCCGAGCAGGAGCAGATGCTGCGCAGCACGAAAAAGGACGTGAAGTCGCAGCTCGCCAACCTGCAAGTCATCAACACGCAGATAGAGGGGCAGCAAAAGTACGTCGACGGCATACACACCGAGCTCACCGCGCTTGCCACCGACATAAAAGGGCTTGAAAAGCAACTGCGGCTGCTTGAAGACGACCTCAACGACTGCCGGCGCAAGTACCGCCGCGCCGTGACCTATATGTTCAGCAACCGCATGCAGCTCTCCAAGTGGCAGTTTATACTCTCGGCGAAAAACTTCCGCCAGATGTACCGCCGCATGCGCTATATGACTGAGTTTTCCCGCTACCAGCGCGAGCAGGGTCGCATCATACAAAAGAAAGAAGCCGAAGTCGAGGCAAAGCGAGCCGAGCTGCTCGGCGTGAAGCAAGAGAAGGACCGCCTCTTCTCCGAGGGACAGGCCGAGACGCGCAAGCTTCAGGGGCAGCAGCAAGAGCGGCAGAGCGTGGTGAACGAGCTCAACAAGAAGCAGAGCCAGCTGCAGAGCGCCATAGCCCAGCAGCGCAAGAAGTCCGCCCAGCTTGACGCACGCATTGACCAACTCATACAGCAAGAGATTGCCGCCGCCGAGCGCCGCCGCAAGGCCGAGGAGGAAAGGCGGCGCAAGGAAGAGGCGGCGCGTCAGGCCCGCTTGAAAGCCGAGCGCGAGAAAGCCGAAAGGGAAAGGGCTGCCGCCGAACGGCTCAAGCGTCAGACCGCCTCAGCCGCCCGCCGCTCCGGCGCGGGAGAGAGCGGAAAGACAGCCACCCGCCGCCGCACGCCAGAGAAAAAGGCGGCGGAGACACCGAAAAAGTCCTCCGCGCCCGTCTTCACCGACTACGCCGACACCGACCGCGCCCTCTCCGGCTCGTTTGCCGCCAACAAGGGCAGGCTTCCTATGCCCATCACGGGCGGATATGCCATCACTACACACTACGGCACTTACAATGTCGAGGGGCTTAGCGGCGTGAAGCTCGACAGCAAGGGCATCAACATCACCGGCCGCCCCGGGGCGCAGGCACGCAGCGTCTTCAAGGGCGAGGTGACCGCTATCTTCCCCTACGCCGGCACGTACAACGTCATTGTGCGGCACGGCTCGTATATGTCGGTCTATTGCAACCTCTCCTCCATCTCTGTGCGCCGCGGCCAGCAGGTAGAGGCGCGGCAGGCGCTCGGCAGCGTGGCCACCGACGCGGCAGGCAACTGCACGCTCCATTTCCAGCTGCGCAAGGAGACAGCAAAGCTCAATCCGGAGGCTTGGCTCGGCAGATGACCGCGCCATAGCGCAGGGCGCACACACAGCGGCAGCGGGCGCGAAACGCCGCGCCGAAGCGGAGAAAGGCATTTGCGGCGTTTGCCGTAAATGCCTTTCTGTGAAAAGTTAGTACCTTTGCAGCCGTATTTTACAGGTACTCGTTATTTTTTTATGCAAGACATTCGCAACATTGCCATAATCGCCCACGTCGACCATGGCAAGACCACGCTCGTGGACAAGATGCTGCTCGCCGGGCATCTTTTCCGTAAGAACCAAAACGCCGGCGAACTTATCCTTGACAACAACGATCTTGAGCGCGAGCGCGGCATAACCATTCTCTCAAAGAATGTCTCCATCCGCTACAAAGACGTAAAGATAAACATCATAGACACCCCGGGCCACTCCGACTTTGGCGGCGAGGTGGAGCGCGTGCTCAACATGGCCGACGGCTGCATCCTGCTCGTCGACGCCTTTGAGGGCCCGATGCCCCAAACGCGCTTCGTGCTGCAGAAAGCCTTGGAGATAGGTCTGAAGCCCATCGTGGTAGTGAACAAGGTAGACAAGCCCAACTGCCGCCCCGAGGAGGTGTACGAGATGGTGTTTGACCTCATGTGCGACCTTAACGCCACGGAGGACCAGCTCGATTTCCCTGTCGTCTACGGCTCTGCCAAGAACGGCTGGATGGGTGAGGACTACAACACGCCTACGGAAGACATCAACTACCTCCTTGACAAAATCATCGAGGTCATACCCGCGCCCACCCAGCTTGAGGGCGACCCGCAGATGCTCATAACCTCGCTCGACTACTCCAATTACACCGGGCGCATCGCCGTGGGCCGCGTGCACCGTGGCGCGATACGCGAGGGCATGAAATGCACCATCGCCCACCGCGACGGCACGATGGAGAAGACGCAAATAAAGGAGGTACACACCTTCGAGGGCATGGGCCGCCAGAAAACCACCGAGGTGGAGTCGGGCGACATCTGCGCCGTTGTGGGCTTGGAGAAGTTTGAGATAGGCGACACCATCTGCGACTTCGAAAACCCCGAGCCGCTGCCCACCATAGCCATCGACGAGCCCACAATGTCGATGCTCTTCACCATCAACGACTCCCCTTTCTTCGGGCGCGAGGGAAAATTCTGCACAAGCCGCCACATCGGCGACCGCCTCAACAAAGAGCTTGAGAAAGACCTTGCCCTGCGCGTCACCCCCTCAGAAACAGAGGGCAGCTGGATTGTCAGCGGGCGCGGCGTGCTTCACCTTTCCATCCTCATTGAGACGATGCGCCGCGAGGGCTACGAGCTGCAGGTAGGCCAGCCGCAGGTAATCTACAAAGAGATAGTCGGCAAGAAGTGCGAGCCTATCGAGGAGCTCACCATCAACGTGCCCGAGGAGTTCGCCTCCAAGATGATAGACATGGTGACGCGCCGCAAGGGCGAGATGACCTCTATGCAGAACCTCGGCGAGCGTGTCGACATAGAGTTTGACATACCCTCGCGCGGCATCATCGGTCTGCGCACCAACGTCCTCACCGCTTCCCAGGGCGAGGCCATAATGGCACACCGCTTCAAAGAGTACCAGCCTTTCAAGGGCGAGATACAGCGCCGCTCCAACGGCTCTATGATATCGCTGGAGGCAGGTACGGCTTTCGCCTACGCCATCGACCACCTTCAGGACCGCGGCCGCTTCTTCATCAGTCCGCAGGACGAAGTCTACGCCGGTCAGGTGGTGGGCGAGCATGTGCACGACAACGACCTTGTCATTAACGTGACGAAGGCGAAGCAGCTCACCAACATGCGTGCATCGGGCGCGGACGACAAAGCGCGCATCGTTCCGCCCATCATCTTCTCTCTTGAGGAGGCTCTTGAGTATATCAAGGAGGACGAGTACGTGGAGGTGACGCCCAAGTCCATGCGCATGCGCAAGATTATACTCGACCATCTCGCCCGCAAACGCGCTGGTCGCGACTGACAAACGCGCCGCCGGCCGCGAGGCACGGACGCAAAAACAGGCATCCCGTAGGCAAGCTCCTGCGGGATGCTTTTTCTTTTTTAGTCGGTCACGTCGGGAACGAAAATGTGTGTGCAAAACCGCAATGCAAGGAGCGGAAAAATCGTCAGGAAACCGCAAAAAGTGTCCTAAATGTCGGTTTTCAAGATGTGTA
>CAVFVD010000010.1:0-61790 GCA_963625935.1 uncultured Oscillospiraceae bacterium | reverse complement strand
GTGGCACGCGAGCTGGGTTCAGAACGTCGTGAGACAGTTCGGTCTCTATCTATCGCGGGCGTCGGATGTTTGAGGGGCTCTGGCACTAGTACGAGAGGACCGTGCCGGACCGGCCTCTGGCCTGCCTGTTGTGCCGCCAGGCGCACCGCAGGGTAGCCATGCCGGGATCGGATAAGCGCTGAACGCATCTAAGCGCGAAGCCGGCCCCGAGATGAGACATCCTTATGAGGGCCGTCGAAGACGACGACGTTGATAGGGGGCAGGTGTAAAGGCGGCGACGCCAAAGCCGAGCCCTACTAATTGCCCGAAAGCCTGCCGCCGCGCGGCCGTCACCCCCCGACGCAGGGAGCGCCGGGACGGGGAGAGCGGCCGCCGCGCCTGCCGGAAGCGCGGCTTCCGGAAGAGCGTGCGAGGGCGGAGCATAAAACACGCACTAGCATTAAACAGAAATCCGCAAGCCTCACGCATGAGGCCCTTTCAAAGGAGGCGAGCCTCCTCTTTCCGCGCGGCTCAGACGCCGCCGGTGTTCACACTGTCCCTTATGCCTTTTTGAATTAATGGCGGCCATGGCGCCGGGGCACCACCTCTTCCCATCCCGAACAGAGAAGTTAAGCCCGGCAGCGCCGATGGTACTGCGGAAGCGGGAGAGTAGGCAGCCGCCAGCCTTTTTTCACGGTGTCCCCGGAGCGCAATGCTCCGGGGACACCTTTTTTGTTTTCCGCGCCTTGCCGTTTCCGCGCTTCCCGCTTCCGTTTCCATGCTTTTCCGTTTCCGCGTTGCACCGCACGCCGGAGGATTGTAGTGTAACGTAACCATCCGAAACGTAACCATCCGAAACAAGGCGGGGCGGGGCATTGGCGGCGCTTTGCAGCGGAAGGGCGGCTTAGGTGTGCCGCGCAATCGCCGCGCCGATTTATGCTTCTGCCTTTTCAAGGCGCAAATGCGCGGGGCGGGCGTGTGTCCCAGGGCGCCGCTCCGCTTGCTCTGGGCTATGCGCTTTTGGGCTTTCAGCCCGTCGCCGCTTCGGGCTGCTTTGAGGTGACGCTCGATGATGGGAAGAGGCACGGGCGCGAGCGGCGTGCCGTCACCCTCAACCACCCCTTCCAAGGCCTTCACGTCCCGCCCGGCGTGTGGGCGGGCGAATGGCGGCTTCTCCTAGGGAAGCATTTGCTTAGTCCTCGCCAGCCGTCCCTATTGCGAGGGCGACTGCATACGCTCCTGCGTCGACTTTCTGCGCTATGTCGGCGTGCGGGGGTAAGCTTTGACAAATCCATTATGCGGGCGCAAAACCGCATGGTCTAAGCCCAGCAAGTCCTTGACTCTTGGCATGCGCAGGCCCTTCCCCATTGGGCATTGTGCCGTTCCTATGCGTTTCGCCGTGAAAAGGCGAAACCTTTTCCGGGCAGCCCCCTTTCCCCCGCAGCCGATACGCCTTCGCCTTTTCCCTGGCAAAAGTAATGTGACCGCGCATACCTTAGAGCGGCTTTCCCTAATCCGGTAAGCCGCCCGTTCGTCCTTGTTATTTTTTTCTTCCTTGCAGGTTGTTAGAACGTGCGAATCCCATTAAATGTCTAGTCTCCTGCCGTGGGAATGGATATTAGAGTGAAGTGCGTGCTGTCGTCCCATGGGAGTGTCTCCGTTGCTTTGATGTCCGGCAAGAGAAAGTCCTCCTTGTCGGGGTGTTCTGCCAATATAGCCTCGTCGGTGACAGACAAGCGTGCGCGGATTTTCTTGAAGAATTTCACTTCGGCGTATTCGATGCGGTTGTCTGCTTCTATGGCTTTGATGGCGAGTGACACCAGCAAAAGCTGCTCATCCTCGCTTAATGTCGCGGCACTAAGCTCATTGAGGTAAGATTGCAGGAATATAGCCCCGTGTTCGTTGATTTCCGCAATCCACGAATTGAGGTGTTTCCCGGTGTCTATGCTGTGAAAGACGTTGCCTTTCGTACACAGCTCTCTGACCATATCCACTTCTTCTGCGGCAATGTCTCCGTCGCAGGTTATGCAGCAGAAGACGGTCTTGAGATATAATTCTTCCTTTGTCATAAGTGTCGTAATGGTTTGGGGTACGTATTTTTATTGCCCCGCCCTTAGGCGTTAAAGCCTATGCGAGGGCGGGCGTTTGGCTTCTTTGGCTCTTCTCCGTTCATTGTAGCCCGGATGCGGTCGTATTTGCGCAGCTCTTCGGCGTTGAGAGAGGGGCGTGTGCTTGATATGGCGGCTTGCAGAAGCTCCATCGTTATCTTGCTGTGCTGGCGGAGGGCGTTTCGTGAAGCATCGTTGACTATCAGTTGTATGTCCGCCGACACGTGTCCTTGCGTCAAATCAGCCAATTTCTGGTAGTCCAGCCCGAAGTCGTAGGGACGCTTCTCAAGGTAGAGCTTAAACAGAGCTGCCCGTGCTTCACTGTCGGGCACGCCTATGTAGTATTTCTTGTCCAAGCGTCCTGCACGCAATATTGCGGGGTCAATCATATTGGGGTAGTTTGTTGCCCCGATGATGAAAATACCCTTTTCTCCGGTCCTGTCCATTTGCGCCAGCATTTCGTTTACGGCGCTTTTAGACATCTCGTGTACTCCGTCACGGTCTCGGTTGGGGACAAGCTCGTTCATCTCGTCGATGAAAATCACCGTCGGCGCGTTCTCCTCCGCCTCCCTGAACATTTTGGCGATATTCTCTTGCGTGGCGTTGACGTAGCGGCTTTTCAGTGTGGCCGGAGTGATGCACATAAAGTTGAAGCCAACCTCTTCGGCAAAGTGTTTCGCGAAGAAAGTCTTCCCACAGCCCGGTGGTCCGTAGAGAAGCATGCCGTTTGGGATGGTCACGCCGTAGCGGTGGTATTCTTCCGGATTGTGGAGCGGCTCTATTACCTCCTCGCGCAGCTGCCGCTTCAAGTCCTCCATTCCCGCCACAGCGGCGAAGCCTTCTCCTTCCTTCTTAAAGGGGGCAGGAGCGGAGGGACTGCCGGGTTGTTGCTGCGAAAGTATCTTGTGCTTCGTCGATTGGCGTTCTACTTTTACCTCTCCGTCAATAGCCTTGATAAATTCGTCGGCTGTCTGAAATCGGTCCTCGGCGTCGTAGCTCAGAGCCTTGGCTATGACGTTCAGCAATTGCTCGTCCAGCTCATATATGTCCTCTTGGGGAAGCTTGAGATCTTTCTCCCTTTCGGTCAAGACAAGGTCAATGGCGTCTTGCCCGCTCTTCTTTGAGACATCTACAAACCAAGGCAGTGCGCCGTATAGCAGATGGTACATCATTGCCCCAACGGAGTAGATGTCCGTCTGTACGGAACAAACTCCGCAAAACCGTTCCGGTGCAAGATAAAACGGGTTCAGCTCTTCCAAATTGGGCTTTGCCGGCGGCTGGTTCAGGAATCTTGAATGGCCAAAATCTATCAACTTCAAGTCCTGCAAATTGCCGGCGAGGTTTAGAAATACGTTCTGTATTGTCACCTCGTTGTGGATGATGGGAGTCTCCTGCGAGTGCAAGTAAGACAGGGCCGAAAGCACAGCCTTTGCTATTGTCTTTATCTCGTATACGCTGATTTTCTCATCTCTAATAATTCTCTGCGACAATGTTTCGCCGCTGACGAACTCCGTGACGAACCATGCGAATTGGCTGCCGTTCATCATCAAATTCCCAGAGTCTGTAAATTGGCAAAGGTTGCGGTGATTCAGTTTTCGGGCAATATCAATCTCCACTACTTGCCCATTGTCGTCAATTTGCCCTCGGCATAGCTTGGCGTAGTCAATAAGCTTCAAGCAGCAGGTCTTGCCATTTGCATTTCTCACACGATAGGTTTCCGCATAAGCCCCTTGCTTATGCGGAAACACTACTGTGTATGTGCCTATATAGTCGTTCTTTTGAAAGTGCATAAACAAAGGCTTTATTTCAGCAAGCCACCAGCATTAGCGGCTTCCTCATTCGGCATAAGGTCAATAAGACCGCATGCTATAGGATGGAGCTTGTCAACCGAAGGCTGATTGTTTATCTCCTCCATTCCTCTGTTGACTAACTGGCGGGCGCGTGTTGAGTCTTTCCAATGAATAGAGCCAAAGCGATTATTGCAGTCACGGATGATGTCTATGCATTGATACACCAAGGTCAATTTGACATAGAGGCGGCCAATCTGGTCAAGTATCTCTCGCCCGAGCTTTGCGTCTTTTACTCTAATCACGTTGTCGACTTGGACACGCAGATGGCTGACCATTTGAGCCGTTTTGTCGTTGCCCAAATCGTCTTGCGCTTTTTCTAGCCAATCGAATTCTTCCCGGAGCTTCAGCTCTACGCGCTGCCACTCAGAGCTGTCGTCAAGCTTTTCTATTTTCCGGAGCAGTTCGCGCAGGTGGCTAAGCACTTCTTTCTTCTCCGGGGTGTTCTCGTTATCAGTACGTATTGCTTCAAGCTCGTCTTGCAGATCTTTTACGTCAATGTTGCTTTCAGCCAGAGCTCTGATGCTGTTTGAGGCTTCTGCGAATCCCTTTTTAATTTCAGCATTCGCATCCGCCATTGTATGCTTCTTTCCGGTGTCAAGTATTTTTTCGACCGTGATGTCCGTAGCAAGGAAGTGCGCCTCAAGTTTCATTTGCTCTGAGGAATCCACCTTCAACGTGACATCAACAAGGCTGTCCTCGGTTATGAGTGAGTCAATGTCGTCTCCCGTAATGACAACATCGGCAACATGCTCGTAAAGCGAAGCCGACTTTCCTTCTGCCTCTGCGAAATCGTCCACTTGATAAATAGGCACAGTCAGTATGTCGCTTGAAAGGCCCGGGCGCAGCTGACTCGAAGTCTTCAAGTCGTTGACAACGCCTGTCGCAGGCAAAGGCTTGTTCTTTTCCAATCCCTTTGCCATACGGAAAACACCACGTTTCTTGTCCTTGTTCCAAGTGGCAATACCTATGTTGTAAGGCAATGGCGCAGCTCCGCCAACAGCGCCTTGTATTATTGTGATTTCGTTAGGGAAACAGGGGAGAGCGTTGCCTTTGTCGTCATAGCATAGTATGTTGAAAGAATTGGCTTTGCCCTCCAAAAGATTTAATTCTATGACATCACCGATAGAATTAATCTCTGTCTTTCCGCTTGACCAAGCCTTGTCTCCTCTAGCAAACTCAACAAAGACCCTATTGAAAGTGCAGCCATCCACAAGGCAGACTGGGACAAACTCTGTCATTTCTACAGTGGCAGACTCATAGTTGACATCAAGCTTAATTGTTCCGACTTTGATGTCGTCATTGGACACCTCTGCGTCCAGCGTTGATGCGTAAAGAGCTGCGCCTGTTGCCACAGCCGTCATAGGGTCTATGCTGGTGTCGACATTGGGCGTAACTTGTTCTCGCAGCATTTGGCGGATAAGCGGGCTGTGCGTAGGGCCGCCGACAAGGATGAGTTTGCTGATTTGTTTGCTGTCAATATTGTTTCGCTGTACGAGGTTCTTGCATATATCGACAGCCTTCTGGAAATACGGTCGCATTACGTCAAACACTTGCGCTTGCGTCAAGCTCAGGTCTAGCTCTATCTCTTCTCCGTCCTCGTCTTCGCCAAGGTCTCCCAGATTAGAGATGATATCCTCATGGTCTTTGAATGAAAGCTGGTTCTTTGCGTCTTCGGCGTATGTTTTCATAGCGTCACGTAGCACCTCTTTCTTTTCCGCGTCTTGCAGATACCCATCAATGGAATAGTTCTCCTGCAGATAGGGAATGAGGATATTGTCAACAATGGCGTAGTCAAGATTCTTGCCGCCAAGATAGTTGTCTCCTTCCGTGTCGAAAACTTGCATAATCCCATCCTCAACCTTTAGCAAAGCGGCATCAAACGTTCCGCCGCCGAAGTCAAACACCATCCATAAGCCGTTCTTTTCTTCTGCGGAAACGCCATACGCCATTGAAGCTGCAATTGGCTCCTGCAGCAGCTCGCAATGTTTGAAGCCCGCCAGCTTTGCAGCCTCAATTGTCGCTGTTTTCTGGTTTACCGTAAACTTTGCTGGCACGGTAATGACCACGGAGCCAAAGCTCTCGTCTGTGACAAATGACTTCAAAGTCTTCAAGACCTCTGCTGACAATTCTTCCGAAGAATAAGTCTTGCCTAAGTTAGAGCATTGGTATTGGGTGTCTGTTGCCATCGTGCGTTTGAACTCAACGTATGTGTTGGATGCCCCTTTGTGCCAAGACTTCGTGGCGCGCCGCTTGTCTTGCTTCATTGTATTGTAGGCACTGTCTCCCGCTTTTACTGAGCCTTTCTTGTTCACGGAGATGCACGAAGGCATCGTGTCTTTCAATACATCCGTCTTGATAACGACGGGTTCCCCTTTTTCCATGCGGGAGAGCGCGGAATTAGTAGTCCCGAGGTCTATTCCGTAGTCTATTTTGTTTCTAGCCATATTATTGTTGTAGTTTTAGATGTTCTGACTAACTGTTATTTGAGCTGCCTGTATCATCTGCCCGTTATAGTTGATCTGAGGCTTAGTGATGCTGGTGATAATTTGTTTGCCCTCTTCCAGGTCTTCATCGGTTACGAAATTTGCTGTTACTTTCATGCCTTCGTTATATGGTTTGCCAAGCATGTCGATGATTTCATAGCCATTAGCTTTAAAGTTGTCTTTTATACGCTCCACGGCTTTTGCCAGCTGCTTATAACCTTTGATAGAGGAGTCCATCCGCGACATATTCAGCTCAATCCGGACTATCTCATCGGCAACCTTTAAGGCGAGTGAGTGGTCGGGCTCTCCTGCCGCATTTCCTGGGGCGGCGGAAGCGTCAAGTTGTTTTTGCACGATGTCTAGCAATTGGTTGTCCAGCTTGACCGCCTCTGCCTGCATCCTGTCTTGAGCCGCTTGCAGGGCTTCTTGCGCTTTGCGTACCTCGTCTAAGGAGCTGCTGCCAAACTTGAATTTCTTCAAGAAAGCGAAGACGGTGGCGATGATGGTAATTAGCAACGCGGCCAAGCTGCATATCCCCCATAGCGAGCGGGTGTGTAGCGCGTTGTCTGTTGTCTGTACTTTCTGGTTTGTAGTGCCGATGCTTTTCGTGAGTTCTGATTTGTTCGCCTTTTGTGTCCCCGCCAGCTCGTCGCATGTCGCTTGCAGGCTGTCTGCTTTCAGAGCCAAGGCTTTGTTGGCTGCTTGAATCTCGGACAATCGTGCATCCGCCCTGTCGCTTTTTGCGGAAAGCGCCTTGATTTCGCTCTTCAAGTGCGCTTGCAGGGATTTCAATTCGGCAATCTCGGCTTTCAAAGTCTCCGTCGGGTATGCTTTGTCGTCTGCTATCGCGGCACTAATACTTAGTCCGAACAGGAAAAGAGCGCTTGTTGTAAGGATGTTTCTCATATTGTTTCTTTTTTGCCTTTACGTATTGCTGCCTCAAAAAGCTTCGTCTGATGTTGCGCTTTCTAAGTGCAGGTTCCCGTTCTTTACGGGATACAGAGTGTATTCCCCGTACTCGTCGTGCAGTCTTACTGGACCGTCTTTTGATATGGAGCCGCCCGAAACGAAACCGCCGACGACATTCCCATTCTCCATAAGGGGATTCCACCCTTTTCCGCCATAGAAATAAATGTTGTACGTGCCGTTGGGCAGGTACAGACGCCCGCGTTCGCCGGCTCGAACATAAACGTGGTTTACCACTTTTGAAGTCTTATAGTCCCTGACGATGATGACGTAGTCGTTCCCAGAAGTCTTAAAGTCAAGATAGTTCTCGCCGGTGCGTGTCCTGTAAAAGGCTTTGTAGGGCTTTGCCCCCGTAGGGAGTTGGTTGTTTATATATGTGTCGTAGTCGGAATTGTCAAACAGTTCGTCGTATTCAGACTCATCAACCAATGCCGAATCTGCTAAGGTGTCTGTCTGCCCGGTGGTGTCGCTTGTCGTCGGGGCTGTTGCTTGGTCTACTTCTTCCGCTTGTGCCTTTTCATAGGCTAATATGTTGGCTGTTGCTGCGGAGAAAGCTGCCATTACCAGAAAAACTATTACGCCTGCGAAGATGCCCAATCCTTTGTCTCGTCCGTCCTCTGAACGAACGACACGGAAAGCTAAGAAAGAAAGTGCAGGTGGGGCAAGAATAAGCAGTAGCATATTTATGCCATTTCCGCCGCCAATGAGATAGGAGATTATGATAGAAACAAAGATAATAGAGGACACAGCCATGCGTAAAAGCTTTCTCCTCTTTGCCTTTTTCTCCTTGCCCAACTTTTCTTCTATCTCTTGGACTTTTGAATGCGCTTTACTTCCTCCTGGCGAGTGTCGTCCGAAGAGTTCTATGATTTCTAAGCAGTCTTGCTTCGTAGTTGACAGTTCAAAGGCCTTTAAGGAGGCTGCCTTTTCACTTATTCCGTTTGCTTTTTCTCTTGAGTATAGGGCGAAAACGTCCTTGACAGTTCGGCAGGCGGCTAAGGCTTGTTCCTGTTTTGCTATTCTTGCTTTTCGCTCGTTTTCTTCTTTGACAAATTTGCTGATAGCTGCTAGGGCATTCCCTTTCAATGGACTATTTGGAAACTCGTTGACGAACTTTTGGAAGTCGGCGATTGTTTTTGCTTCAAGAAATGATAGTTCCTCTATTTTTTTCTTTGCTTGTGCCAAATGCTTGCCGTAGGGGAAGCGTTTTACGTAGGCTCTGAATTGGGTGGAATTATGACAAGAGAGGAAGAACTCGTCGTCTGTTCGCAAGTCGATTTCATAGCCTCCTCCAAACTTGCACCATCCCGTCCCCTGGAATATGTCAGTCAATGGAGACCCAGATGAGAATCCGTGCCTCTTGTCTATAATGTCATGTAAGGCGTCTTTGTTCTGTTTGTAGCGCCCGTCTTTGTATTCGGGACGCAAGTCAAACTTGTCCATATATAGCTGCGCACGCCATGCCTTGGCAAGTGTGGATTTTAAGGCGCTGCTGCTGTCTTCCCTTAGCGCGCCGTTTACCTCTGCAATGACATGGCTAAGAGCGTTGTCTACAATTCTGGTTGATATCGTTAGGTAATATGGGTGTGTTCTTCCAAGCTTTTCTTTGACGGCCACCACATATGGCACGCAGTCTTTCATTAGCTGTATGGCGTGGTCTATCTGTTTGGGCTTTAGCGTAAAAGCGTCAAGGATTGCCAGAATGGCCTTATGTTGGAGAAGGACCTCAATGGGCGGGAGGTCTTCGAGATTCCTTTCCATTATGTTCAGGTTCTCGTCGCATCTGTCCTTTGCTATTTTCCCCACTGCTATCGACTGGGCGTATCTTATGAGGTCAATAGCTTTATATGCAGCCTCTTCCTCTTCCGAACCGTTATAGTAGTCAATGCCGCATTGCAGTATCTCAAGCCCCAGTTTGTCTGCCGTCATCTGGTATCGCAAGTCAGTCTCGGGGAGAAACTCTTTAAGCAGCGAGAGCGTGCTTTTTGTGTTCTCCATCAGCGTCTCTCCGGCTTCCAGTCTGGCTTCGGGACCTTCCTTCTTGGATTTCTTTGCTGTGGCGATGGCTGCTTGTATACTTTCTACAAGTGGCTTGACGGACTTCTCTTTGACGTGGGTTCTCCATTCGCCATTTGTGACAAAGGGGAGCAGTGTGTTGCCTCCAGCTTCGTCGCAGAGCGTGTCGAGGAAAGAAAAAGCCAGACTTTCAGCGTCAGCGCTTGCGCCTGTGCCGTTTATTGCATCGACAAATTGTGCAACGTGCTGCGCGTTGCCGTATAGGGTTTCGGCATACGCTATGGCGTTGTCGTACTCTTCGCATATCAAGGCGCACACGATGAGGTTTTGCAAGGACGAGGCGCATTCCTTTTTAAGCCAAATCTCTTCCGCTTTGCTTATGTCGCCCGCTTGCAGGTTTTTGAAAGCTATTTCGTCCAAGGGGGTTGCTTTCACAAACCAGAACTGTGCGTAAGCTATTTGGTCTTTGGGCAGTGCCAGTTTCGCTTCGGCTTCGGCCACCGAGGCTTCTGTGCGGTTTAAGGGCGGAAGATAAAGGGGCAGATCTAAGGGAAAGGATACTTGTTTGCCAACCTTCAAAAACGCTTTTATTCTGTTATGGTTGGCCAGCCTTTCCTTCGTGGGGGAGTTAGAATAGACCCCTAATAGGCGATACGGGTTGTTATGTAGTATATCCACAGGGCTTCGCAAATAAGGGTGTCAACCGGCTCCCTTGTTGACGAAACGCACGCACTGCTAAGATATACGCAAAAAACGTGGAGCCTCTTGTCGCCCGTTCCACGTGTAGAGGCTCTAGCATTGCCCAATTTGTCGAAACGAACAACGCCGGAAAGCCCCACGCCTGTGTAAGTATATATTACGCCCTTCCTGCCACCGTGCGGGATACCGTACGGCGGCAGTGGGGGCTGTATACAATACACCTCCATGAGACGTCCTTTGTTGCTTTGTCTTTGACAAATTGTCGCGAACTGCTAGATTCCTACACGTCAAAACAAAAGCGTACAAAAACGCCTTTTCCAATATGTATGGCTGCGCCCGTCCTCTGCCCATCGGGGCTTCCGGGGTTATGTGCAGCCTTTGCAAATGTATGATATCTTTTGAACTCCGGGCGCGAGGGCTGTCACTTTTTTAGGGGGAATAGTTACTTTTTGTGTACGCTGTTCCCGTCTTATGTGTCCGCCGCCCCGTCTATTATGCCCCGCGTCTCCTCACCCTCAGCCCAGTGCCACGAGGCCGGTTGGCTCGCCTGCGCCCACCATGTAAACCAGCTGGCGGGCGCGGGTTATTGCCACGTAGAGCAGGGAGCGCTTGGCGGCGAGATACTCCTTTTGCGCCGTCTTGTCCATGCCCGTGAAAGGGTAGGCGGCTGTGGCTTTCGAGGGGATGTTGCGCTCGTTTATGCCCGTGAGGATTACCACGCGAAACTCCAGGCCTTTCAGCGAGTGCAGCGTGCAGAGGTTCACGCCGTTTGCGCAGCCTTGCTTTTGCGTGCCTTTCAGGATGCGGTAGTCCGTGCCGTCGTTGTGCAGCCGCCTTTGTATGTCTTTCAGTAGGCCCATGCTTGGAGCGGCGATGCATATTTCCGACAGCTTTATGCCGGCTTTCTGGCACTCTTTGAGCCATTCCGCCACCTGCGCCACCTCGGCGTCAGCGTCCTCCACCGTGCGGTATTGCGGTTTTTCCCCCTCGTGTATGAGCGACACGTAGCCCTTCGTCTCTTCCTTTCCGCCGTCCATGTCGTCATAGTCTATGCCCTTCACCACGCTCACCGCCACCCGCTTTATGGGCTCCGTAGTGCGGTAGTTCACTTTCAGCCTGCGGCTTCTCACGCCGCGCACGTTTATGCCGGCTGCGCTGAAGTTTATTTTTCTTCCCGTGTATATTCTCTGCATCGGGTCGCCGGTCAGGAAAAGGTCGTTGCGTCCCTCAGCCACCAGGGCGCGTAGAAATTTCAGCTCCGGGTTAGAGAAGTCCTGAAACTCGTCGGCTATGACGTGCGTGTAAGGGTGGATTTCGTGCTCTTTCAGGTAGTGCGTCGTTTCGTTGAACAGCTCCAGCCTGTCCACAAGCCGTCTCTCGTGTTTCAGGGCTACATATTTTTCCACGAGCTGCCAAATCTCCAAGCGCTGCTTGCGGCTCAGTGCCTTTGTGCGCCCGGTGCGCGGCTGCATCATGTACTGCCTTGCGTCCTTGTTGCCGTAGTACACAATGACGTCAATATATTCGTTGTAGAGAAATTGCTCGTCAAACTCCGTCACCTCCGTTTCCAGCACCTCGCGCCATAGCTTGAGCGACTCCTCGTCGCCGCTGTAGTCCAGCACCTTGTATCCCTCTTTCACCTTGAGCCGCTCTGCCGTGTCAAGCAGTACGCGGTCAATGTTGCGCAGCGTGTACTTCTGCCGCGGGATGCCGAGCTTCTCGATGGACTCCGCGAGGTTGTCGCTCAGCGTGCGCGTGTAAGTGGTGAACAGCACGTTAGCCCCCGGCGCCTCGCACAGGTGCTTCAGGCGGTGAATGGCGGCAATGGTCTTTCCCGTGCCGGCTCCGCCGCTCACCTTCATAGTCCCCTTGTAGTCGGCGTATACCAGTTTTCGTTGTGAGGGATGGAGGAAAATCTGCCACTTGTCCATGCCCTGCTCGATGATGCGCTGCAGAGCGTCGTCGTCGGTCAGTTCCACGAAGCGCCGCTTGTTGTTGTCGCTTAATAGCTTGTCCGTGTCTCCGTGCGCCTGTCCCTCTTCTATGTCGGCTATGATAGAGTCGATGCTCTCGCCGTCCATTATGTTGAAGATGTTCTCGTACGCGTCCTCGGGCAGTATTCCCTCCAGCGCGTCGAGGTCGTCGAGCGAGCGTATTGCCGTCACTTTCGCGACGCACTCTTGCGGAACGCCAATTTTGAGTATTTTCTCTTCGGGCACGCCGGCAAACACCGCCGTCTCGGCTGCCTCGTCTGTCGGCGCGGCGGGTTCTGCGGTTTTCTCTTCAAGGGTAATTATTTGGCAGGCGTGCGTGTTCTCGTTCCAGGCGAAGCGTTTGTTTGTGCCCCATCGGTACGCCTTTTCGTGGTCGGCCACATACAGCAGCCAGTAGTTGTCTCCGTCCAGCACGCCCACCACGGCGCGGTAGTTGTCGTCTATGCGTGCCGTGCGCAGCGAAGCGTCCTTAAATTGGGCGATAGGCTCGAGGTGTATGCCGTTAGCCGTGTTGTCTTCCCTGAACTTGCGCTGGAAAGCCACCACCTTGTCTTGTATCCTCTTTGGCAGTTTGAATATTGCGTCAAAACACGTGTCTGCGAAAAACAGTCTCATTCCGTCTCTATTGTTATTGCGTTATTAGCCCCACGTTGAAAGTCTCACTTGTCACCACCTTGTACCCTCTTTCCTCAAAGACCCTCCTGTCCTCGTCCGTCGCCGGGTCAATGGCCAGCAGCGGGCTGTCCGTCAGCAGTCCGGCGCAGGCCACCACTTCGTTTTCCTCGTTTGTCAGCTCGCACAAGCCGTCGTGGCTGAAAGGCACGCCGTGGTCTATCAGCAGGTCTACTATGTCCTCCAGCCCGGGGTACAGCGCTTTTATCTCCTCGCGGTCTGCGTCCGGCTTTTCCGCCGTTGCGCCGTCCGCTTCTTGGGCTTTGGCGGGGGAGAAGAATTGCAGCAGGTCATATCTCCGCCAGAAGCCTACCCACTCGTCTTTGTCCGCCGCTTGCAGCCCCTTGGTTATTTCGAGGTCGTAGGTGAGGGCGGCGGTGTAAGCGTCGTTCAGCTCCTCGTCCGTAGAGTAGTCCGTGAGGTGGTCGAGCTTGCTCTCGTCCGTCTCTATATGTCCTTTGTACAGCGTGCCGCCGCCCAAAAAGTCGTATGTTTCGCAGATAGCGTCAAAGCATTTCTCTTTGATTGCTCCCATTTGCGGGTTTAAGAGCAATTCTCCCAGCCTTGAGACCGAGTTTCCCCCAATCTCGTCCTTCCCTCCTTGCTCGAAGAGCTGTATGTCGTCCCACGTCAGTGTCCACGAGTACATGCGCTGCGGCCGCGCCTGCGTGATGCCCTCGCGCTTTTCCAAGTCGGTGTAAAAGCGCATGTTGGGCGCGGCGGCGTGGTAGGCGTAGCCGTCAAGGTATATGGCAAACCAGGGTATCTCCGCCTTGTCCCCAATCTCCTTTCCGCCGATGCGCGCATAGGCGCACATTATCTGGAAGTCGGGGATGGTCACTTTCCTTACGCCGTACGCCACCGTCAGCTCAAACTGTGGCTTGACGTGGTACGTCAGCTCCGTCCCCTCCTCCGCGTCCTCTATGTGCAGGCGGTAGTAGTAGGAGGTGTCGTCGGGTTTCTTTTCAAATGTCCAGCCCTCTTGGGCGGCCAGTGTTTGCAGCGCGCGCACAAATTTCAGCTCCAGCTCGCTGTCCTCCGCCGCTCCGTCGTGCGCCACCGTGCCCACCGAGCCCGCAAGCCGTTCCCACGTCTTCGCTCCGCCGGCGAGTTTGGCGAAAAGCTGCTCGGCCTGCTCGCGGCTAAAGTTCTCTCGGCTGTATTGGTTGCCGTATGTCATGATACAGTGGTAGCAACCGTCCTTTCCCTCCAACTGGCACGTGCAGCCCTTTATTCTTTCGTACGCAAGCTCTATGAGCCGGGAAAATTGCTCCGTGTCGTACAGCTTCGCCAAATATCCCGTGCCGCCGGGGATGGTGTCATACATCACGAGATAGTAGTCCATCTTCCCCGTAGCCCGGTTGTTTTCCTCGTAAGAGTCTATGCGTATGTGGTCGGGCGAGGAGTGGTAGTACTCCTTCATGCCCAGCTCCAGCCCCGCCTTGAACATCTCCACCGCCGCCTTAGCGTCCATTATCTGCACGGGAAGCAATATCTTGATAGCCTCCGTGCGCATGTGGCGGTAGAGATAGAGCCGCTCGAAGACGTCTCCCTTCGCGTCGTCGGCGAAAGCCGTGTCCTTGTGCGTGCAAAAGCGGTAGTGCTGCTCCACGGGTTTGCGGTCGCGCGTCTGCTTGCCCAAGAGCGGAGTGGCCTTGCCGCAGTGTCGGCAGGTGACGAAGCCGTTTTCGGGCGCCTGCGTCTCGCCGCCCACTTCCACCTTTGCGCCTGTCTGCATGGGCATGCCGTAGTTTGCCTCATACAGGTCCATGCTGTTGCAGTACTCTATGCCGAAGCCCGTCCCGCGCATGGCGTACGCGCTCACCGCGCCGTGGTGGCGAAACATAAAGTGCTTCCGCACCACATACTGCTCTCTTTCGCGCTCCTCGGTGGCGTCGCCCAGCGCCGCCTCTGCCTTGTTCATCGCGCTGCGGGCGGTGGTGTACCTCAGGTAGCGGTGCGTGTTGACCCCCCATGAGGGGTCGCCGCACTTGGGGCAGGCCGCCATGGCATACTCCGCCGTGCCCTCCTCGGCGATGCAGTCACACTTCGAGCAGTAGCGCATCGTCACGAGCGTGTCTTTCCAGTCAAAGGTGGGTATGCCGCTCACCTCGAGCTGCATCTTCTGCGTGCAGAACTTGCTCCCCGGGGCCAGCTCGCGTATGCCTTGCGTGGCGGGGCGCGTCAGCTCTATCAGGCGCGGCTCGGCCACGTTGTCCTTCCGGTCTTCTTTCTCGCGCGAGGAGTACACGCTGGCTTCGAGCTTAACGCCCGTCTCGGGGAAGGCGTAGTTGGGCAGCAGTCCGCTGTTGGTCATGTGCTCTATGACGCTTTCGTCCATCAGCGTGGCATACTGTTTCTTGCACACCTTTATAAGGTTTTTCAGCGCGTCGCGGGCGGGGTCGTTGGCTTGCAGCTTGCTCTCCTGCCGCTTATAGCCCTGCAGCTCGTCGGCAAGCGCGTAGAGGCGGTCGGAAAGCGTGCGGAAGGCCTTTAGCACGTTTTGAAAGAAGGTCTCGTCGTCGAGCGTGGCGGCGAGCTGCGCCAGCGTGGGCTGCGTGCGCTCGTCGTACGCTGCGGCAAAGCGCGCCGTGAGCGTGTGCTTGTTGGCTTTTATGAAGGAGATAATGCGGTTTATGGCGAAGTCCGGGGACGACAGGGCGTCCTCCGTCAGGTGCAGCTCCCTCACCTTGCTTGGCACGCTGTGGTCTCGGCTTTCGCCCACCCACGTGTCTATGCAGTAGGCCAGGAAGTGTCGGCGCAGTATGTCTTTGGCTTGGAGAAAACACCCCGGCGTGCCCACTTCCCCCTCCATCATTTCCGAGGGGTACGTGAAGTAGTACATGTCGTGCGGCTCGCTTTGCCGCGCGTAGTTAAGCACAAGGGCGGAGCCCTCCTTTCGTCCCGCGCGTCCCGTGCGCTGTATGAAGCTGCTGGGCTTCGGGGCAATGTTGGCGTTGCCCACCACGTTCAGGTCGCCTATGTCTATGCCCATCTCCAGCGTCGAGGTCGCCGCCAGCACGTTGACCGAGTCCGAGCGCGGGTGGTCCTTGAAGTCGTGCTCCAGCCGCTCTCTCTCTGCCCTTTCCAGCAGGCCCGTGTGCTCGTGCGCGTGTACGCGGGGCGATATGTGTCGGTTGTACACCTGCTGGTAGTAGTCAAACTCGGGCTCCACCTCTTCCGAGTAGCAGCCCTGGCACTTGTAGTTGAGACACCGCGTGTCTTCGCTCCACTCGTCCCGGCGTGCCACGTAAAGGGTAGACTGGCACTTGTCACACTTTATGTGTTTCACGCTCTTGCTCACCCACAGGCGGTCGGGGCAGATGGCGTAGTTAGCTCCGCCCTGCGGCGCGCTGTTCACAAGGCCCGTGCGCTCCATCGTGGCAAACAGCTCGCGCACGAAGTCGTTAAAGAGCGTCACGTTTTCCTCTAACCGGAGGCCAAAGGTGCGCCAGAAAAAGTCGCTGTACCAGTTGCCCCGCGCTTTTTTCAGCACCGCCGTGTCGAGCATGCCGCCCGTGCGGTCCTCCCATTCCGTGCCCGGCAGGCGGGGGAAGCTCACGCCGCGGCCGAAGAGCCTGTTGAGGAAATGCCGCCCGTCGCGCCGCCAGTTGAGCGCCCAGTAGGTGAGCGCCTCGTTGCGGAATTTCTCGAGGTACGGATGGTCTACCGCGCCGTGCCGCCTCATGCGTTGCAGCACGCCGTATACATAGTGGCAAAACTTCTCCTCGTCGTCGGCGCGCTCCAATTTGTTGGCGCGCAGCCATTCCGCCATCTCCGCGTACACTTGGCGTATGTCCTCGCTCTCGAAGAAGGTGGCCGAGGCGCCGGTCTTCTCGAGCGTGCGGCCCAGCTGCGACGTCAGGCCCAGCTCGCTGGCTATCTCCCAGTCCACCCGTGTGTCAAACTCCTCCTTGAAGCGGTCCATGAAGCCGTTGCCCTCGCGGTAGTTTTTGCGCAGGTCTATGTGCGTGGCGAGGTCGGCGGGCAGGAAGCGGCCGTAGTACTCTTCTTCCGTCAGCCGCCCTTTCCAGAAGCGCTTGAAGCCCTCTTGCAGCTGCGTGAGGGTCACGGGGCCGTCGAGCTTCTTTATGTATTTCTGCATCGACTGCCGGAAGAGGAAGCGGAAGGTCCTGGCCTCGTAGTAGGCGGCGTCGTGCGCCGCGTCCTGCACGCTGTTGGCGAAGACCAGCACGCGCCTTTCGCGCTCGTCGGCGTGGTCGAAGTCGCTCGAGAGCACCTGGCTCACCGCCACGCTCGACAGGGTCGAGGCGCGGTGGCCCACTTGGCAGAGCGTGTCGCCGGCACACTCGGGGCAGCAGGCGGCGAAGCGCTGGCGGCCGTTGTCGGTGGCGGTGGTGCGGGTGCATACACGCACGCGCAGCGAGCCCTCTTCCGCGGGCCCCGTCTTGCGGAGGTCCTTCGTGCTGACGTGGCACACTTCGGTCCCGGCCGTCTCGTTGAGATACTCTCCGATGGGCTGGTGGCTGCTGTTTTCTATGTTCAGGAGGCGCACTTCCTTTTCCCGTGTCATGAAGTCCTTGTTGACGGCGCGCACGTCGGCAGAGAAGCCCTCGGTCTCCAGCTTGCGCGTTATCCACCCGCTTGCGCCGCACTCGCGGCAAAAGTACATGGGCAGGGCCACGCGCTCCTCGTCTTTGCGCAGACTGTGCCGCCAGACAAACTCTGGCTCCTTCTGCACATAGCGCAGCACGCCGCTCAGCTCTCTCTGCCACAGCTGCACTTGCAGGTGCAGCATGGGCGTGAGCCGGTCGCTGTACCGCAGCGGGCGCTTGGCGTAGGCGGCGAGGGCAAGCAGGCTCTCTATGGCCAGGAGGCTGACGCGCTCGCCGTCTTTGAGGAAAAGGCGGCGAAAGGCGGCATCGGTGTCGATGAGCCGCTTCTTTATGTCGTCGAGCGCGAGCGTCCCTGCCGACAGCACCTCGAGCAGCGAGCGCACTATCCCCATCTCGCGCAGCCTTTCGCCGGCTTCCACGGGCGAAACGCTGCCCGCGCCGAGCCACACGCTGCACAGGCGGCGCATGTAGGTCTCCACCGTGTCGCTCGGGCCAAAGGCGCACGTGCGCAGGCGCTTGCCGTCGGGCAGGCCGCTCTGCACGGGCGTGACGTACTCGCTTGCCGGCACGCGCCGCTCTTCTATGACGCAGCTCTCCTCAAACCTTTCGCCGAAGACGTCCTCGGCGTAGGCGCAGAGCCGCGCCTTGCTTTCCGCTCCGCTCCCCATCGTGGCCGACGTGCCTATGGGGCAGAGCTGCCCTTTGGGCAAATTGAGCTTCAGCTTCAGGCGGCGGACGAGGTTGGCCACGTCGGTGCCCTGCGCCCCGTCGTACGTGTGGAGCTCGTCCACCACTATGAAGCGCAGCGCCTTCTCCTCCGTGTCGGCGTTGCCCCGCCAGAGTGGTGCGAAACGCTGGCGCATGAGGCCGTAGTCCAGCATTTTGAAGTTGGTCAGCAGTATGTCGGGCGCGGCGTCGAGTATGGCGTCGCGGTTTTCTATTATGTGGTCCTCGCCCATGGTGCGCGGGTAGTCTTTCGCGTCGACACCCTCGCCCACAAAGAGCCCGGCGGTCACGCGGCCGCGCAGCCGCTCGTCTTCCCAGATGGCTTGGGCTATGCGCTTTGCCTGGTCGCTGGCGAGGGCGTTCATGGGGTACATGATTACTACCTTCACGCCCGGCCGCCGCCCGTAGCGGTTTTGCCGCCAGCAGTAGTCGAGCACGGGGTAGAGAAAGCACTCCGTCTTGCCCGAGCCCGTGCCCGTGGTGAGCAGCGTGGGGCGTGGCTGGTGGCCGTCGCGCGTGGTGAGCTGCGCAAAGGCTTGCAGCTGGTGGAGGTAGGGGGGGAAGTCGGGGGCTATGTCGAGCGGCAGGCACGCCGCCTCTTCCTCGGTGGCGGAGACAAAGGGCGTCTTCAG
The DNA here is from genome assembly GCA_963625935.1 of uncultured Oscillospiraceae bacterium. Classification (GTDB taxonomy): domain Bacteria; phylum Bacteroidota; class Bacteroidia; order Bacteroidales; family Bacteroidaceae; genus Alloprevotella. Next base: position 43,088 of record CAVFVD010000010.1, on the reverse strand, counting down.
GGAGACATAGGGCCCTTTGAAGAGACCGTCTTCTTTGTCTTCGACGAAACGGTAGAAGGCGTCGCCCACCGCCTTTTCCTTGAAGCGGAAGGTGGCTTTTATGTACTCTATGACGGAGGCGCGCACTTCGTGCGCCTGCTGGAGTGGCAGCATAGGCTGAGGGGTAGTGTGTGTGGTTTGCGGCCCGCTCCGGCGAAGCGGCAGCGCGCTTCGCCCGGGCGACACCGCAAGGTATACATTTTTTGCCGTCCGCCGGCACTTTCTCCGCGATAAATGCGCCGGGCGCGGGCTCTGCGGTATGGCACTCGCGGCTCGCGTCAAGCGTCCGGCGGCGCTGCGGCGGTGCGCTAAGTGCGGGCCGGCACAGGGGCGGGGTGGGGACTTTCGGAGCCGTCCGGCGATAACAATTCTTATGTTTTTTTAGTACTTCGCCCGCTCCGCGCGGCGGCGGGAAAGGCGTTTCGGCGGCACAGATATAGGCCTTCTGGCTACGGGGATAGGCCCCGGAGCGACGGGGATACTTGGAGTTTTTCGCGGATGTACATCCCGGCGGCGCTACATGTACATATCTGCGGCGCGTAAGTCGTTGATAGTCAACAACGGAAAAGAGAGGGTACGCACAGGGTGCATATCCTCTCTTTTCGGTACGTAAAGATACAAAATTTTCGGGCGTTTTGCAAGGCCCCTGTCGCGGCAGTGTTAAAACGCAAAGCGGCTTCCGCAGCCCCTCAAGACGGCTTTCGCCGCCCGCAAAGGCCGGCTACTCCGCTTCTCCGTGCTTGCCGAGCCGCTCCTCAAAGTGCGCCCAGGCGCGGCGGTAGTCTGCCACGCGGTCGCAGCGGGTGTAGGGGGCGTAGAAGGTCACCTCCTGCCCGCCGTAAAGCTCGCTCTTCTGCGGGTCGACGGTGTGGGTGTGCGTGGGCGCGGCCCCGGCGTACGTATTTTCGTCGAGCTGTTCGCCGCGTATGTCTTCCCACCCCTTCGGGCCGGTGCGCCCCGTGGCGCGTCGCTCGAGGCCCACGCCTTTCAGCCCGCTCGAGCGCGTGAAGACTATGTTGCCCCGCGCGTCATACCACGTGTCGGCCTCGTTTTGCTGCAGCACCGGAAACTGTATGGCGTACATCGTCTCCAGGTCGCCGAGCGACAGCCCTAAGGCCATGGCGGCGAGCACGTCGGTCTCTACCAGCGCCTGCCGGCGCTCGAAGTAGTTGCGCAAGGGCGTGCCGCCCGTCCACCTGGGCCCGAGCGTGGCGAAAGGCTTCAGCCGCGCGTCGTCGCGGCTCCACGTCTCGGCGGCGTACTCCCCGCGCCAGCAGCTCTCCCAAAGCGCGGCGTAGTGGGACGTGACGCAGTTTAAGAGCAGCGTGCGCGCGTACAGAGCGGCCTGGTACTTTTGGGGGACGCCCATCGGGAAGGCATTCATGCGCGAGGGGAACAAATCGGTCGCCCCGACCGTTTTCATGTAAAAGTCCAAAGGCAGCGAGCAGCAGAGCGCAGCCATATCCACACAGTCATATCCGCTTCTGAAAGAAGCGGATATGACTGTGTGGATATGCGCTGTCTTGCTGCGCAAGACAGCGCATATCAACGTCCGCTCCGACGAAGACCCCATCATTCTCCTAAACCCCACCTTATAATAGTCGAGCCAGTCGTCGTACACGGTCTCTCCCTCCGCGTTTTGCCCGCAGGCGAAGCCCCGGAAGAGCTTGCGGTACTCGGCGGGGGGAAGGGCGGGCTGGTAGTTGGTGCGCGGCACGTAGTCTTCGCCCGCCTCGGTGAGGGCGACGACGTCGTAGTCGGAGTTGAGCAGACACTGCCGGCGCGGCGTCTTGTACAGGGGGTTGGCCACGTGGAAGTGCGGCCCGCTGTATATCGTGCCATACCCCTCGGCGTCCGGCACCGCCGTCTCGCGCCGCATAATGCCGTCGTCCACGCCGTGGGTCTGGTCGATGGCGACGGTGATGATAGACTCCTTGTCGCGCACATGCGTGGGATATTTCGCAATCTTCTCTAAGACGCGCACTATCTCCCCGCAGTGTATGCTGACGAGCTTGGCGCAGTCCGCCGTCGTGCCGTCCTCGAAGGTGGAGGAAAGCAGGGCTATCTCTTTTTCGGTAAACGTCACGATGCGGTCGCGGTGGCCGCGCGTGTTCCACTTGCCCTGCTCGTCCTTTATGCCGCCGCACGCGCCGCTGCCGTCGTGCGCGAAGCACGCGTCCACCGTGCTGGGGTGGAAGAGGTTATGGATGGACTGGAAACGGATTGATGAACTTCGGCGCGGGCCGAGAAGTTGATCACCATACATCGTATGGTGATGAACTTCGGCAAAGAGGCGCATCTCGTTTTGGTACTGGAAGTGGTAGCGCAGCCGCTTGTAGAGCTCGCGGCGCAGGGGCTGGCCCTTGGGGTCGTCGTAGATGCCCTCCGGGCAAAGCAGGCCAATGTATCCGCGCTCCTCGGAGGCGAGCGACATACAGTTTTCGAGCACGCACTTGTATAGATTGGTTTGCTGGCCTACGAGGAGTGGATAGTTGGCGCGGGCGTTAAGGAAAGCCGAGCTGCAGGCCTGCTCGGTCTGCTCGGCTTGGTAGAGCGCGCGCAGGGCGGGGTGGCGCAGGAAGTCGGCAAGCATTTGCCGCACCGCCGGGGCGGACACCTTGCGTATGGCCACCTCGGGGTAGCGCTCGGCGACGACGGCCGCCTCGTCAAACTCCAGCTTTATCCAGGGCGGATTGCCGCACACGATGTCGAAGCCGCCGCGCTGCCAGAAAACCTCCACAAAGTCCAGCATAGGGTGGAAGAAGCGGTAGCGCCGCGCAAGGCGGCCGGCTATCTGCAAGCGCGGAGGGTCCTCCCCGTCGAAGAGCTGCCGCTGGCCGCGCTGCGCCGTGAGCAGCTCCTCCTGCGCGCCGGCTATCGCCGCGCTCGCGTCCTCGGAGATGCGCCCCCGCGCCCCGTCCGCCTCTTCCCCGCCGTCGGGCGAAGAGCCGGCTCGCCGCAGAGCGGCGAGCGTGCGGCTGTCGAGCAGGGCGTCGTCCACGTCGAGCAGAGCCTCTATGTCTGCCCAATATTCCAGCCGCGAGGGAAGCAGGGCGGCGTCGCGGTATTCCCAAAACCACAGGGCGCACCAGTAGTCCATCGCGAGGCGCAGCTTGCGGTAGGCGCTGTCGCGCCCGTAGCGCGTGTCGAAGAGCCGCTGCTTTTCGGCGTAGCTCTCGGCCTGCTCTTCGGCGCGGAACACGCTGCCCGCGTCGCCCTCCGTGCCGTCCCAGAGGTCGCGCCGGTTGTTGGTGCGGCGGTCTATCTCCATCTGCCCCTCGTAGTGCTGGCGCAAAAGCACGTCTATCTTCGCCGAAAGGCGCTGCAGCTTCTGGAAGTCGCTCTCGCTGACCGGCGCGGTCCAGTCTTTCAGCTTTTGCGCCATAAGCGTGTCCGCCTCGCGGTTTTCCGGGGCGCGCTTCTGCTCCCTTATTCCCCGCACGGCAAGCATGCCGGCGTCGGGGAGGAGAAAATGGTAGACCTCGTTGACAGAGCGGGCTACGCGGTTGGAGAAAAACTTCACCGCGTGCGGCGCGCGCTCCCACCACTTGTTGGGAAGCAGGCGGCCGCGCCCCCCGGCGGCTTTCAGGCCGTGCACCTCGTCGCGCGAGTACACTTTCAGCCACGCGCCGATGACGGCGTTGCCCACGGTGAGGCGGTTGGCGAAGAAAGGCGTCTCCATGTCCTTGTGGATGACGTTAAGCCAGAGGGAGAGCTTGCCCAGCTCTATGGCGGTGGGGTTGAGGTCTACGCCGTAGACGTTGTGGGTGGCTATGTAGGCCTTCACCTTTTGCAGCTCGTCGCGGTAGCGGTCCGGCGCGATGCGCCACTTCTGCCGCCCCTTGGCGCGGAGCTGCTGCTGCTGGAGCGTGAGATAGGCCTCGGCCACTTGGTTGATGACCTCGTTTTGGAAAGCCGCCGCCCCCATGGCCGGCTCGAGTATCTTCAGCTCCAGGAGGTCGGTGGCAGGGCGCTCGCCCGCCGCCACCTCGTCGACGATGGCTTTGAGCGTGTACTTCACCGTGCTGCGCGTGAGCGCCTCGGGCGTGTAGTAGGAGGCCGACTTCTGGCGGTCGCGCCCGTTAAGCCGGTAGACAAACGTCCCCTCAGGCACTATGCGCGGCTCGCCCGTATCGGCGTCGCAAAGCACCTCGGAGAGCTCAAAGTCCGCCATACGGCTGTAAGGCACAAGATACGTCCCCTCCTCGGGCTTGCCCGCCTTGTGTACCTCGATATAGTCTTCCTCGGCGTAGAAGCCGCGGAAGGCGAGCAGGCTCTCGTATACGCTGCCCAGCTGGTTTACGCCCAGATTGGCGTAGCTTATGCGCCCGCAGTAGTTTTTCTTTTTAGAGAGCGAGAGGGCGCGGACTATCTCCTGCCACTTGGCATTGCGAATGCGCACGGGAGCGAGGTGGCGCAGCTGGCGGTCGTCGAAGAGCGGCGAGTCGATAGGCCGCACGCGGAAGCTCTTGCTCTCGGCCGCCGCCGCGCCCTCGTTGTGCCCGCCGGAAAGCAGGGCGAAGAGGTGGCGCACGCTCTCGTCGAAGAAGTAGCCGTTGCGGCTCTCCTCAGAGTTGAGCCGCGCGGTCTCAAGGTCGCGCAGCGCCTCGAGAGAGTAGCCCCGGCGGTAGACTTCGTCGTTGACCGGCAAAATTTCGAGCTCGCCCCGGCTCTCGGCGTAGAAGAGAAAGAGGAGGCGGTAGACGATGGTGAGGCAGTCGTCCTTTACCTCTTCCTCGAAAAGGTCATTGGTATAGTCGCGCACGGGCAGCGTGCCGTGCTGCTTCCACCAGTAGAGCGCTTCGTTGGCGAGCGTCTCCACGGCGAGTATGACGCCCTCGCGCAGGTCCTTGGTGACCTCGTAGGCATTACGGTAGCTTTCCTCGATGATGGTGTCCATCAGCACCATCTCGCTGTCTGCCGCCAGCGTCTCCTTGCAGCAGAGCATATGGAAAAGCGCGTAGTAGTTGCGGAAAGCGGGGATGCGCGCCTGGGCAAAGAGCTCGTCGAGCGAAAACTCCAAGTAGGCGCCCTTTGCCCACTTGTCTTTGTCGAAGAGAAACACTACGTTGCCCGCCAACATCAGGATAAAGTGCGGCCGGCGCTCCTCGGGGAGGAGGAAAATGTGCGTGACGGCTTTGTTGATGACCGAGGGCGAGATTTTGTATTTCGCTCTGTCGAGCCCGAAGACAAAGCGCCACTGCCCGGCGTGGTATCTTTGGTGGGGCGCGGTGCGGTCCGGCTCGCTCTCATACTGCTGCTCGAAGAGGCCGGCCGGCTCTTGCTCGTCCACGCGCACAAGGTGCTGCATCTCCATGACGAGCATTTTCGTCCTTCCCCCCCGCCGCAGGATGTGGCGCACGGGGATGACCTCGGCAGGCTCGCAGTCGTCCCTCACCACGAGCCACTCGCTGTACGGGTGGCCGGGGTCGTAGCCAAGGAGGCGCAGGAGGCGCGTGTGGAAGTCGTGCGTGTGCTTGATGGCGTCCTCGGTGCGCGGGTGGAGGTTAACGATGAAGTTTTTGTAGTCGTCATAGTGCTTCTGCAAGGATACGAAGGACGCGTTGAGGCTCTTCATCTCCTCGGCGGAGAGCCCGGCGCACTTCTGCACCTTTTCGAGGAAGTCGTCGCTGAAATAGCCCGAGGGGAAATAGTCCCCCACGTTTTGTATGAAGCGGTACTTTATGTTGTCTGCCATGAGCGTGTGTGCTTAGAGTAGGGTAGGCGGAAGAGCCCGGTGGGCTTAGAAGTTGTAGAAGACGGCAAGGAGGCGCATGTAAGGCTCCGCCTTGTCGAGCGAGCACATATCCTGGTAGAAGTGGCTCGAGCGGTCGCTGATTTTCCTTATTTCCTCTTCCTCGTTTTTGCGGTTGCGGCGCGTGAGCGTGATGTCGTCACTGCCCGGGGCGGAAAGCGACTTTTTGGCGTCGTTGGCCCAAGCGTTGAGCTTCGCGGTGTAGGCGGCGAGTTGCTGCTCCATCTTCATGGCCACGTCCTGCTGCTTTTGTTTCATATAAAGCTCCGTGCCCTTCTCGATGGCGCTGCCGAGGTTGCGCTGCAAGACGCACACGTCGGCCTCCTGCACGCCTTGGAGGAAAGAGCCGTCAAGGTGGTAGCGGTCGAGAAAGTCGGCGAGCGAGACGGGACGGTCGCGCAAAGCGCCCTCGCGGTCTAAGGGCACGAGGAAAAACTTGCTGAGGAGGTTTTGCCCCAAACCGTTGGCGTGGCTGCTGTAAAAGAGGTAGTAGCTCATGCCGGCGGGCAGCTGCTCCGCCTTCACGGCGTAGGCCTGGCTCTTGGGGACGGAGGCGGTGAACTTGGTAAGGAGGTACTGAATGACAGGGTGGAGGTCGTAAAGCGGCAGGAAGCGGCTCCACTCGCCCCCTTTCTGCTTGCGCGAGTCGGCAATGCTCTGGCAAAGCACCGCCTTGTCGGCGCAAAGGCGAAAGATGTTGTCCTTAGGGACAGCCTCCTTGGGTATGTCGAAAAGGACGTCGCGCAGCTCGTCATTGTTGCGCACCTCGACATAAGGCACTTTGGCTTCACGCCACTGCACGTCGCCCTGACGGAGCGCGCCGGTGGCCTCCAGCTGAGCGAAGAGGTCGCGGTAGAAAAGCTCGTCGCTGGGATAGAGAGAGAGCTTGCGCTCGAAAATGCGCTCGGAGAGATGCTCTTTCGCGGGAGTGGCCTGCACGGCGTCGGCACTGCGGAAGCCACGGCGGCGACGGCGGCGCGACGTGTTCTCAATAAAATTCTCGTCGCCCGTGCGCAGGGCTGTTTTCACCTCTTCCTCTTCCTTGTCGCGGGCGTAGAGCGCCATCACGCCCATAGCGTCGCCCAGCGTGTCGTGCACCTCCTGCTCTTTCTCGCGCAGCTTGTCGATGATGCGAAAGTCGCTGCGCAGCCCTTCGTCGTCACCCTCGGCGACGAGGTAGTATATCACGGGCTGGCGGCTCTGGCCGTAGCGGTCGATGCGCCCGTTGCGCTGCTCGAGGGTTATGAGGCTCCAGGGGATGTCGTAGTTGAACATCGTGTGGCAATAGTAGTGCAGATTGACGCCCTGCGAGCCGGAGTCGCTGGAAAGGAAGACACGTATGCGGCTGTCCTCTTTGGCGAAGTCGGAGACGAGGTCCTCTTGCTCGGTGTCGGTGAGCGAGCCGTCGAAGCAAGCCACCTGCTCCTCGCTGAGCCCGAACTCCTCGCGCAGACGAGCGGAGAGGTAGCGCATAGTGGCGAGGCGCTCGGTGAAGATGACGACACGCTCGCGCTTGTCTGCCGCCCAAATGTCACGGAGCTTGTCGCGGAAGGCGGCATAGCGCGTGTCGATGCCGGCGGAGATATTGGCGCGGACAAGGCGCAGCAAGTCGCGCACCTCGTCGCTGCTGTCTTTCCCGGCGCGCTTTACGAGCGACTCCTCGGCAGCCTGGGGCGAGGAGAGATAGCTCTTGAAAAGATTGAGCGCAAAGAGCTGGTCGGTGGCGCTGGAAGCGGATTTGCCGCCGGTGATTCCGTCTTCGCCGCTATCGGCATAGATGGAGCCGGCGTTTGCCCCGTTTTCGCCGCCGTTTGCATTGGCTAAAATGTCCGTGTCTCCGTTTCCGCCGGCATCGGCATAGGCTTTGCCGCCAGTAATTCCGTTTTCGCCGCCGTTTTCTTCCGTTTTGCCGCCAATGTTAGCGACAGAGCGGAAGCGGGTATGCTGCACCTTGAGAAACTCCTCCTCCTCGGGCGACGTGTGCACGGGTATGCTGACAACCTTCCGCTCCTGAAACTGCCCGCGTATACGCTCGTCGCCAATGTCTTTCTTGAAGCGGCGCACGTAGTAGGGGGCGATGTCCTTCTGCGTATACTCGCCGCTGCGCGGAATGGAGATGGGGTCGAGCATGCGCATAAGGTTGGCAAACGACTCCGCGTTGCCGTTGTGCGGAGTGGCGGACGTGAGGATGAGCGAATCGCACTTTTGCGCCAGAAACTGGGCGAGGTCGCCGCGAAGGCTCGACTCGTTGCTCACCTTGTGGCACTCGTCGATGACGATAATATCCCAGTGGGTCTTTTCAAGCCACGCGCGGAAGCGTCCGTTGTTTTTCAGCGTGTCAATCGATATGATTGTTTTGTCGTAGTAGTCAAAGGGATTCTTGTTGAGCGGTATTTCGCTCTGAATGCGCGCGACGCCGACGCTGTCGAGCCGCACGAGCGGGATGGCGAAGCGGTTCCATATCTCCTCCTGAAACTGGGCGAGGATGCTTTTCAAGGCACACACGAGGATGCGCTTGCCTCGCCCGCGCCGTATCATCTCACTCAGGAAGACGCCCACCTCTATGGTTTTGCCCAAGCCTACGCCGTCGGCGATGAGCAAACGGGGGCGCGGCAGCTCGAGGGCTTTGAGCGTGGGCTCCATTTGGTACTCGGCAATGTCGTACGCGCCGCCCTGCGCCACGGTTATCTTTTGCGAGCAGAAGGCATTATTGCGGATGGCGGTCTCAATAAGGAGGCGCGTCTTGCGCCAGCGGGGATCGGTGTCGGCAACCAGCTGCGTGTTGGCGGGGCTTACGACGTCGATGTCTTTGTCTATCGCCGTGTCGAAGATAAAGCGGTGGTTTTTGACAAGCTCGCTGACGCCCACGACGTGGAGCAGGTGTTTGCCGCCTGTGTCCGGCTCTACGCTTGTGACGAGGAACTCCTCGCCGCGCACGGTTATTCTTTGCCCAGATGAAAAGTTTGCCATACGGTTGCTTCCTTGTACGTTGTAGTGCCACGCTTGCTTGCCGCCGAGCCGATGAGACTTTCTGCCGAGCCGATGAGACTTTCTGCCGCGCCGGAAAACGGCGTCGCTTTTTCGGAAGATATTGTCGGCTCTTTCGGAAGATATTGTCGGCTCTTTCGGAAGATGTTTTCGCTCTTTCGGAAAAGTTTTCTGCGGCGGAACAAACAAGGGCTGGCGCTTCTTGCGACGCGCCAGCCCTTTTGGGTTGCCTTTGCTCTTGCAAATAGAAACGTGACTATAGGCAAAGGTAGCGATTTTGCGGGACTGCAACGCCTGTGCGGCGTTTTCCCTTGTATTATGCCTGCGCCGCACGGCGTTTTTCCTCGGAGCCTCGAAGCTTTTTTGCCGCGCGGACCTTAGCCTTGTGGGGGCGGTCAGCGGAAGTGGTTGCGCCGCTCGTTGAGTGTGTCGGCACGCAAAAGACTGTCGCGCAGCCGCTGCTGGGGCGTGAGGGGCGGGCGTTGGGGCGAGTCGGCAGCGCTTCCGTCGCCGTTTGCCGCGCCGCCGTCTTGCGAGCCGTCGCCGTCAAACACGGAGGGCGCGGGCGGCAGGTCTTTGCGCCTTACGCGCATCAGTCGCATAAAGGAGAGGGTGAGCAGGCGCGGGCGCTCGCTCCAAGCCGACTTTTGGTATACGAAGCCGCTGACGGAAAGCACGCGGCGGTCGGTGTTGACGCGCATGGAGACGGTTTGCCGCCCGTCGGAGAGAATCTCCTGCTGGGTCACCGCCACCGAGTCGCCCTCGTAGCGCAGCACAAGCACGGCGCTCGCGGCACGCAGCCCGTCGTGGTAGTACCAAGCGGCGGAGAAGCTCCACTGCACCTCGTCACCCCGCCGCAGCGTGGTGTCGGGACGCTCTTCGAAGCTTAGGCGGTTTTCACCTTGCGCATTGAGCAGGGCGAAGAGCGGCAGATGGCCTATCTCCAGCGTGTCGCCCCCGGAGACGGGGACGGCGGAGGCGGACGTATTGCCGTAACGCGCGGAAAGGCGCGTGTATATCTTCGAGAGCTTGTCGGTATGCCGCATGTACCACTCCATAGACCTGTCGAAGGCGGCCTGGGTAAGTCCGTGCTTGCGCAGCGCGGCCTGGCGGTAGAGCGCGGCGTAGTAGGAAACGCTGTCGCCGGCGGCTTCTTCGGCCATTGCTTGCGCGAGGTGGTAGTCGTAGAGCGCGTCCTCCATAGCCCCCTCCTTGAGTATGCCGTCTGGCACACCGGGTTTGCAGCCCGTAAGGAGTGCGGGCAGCAGGAGCGCGGCGAGCGTTTTTGCCAATAGGCGGAAGGGGGAGTGGGTCATGGGTGAACGGGATTGGGATGCTTGGCGGCGTGCCTTGCGCGGGGCGCAGGCTTTATTTCTGGGTGGCTCTATAAATTACCACCGAAACTTAATTAGAATTGGGCGGTCTTCGTTTTGTCATCTTTCGGGCTCTTTTCTGCCCAAATAGCTTGTTCGCTCAGTCGCATAGCCCGCTATGCTCCTTCCCTCTCAAACTATTTGACGCAAAATAGTTCCGAAACCTGACAAAGCTAATTTATAGAGCCACCCTTCTTAGAGAAATCGAGTGAGAAAATGCCTGCGCGGGACAGGTAGCGGTAGTAGAAAACTATCAGGGCTATGGCTCCGCAGCTGATGGCCGCGTCGGCGAAGTTGAAGATTGCGCCGAAAAACGTGTTGCCCCCGACAAAGGGCACCCAGCTTGGCCAGGTGAAGAGCGGGAAATAGAACATATCGACCACGCGGCCGGTCATCAGCGAGCCGTAGCCCCCGCCCGTGAACCCCACGAAAGTGGCGGGGGCGGAGAAGGGCGTGCTTTCGGTGAAGACCAAGCCGTAGAAGGCATTGTCGATTATGTTTCCCGCCGCGCCGGCTATGACCAGGGCAATGCAGGCCACCACGCCGTAGGGCGCGCGCCGCTTCACCGCGCGGGCAAGCACAAGGAGGAAGTACGCCACCGCCGCGATGCGGAAAAGGGCGAGCGAGAGCGTGCCCACTATCTGCATGCCGAAAGCCATTCCGCGGTTTTCCGTGAAGACTATCTCAAACCAGTCCGTCACGGGAAGCGTCTCGTGCAGGGCGAAGTGGGTCTTCACGTAAAACTTTATAAGCTGGTCCGTGACGATGACGACGAGCGGCAGCGCAACAGCCAGTATGCCTCTGCGGGAAAGTGACATCGGTGTCAGTGGGTTAAGTTCAGTTCTTTAATGTAAGCCGTGCTATTTTAAGGCTGGCCGCTTCTATGGATGGGCAGCCCGACCTTTTGGAAAATCAGACTGTTTTCTTGAAAAGGCCGTCTATTCCTATGGATAGTCAATTCGTCCCCATAGAAAATCAGTCCGTCCTTTTGGAAGTCAGTCTGCTCCTTTTGAGACCTGCCCCATTTTCGGAAGAAGTCAGCCAAGGTCTTAAAGGCACTGCCGGGCTATCTCGTTAGCCTGCCGTGCTTTCGCTTTTAAGCCCGCCGCCCGTTTCCGCCTCTTTGCGGCGGGCGCGGACGCGGCGGGAGCTTTTGCGCGCGGCAGGGGATAGGGCGAGGTGTCAGTCCTTGCGGTCCTTCATCTGCTTAGCCTCGATGCTGAGCGTGGCGTGCGGCACGGCGCGGAGGCGCTCCTTGGGGATGAGCTTGCCCGTGACGCGGCAGATGCCGTACGTCTTGTGCTCGATGCGCACGAGGGCGGCTTCGAGGCACTGGATGAACTTTTGCTGGCGGCTCGCCATTGTGGTCAGCTCCTCCTTGGTCTGGGTCATCGACCCCTCTTCCAGCACCTTGTAAGTGGGCATCGTGTCGTCCACGTCGTTTCCGCCGCGGTTCATCAGCACGTCCATCATTTGCGTGTAGTCGTGGCGGGCGCGGTCGAGCTTCTTAAGGATGATTTCCTTGAACTCTTCCAGCTCCTCGTCCGTGTAGCGTGTTTTTTCAGTCATAACGGTAAGTTTAAGGTGGGTATAGAGAGGCGGCCGCCCCGCGCCCCGTCCTTTCTCGGCGGGCGCGGGGCGGCGGCTGTGCTTATTTTCTCTTTGCGACGGAAACCTCCGCCTTGAAGTCGTCGAAGTCGAAGACGGTTGCGCCCTCGGGCTTGCCTTCCACGGTGTCCACGGCATCGGCCAGCACCTGCGCGGCTATGTAGTCGCGGAAGCCCGCCACAGCGCCGTCGAGCGGCGTGCCTGCCGCCACGGAGACGGTCACGCGGTCGGTTATCTCGAAGCCGCTCTCCTTGCGGAAGCTCTGTATGCGCTTCACCAGCTCGCGGGCGAGACCCTCGTCGCGCAGGGCGGGGGTGACGGTGAGGTCGAGCGCGACGGTAAGCGCTCCCTCGTTGGCGACAGTCCAGCCGGGCATGTCCTCGCTCACAATCTCCACGTCGGCACGCTCAACGACAGCCTCGCCGTCAGCGAGGGAGAGCGCGAGCTGCCCCTCTTTCTCGAGGCGTGCGATGTCGCTCTGCGCGAGCTCGGCAACCGCTGCACTCACGGCTTTCATACGCTTGCCGAACTTTTTGCCCATCACGCGGAAGTTGCACTTTACTTTCTTCTCCAGCATATCGGCGTCGGCGAAGCGCAGCTCTTTGACATTCACCTCGTCGAGTATGAGCTGCTTCACGCGCTCCAAGTCCGCTTTCAGCGTGCCGCCCGTGAGGGGAATAGAGATGCACTGGAGCGGCTGGCGCACGATGACGTGCTCTTTCTTGCGCAGGGACAGCGCCATCGAGGACACTTGCTGTGCCAGCTGCATGCAGCGCTCGTAGTCCTTGTCAATGAGTTTCTCGTCGGCCTTAGGGAAAGTGGCGAGGTGCACACTGCCCGCCGCGCCGCCGGTAAGGTCGCCGTAGAGGCGGTCGGCGTAGAAGGGAGCGACGGGAGCCATCAGCTTAGCCACAGTCAGCAAGCAGGTGTGCAGCGTCTGGTACGCGCTCAGCTTGTCGTCGTCCATATTGCCGCCCCAGAAGCGTTTGCGGTTGAGGCGGACGTACCAGTTGGAGAGGTTGTCGGTGACGAAGGTCTGTATCATGCGGCCGGCGCGCGTGGGCTCGTAGTCCTCGTAAGCGGCGGTCACGTCCTTGACGAGCGAATTGAGTTCGGAGAGAATCCAGCGGTCAATCTCCGGGCGCTTCTCCACGGGCACTTCTGCGGAGGCCGGGTCGAAGTTGTCCACGTTGGCGTAGAGCGCGAAGAAGGAGTAAGTCTGGTGGAGCTTGAAGAAGAAGCTGCGGGCCACTTCCTGCACGCCCTCCTCGTCAAACTTGAGGTTGTCCCACGGGGAAGAGTTGGTAATCATATACCAGCGCAGGGCGTCGGAGCCGTACTTGCGGATGGCGCCGAAAGGTTCTACCGCGTTGCCGAGGCGCTTGGACATCTTGTCGCCGTTTTTGTCGAGCACGAGTCCGTTGCTTATGACAGTCTTGAACGCCACGCTGTCAAAGACCATCGTGGCTATGGCGTGCAGCGTGAAGAACCAGCCGCGCGTCTGGTCGACGCCCTCCGCGATGAAGTCGGCGGGGTAGACGGTGCGGCCGTCAAGCAGCTCCTTGTTTTCGAACGGGTAGTGTATCTGCGCGTAAGGCATAGAGCCGGAGTCGAACCATACGTCGATGAGGTCGGTCTCGCGGCGCATGGGCTTGCCGGTGGGGGAGACGAGCACAATGTTGTCCACATAGGGGCGGTGGAGGTCAATGCGGTGGTAGTTCTCCTCGCAGTAGTCGCCCGGGGTAAAGCCCTTGTCGCGCAGCGGATTGCTTTCCATCACGCCGGCAGCGACGCTCTTCTCAATTTCGTCGTAAAGCTGCTGCACGGAACTGATGCAAATCTCCTCGCGCGTCTCCGCGTTGCGCCAGATAGGCAGCGGCGTGCCCCAGTAGCGCGAGCGGCTGAGGTTCCAGTCGTTGAGGTTCTCCAGCCATTTGCCGAAGCGTCCCGCGCCCGTGGAGGCCGGCTTCCAGCGGATGGTGTCGTTAAGCTCCATCATACGCTCCTTGAGCGCGGAGCTGCGGATAAACCAGCTGTCGAGCGGGTAGTAGAGCACGGGTTTGTCCGTGCGCCAGCAGTGCGGATAGTTGTGCACGTGCTTCTCTATCTTGAACGCCTCGCCGGCTTGCTTCATCTCGAGCGCGATGACGATGTTGAGGTCCTCAGCCTTGGCCGCGGCTTTCTCGTCATATTTTCCGTCCTTGTTGAACTCCGGCGAGTAGGCGTTTTTCACGTAGTCGCCCTCGTGGCGGGCGTATGCGGCCTTGTCGACGCACTTGTCGAGGAAGGCGGCAGCCAGCTCCTCCGTGAGGTAGTACTTTCCCCGGAGGTCCACCATGGGGCGCGTCTCGCCCGCCTTGGTCACCATAAAGAGCGAGGGTATGCCGGCGGCTTTCGCCACCTTGGCATCGTCGGCGCCGAAGGTGGGGGCTATGTGCACGATGCCCGTACCGTCGTCCGTGGTGACGTAGTCGCCGGGTATCACACGGAAAGCCTCGTCGGAAAGCTCGACGAAGGTGTCCACGCCCACGGCGAACGTCTTGTCGGCGTGCGCAGCGGCGTAGTCTTTCACGAACGCGGGGCTGTTGGCATCCACTTTCTCGAGCGGCTTCACCCAAGGCATGAGCTGCTTGTAGTGCATGCCCACGAGCTCGGAGCCTTTCCACTCGCCCACGACGCGGTAGGGCACTACCTTGTCGCCCGGCTTGTAGGCGTCGAAGTCGGCCTCTGCGCCCTCAGTGCCGAGGTACGCCTCGAGCCGCGCCTTTGCCATGACGATGGTGACGGGCGCGCCGTTGTAGGGGTTGAATGTCTCCACGCCCACATAGTCGAACGTGGGACCTACGCAGAGCGCCGTGTTGGAGGGAAGCGTCCAGGGCGTGGTTGTCCACGCAATGAAATAAGGCTTGCCCCAGTGTGTGAGCTCCGGCTTCGGGTCGGTCATCTCGAAGAGTGCCGTCACCGTGGTGTCTTTCACGTCGCGGTAGCAGCCGGGCTGGTTGAGCTCGTGCGAGCTGAGCCCTGTGCCGGCGGCGGGAGAGTAGGGCTGTATGGTGTAGCCCTTGTAGAGCAGCCCCTTCTTGTAGAGCTGCGCGAGCAGCCACCAAAGAGTCTCGATGTAAGAGTTTTCGTAGGTGATGTAGGGATGCTCCATGTCCACCCAGTAACCCATCAGGTGGCTGAGGTCAGTCCATTCCTGCGTGAACTTCATCACGTTGCGGCGGCACTGGGCGTTATAGTCCTCGATGGAGATAGTTTTGCCTATGTCCTCCTTGGTGATGCCCAGCTCTTTCTCCACGCCGAGCTCCACGGGCAAGCCGTGCGTGTCCCAGCCGGCCTTGCGCTTCACTTGGAAGCCCTGCATGGTTTTGTAACGGCAAAAGACGTCCTTGATGGTGCGAGCCATGACGTGGTGGATGCCCGGGTGTCCGTTGGCCGAGGGAGGACCCTCGAAGAAAACGAACGAGGGGCAGCCCTCGCGTTCCTCCATGCTCTTGCTGAAAAGGCCGGCCTTGTCCCATTGGCCAAGCACCTGCTCGTTCACCTCGTAGAGGTTGAAGCCGTTGCGTTCGGTGAATTTCATATCCGTCTTTTGCCTTGTGTGGCGGCCTCCGCCCGCCGTCTCCCGTCCCTGCGTCCGGCTGTGTGCCGGGACATTGGGGCGGCGCGCGGGCGTGCCGTCTTGTCTGTTGCTTGTGGTGAAGTTTTCCCGCTCGCGGCGGCTCTTTCCGCGCCTTTCCGTTGGCGGCGGGGCGTAAGTGCCGGAGTGCGGGCAATTTTGGTTTGCAAATTTACTTTATGCCTTGATACCGACAAAGTTTATCTATGAAAAACGCCGGCGGGCGCAAGCGGGGGGCGTAAAGCCCCAAGCGCGGAAAAGCAGGCTCGGTTTCCGCCCGTCGCCGCGCGTTTCCTGGACATCGCCGCGCGGTTTGCGTTTTATCATAACGGGAAGTGGTGGCTTGCAAAACGCTTGAATACTTTGTGCCTTTGGGAAGAGAAAAGAGAGGATATGCACCCCGTGCGTACCCTCTCTTTTGCTGTGCTGACATTCTCTATGAATCTCTCAGGCTGCATGCCTTGCGGCGGCAATTTGCAGAGCGACTCCTACTGCGCCGCGTGCTGGTAGCAGCCTATATCGGGCGTGGTGTCGCCGGTGCGGCTGCGGCCTTGTGGGTCGAGCGGGTAGGTGGCGGCGCTGATGGTGTTGTCCGCCGCGCCCACGGCCGGGGAGGCGGGGGCGAGCTGGAAGGAAAAGAGCAGGCGCGAGGTGTCGAAGGCCGGCGTGAAGTTGTCCGCGCCGGAGAGCGCCCCGTCCTTGCCGTCGTCGAGGAGGCAGGAGGAGAAAAACTTCTTGGTGTCCTCGTTGTCGGGCGTGCGGATGAGGCAGTTGAAGAAGCCGCACTTGAAGTCGGCCTGCGTGTCCGTGGTGGACTGCGCCCCCATCAGCTCGTCCGAGGCGTAGCCCGTGACGATGCTGTTGTACGCCGCGAGGCGGCTGAGCGGCAGGGTGGAGGAGCCGTCATAGTTGGCGAAGCGCAGGGCCACGCCGTCACCGCCCGTGAAGACATAGAAGCGAGCCACGGTGCAGTGTATCAGCACCACGTCGCCGCCCATGACGCGCACGCAGTCGCCGCCCGCGTTGGTAAACTGGCAGTTGCCCGCCGTCACCTGCGACATGCGCGTGTCGAGGCCGTTTCCCTGCGTGTTGTGAATAACGGAATTTTCGATGAAGAGCTTGCTGCGCGTCACGTCAGACGAGTCGGCGCGCACGCCCCACGAGCCGCTGTGAATGTCGGCGTAGGAGATGACGTTGTCGTAGCTTTCGGAGGTAAGCGTGATGCCGCCCCACTGGCCGGGGATGCGGTCGTAGGGCTGCCCGTTGAACATATTGTCCGTGCGGTCGCCGCGCAGAACGACGGGCTTGCCTTGCGTGCCGGCAATGCGCAGTGTGCCGTGCACAATGAGCTGCGCCTTGGGGTGGAAGAGCCAGCGCGTGCCCTCGGCGAGCGTGAGCGTCGCGCCGCGCTCCACGACAAGGCTGTCCATTATCCTTACCGGGCGCGAGGGCGACATCACGGTGTCGCGCGACACGCGCATGCCGGCGGGCAGCGTAACTACGTCCTGTCCTACGGCACGCAGGGCGACGCGCTGCTCGCGCCCCGCCTCGGTGGTGAAGACTACGTCGTCCTCCGCCGGGACGGGTGCGTCGCTGTCCGCGTAGGGGAGTTTTGCCATAAGGAAAACAATCATGCTGTCCTTTGACGCAATCTCGAAGTCCGCCGCCGCCCCGTCGCGCAGCGGCGTGCCGTCCACGGTCACGGCGAAGGGGCTTGCCGCGCCCTTCGCCAGGCGCACGGAGGGCACGCGTATGGCTTTGTCGTTGAGGTTGTACACGGAGAAGGTGGCGGTAGAGGTGGGCTGTCCGCTCAGCACGGTGTCGAAAGCCACGGTGTCGCGGCTGAACGTGAGCGCGTCGGAGAAAGCGGTGGTGTAGTCCTCGTCTTTCATGCACGACGTGGCGGCAAGGCTGAGGAAGCCAAGCAGGGCGGAGAGGTGGAGAAGCAGTCGCATCGGGGCGGGTGGGGAATTGGTTGGGGCGGACTGTGGGAATGCCGCCCGTGATATTTGCAAAGAAACGCGTTTTGGCTTCTAAAACCAAAATTGCGCAACTCTGCTTGAAAAAGAAAAGCGGCGCGGACTTGCCGCGCCGCGTGTGGTGTGCGTCAGGCCTTTTCGGGGATGTGGCGCAATATGTCGAGCAAATGGTCCCAAACCATTTTCACCGTGGGGATGAGCAGACGCTCGTCGGGCGAATGGACGCCGCGCAGCGTGGGGCCGAAGCTCACCATATCGAGCTTGGGGTATTTCTCGCTGAAAAGCCCGCACTCCAGGCCGGCGTGTATGGCGAGAATCACTGGGGCGTGCCCGAAGAGGCGGCGGTAGCTCTCCTCGGCGATGCGCACTATTTCGCTCTGCGGATTGAGCTTCCAGCCGGGGTAGCCCTCGTTGGTCACCGCCTCGGCGCCGCCTAACTCGAAGGCTGCGCGTACGATGCTGCTCATATTTTCGCGGGCGCTTTGCAGGCTGCTGCGCTGGCTGGTGGTGACCGTCACTTTCCCGCCCTCGCGGCGTATGCTGGCGAGGTTGGAGGAGGTCTCGACGAGCCAGTCTATGTCTTGGCTGACGGCGTAAACCCCGTTGTGCACGGCGTGCAGCGAGAGAAGCATGCGGCGGCAGGCGGCTGCCTCCATGCAGTCGGCGGCGGCAGGGGCACTTTCGAGGGTAAACTCTATGCCTTTCTCCGTCACGGCGAACTCTTCCTCCACGTCGCGGGCGAAGAGGTTGAGGTCTACGCGCAGCTGCTCCTTGCTTGCGGCGGGCACGGCGCAGAGGGCGTGGCCCTCGCGGGGGATGGCGTTGTGCAGGCCGCCGCTCTGTATGTCGCAAAGGCGCAGGCCGATGCGCTCGCTCTCTTGCAGGAGGAAGCGGACGAGGAGTTTGTTGGCGTTGGCGCGTTTCTTGTTGATGTCATCGCCGGAGTGGCCGCCCGTGAGGCCTTTCACGCCGACGGTGAAAGTGAGGTAGCCGGCAGGCACAGCCTCGGCGGGGAAGGGGAAAGTGGCGGTGGTGCGCGCGCCGCCGGCGCAGCTCACGAAGATTTGCCCCTCGTCCTCAGAGTCGAGGTTGATGAGGAAATCGCCGTGCATGAAGTCGTCCTTCATACCCTCCGCGCCGGTCAGCCCCGTCTCCTCGTCGCGCGTGAATACGCACTCCAAGGGACCGTGCTCTATGTCCGTGCTTTGCAGGATGGCCATCTCCATCGCCACGCCTATGCCGTCGTCCGCGCCGAGCGTGGTGCCTTTGGCACGCATCCATTCCCCGTCAATCCAGGTCTGTATGGCATCGGTCTCAAAGTCAAAGTCCACGTCCTTGTTCTTCTCGCAGACCATGTCCATGTGGCTTTGCAGCACGACGGACCGGCGGTTCTCGTAGCCGGGCGTGGCGGGCTTGCTTATCACCACGTTGCCCGTCTCGTCGACGCGCGTGGGCAGCGAGAGGCTCTCGCCGAAGTTTTTGAGGAAGGCTATCATCTTCTCCTCCTTCTTGGAGGGGCGGGGTACGCGGTTAACCTGCGCGAAGCAGTCGAATACAGCTTTGGGCTGCAAAAGTTCTGTTTGCTCCATATTATATATAGGTACTGGTTTTTCTGTGTCAAGTCTTAGCGGCGGGACGAAGATAGGCTGCGGCTCGGACGTGCTTAAACGCAAATCTTGCAGCTTTGCGTTTCGCACGTCACTCGCCTTGCACTATCTTTTGAGAAGATAGGCTGCGGCTCGGCAATGTAAAATCAAAAGTCTGCGCCTTTTGTTTTTCCATTGCGCTCGCCTTGCACTATCTTTTGAGAAGATAGGCTGCGGCTCGGCAATGTAAAATCAAAAGTCTGCGCCTTTTGTTTTTCCATTGCGCTCGCCTTGCACTATCTTTGCACTCACAAAAGTAGGCATTTTATATGAAACTCTTTCTCCTTACCCTCGCCGCCGTGGCCTTATGCGTACTTTTGCTGTCGGTGAGGCTCTTCTTCGGACGCGCTTTCGTGCAGACGCACGTGGGCGGCAACAAGCTGATGCGACGCCGTGGCATAGGCTGCGTGCAGACGCAGGACGCGCAGGCCCGCGACAAACGGCGGAAAGGCGTGCGGGAAAGGGGAGAACGTCTCCAAACAACACACAACGACTCATTATGAAACGAAACAAGTGGAGCGTAGCCGTCTGCGCGGTGGCCGCCGCGCTTGCTCTCACGGCGTGCGGCAAGAAAAATCCCGCTGACCAGGTGAAGCACACCGCGCTGCCTAAGGCCGGAGCCAACGCCGACAAGGCCGAGGTGGCTTTCATAGACATCGACACGCTCGCCGCACAGTACGAATACTGCATAGAGGGGCAGAAGGCACTCGAGGCTAAGCAGAACGGCTACCGCTCGCAGCTTGAGGCGAAAGGGCAGGCGTTGCAAAACGCCCTCGCTGCCTACCAGAAGAAACTGCAGAGCGGGGAAATAACCTCGGAGGCGCAGGCGCAGGCGGCACAGAGCAAGCTGCAGCAGCAGCAAGTCCAGCTGCAGCAGTACCAGTCGCGCATTGAGAACGAAATGGCCGCCGCCACGCAGGCATACCAAGAGGCACTGCGTGACAGTCTCCGCCGTTTCCTCAATGACTTCAACAGCGACGGGCGGTATAAGATGATTCTCAGCCGCAGCGGAGACAACATCCTTTACGCAGACAAGTCGCTCGACATCACCAACGACGTGGTGGCGGGACTCAACAAGCGATACAAGAAAAAGTAAAACAAGGATTATGGTACGACAAAATCCTTTCAAAGGCTTAGGCATAGCGCTCGTCACTCCTTTCAAGGAAGACGGGAGTGTGGACTTCCCCGCCTTCGAGGCTCTCGTAGAGCACCAGATAGCGGGCGGCGTGGACTTCATCTGCGTACTCGGTACTACGGCGGAGACGCCCTGTCTCGCTGCCGCCGAGAAGCGTGCCGTGATGGACACCGTGGTGCGCACGGCGGCGGGACGCGTGCCTCTGCTGCTCGGAGCGGGCGGCAACTGCACGGCCGAAGTGGCACGCGGGCTGCGTGAGACCGACCTCACGGGCTTTGCCGGCGTGCTTATCGTCACGCCGTACTACAACAAGCCCTCGCAAGAGGGGCTTTACCGCCACTACTGCGAGGTGGCGAAAAGCAGTCCGCTTCCCGTAGTGCTTTACAACGTGCCGGGACGCACGGGGGTTAACCTCGAGGCGGAGACAACCCTGCGCATAGCCCGCGACTGCCCCAACGTGGTGGCCGTGAAAGAGGCCTCGGGGCGCATCACCCAGATAGAGGACATCGTGGAAAACGCCCCCGAGGGCTTCGAAGTGCTGAGCGGCGACGACGCAATCACCTTTGAGCTGCTCTCGATAGGTGCGACGGGCGTCATCTCTGTCGTGGGCAACGCCTTGCCCGCGCTCTTCGGCTCGATGGTGCATTCTGAGCTCGCCGGAGACTTTACCACTGCGCTGCCCGTGCACCGCAGTCTGAGCCGCGTGTACAAACTGATGACCGCTGACGGCAACCCCGCCGGCGTGAAAGCGCTCCTTGGCGTTATGGGACTTGCCGAAAATGTGCTGCGGCTGCCGCTCGTGCCGGCAGGCACCGCCACCACGGAGCAGCTCAGCTCGCTTTCCGCAGCCCTCGCCCAAGGCGAGGAGCAAGCACGTCGCAGCATGGCGTAACAGAGATATTTTACCGCAGAACTAAGCCCCGTCCGCAAGTGGGTAAGCCTGCGGACGGGGCTTTTTGTGTGCGGACGCGTGTGGTGTCGGCGTGCGGATGCGAACGGCTGGGTTGCGGATTTGAGCCGCTTCGTGTGGACGTTTGGGGCTTGTGTGCGGACGCGTGCCGTTGGCGAACGGGCGTGCGCAGCTTGTGCGTGGCTGCGCGAATCCAACAACTATAAGTTTTTACCTCAAAACCTAATAATCTTATCCTAAAATGGACAACAGAGACAGCATTGACTGGGGCGGGGCGAGCATTCCGCGCCTCTTCGGAAAAATGTTTATCCCCACGCTCCTTGGGATGTTGCTTGCCTCCACGGTGAATATTGTGGACGGCGCGTTTGTGGGGCACGGCGTGGGCAGTGACGCGCTTGCGGCGGTAAACATTGTGGCCCCGTTTTTCCTCGTAACCACGGGCGTGGGGCTGATGTTTGGCGCGGGCGTGTCGGTCGTGGCTTCCGTCCACCTTTCGCGCGGCAACGTGCATGCTGCAAACCTCAACGTGACGCAGGCATTTGCCGTAGGCACGTTGCTGATGGTTGCGCTCTCGCTTGCGGTAATGACTTTTCCCACGGTCACGGCGCGGCTTCTCGGCGCGAGCGAGGGACTGACGCCGTACGCGTTGGACTATATGCGGTGGATAATCCCCGCGCTGCCCCTCTATATGCTGATGAGCATTGGGCTCTTTGTGCTGAGGCTGGACGGCAGTCCCGTGTGGGCGATGGTGTGCAACGCGCTGCCCGCCTTGCTCAACGTGGCGCTTGACTACCTCTTTATCTTCCCGCTCAATATGGGCATAGGCGGAGCAGCCCTCGCCACCGCGCTTTCCGAACTCTTCGGCTGCCTTGTCGTGCTTGCATATATGCTGCGCTGGCGGCGCACCGTGCGTTTCTGCCGGGTGAAGCTCACGCGCACAAGTCTGGCACTGACGGCGCGTAACATAGGCTACCAAGTGAAGCTCGGCGCGTCCTCGCTCATAGGCGAACTCGCCATTGCCTGCACGATGCTCACGGGCAACTTCGTCTTCATCCGCCGTATCGGCGACGACGGCGTGGCTGCGTTCAGCGTGGCGTGCTATTGCTTCCCGCTCGTCTTTATGGTGGGCAATGCCATTGCTCAGTCTGCGCAGCCTATTCTCAGCTACAACTACGGCGCGGGGCTTTCCGCCCGTGTGCGGCAGACGCGCAACCTGACGCTCAGGCTCGCGGTGGTGTGCGGCGTGCTGATGTCCTTGCTTGGTGTGACGGAAAGCAGCTTCATCGTTTCGCTTTTCCTACCCGCAGGTACGGCGGCGGGGCGCATTGCGGCGGAGGGCTTGCCGCTCTTCTCGCTCGCTTTCCTTTTCTTTGCCTTGAACCTCGTCATCATTGGCTACTTCCAAAGTCTTGAGCGTTTCAAGCGTGCCACCGCATTTATGCTTCTTCGCGGCTTTGTCTTCGTAGTCCCCTCGCTGCTTTTGCTCCCCCTTACTGTGGGCGACGACGGACTATGGCTCGCCATTCCGCTCTCGGAGGCGCTCACCTTTGCCGCCATCCTTGTGACTTGCGTGCGGCGTTGAGCGTGACGGCGCGTGCGGAGAGGGCGGAGGCAAAGCGTTTCTCAAATTCTCCAAGCTGTCTTACGCGCAACTTGCCGCCGTTTCTTTGGGCTTGCCCCCAAAGCCAGTGCGCTATCTAAACGAACTGCGGGGACGTGACTTGTTTGTCGCGTCCCCGCAGTATTTTGTTTTTGTGCGCCGGCCGGTGGGCTGTACTCTGTGCCGTAGCTTTCTTGTGCGTGCCTTGGTGTCTCCGGCCTGAGTCTTGGTGTCTCCGGCTTTGCGTCTTGGCGTCAGTGGTTGAAGCGTCCGTAGATGACGCTGATATCTATCTTTACGTCCTTGCCGCCTTGCAGCTTGGCGGAGTAGAGCCCCATTTCGTGGCGAATGCGCGAAATGGTCTGTGTGGACGAACTGGAAGAGCTGGACGTAGTATAGTCCGCTTGCACGGGCACAAGCAGCGCCTTGTTCCAGTCAGGGTTTGCGGCCTCCCAAACGGCGTATTTCGCCTTGCGCTCTTGCGGCGTGTCGCTCACAAGCACGCCCGCGCCCTTGTCGCGCTCGTTTTTGAGCGTAGTGACAAGCTGGGCGATGTTGCTGAAAGTATATACGCCGTAAGCGGAAGCATAGGAGGCGATGTAGCTCTCGCGGCTGTCGGGCAGATTGTCGTTTTCGAAAAACTCCTTCATCTTTGCCTTGCGCACGAGAAGCAAAGTGGTAGGGGCGGGGAGGCTGTAAGCTGACGCAGTAGGGTTGTAGCTGCGGATGGTGAGCTGCGCCTGGTTGACGCTGTCGTTGTAGTGCGTGCCGCTGCCGTCTGTCCCGTCAATGATATCGGAAACGGGGAGCGCGACCTCGGTGAAGAGGCCGGCCGGCGACTTTACAAGCGTGTAGGGAAGACCGGCGAGCTTGTCCTCGGACAGTGCGTCGGGGTAGTCGCTCGCCGTGCGCGTGCACTGCAGCACTTCGTCCGTAGCACCGAGCCGTTGGTAGCCGTCGGCGATAGAGTCCGTGCCCGCGCTGCTCTCGGTGTGGTAGCTGAAATAAAGGTTCATCGCCATCATCTTGGCGGTGATCATTGCGCCCTGTCCGCCGGTGTGCTGCACGTAGAAGCCGGGGCACACGTTGTGGATGAAGCTGTACGAGTTGTTGAAATAGGACGGATTGTCGTAGTATGCGCGGACAACTTTGTCGGCGTAGCTCTTCGGCAGTTTTATCACTACATTGCGGTAGTAGGACGTGCCGTTTGTCACCTCGTCAGAGCGGGTGAAGTCCTTTACAGCGTAAGTAAGCGTCTTGTCCACCTCGGGCGTCGGATTGACGAAGTCGGTGGGCGTGAGGTCGGAGTAGTAGTGCTCCCCCTCGGAAAGGGTGTGCGCCGCGTCAAGGTCGCGCACGCGCAGCTTCATAGTGGTAAGCGAGTCGCCGTAGTATGTGTCAAAGTACACCACTATCTGCAAGGAGTCGGCCACGGGCAAGCCTTCCGCGTCCTTTACTATCTTTTCCTTTGCGGGCAGCATAAAGAACTCGGGCAAATGGAACTGCGCGAGGAAGTCGCTCGTCGTGCGCACGCCCAGCTCGGGGTCTGTCACGCTGCCCAGATAGCAGGTCCCGGTGTTGGCAAGTACCGCCCCGGCCTTTACCGTAGTGGTGGAGAGGTTGAATACCTCGGCTTGCGCGGTCACTTTGTCGTTGTCGGGCATAACGTCCATGCCCAGCGACTCCGTGCTGTCATCGCAGCTTGCCGCGGCCATCACGGCGAGCGGCAGACACCAAAGGAGTTTTCTCATAAGATGCTTTGGTTGTGGGGGAAAAAGAAAGGGCGGCGCTTGTGCCGGCTTTTATTGTGCGCCGGCTCCCGTCAGGCTTTCGAAGAACGTCTTTATGCCTTCGGCGGCATCGTCTGCGGCTGTCGCGTCGAAGAGCGGTTTGCCGAGGCTTTCGGCGTAGGAGCGCAGCGCGTCGGGCGTGTCTTCGTCGGCCAATATCACTCCGTCGCTGAACGCCATCCCGAGACGCGCGAGGCAGTCGGGCTGCGTGAGGTCAACGCCTGCCGCTTCAAGAGCCTTGGCGTCTGCATCGCGGAAGGCGAGGCACTCCGCCAAGCGGCTGTTGAGTTTTGCGTCGGGCACGCCGCCGTATACGGAGGACACCACTTTCGCTTCTGCGAAAGGCGGCTCGTCACGGTATGCGGTCTTTATGTAGAACGGCGCGACGGCGGATATCCACCCTTGGCAGTAAATCACATCGGGCACCCAGCGCAGCTTTTTCACTGTCTCCAGTACGCCGCGTGCGTAGAAGACGGCGCGCTCTGTGTTGTCGGCGTACTCTGTGCCGTCCTCTGCGGCAAGCAGCCCGCGCTTGTGGAAGTAGTCGTCGTTGTCGATGAAGTATACTTGTATGTGCGCGGCGGGCAGGGAGGCCACCTTTATGATAAGGGGGTGGTCGGTGTCGTCTATGATGATGTTCATCCCGGAAAGACGTATCACCTCGTGAAGCTGGTTGCGCCGTTCGTTGATGCAGCCCCAGCGGGGCATGAATGTGCGCACCTCGCATCCTTTCTCGTGCATGGCCTGCGGCAGGGCGCGGCCGTCCTGCGCCACCTTGCTTTCTGGCACGTAAGGTGTCATTTCCTGTGTGATGAACAATACTTTCATTGAGTGTCTTTTTGTTTTTCCGCCTCCTGCGGTTTCTTTTGCGCGGGACGTGTTTCCCGGCACGCGCGGACGCGGCTTGCTTCGTGTGCGGACAGGATATGGGACGCGGTGCGGCGAGTGCTGCACGGGCTGTCCATAGTCTATCCTTTGCAAAGTTACAAATTTTTCCGCGAATAGCGCGTCCTTTGCGCCCTGAAACAGAAAGGAGACCGTGGCGGAACGGCGTTCCGGCCACGGTCTCCCGATGGTTTTGCTTGCTTCACGCGGCTTCCTGCGTCATGCGGCGCGGTGCGGCGTGAGCGTTATGGCGTTGCTTGTATTAGTCGAGCTGCCCGAGCTTGTTGTCGCTGCCAAGCACTTCGGTGATTTTGTGCTTGTACATCTGCTCCATAAGGTCGCGAGCGGGACCGCAGTACTTGCGGGGGTCGAATTCGCCCGGTTTGTCGTTGAACACCTTGCGCACTGCTGCCGTGAAGGCGAGGCGGCTGTCGGAGTCGATGTTGATTTTGCAAACGGCGCTCTTGGAGGCCTTGCGGAGCTGCTCCTCGGGTATGCCCACTGCGTCGGGCAGCTTGCCGCCGTTGGCGTTGATGATGTCCACATACTCCTGCGGAACGGAGGAGGAGCCGTGAAGCACGATGGGGAAGCCCGGGAGTTTCTCCATGATAGCGTCGAGAATGTCGAACGCGAGGGGAGGAGGAACGAGCTTGCCCGTCTTCGGGTCGCGGGTGCACTGCTCGGGGGTGAACTTGTATGCGCCGTGCGAGGTGCCGATGGAGATGGCGAGGGAGTCAACGCCGGTCTTCGACGTGAAGTCGATAACCTCCTCGGGCTTCGTGTAGTGGCAAACGTCAGAGGAAACCTCGTCCTCTACGCCGGCCAGCACGCCGAGCTCGCCCTCAACGGTCACGTCGTACTGGTGTGCGTACTCTACCACCTTCTTCGTCAGGGCTACGTTCTCCTCGTAGGGGAGGGAAGAGCCGTCGATCATCACGGAGGAGAAGCCGAGGTCTACGCAGCTCTTGCAAAGCTCGAAGCTGTCTCCGTGGTCAAGGTGAAGCACGATTTCGGGGTGCTTGCAGCCAAGCTCCTTGGCGTACTGCACAGCGCCCTCGGCCATGTAGCGGAGGAGCGTTTCGTTAGCGTATGCGCGTGCGCCCTTGGACACCTGAAGGATGACCGGCGACTTGAGCTCGGAGGAAGCCTTGATGATAGCCTGGAGCTGCTCAAGGTTATTGAAATTAAAGGCGGGGATTGCGTAGCCGCCGTTGATGGCGCGCTTGAACATCTCGCGGGTGTTCACCAAACCCAGTTCTTTGTAGTTTACCATAGTGAGTTGATAAATTAAATATTGGTATTTTCCAACGGCAAAATTACAACATTTCTTTCGGATGCCGTCCGGCCGCTCTTTTTTTTATTCTGCTTGCGCGAAAATGCGGCTACCGCGAGCCACGACGTGGAAAACGGCTTTGAGCAGACGGAAATCCTGTCGCTCTTTGACGGCGGAAGCCTTAGCCAAAGCGGGCAGGTGCTGACAGAGTGCCTGCTTGTGGGCAGCTCAATACGGGCGTAGACCCCGAGATACTTGCCATCGGCACGGAAATGACGGTGTACCACATAGAAAAGGGAGCGCGTAAGTGGTACGAATGGGTAATCCCCTTCGCGGTGAAAGGCATTTTGAGGGGGCATTCCTGCGACGTGGCGGCGGGCGGGAACAATGAAAGCGCATCGAGCCGCGCCCTCTTTTTGCGTGGGCGCGGCTCGATGGTTTGGAGTTGTATGTGTCGGGGCTTTCGCCTCGTTTACTTGATGATGTCCAAGTCTTGGAAGACCTTTTTCAGCGCGGCTACGGCGCGGTCAACCTGCTCCTTGGTGTGGGTGGCCATAAGGGCTACGCGCACGAGGGTGTCGTGCGGGGCGCAGGCGGGGGGTATCACCGGGTTGATGAATACGCCCGCGTCAAAGGCGCGCGCTGTGGCCACGAATGTCTTCTCTGTGTCGCGCACGTAGAGCGGGATGATGGGCGACTCCGTCTCTCCTATTTCGAAGCCTTCCTCGCGGAAGCGCTTGAGGGCGTAGTGCGTCACGTCCCAAAGTGCCTGGATGCGCTCGGGCTCCTGCTGTATGATGTGCAGCGCCTCCATTGCGCACGCCGTGGCGGCGGGGGTGTTGGAAGCGGAGAATATGTACGTGCGTGCGGTGTGGCGCAGCCAGTTGATGATGCTCTCGTCTGCGGCGATGAATCCGCCGATGGAGGCGAGCGACTTGCTGAACGTGCCCATTATGAGGTCTACCTCGTCCGTCAGGCCGAAATAGTCGCACACGCCGCGCCCTTGCTTGCCGAAGACTCCCAGACCGTGCGCCTCGTCCACCATGACCGTGGCGTTGTACTTGTGCTTGAGCTTGATAATCTCGGGCAGGTTGGCAAGGTCGCCCTCCATAGAGAAGACGCCGTCCACAACGATGAGCTTCACGGCCTCGGGCGCGCACTTCTGCAGCTGGCGTTCGAGGTCGGCCATATCGTTGTGCTTGTACTTCAAGCAGGTGGAGAAGGAGAGGCGGCGCCCGTCTACGATGGACGCGTGGTCGCGGTCGTCGCAAATGATATAGTCCTCGCGGCCGGTGAGAGAGGAGATGACGCCGGAGTTCACCGTGAAGCCGGTGGAGAAGCAAAGCGCGTCCTCCTTGCCTACGAAAGCGGCAAGCTCTTTCTCGAGCTTCACGTGCAGGTCAAGCGTTCCGTTGAGGAAGCGAGAGCCTGCGCAGCCGGAGCCGTACTTGCGCATGGCCTTGATTCCAGCTTCGATGATGCGCTCGTCGCCGGTGAGTCCCGTGTAGGCGTTTGAGCCGAACATCAGGACGTGATGCCCGCCCATTTCCACCTCTGTGCCTTGCTTTCCTTCTATGGCACGGAAATAAGGGTATACGCCTTTCGCCATATACTCTTGCGGCAAGGTGTATTTCGCCAGTCTGTCTTGTAAGATACCCATTATATGTGTGTACAAGTTTTGGTTTTGCCTCCGCGCCTTAAACGCCTTTTGTGGCGCGTTTGCCGGTGCGGCGGCGTTGTGTCCCTTGTATTGGTCGGGGCAAAAGTACAATATTTATTAAAAACATTCTTTGCGCTCCCTATTAAAAGCGTATGAATGTCCGGAGATGTGTCCGCTTTTGCGCTTGCGGCTATGGCTTGGGGCGTGGGGCGCATCTTTTTGATGCAGGGGTGTGCTTGCGGCGGGAGTGCGTGCTTATGGTTGCGCCCAGATGTCGTGGTAGGGGGCGTCTTCCGCCGAGGTCGTGGCGGTCTCGACAAAGCGCGAGCCTTTGAGGGCGTAATGCTTTTCGAGCAGACAGCCTTTCGCGTCGCGTCGCTCGTCTTTCGTCAGTCCGGCGGTGCTTGGGCGCACTTTGAGCGCTTCGGCCTTCGCGTCCCAAACGGCTTCCAGGGGGCAGGCGGAAAGCACGCGCTGCATCTGCAGCATACGGTCGGCAGTGAGCGTGGGGGAGGCTGTGACGAATTTTCTGGCTTCGGTGCGCGGCAGACTTGCGGGCAGCGGACGCCAGCCTTGTGTGTAGACCTGCACGCGCGAGCC
This sequence comes from uncultured Oscillospiraceae bacterium, assembly GCA_963625935.1. Taxonomy (GTDB): domain Bacteria; phylum Bacteroidota; class Bacteroidia; order Bacteroidales; family Bacteroidaceae; genus Alloprevotella. Next base: position 14,228 of record CAVFVD010000010.1, on the reverse strand, counting down.
TACGCCGCCGGCTTTCAGCGACTGCACGCAGACTATCAGGGTGTCGCCTTGCGCGAGTACGGCATCCATCGTCCAGATGCCGCTTTCGGAGGTGCGCAACAGTATGTGCGTCGCCGTTTTCTCTTTCATTTCCGTCTGTCCGCCGTATATGTTCTCGGCGGCGGCTTTTAGTCCGCTGTTGAAGAGGTCGAGAAGGTCGAGCTTCGCCGTCTTGTCGAGCAGCGGAAGCACCTCGCGCGGCATGCGAGCGAAGAGCGAGTCGGCCGTTGTGGCTTCCGCACTGTGGGAAGCCGTGAGCAGCAGGAGGGTGACGAGGAAAAGGCGGAGAAATGCGGGTGTGTTTGCCATTGTGTCTTTCAGAATGGTTGAGCGCTCGGGGCGAGTGCCGTTTTCGCCCTGTTGGGGCGCGTCATTGGATAGGTGTGGGCGTGTCGGAGATAGGGATACGCGTTATATAATCGGCGCACGTATTATATATATAGGGCGTGTGTGCTTATATAAATAGGTGTGTGCGCTTCTTTGTTGCTTTGCCGCCTTTCTAAATTGTGCGTGCGCGGTTTGGTCAAGGTATTTTAGCTCCGTTTTCAAGCCAGGCGCGTGATGTCGGGCGTATTTCCGGCACGCGGGGGCTATTTCTTGCGCAACTCCCAAAAGGCCACGGCGGCGGCCGCCGCCACGTTGAGCGAGTCCACTCCGTGGCTCATAGGTATGCGCACCGTGTAGTCGGTGGCAGCGATGGTCTCGGCGGGCAGTCCGTCTCCCTCCGTGCCCATCACAAGCGCGAGCCGCGGCTCTGCGGCGAGGGCGGGGGAGCCGAGCGGTATGGAACGGTCGGTGAGGGCCATAGCTGCCGTGCGGAAGCCGTAGGCGTGGAGCGTCTCCGGTCCTCCGTCGAGCCACGTCCAAGGGACGAGGAACACCGAGCCCATAGACACGCGCACGGAGCGCCGGTTGAGCGGGTCGCAGCTGTCGGGCGTGAGCAGCACGGTGTCTATGCCGAGGGCGGCGGCGGAGCGGAAAATTGCGCCGATGTTGGTGGTGTCTGTCACGGCGTCTATCACCACCACCCGGCTCGCGCCGTTGCACACTTCCGCAACTGTGGGTGCCGGCTTGCGCCGCATTGCGCACAGCACGCCGCGCGTGAGCGTGTAGCCGGTCAGCGCGGCGAGTGTGTCGCGGCTGCCTGTGTATACCGGCGTGCCGGGGCAGCGCGCTATGACGGCGGCGGCGTCGCCCGCGAGTCTCTTTTCCTCGCAGAGCAGCGCAAGTGGCTCGTAGCCCGCGTCAAGTGCCACGTGTATCACCTTGGGGCTTTCAGCAATGAATACTCCCTTTTCCGGCTCGAGACGGTTGCGCAGCTGCGCCTCGGTGAGGCTGGCGAAGACCGCCACGCGCGGGTCTGTGAGGCTTTCTATCCTTGTCGCTTCCATCTTTACCGCTTTCCCGTGCTGTTATTGTTGGACTTGTTGCTGTTATTGATGTACTTGCTATAATCTTTGAGCCTTTCTTTGTCGAGTTTCTCCCCGCCTGTTGCCGTTTCTCCGGCAAGCGCGTTTTCGTAACCTAAGCGGAAGTACTTGTAGTATAGGTGGGAAATGTCAGCGGGAAAGTCCCTCGGCACGGGCTGGTATACTTTCTTCAGACTGTCAATCTGCCTGTCCGTCCACTCACCGGCTGCGACGCTTTGCCCATTGTCTTCTGCGGCCCAGTAGCCGACAAGGGCGGCATCGGTAGTGAGGGAAATGACCGTGTCTGCCTTGGTTTTCACCTTATCAGCCTGCGTGTCTGCAGTGTCATCGCTCAGCACCACTGTGTACTTGCTTTTCCACGGCGCTTTGACGCAGAAAACTCCCGCCACCGTTACGAGCAGGAAGAACGCGGCGGCGAGGGTGGGGTTGAGGCGCGGCTCTTTCAAGGGCTTGTTTGCGTTTTCCATAGCGAGTGCGGTGCTTCCTCTCGTGCTTTTCGGCTTGCTTGCCGCCGCAGGCTCTTTGCCTTTTGCGGCGCAAACTATGCCTAACGAAACAAAAACGCCCGGTGTCGTACCGGGCGTATAGTTGTCAAAAGGGTTGTGGGCAAAGATGGATTCGAACCACCGAAGGCGTAAGCCAGCAGATTTACAGTCTGCCCCATTTGGCCACTCTGGTATTTGCCCTGTTGTGCTTGTTGCGGGTGCAAAGATAGGCTTTATTTCTGCAGCCGCCAAGCGTAGTCCACCATTTTTATTGCCGTGACGGCGAATTCCTCACCTTTATTACCCAATTTGCCTCCGGCTCGCTCCTCGGCCTGCTCGTGCGTGTTCACGGTTAGGAGTCCGAAGATGACGGGTATGTCCCCCGTGGCGTTGAGCTGCGTTATGCCCTGCGTGACCCCTTGGCAGATGTAGTCGAAATGGGGCGTGTCGCCGCGCACTACGCAGCCGAGGATGATGACCCCGTTCACGTGGCCGAATTTCGCCAGCTGCTGCGCGGCGTATACCAGCTCGAAGCTGCCGGGTACGCGCTTTACGGTGATGTTGCCCTCTGCCACGCCGTCGCGCTGCAGCTCAGCCACCGTTCCTTCAAGGAGACGGTCGGTGATGTCGTTGTTCCACTCGGTGACTATTATTCCGAAGCGCATCTCTGAGGCGTCGGGAATCTCGGTGCTTTGGCTCTCTTTGTATGAAAAGGCGTTGGAGGACATGGTGCGGGGTTGCGCTTGCTGCGCGGTCTTTGCTTGTGGGTTGGGGGAGTGTGGAAATATTTGCAACGGCTGCGCGGACTTTCTTCGCGGCTGCGGCTTCTGCCGTCTCTGCCGTGCTTATCCGTGCAGCCGTTGCTTTCTCTTCCCGTTTTGCGGCGGGATGCGTTTTGCGCCCCTTGGGGCTTATTTGCTCAGGCGGGCGATGTATTTGTCGATGATTGCGTCAAGCAGCACGCCGTTCTGCATCTGGCGCGTGCAGATGGGGGCGGTGGGGTAGCTGTCCTTGATGTCCTGATAAATTTTCAGGGCGTCGTCGTTCTTCTTCTGGGACTCGAGAATCTGACCAGCCTGGAAGAGGTACTCGGCGCAGAGGGCGGGCACGTCCGTAGCTTTTGCTGCGTCCTTGAAAGCGGAGACAGCCTTGTCGAGCTTGTTGGCTGCGGCGTAGCAGTTGCCGAGCGCGAAAAGTGCCTGCGCAGACACGGTCTCGTCGCTCTTGGTGTCAAACTTCTCAAGGTATTTGATGGCCTCGGCGGTCTTGCCCGTGTTGTAGTAGCAAAGACCTGCCTCGTAGCAAGCAAGGTTGCCTGCGTCGGTGGAGCTGTACTTGTCGGCAATCTTCACAAGTCCCATCGTCTTGCCCTCGCCTTTGAGCGCGGTCTCAAAGTCCTGCTGCATCACATACTTCTGCATCACGACGCCGAGAAGCTCTTGCGCCTTGTCTTCGCGGGGCTTTGCGTAACCGTATATATAGGCGAAGACACCGCCAACTATGACAATCACGGCCGCGATGCCGGAAAGAAGCGGCTTCTTGTATTTCGTCACAAACGCTTCCGACTGCGCGAGGGTTTTGTTTACGTCCAAAGCCGAGTCGGCTTTCTTGTTGTTGCTCATTTTTATGTTTTGTCTTTTGTTTGCTAAGCAGATAGTGGCGCAAAAATACGACTTTCCGCCAAGATGGTCAAGCCGCCGCCGCCTTTTTTGGCGGTTTGGCGAAAAAAGCCCGCAGGCGGCGGCGCGTGCGGCGGCGATTGGGTACTTTTGCGCCGTCACGAAGTCCGCACGTATGATTTTACAGCAGCTTTCCATTGCCAATTACCGCAACATAGAACAGGCCGAGCTCGCCCTGTCCCCCAACGTCAACTGCTTTGTCGGGGCTAACGGCATGGGCAAGTCAAACGTGTTGGACGCGGTCTATTACCTCGCCTTCTGCCGGGGCTTTGCCGCCGCGCAGGATGCGCTGAACGTGCGCCACGAAGCCGACTATTTCATGCTCGACGCCGCCTTCACGCTCCCCGGCGGGGTGTCGCGGCGCGTGGTGTGCAGCCTGAAGCGCGGCAGCCGCAAGAGGCTGCGCATTGACGGCAAGGACGTGCGCCGGCTCTCCGAGCACATCGGGCGCGTGCCGTTGGTGATGATAGCTCCGGCGGACGCGTCGCTTATCACGGGCGGCAGCGAGGAGCGGCGGCGTTTTATGGACATGACCGTGATGCAGTACGACGCGCCTTACTTGGAGGCGCTTATCCGTTATGAGCGGACGCTCAAGCAGCGAAACGCTCTGCTTAAAGACGAGGCCGAGCCCGACGCGGCGGTGATGGAAGTGCTGGAGGACATGATGGCGCACGACGCGGAGCGCATCTATGCGGCGCGGCGCGACTTTGCCGAGCGTTTCCTCCCGCTCTACCGCAAGATGTACCTGCGCCTTTCCGGCGCGGAGAGCGAGGAGGTTTCGGCGGAGTACGTAAGCCACTGCGCCCGCGGTCCGCTTGCCCCGCAGCTTGCGGAGTGGCGCGCGAAGGAGCGCATAGTGGGCTACACGCTGCACGGCGTGCACAAGGACGAGCTCGAACTTACGCTCAACGGCTTCGGGCTGCGGCGCGAGGCCTCGCAAGGGCAGCAGAAGACGTGCCTGATAGCCTTGAAGCTGGCGCAGTACCTTTTCTTGAAGGAACGGGGCGAGGAACGCATGCCGCTTCTCTTGCTGGACGACATTTTCGACAAGCTCGACGCCGGACGCGTGGCGCGGATAGTGGACTATGTGGGCGGGGACGACTTCGGCCAGATATTCATCACCGACACGCGCCGCGAGCATCTCGACCGCATCCTCGCGCTCACGCGCCGCAGCTATAAGCTCTTCGACGTGGAGCACGGGCGCGTGACGGAGCGGGCGGCGAACTGAGCCGGCGCGGCGGGGCAGGGCAGGCTTTGAGTGGCGCTGTCCGGCGTTTGTCGCGGAACTTCTTTTGAGCAAAACTATTTTTCACCACATAAACGGCGCGGAACGTGGGGCGCAGCCGCGCTTCTTTTGCGCCCATCCATCTATTAAATGGAAAATATGCAAGGGAAAGTCTTGATATTCTCCGCGCCGAGCGGCAGCGGAAAGAGCACAATCATCAACTATCTTATGGCGCAGGGGCTCAACCTGCACTTCTCCGTCTCCGCCACCAGCCGTCCGCCGCGCGGCACGGAAAGGCACGGCGTGGAGTACTATTTCCTCACGCCTGAGGAGTTTCGCAAGCACATCGCGGAGGGCGATTTTCTCGAATATGAGGAAGTCTACGCCGACCGCTTCTACGGCACGCTGCGCAGCCAAGTAGACAGCCAGTTGGCGGCGGGACAGAACGTGGTGTGCGACGTGGACGTGCTGGGCGGACAAAACATAAAGAAGCACTACGGAGACCGCGCGTTGAGCCTTTTCATACAGCCCCCATCGGTGGACGAGCTTCGCCGCCGCCTCGAGGCTCGCGGCACGGACGCGCCCGAGGTGATTGCCGACCGCCTTGCCCGCGCCGAGTTTGAGCTGTCGTATGCCCCGAAGTTCGACCTTGTGGTGACCAACGACGACCTTGCGCGGGCAGAGGCCGAGGCACTTGCGGCGGTGAAACGCTTCCTCGGGCAATGAACCGCAAGAGAGTGACCCTGCTCGGAGGGTCGTTCAACCCCATCCACCTCGGACACTTGCGCCTCGCGCGGTATATAGTGGAGCGCGGGCTGTGTGACGAGCTGTGGCTTACGGTAAGTCCGTGCAATCCGCTCAAACGCCCCGAGGGGCTGCTTGACACGGCGGCTCGGCTCAGGCTTGCGCGGCTTGCGGCAGAGGGCTTGGAGGGCGTGCGCGTGTCCGACTATGAGACGCGCCTGCCGCTCCCGTCCTACACGTGGCGCACGCTTACCGCCTTGCGCGGCGAATATCCCGAGACGGATTTCTCCCTGCTTGTGGGGACGGACAACTGGCTTGTCTTCGACCGTTGGCGCAACGCGGAGGACATTCTCCGCTTTCACCGCCTTTTCCTCTACCCGCGCCCGGGGTATGAGGTGCGGGCTGACGGTCTGCCCGCCAGTGTCACGCTGCTCTCCGACGCGCCGCAATGCCCGTGGAGTTCGACGGACGTGCGGCGGCTCATAGGCGAGGGGACGGACTGCCGCGAGATGCTCCCGCCGGCGGTTTGGGGTGAGTTAGAGCGGTGCGGGTATTACCGACGATAATAGTCCGGGCGCGGTAGCACTTAGGATTATTGCGATGCTTGCAGTATATCTCTTCTGATTTGTTTGGTATATAAAATGTTACGCTTGTTAGTTGTAGCACTTTGTTTGGTGATTTGAGTGGCAAATCCCTATGTCGTGGGCTTCCTCTGCCTGTGCCTTCCGCCGTCCTTGCTCTCAAATGCGCTTCCCTGCATTTTGGGGTTGAATAAATGGGGGTTTGTTGCTAATGTGCATATAGAATGATTTGCAACAAAATCTTTTAGTATCTTGTTTAGTAATATTTTACCTCTTAAAAATAGACTTGTTCGCACAGTCGGGCGGCTGCTGTAGACGAAGACATTTTTCGCGATACGGAAAAGGGATGTTCCGCACCCAGAGCCGGGGCTTGGAAAAAGAGGAAAAATAGAACACTTGAGCGTGTCGCACCGAGGGCGAATTTTTATGTAAGTTTAACTAAATCTGCCTTGGATCGCGGACACTGCAAGGCACTTCGTGGACACTGATATAGGTATTCTACGGACGGAAATAGGCTCTGGGGCGACGGGAATACTTGGAGTTTTTCCTACATGTACATAACGGCGACGCTACATGTACATATAGGGGTTGTGTAACTTGCTGATTATCAATACGCAGAAAGAGAGGTTACGCACGCGGTGCATGTCCTCTCTTTTCTCTACACAAAGATAATACATTTGTCTCCGTTTTCCAAATCTCCATTAACGTTATTTATAAAATTAGGAAGGGAAAAATAGAACACTTTTCGGCGTTCCCACGTTTGTGGATTGGGGCGGAAATGGGGCTGGGTGGGGAATTGTTGTTGTTGCGTCTTTTCAAATCCTCCTAATTAATAAAAGAGGACGGGCAGACCTGCGGACAGGCGTGGAAAACACGGCGGAAGTGGCTGAAACGGACGGAAATGGCGCGGCAGGGCGGGAGGGTAAGGCAAAAAGTAGTAACTTTGCGCCACAACCGCCGCGGCAGAGGCCGGAGGCGGAGAAAAGCACACACCACACACAGCATCAAACAAGTGATGGAACACACAAAAGAACTCATGAACCTTGCCGCTGACAACATACGCATTCTTGCGGCAAGCATGGTCGAACGCGCTAAGTCGGGACACCCCGGCGGAGCGATGGGCGGGGCTGACTTCATCAATGTCCTTTATTCGGAATTCCTGACATTCGACCCCGGAGACCCCACATGGCGCTGCCGTGACAGGTTCTTCCTCGACCCCGGACACATGTCGCCGATGCTGTACTCCCAGCTCGCGCTCATAGGGCGCTACACCCTCGAAGAGCTGCAGCAGTTCCGCCAGTGGCAGTCGCCCACGCCGGGACACCCCGAGCTTTGTCCGGAGCGCGGAATTGAGAACACCAGCGGCCCGCTCGGCCAGGGGCACACCTATGCCGTGGGCGCGGCCATCGCCGCAAAGGCGCTCTACGCGCGGACGGGAAACCCCGGCTTTGCCAAAGAAAAAATATACGCCTATATCTCCGACGGCGGCGTGCAGGAGGAGATATCGCAGGGCGCGGGACGCATCGCAGGACATCTGGGGCTGAACAACCTCATTATGTTTTTCGACGCAAACGAAATACAGCTGAGCACAGAGACCGCCGCCGTCATCTCCGAGGACACGGGCAAGAAATACCGCGCGTGGAACTGGAACGTGCTTGAAATAGACGGCAACGACTGCGAGCAGATACGCGCAGCCCTCAAGTCCGCGCAGGAGGAGGAAAACCGCCCCACGCTCATCATTGGGCACTGCGTCATGGGAAAAGGCTGCCGCAAGGCCGACGGCACGTCTTACGAGCACGACTGCCGCACGCACGGCGCGCCGCTCGGAGGTGACGCTTACGCCAACACGATAAAGAATCTCGGCGGAGACCCCGAGGCTCCGTTTGTCATACGTCCGCAGGTGGCGGAAATGTACGCCGAGCGCCTTGGCGAGCTGAAAGCTCTGGCTGCCGCACGCAAAGCCGAGGAGGCGGAGTGGGAGAAAGCTAACGCGGAGAAAGCCGCGCTGCTTGACGACTGGATGCACAACCGCCTGCCCGAGATACCTTGGGACACGGTGGAGCAAAAGCCCGGATCGCCCACGCGCAACGGCTCGTCCGTCTGCCTCTCGTTGCTCTCCGAGTATGTCCCCAACATGATAGTCTCTTCCGCCGACCTCTGCAACTCGGACAAGACGGACGGCTTCCTCAAACACACCACCGAAATCACGCGCACCAACTTCGCCGGCGGCTTCCTGCAAGCGGGCGTTTCGGAGCTTACGATGGCCTGCGTGTGCATAGGCATGATGCTGCACGGCGGCATCATCACGGCAATGGGCACCTTCTTCGTCTTCTCAGACTATATGAAGCCTGCCATCCGCATGGCTGCCCTTATGGAGGTGCCCGTTAAGTTTGTCTGGTCGCATGACGCTTTCCGCGTCGGAGAAGACGGCCCGACGCACGAGCCCGTAGAGCAGGAGGCGCAGATACGCCTTATGGAGAAGTTGCGCAACCACAGCGGGCGCGACAGCGTGCGTGTGCTGCGTCCATGCGACGTGCACGCCGTGACGGAGTGCTGGCGCATGGCGATGGAAAACTTTGACACGCCCACGGCGCTTATCTTCAGCCGCCAGAACGTGAACGACCTGCCCGCCGGAACCGACTACAAGGGCGTGCGCAACGGCGCATACACCGTGATTGCCGAGGAAAATCCCGACGTGGTGCTTGTGGCGTCCGGCTCGGAAGTGAGCACGCTCGTAGAGGCCGCCGGCCTGCTGCACGAAGACGGCGTACGCGCCCGCGTGGTAAGCTGCCCGAGCGAGGGACTCTTCCGCCGCCAGAGCAAAGAGTACCAGGAAAGCCTCATTCCGCGCGACGGAAAGGTCTTCGCCCTTACGGCTGGTCTGCCCGTAGTCTTTGAGGGAATCGCTGGTTCGCACGGCCGCGTGTACGGACTCGAAAGCTTCGGCTTCAGCGCCCCCTACAAGGTGCTCGACGAAAAGCTCGGCTACACTCCCGCCAATATGCGGGAGGAAATTCTCAAATACCTCAAAGAGGCCTGACACACGGAAAGGGCGGCGCGGGCGGCGGACGGCTGTCACGCGCTCCGCGTCCGCCCTCCCTCCACACCTTATTATATATAGAGAAAATGGCACAGAAGATAGGCCTCGCCAGCGACCACGCCGGCTATGAGCTTAAAGAGTACGTGAAAAGCTACCTCGACGAAAAGGGGATGGCTTACAAGGACTACGGCACATACAGCACGGAAAGCTGCGACTATCCCGACTACGCCCACGCCCTTGCCCGCGGCATTGAGGGCGGGGAAGTGGAGACCGGCGTCGCTGTCTGCGGCTCGGGCGAGGGAATCTCGATGACCCTCAACAAGCACCAGGGCATACGCGCCGCGCTCGTGTGGCAGCCCGAAATAGCCCACATGACGCGCCAGCACAACGACGCGAACGTGCTTGTAATGCCCGGACGCTACATCAGCAAGGAGACCGCCCGCGAAATTATGGACGAGTTCTTCTCCACCCCTTTCGAGGGCGGTCGGCATATACGCCGGATAGAGAAAATCCCCGTAAAATAAAGACGCAAACGCGTGCAAGGAATCCGCGCAGCAAGCAAAAAGTGCGGCGGCGCGGATATAAACCAACTGAAAATTATATCTTTGCACCCGTTTCTATAAAGATTTAAAACAAAAACAAGCAAGCCGATTATGACGAAAGCAGATATTGTCAACGAGATCGCACGCAAGACGGGTCTGGACAGAGCCTCCGTACTGGTGACCGTAGAAGCATTCATGGAGACAGTAAAGCAGTCCCTTGGAGAAAAGAAGGAAAACGTGTACCTCCGCGGTTTCGGGAGCTTCATCCTTAAGAAGCGTGCAGAGAAGACCGCGCGCAACATCTCCAAAAACACTACCATCATCATCCCCGAGCATAACATCCCCGCCTTCAAGCCGGCAAAGACTTTCTCCCTCTCTATTCAGGAAGAATCAAAATAACAATCAACATACAATTAACCCATAAACGTATTTCACCATGCCTAACGGGAAAAAGAAGAAAAGACACAAGATGTCGACTCACAAGCGCAAAAAGAGACTTCGCAAGAATCGTCACAAGAGCAAGTAAGCTCGGCGCTTCTACCGCCGCACGGCGGCGGTAGGGAAGGCGGGTAAACGAGATGTTCGGCCTGTCCCTTGGATGCCTAAAAAGGCGCGGGGGGAGCGCGGCTCGTTTACTCGCCTTTTGTGTAAAGAGAACAAAGCCGCGCGGCGCACGCGCAGACGGCGGGCGCGGTTTGCACAACCAACAAACAACCACAAATGACAAGCGAAGTTATAGTAGACGTCAGCCCGAAGAACGTCTCCATCGCCCTGCTCGAGGACAAAAGGCTCGTCGAGTTCCAGCAGGAGGGGCGCTCGGAGCATTTCTCCGTGGGCAACATCTATCTGGCAAAGGTCAGGAAGCTGATGCCGGGACTCAACGCTTGCTTCGTCAACGTGGGCTTTGAGCGGGACGCCTTCCTCCATTACTTGGACTTGGGCACGAAATACCACTCGCTCGACAAGTACCTGCAACTCCTCGGCGACGGCCGCCGTCAGGCCTCGCCGGACAAGGTCGGACGGCAGCCTGATTTAGACAAGGACGGCAGCATACAGAACACGCTCAAAGTGGGGCAGGAGATTCTCGTGCAGATTGTAAAGGAACCAATCAACACGAAAGGACCGCGCCTCACCTCCGAGCTTTCCTTCGCCGGCCGCTTCCTTGTGCTGATGCCTTTCTGCGACAAGGTTTCCGTCTCCACTAAGATTAAGAGCGCGGCAGAGCGGGCACGCCTCAAGCAGCTCGTTCAGAGCATCAAGCCGAAAGGCTTCGGAGTGATAATACGCACCGTCGCGGAGAACATCCGCGTGGCCGAGCTCGACAATGAGTTGCGCATTCTCCTCAGCCGCTGGCAGGGCGTGGTGGACCTCGTTAAGCGCACGCGCCGCGAAAAGCTCGCGCTCCCGCAGCTCGCCTACGAGGAGACAAGCCGCGCCGTCGCGCTGCTGCGAGACCTGTTCAACCCCTCCTACGCCAATATTTACGTCAACGACTACGGCGTTTACAACGAGGTGCGCGACTATGTGTCGCTCATCGCGCCCGGCTGCAAGGACATCGTGAAGCAGTACAAGGGGGCGGTGCCCATATTCGACAACTTCTCCGTCACGAAGCAGATAAAGACATCCTTCGGGCGGACCGTAACCTACAAGCACGGCGCGTACCTCATCATAGAGCAAACCGAGGCGCTCAACGTTGTGGACGTGAACAGCGGCAACCGCTCCAAGGCTCCAGAGGGCCAGGAAGTGAATGCGCTGGACGTAAACCTCGGGGCAGCCGACGAGCTCGCGCGGCAGTTGCGCCTTCGCGACATGGGCGGCATCATCGTGGTGGACTTCATAGATATGGCTCTGCCTGAAAACCGCCAAAAGCTCTACGAGCGTATGGTGGAGAACATGCGTAAGGACCGCGCCCGCCACAGCATACTCCCGCTCTCCAAGTTCGGGCTGATGCAGATAACGCGCCAGCGCGTGCGCCCCGCTATGAGCGTGAGCGTCGAGGAAAGCTGCCCATCTTGCGGCGGCACGGGCAAGATAAAGTCGAGCCTGCTGTTTACCGACCTGCTTGAGAGCAAGATTGAGATGCTCACGGGCAAGCTCGGCATAAAGAAGTTCCGTCTCTACGTCCACCCGTTCGTTGCGGCGTACCTCAACCAAGGGGTCATTTCCCTCAAGCGCCGTTGGCAGATGAAGTACGGTATGGGCGTGCGCGTCTACGCCGACCAAAAGCTCGCCTTTCTGCAATACATTTTCCAGGACAGCCACGGGGAGGAAATATCAATGACGGAGGAGCACGACCTGAAATAGGGACTGACAAAACAGATTTGCTGACGAAGCAAGCACAAAAGCACTACGGGGACACGCGGCTTACATGAAGCCTGCGCGTCCCCGTTTCTTTTGCGCCGGCGTATGCAGGGGGCGAGGCGCAGCCGTTTCTCGATTGCGCCGAGAGGCTCAAAAGGCGTATATATATAGGCTGATTATGGAATGTAAGTGTTACATTTGCACGAACTTTTACGGGGAGACGCGACGTGCTTGCCGAGTGGCGGTATGGCGTCCTGCCCCGCAGAGTTTCCAACCCGGTAAGAAAGAAAAAACCATAATCGCAAACCATGGAATTGGATATTGAAAAACCCTATGTAATAGGTCTGGACATGGGCGGCACCAACTCGGTGTTCGGCATCGTAGACCAGCGCGGCAACATAAAGTCGCAAACCGTGATTTCCACCAAGGCCTACCCCGATTTTAACGACTACGTCAAGGCTTCCGTAGACGCCCTGCAGCCGGCGCTGGACAGCGTGGGCGGCATTGAGAACATACGCGCTATGGGCATAGGCGCCCCCAACGGCAACTACTATAACGGCACCATAGAGTACGCCGCCAACCTCATTTGGGAGGGCGTGATACCCGTGGCGCAGCTCTTCGAGAAAGCCCTCGGCATCCCCGTGCGCGTCACCAATGACGCCAACGCCGCCGCGATGGGCGAAATGACCTACGGAGTGGCTCGCGGCATGAAAAACTTTATCATGATAACCCTTGGCACGGGCGTAGGCTCGGGCATCGTGGTAGACGGGAAAGTGGTGTACGGCAGTGACGGCTTCGCGGGCGAGCTTGGCCATTTTGTGATAGACCACAGCGAAAAGGGGCGCAGCTGCGGCTGCGGACGAAGCGGCTGTCTTGAGACTTACACCTCTGCCACCGGCGTGGCACGCACCGCACGCGAGTTTCTCGCCAACCGCAGCGAGGACAGCTTGCTCCGCGCGCTCGAGCCCGACAAGATCACGTCGTTTGACGTATTCAAAGCAGCGGAGAAGGGCGACAAAATTGCGCTCGACATATTCGACTACACCGGCACCATCCTTGGCACGGCGTGCGCGGACTATGCCACGTTCAACAGCCCCGAGGCCTTCGTCTTCTTTGGCGGTCTCACCAAGGCGGGTGACTATTTGATGAATCCGCTGCGCAAGGCCTACAACGCCAACATCCTCAACATCTACGAGGGAAAAGCAAAGCTGCTCATCTCCGCCCTTAACGGCAGCGAGGCGGCAGTGCTTGGCGCGAGCGCCCTCGGATGGGAATAAGTCGCGAAAAGGTACTCAGCGGCGGCGAAAGCCGTAGCGATATTTCTTACAAACGCCGCAGCGCGACGAAAAAGACAACGCCCCTTGCCAAGGTCTAAGTTTGCAGACCTTTGGCAAGGGGCGTATTCCGTCCCGACGCCTTGTTGTGGCAAAATTATGAGAGGTCGTGAAAAATCACCGCGAGGGTAGGGCATCGGGTAGTATTTGCAACCATACGCCTTGCGTTTGCACCCGTACGCAAAACATTATAGCACCCGCGCGTAAAGGCATTTGCACCCGCAAGTAAGGCGTTTGCCCCCGTACGCAAGGCGTTAGCACCCGTACGTAAATCGTTTCCGTCGTAGCAGGGGCTGTCTCCAAAGCGTTTGGGGCTATTTTACTCCGCGAGGAAAAACTTTCTGCCGCTTCCGGCTTACGGCTTGCCGCTTTCATCCTCGTGAAATAGGGGGCAAACATAGTCCGCGCCGCCGCTTTCTTGGCTTTTAGTCGGCGCATGAACGGAGACAAAAAGGCGTACTTCGTAACTTTTTTCAAGTTTTTCTGAAAAAAAACGGCGGAAGCCTTGCCGGAATAGAGGAAAGCACTACCTTTGCACTCGCAAACAGCAAGGGTGCTGTTACAAGCAAAGACTGCTTGGGGTATGGTGTAATTGGCAACACAACAGATTCTGGTCCTGTTTTTTCTGGTTCGAGTCCGGATACCCCAACAAGACGACCGCTCATCTCCGAAAGGGGACGGGCGGTCGCTCTTTTTGTGTCCGGCGCGGCGGGCGGCGGCGGAGTGGGGCGTGCGCCGGTCGTCCTGCCGCCGTATGCGTATCCCGTCTGTGCGCGTGGCAGGGGTAGGGCTGCAGGCCTGACAGCTTCGCCCGTGCTTGGGGCGGCT
>CAVFVD010000009.1:0-70121 GCA_963625935.1 uncultured Oscillospiraceae bacterium | reverse complement strand
TTTAACATAGCGGCGACACCGCACTTGCAAAACGCTTGAAAATTTTGTATCTTTGAGCAGAGAAAAGAGAGGATATGCTCCGCGTGCGCATCCTCTCTTTTGCATTGTTGACTATCAACGACTTACGCGTCTCCTATATGTACATGTAGCGCCGCCGGGATGTACATGTAGGAAAAACTCCAAGTATTCCCGTCAAAATTCCAAGTATTCCCGTCCGCCGACTCTCCCTTTTTCGCGTTGCGAAGCGCGTCTTGGCAGCCGCAAGAAGCGTTTCAAGTATTAAAAATACATAAAGATTGTTATCGCAAAATGGGCGAAACTGCGCTTTGGCTTACCCGTGTTCCGCTCGGAAAGGCTTTCGGGCGGACATCCCCGGGCGCGGCATTTTCCCGCCGCAGAAGATTTGCCACACGGCAATATTTGGTAACTTTGCCATCTGACTTTGTTTCAGCCGAGACCAAGTCTGTCAAATCAAGAAACGAACGCATATCGTTATATATGTCATCTGATACAACCCCTAACGCTTTCGGCGCGGACGCTAACGGCGAGGAAGAGACGCAGCTCATACCGCTGCTGAAATTCTGTTACCGCCAGTTTGTCAACAACTGGAAGTGGTTTGTGCTCTCCATAGCCGTGTGCCTCGCCGGCGGCTGGCTTTACCTGCGCACACGCGAGCGCGTCTTCCAGCGCCAGGCTGTCATACTTATTGAAGACAGCGACGGCGGCGGCTCGTCCCTGCCTACCAAGCGTGTGTCGCGGCGAGGAAACATGACCTCCCTGCTCGAGCTCAACGGAGTAAGCGTGGGCGACAATTTAAAGAACGAAATTTTCATTCTCTCCTCACAACGCCTGATGAACCGCGTTGTGGAGAAGCTGGGCTTGGAGATCGATTACACCGCGCGGCATAAAATGCGCAACGTGCCCCTTTACGGCAAGGAGCGTCCTATTGAGGTGCTTTTCCAGCAGCCGGCGGCACGGGGCGCGGTCTCTTTCAAGGTGGAGCGAGCCGGCGGCAACAAGTTGCGGCTTACCGATGTGCGCGACGCGTTTGGCAACAATCTGCCGGGCGCGACGGTGCGCCTTGGCGAAATGACAAAGACAGCGGCGGGAAAACTGTGCGTTGTGCGCGGGCCGTCCTATGACCATTGGGAAGACGGCGAAGTGTGCGTGCGCCACATGACGCGCGACGAAGCCGTGGGCCGCTATTGCGGCGAAATGAGCGTGTCCGAGTACGACAAGGAAAGCTCGCTCATCGTGCTCTCCTGCCAAGACATGTCCCCCAAACGCGCGGAGGATGTCCTCTCAACCTTGTACGACAGCTACAAAGAGGACGTGGTGGAAAACAAAAACCGCGTGGCGGAAAGCACAGCCCGCTTCATTGAAGACCGCATAGCCTTGATAGGCCGCGAGCTTAGCGAGGTCGAAGACAAGCTTGCAGCCTTTAAGAAGAAAAACCAGCTGCTCGACTTCGACAAGACTTCGGCGGCTGTGATAACCGAGACCTCTGCGGCGCGGCAGCAAAGTCTGGCGGCGGAGACGCAACTCCGTGTGGCGCAGTTTGTGGGCGACTACATCGCCGATAACGCCAACAGCCACGACCTTATTCCCGCGCTCAACATTGGCGACCCCACTTTCACCCAGCAAGTGGGCGCGTACAACGACGCCATGAACAAGCGCAACACCCTTGCGGCAAACTCCAGCGAGTCACAGGCCGTGGTGCGCGACCTTGACCGCCAGCTGCAGCAAATGAGGGCGAGCATCAACTCTTCATTGCGCTCGTACATAAAGACATTGCAGCTTCGCGTGGCCGACGCCCGAGCTAACGAGGCGCAGCTTACGGGACGTGTGAGCACCGCCCCCGACCAGGAGAAGAGCGGGCTTGACATACAGCGCCAGCAGTCACTCAAAGAAGCGCTTTACACCTATCTGCTCAACAAACGTGAGGAGGTGGCGCTGCAGCAAGCCATCAACGAGGCAAATGTGCGCCTTGTGGAAGGACCAACGGGCGGACCGCGTCCTGTCGCGCCGCGAGGTGGCGTCATCATGCTTGTTGCGCTTTTGCTCGGAATTGCAATCCCCTCCGCCGTGGTATGGCTTGTGATAGCCTCAGACGTGACTGTGCACGGGCGGCATGACTTGGAGAAAGCCACGACAATGCCCATCCTCGGCGAGATACCGCGTATGAGCGACAACGTGCCGGGCAAAATAATCACCGGCATGCACTCTGACGCGCCGCTCGTGGAGGCGTTCCGCATACTCCGCTTCTCGCTCGGCTTCATCCCCGGCGACCCGCGTGTGCTGCTTACCACAAGCTCCACGCCGGGGCAGGGAAAGAGCTTCGTGGTCCGCAACATGGCGGTGATACTCGCAATGGCGGGGCACAAAGTCGTAATGGTGGACGGAGACATCCGCAAGCGCACGCTCAGCAAGCGCTTTGCCTCAGGGCACGGACTTACGTCCTACATCGCGGGAGACGCGGACGACGTGTCCGCCTTCATACGGAAAGAAGGACTGGCAAAGGGCGTGGACCTGCTTCCCGCCGGCCCGCAGCCGCCCAACCCCACCGAGCTGCTTATGTCGCCGCGCCTGGCGGAGGTTTTCGCCCAGCTGAGGAAAACCTACGACTATGTGCTTGTAGACGGCACCCCTTACTTCTCCATCGCCGACGCGAGCGTGCTCGACAAGTTTGCCGACCTTACGCTCTTCGTCGTTCGCGCCGGACGCGAGCGCAGGGATTTCCTGCCCAAACTCGAACGCATGTACCAGGAGAAGCGTTTGACGCACATCTGCACCGTGGTGAACGACGCCGACGTAAAGCTTTCGCGCTACGGCGGAGGCTGCGGGTATGGGTACGGGTACGGCTACGGCAGCGGGACCTTTAAGGAGGACGGGCGCAAAGGCGGCTTAGTCGGAAAACTGCGCAAGCTCTTCGGGCGGTAAGCCGTTTCCGCTTCCGCGAGAATCCCCCGCGCGGCGTAGTTTGCCGCAATCCGGCGGCAGCACGTATCCCTCCGCCACTCAGGCAACCTTGCA
Organism: uncultured Oscillospiraceae bacterium; assembly: GCA_963625935.1. Classification (GTDB taxonomy): domain Bacteria; phylum Bacteroidota; class Bacteroidia; order Bacteroidales; family Bacteroidaceae; genus Alloprevotella. The sequence continues at coordinate 67,088 of CAVFVD010000009.1, read as the reverse complement.
CAATCTTACGAGAAACAACGCTAATGGAGCAACCGCATATCCCCAACATACTCATCATATACACGGGCGGCACCATCGGCATGATTGAGAACCCCGAGACCGGCGCGCTGGAGAACTTTGACTTTGAGCAGTTCCGCCACTACGTGCCCGAGCTGAAGAGGTTCAATTACCATATAGACGCGCTCGCTTTCGACCCGCCCATAGATTCGAGCGACATGGAGCCGCGCTATTGGGTGAAGATGACGCGCATCATCGCCGACCACTACGAACGCTACGACGGCTTCGTGCTTCTGCATGGCACGGACACGATGGCGTATACCGCGTCGGCTCTGAGCTTTCTGCTGGAAAATGTAGGCAAGCCCGTGGTGATTACCGGCTCGCAACTTCCCATCGGACAGCTCCGCACGGACGGAAAAGAGAACCTCCTGACCAGCATCGAGATTGCCGCCGCGCGTGACGCGTACGGACGGCCGGTTGTGCCCGAGGTCTGCATCTTTTTCGAGAGCCGTCTGATGCGCGGAAACCGCACCACGAAGACCAACGCCGAAGGCTTTAGCGCCTTCCGTAGTTTCAATCTGCCCTCGCTTGCTCACGCGGGCATCCACATTAAGTACGAGACCCACCTCATACGGCGCCCTGCCCCTGGGGTTAGGTTCACGCCCCACTTCCTGCTTGACACCAACGTGATGATACTCACACTGTTCCCCGGGATACGGCGCGAGGTGGTGGACACTTGCTTGTCCGTGCCCGGCTTAAAGGCCGTCATACTGAAAACATACGGAGCGGGCAACGCGCCCCAGAAGCAGTGGCTCGTGGAAAGCATCCGCCAGCTCGTCGACCGCGGAGTCCTGGTTGTGAACATTACTCAGTGCTACAAGGGAACCGTGGAGATGCACCGCTACGAAACGGGCCTGCAGCTCCTGCAAGCGGGCGTGGTAAACGGATATGATAGCACCGTCGAGTGCATGCTTACTAAGCTGATGTTTCTCCTTGGGCACGGCTACAAGGGCGAGGAGCTTATCCGCATGACCAATACCAGCATTTGCGGCGAGATTACTGTTTAGCGGAAATATCAGGCAAGAAAAATGTCCCGGAATACGTTTTCGGGGGAAAGACGGCGGTTTAAAGGAAAAACAGAGTAAGGGAATTTGGCGGTAACGCCGTCCGCTGGCTGACACATTATGGATTGCAACGTCTGCACACGCGGCTTGAAAGCGCGGAAAGGTATTTTGACGGAAGGGCGAATGTCTTTCCAGCCCTTTCTGTCGCTTTTGTTTCTCAGTGTGTCGCTTTCCCTTTTGTGCGGCTGCGGCGGAAGACGAAGCGGAAACGCGGCCAGTCTCAAAGAAATCCCTGTGCGCTACGCCTCGCTCCTTAGTATGGCGGAGGCGGACAGTTTCACATACGCCGTAGTGCGCAACCCGTGGAGCAAGGGCGCGGAGGAGAAGCTCGCCGCTTACATCCTCGTGCCGCAGGGCCGCCCCGTGCCCAATATCAGGCCGGAGGGCATGGTGCTGCGCACGCCGCTCAGCAGGGCGGTGGTTACGACTGCGGTGCACGCGGCCCTTTTGGAGGAGCTGGGCGTGCTTTCCCGTGTCGCGGGTGTCACTGACTTTGAGTACATAGTTTCTCCCACGCTCCGCGAAAAGGTGCACTCGGGCCTGCTGCCCGCCTTGGGCAGCGCGTTCCGTCCGGATTTGGAGCTACTGCGAGCGGCCAAACCGGATGCGATGTTGGTTTCGCCGATGGAAAACTCCGGCGCGGGTGCATTGGCAACGCTTGGCGTGCCTTTGGTGCAGTGCGCCGACTACCTCGAGACCTCTCCCCTTGGGCGCGCCGAGTGGATGCGCTTCTACGGCCGCCTTTTCGGTTGCGCCGAGAAAAGCGACTCTCTTTTCAAAGCCGTTGCGGGCGCGTACGAAGACTTGCGCAAGAAAGCCTCAGAGCAACGCAGCAAGGCTTCGCGCCCCGTTGTGCTTTGCGACTTAAAGACCTCCGCCGTATGGTATCAGCCGGCGGGGAAAAGCACAATAGGGCAGATGCTCTCAGACGCGGGGGCAGCCCATCCTTGGTCGGGCACAAGCGAAAGCGGAAGCCTTGCCTTGGATTTGGAGACCGTCTTCGCCAAAGCGCGAAACGCGGACATTTGGCTGGTGAAATACGCCTCGCCCGTCACGCTTACTTACAAGACGATGGCGCGTGATTGTCCGCAGTACAAGCTCTTCCGCCCGTGGCAGACGCGCCGTGTCTGGGCGTGCAACACCCTTGATGTTCCCTTCTACGAGGAAACCCCGTTCCACCCCGAAAGGCTCTTGCGCGAGTGGCACGGGATATTCAGCGGGAAAGCCGCTTCCACCCGCTACTACCACCCTTTGGCGGAGTGACGGAAAGGCGGCGAAAGCATAGGTGGAAACGCATAGTGGCCGCTCCGTGCTTATGTATATATACAGAAATACGAAATGTCTCTTTGGAATCATAGAACCTTGGTGCTCAATCCCCGTTTCGCCGGGCTGCGTGACTTTATGCTTTCCCTGCCGTCCCGTTTTGAGGCGGGAGAGGGCGAGGTGATTCACAACGGGCGCAACCAGCTGCGCCGCATCAGCTATGAGGGGACGGACTATGTGGTTAAGCGCTTCGGCCGCCCCCACGTTGTCAACCGCTGGGTCTATGGCTTGCTTCGCCCGTCAAAGGCTTTGAGGGCGTACCGCAACGGCCTGCTTTATGTGAAAATAGGAGTCGGCACGCCCGAGCCCGTAGGGTATATGAACGTGCGCCGCGGCTTGGCTTTCGGGGAAAGCTACCTCGTCACGCTGCGCTCGGACTGTCCCTACCGGTATGAGGATTTGTTTTCCTTTGAAAGCGGCCAAGCCGACAAGGTTCTGCGCGAAGTGGGACGCGTGACGGCGGTTTTGCACGAGCACGGCTTAGCCCACAAGGACTACGGTCGCGCCAACATCCTCTTCGCGATAGACCCGGACGGGCAGGTGCGCCTTGACATCGTCGACCTCAATAGGATGGCCGTCGGAAAGCTTGACATGCGGGCGGGCTGCAAGAATTTTGAGCGCCTCCCCGCTACGGCGCACATGCACCGCGTGCTTTCCGAGGCGTACGCCGCCGCTCGCGGTTTCGACGCAGAGCAATGCTATAGCCTGATGCGCCATTTCCGCAGCGTGCAGCCCGGACAGGTTGAGGGCGAATTCTGACACAGTGGATATGGAAAACGGACTTATTGTCATTGCAGTGGTTGTCACCTACAACCGCCTCCCGCTCTTGCGGCGCAACATTGCTTGCCTGCGTGCCAACGCGCCGGTTAGCCGCATCATTGCCGTGGACAACGGCAGCACGGACGGCACGGCAGAATGGCTCGAAAGCGAGCGCGACGAGCGGCTGTGTGTAGTCCGTCAGGAGAATGTCGGCGGCTCGGGCGGCTTTCATAGGGGCATTGGCGAGGCGGTCAAGGCCGGTGCGGACTGGGTTTGGTGCATGGACGACGATGTCTTTCCCCGCGCCGACTGTCTGCAACAGATGCTGCCCTACACGTCGGACGAGCGCGTCGGTCTTATTGCCCCGCGCCGCTTGATGGCGGGGCAGGTCTTCACCAACGATTTCACGGGCTACGACTTCACTCACCCTTTCCGCTCGCTCTATACGGGCAAGCTCGCCAAACTTGCGGCGCTGCCGTCAGAGCCGACCCCCATCGCCGGCACGGCGTTTGAAGGCCCGCTCATCCGCGCGGAGGCGGTGAGGAAAGCGGGACTCCCCAACCGCGACCTTTTCATCTTCTGCGACGATACCGACTACTGCATACGGCTCGGGCAGGCAGGCTACCGTCTGTTGTCAGTGCCGGCGGCGCTGATGGACAAAGAAAAATTTTTCAGCGACGACACATGGGCGGAGCGCAACCGCAAGAAGAAGTGGAAGCGTTTTTACCAGGTGCGCAACTCTACGTATCTCAACCACCATTACGGGCGTAACGTCTTTGTGCGCTACGGGCGCGGCTTGCTCTGCGTCTTGGGCTACATAGTCCCGGCTCTCGTCACCTTCCCTTTCTCTAAGGCGTGGCAGTTGGGCGATGTGGCGAAACTTTGGCGGGCGTATCTTGACGGAGTGAGCGAGCGTCTTGGGCACATCAGTTAGACACTCGCCGCGCACGGCGTTGTACGTGGAGCTTCATGCCCTTCCCACGGAGCTCCATACATATCCCACGGCTTGAGAAAAGCAGGACAGGGCAAGCACTTCGGTAATAGGTAAAACAATCAACGATTATGGCACAATACGATTATCTTATAGTAGGCGCGGGGCTGTTTGGCGCGGTCTTCGCCCACGAGGCAAAGAAGTCGGGAAAGTGCTGCCTCGTCATAGAGAAACGCCCCCACACGGGAGGGAATATCCATTGCGAGGATGTCAAGGGGATAGCCGTCCACCAGTACGGCGCGCACATCTTCCACACGTCAAACCGCGAGGTGTGGGACTATGTCAACGCCCTCGCAGAGTTCAACCGTTTCACCAACTCCCCGCTTGCTTCCTACCGGGGGCGGCTCTACCACTTGCCCTTCAATCTCACGACCTTCTACGAGCTTTGGGGCGTGCGCACTCCCGCTGAGGCCCTGAAAAAGCTCGAAGAGCAGCGCGGCGAGTATGCGTGTATCACGCCCACAAACCTTGAAGAGCAGGCGCTCAAACTATGCGGGCGCGACATCTATGAGACCCTCATAAAAGGCTATACCGAGAAACAGTGGGGCTGTGCCGCCACCGAGCTCCCGCCGTTCATCATAAAGCGAGTACCCCTGCGGCTCACTTTCGACAACAACTATTTCAACGACCGCTTCCAAGGTGTGCCTGTGGGCGGATATAACAAGCTGACGGACGCGCTCCTTGACGGGATTGAGGTGCGTACGGGCGTGAATTTCTTCGACCGCCGCGCCGAGCTCGAGTCTCTTGCCGAGCATGTGGTCTTCACGGGTTGCATTGACGAGTATTACGGCTACTGCGAGGGGAGACTGGACTACCGCAGCCTGCGCTTTGAGACGGAAGAGCTTCCCTTGGCCGATTTCCAAGGCAACGCGGTAATCAACTACACGGAGCGCGAAGTGCCTTACACGAGGGTCATAGAGCACAAGCACTTCGACCTTGACACGCCGCCCGCCGACATTCCCTGCACGGTCGTCACGTACGAGCATCCCGACAGCTTCGCTCCCGGAAAAGAGCCGTACTATCCGGTAAACGACGAGCGAAATTCGCGCATTTACGCACAATATAAGTCTTTGGCCGACAAAGAAGAGCGCGTGTCGTTTGGCGGACGCCTTGCCTGCTACACCTATGCCGATATGGACGACACGGTGCTTGCGGCGTTGGAGCTTAGTCGCAAACTGCTTGGCTAAGTTTTCCGCTTTGTGGAAAATCCGTCCCCGTCCCCAGAATCCTGCTTATGAAGACCTCCGTCCTGCTCTTTCTCCTGCTTTTCCCCACAGCTCTGCTTGTGGGCAGCGTGTGGATAGAGCCGGCGGAGGTGTGCGACGCGCTGTTTGCGCCCGAAAGGGCTGGCGAGACGGCGCGTTTCATCGTGTGGGAGGCTCGTCTGCCGCAGGCACTTACGGCTGTGCTGTCGGGCATGGCTTTGGCCGTGTCGGGACTTGTGATGCAGAGCCTTTTTGCTAACCCTCTGGCCGACCCCTCCCTGCTTGGCGTGAGCAGCGGCGCGTCTTTCGGAGCCGCCGTGGCTTTGCTGTGCGGCGGCGCGGGCGCGGCGGCGGTGGGCTTGGCGAGCTGGGGCGGCGTGCTACTGACTGTAGTGGCGGCCTTTGCGGGTGCGTTGGGCGTGATAGCTTTGCTGCTGGCTTGTAGCGCCTTGTTGCGTGGAAATCTCGCCCTTCTTATAGCCGGAGTGATGATAGGTTTCGCGCTCTCGGCGGTCATTTCGCTGATGAGCTTCCTTGCCACTGAGGACGGACTGCATTCCTATCTCTTGTGGGGTATGGGCGATTTCTCTGGCGTGGGGATGAGGCTTCTCCCGCTCTACGCCGCGCTGGCGCTTCTTCCCACGCTCGCCGTCCTGTCTCGCCCGCATTTGCTCGACGCCCTGCTACTTGGCGACGACTATGCCGCAAACCTTGGCGTGCGTGTGCGGCGCGAGCGCACGCTCTTGCTTTTGCTCACGGGCCTGCTTACGGCTTCGGTGACGGCGCTTTGCGGGCCTATCTCGTTTGTCGGACTTGCAGTGCCGCACATCGCACGCCTTTTCTCGCGCACGGCGGTGCACCGCCGCCTGCTTCCCGCCACTTGCGTGTGGGGCGCGGACGTGGCACTGCTTTCCCTCGTCTTGACCCACTTGCCCGGCACGCGCGGACTGCTGCCCCTTTCCGCCGTAACCCCGCTCTTAGGCGTGCCGGTGGTTTTCTATATCTTGCTGAAAAGGCGGTGACGCGCCGCCGGACGAAGGTCGGCGCAGGGAAGAACAGCATTGGTCTTCCGTCCGCTCAATCGTCTTTTGACGCATTTCTGCAATGTTTCCCCGCCGCAAAAGCAGCACTTTTTATACGGCGGAAAATGAGTTTCTCACCGCTGCAATATTGAGTCGTGAAAGAGGAAAAATAGAACACTTCTGTGAGCCGTTCCCCGAGTGCATTTTTATGTAAGTTTAACTAACAGACATAGGGCACGTGGGCTGTGAAAGGGGGCGATGAGGCACTGAAAGGCATCTTCTTGCGACGGAAATAGGCCCTGTAGCGACGGGAATACTTGGAATTTCTCCTACATGTACATCCCGGCGGCGCTACATGTACATATAGGAACTGCGTAACTTGCTGATAGTCAATAATAGGAAAGCGGGGCTACGCACTGTATGCGCATCCCCGCTTTCCGATACACAAAGATAATACATTTTTCCCCGTTTTCCAAATCGCCATTAACACTAATTACCAAAGCGAAAAGGGAAAAATAGAACACTTTTCGGGCTTCTGCGGCGGCGTAATTGCTGCTTTGGAGGTGTGGGGTCTGTGTGTTTTCTTGTGTTCTTACAAGACGTGCGGTCAGTCAATAAAGCGCCGCGTGAGCGGGCCGAACTCCTCGATGCGCCGGTCGCGCAGGAAGGGCCACCAGCGGCGGACGTTTTCGCAGCGGCGCAGGTCGATGTCGGCGAAGAGTATTTCCTCCTTGTCCTTCGCGGCGCGTGCGAGCATTTCGCCCTGCGGGCCGCACACGAAGCTCGAGCCCCAGAAGTCTATGCCGTTTGTCTGTCCCGACGGGTCGTCTTCGTGTCCCGTGCGGTTTGCGGCTATTACCGGCAGGCCGTTTGCCACGGCGTGGCCGCGCTGCACCGTCGTCCAAGCCTCACGCTGCCGCTCCTGCTCTTCGGGCGTGTCGCTGCTTTCGTAGCCTATCGCCGTGGGGTAGATGAGCATTTCCGCGCCTTGCAGAGCCATCAGTCGCGCTCCTTCGGGATACCACTGGTCCCAGCACACCTGCACGCCGAGCCGCCCCACAGAGGTGTCGATGGGGTGGAAGCCGAGGTCGCCCGGGGTGAAATAGAATTTCTCGTAATAGGCAGGGTCATCGGGGATGTGCATTTTGCGGTATTTGCCCGCAATGCTGCCGTCAGACTCAAACACTACGGCCGTGTTGTGGTAGAGGCCCGCCGCTCGCCGCTCGAAGAGGGACGTGACGAGCACAATGCCGAAGGTCTTGGCAAGCGTGCCGAAGAAGTCTGTGGAAGGGCCGGGGATGGGTTCGGCGAGGTCAAAGTTGCGTGTGTCCTCCGTCTGGCAGAAATAGAGCGAGTTGTGCAGTTCCTGCAAGACGACAAGCTTTGCGCCGCCTTTCGCCGCTTCGGCGATGTTGTGGGCAAGCTTGCGCTTGTTTTCCTCCGTGTCCGCGCAGCAGGTCTGTTGTATGAGCGCCACGCGCAGGGTGCTTTTATTTTCGGTCATGTTGTGTCTTCGGCTAAGTGTGTCTCTTTCTTGCGAAAAAATCCCTTGCAGTTGTTTTACAAAGAAAGCACGCCGCGCGGGTATTGCATGGTTGCGCAGTGCAGGGAGCCGTGCTGGCGTATGAGGGCGCGGCAGTCCACGCCCACGATGTCGCGGTCGGGGAAGGCTTGGCGCAAGACGCGTGCGGCGGTCGCGTCGTTTTCGGGCTGCGCGTAGGTGGGGTAAAGCACTGCGCCGTTAAGCACGAGATAGTTGGCGTAAGTGGCGGGAAGCCGCTCGCCGTTTTCGTCGTGTATGGCGGCGGGAAGCGGCAGGGCAAGCAGGCGGTAGGGTTCGCCTTTCGCCGTGCGGAATGAGCGCAGTTGCTGCTCCATAGCGAGAAGTCCGTCATAGTGTTCGTCCAGCTTGTCTTCGCAGCGCGTGTATGCGATGGAGTCTTGCGGGCAAAGGCGCGCGAGGGTGTCGATGTGCGAGTCGGTGTCGTCGCCTGCCAGCGCGCCGTGCTCGAGCCACAGCACGCGCTTCACACCGAGGCGTTCGCAGAGAAGAGCCTCTTTGGCGGCGCGGTCGAGCTGCGGGTTGCGGTTGGGGTTGAGCAAGCACTGCGCCGTGGTGAGCAATGTGCCTTGCCCGTCGGTCTCTATGCTTCCGCCCTCAAGCTCAAAGTCGTTGCAGTCGACGTATTTTCCGCGCAGCACGGGCGTTTCGCCTTGCGTGAGACGGCGGCTTACGGCGTTGTCGAGCCCGGCCTCAAACTTTCCGCCCCATCCGTTGAAGCGGAAGTCAAGGAGTTTTGTCCCCTCGCTGCCTGTGACGGAGAGCAGTCCGTAGTCGCGCGTCCACGTGTCGTTGGTTGGGCATTCGTGTATCGTGATGTGGTCCGTGGCGCGGGCGGGGAGTTTTTCCTCAAACAGTTTGCGCAGCGCGTCGGCCTGCGGCGTGACGACAAGCAGCGGCTCGCGCGTGGCTATCTCGTAGGTCAGGCGCAGGTAGCACTCTGTGATTTCGCCGAGCATGTACGCCCAGTCGGTGCTGGCGTGCGGCCAGGCTATTTGCACCCCGCTTTGCGGAAACCACTCCGCCGCGAGCGTGCGGGCAAGCGTATGGGAAGAGCCGCCGCCGTTGCCGCCGAGAAAAAGAGAAAGGTTGAGGTCGGCTTGCGGAGAGGCGGGAGGCAGGCTGAAAAGGGACATGGCAGTGTGTGAATTGGTATTTCAGATGCGGGTGTCAGGGCGCGTCTCAAATTTGCTTCAGCTTTTTCAGATAATCAATAAACGCGTCCGTCGTGGCAGGCACCCCGTCCGCCTGCACCGCGTTTTCCTGCGGGAAGTACGCCTTGTCGTAGCCGTCGCCGCCGTTGGTCATAAATTCGTCCGCGACGATGTAGCACGTGTCTGTGTCTTTGAGCGTGCGTTTCTTACCTTGCGGACTGACGTAGACAAGCTGCGTCACGTTGCCGTCTTTGTCGCTGGAGATTTCAAGGTTTCCCGTCTGAATCCAGCCGTACTGAGTGTTGTGCAGACCGAAGTCTACCAAGCCTTTCAAATGCTTTGCCGTGACGCGGTAAACGTTGAGACGGTTGGAGAAAGGCAGAGCTTCGCCCACGTCAAGCACGCTGACTTTTCCTTTTATAAGTCCCGCGCGTATGCTGCCGAAGTGGCTGCATCCCACGATGGCTTCCTTGTCGCTCTTCTTCGCGGCGGCGCGGAAAGCCTCGGCGTATGCTTTGCACACAAGCGCGCCGAGTTCCGTCTGGCAAAACTTCTCGCTGCGGTCATGTCGCAGGGTGTGCGTGGCGACGGCAAGCTGCTCGCCGATGGGTGTGCCGCCCGCCGTGCGTGTGTTGCGCAGAAGCGAGTCTATCTGCTCTTGCAGCTTTGCCGGGCCTGCGGCGAGGTGCGCCTTGGGCGTGACGCGCTGCGAGTGGGGAGTTACGGACGTGACGCGCATAGTGGCGGTGTCCACGGTGCAAACAAGGTAGCTTATGAAGTCTCCGTGCCAGCGTCCCTGCACCACGGGGAGCGTGCCGCCGTTGATAAGCCCGCACACTCTTTCGTGGGTGTGTGAGGATATAAAGCCTTTCCACGTAGCGGTGTCAATCTTTTCAAGCTCGGCGCTGTCGCGGTCAAACCACAATGGCTTGCCGTCTGCGCCGGTCTTCGTGCCTATGTGCGTGAGCAATAACTTGACATCGGCGTCACGCAAAGGGGCGGCTTGGGGCAAACTCAGCACGGAGTCGAGCACGGCGTTGTATCTTCCGTCAAACGAAAGCCCTACGAGGCGGCGCGCGCTGGCTTGCAGCGGGGTGGCGGAGGTGAGCAGTCCGGCGAAGCCTACGGTGAGGGCCTTGCCGTTCGGAAGTTCGACCGGCACAGTTACGTACGGCTCGAAATAGGGAGGCACTTCGCCGCTTTTCGCATAGCGCGTGTTGGCGCACACATAGGTGATGTCCCAGTCGGCAGGGCGTCCGGGCGTGCCGTTCCACTTTTTCGCGAGCGCGTCCTGCCCGTCGTCAAACTCGTGGTTGCCTACGGCGGAGAGGCGTATGCCGAGGTCATTGAAGAAGACAGGGAGAAGCGTGCCGTGCGTGGCGTTGTAGAAGTAGCTGCCGCCGAAGTTGTCGCCGGCGGAGACGGTGATGTTGTGCGGATAGACGGCTTTCAGCGAGTCGAGGGTCTGCCAAATGGCGGGCGCGCCTACTATCCCTTTCTCGTCATTGCGCACAAAGGAGCCGTGGAAATCGTTTATGGAGAAAATCGCCACCTCGGTCTGCGCCGACACCGTAAGCGGAGCGGCGCACAAAGCGAGCGCCGCAAGTGCGGGCGCGGCGAGGTGTCTTAGAGTCTTGTTCATTGCCGTTTTTGGAAAAGTCTTTCTTCTGCCGGAAACGCGCTCCGGCTCGTCTCAGCTGCGGCTGATTTGCAGTCCCGTGCGGGAAACGCTCATTTCCACGAAGCGCGAGTTGGGCGTGAGCGGGTTCTCCGTCAGTGTCTTGCGTATGCGTGCTGCGGCTTCGGGGTCTTTCGCCACCATGTACATAAAGCCGCCGCCGCCCGCGCCGGGCAGCTTGTAGCCGAGACAGAGGTCGTCGATGCGCTGGCAGAGCGCGTCGATTACGGGAGGGTTGGTGCCGCTGTCAAGCGCTTTGTTCTGCTCCCAAGTCTCGCGCACCTTGCGGCCGAAAGCGGCGAGGTCGCCCGTCTGTATGGTGTCGAAGAGCGAGAGCGCGTGTTGTTTCATCCCGTCAAGCAGGCGCAGGTGGCGCGAGTTGTTGAGAAACATGCCGCGCACTATCTCCGCGAGTATGTTCTTTGCTGTGCGTGTCACGCCGGTATAGTAGAGCAGGTGGCAGGGCGCGGTGTCGGGGGCGGTGAAAAGCGTGTCGGGCAGCCAGCGAGCCGACGCGCTCTGGTCGAAGCCCGTGCCGCTTTGCAGGAGTTTCAGTCCGTGCAGCACGCCGCCGTATTGGTCTTGCCAGCCCCCGCCGGTGGTGAGCAGCTGTTCAAGCACAAGCGTGCGGTTGCAAACCTCGCTCTTGTCCCAGCCCAGCCCGCAGAAGTCGCTGACTGCGCCAAGCACCGTGGCGGCGAGTATGCTGCTCGTGCCCAGGCCGGACCCTGCCGGGATGGCGGCAAGGAGCGTGATTTCGATGCCGCTCCCGAAAGCCTCGAGCTGCTCTTTCAGCGAGGCGTAACGCTCTGTGCAGAACTCCGGAAGGAAGCCTGCGAGCGTGAGGGCCGCTTTGGGGATGGAGAAAGGCGAGCCCACTTTGTTGTACTGCCGCAGCTCGTCAAAAGTCTCTATGCGCTCTGTCGCGCCGAGGTCTATCGAGCGGCATATCACGACCGGCTCCTTGCAGGGCTTCACGTACACCTGCAGCGGCTGCTGTCCGTTTAGCTCGATGGCGAGATTGACCACGTTGCCGCCGGCGGTAAGGCAGTAGGGCGGGGTGTCGGTCCATCCGCCCGCGAGGTCTATGCGCACGGAGCTGCGTCCCCAGACAATCTGGTCGGCGTAGGTCGTGGCGTGCGGGTGGCACGGGCGGCGTGCCGCGCCCTGCGTCAGTCCGTCGCGCAGGAGGGCGAAAGTCTCGGCTTCGTGCTTTGCCGCCGCTTCGCTGTCGGTGGCGCGAGCCACTTCCGCGCGGAACATGGCATCGTGTATGCGGGACATCAGTGGCGCGTCCTCTGTCAGCGGCGCGGGGAGCGTCCATTCGCCCTCCGAGTACTTTTGCGCCGTGCGCTGGAGGTTAGTCTGGTAGAAAACGCTCCTTTGCCAGTTTTTCGCCAAGGCGGGGATTGTCTCGCCCTCTATTTCCTTGCGCTGCGCAAATAGTCGCACGAGGTTGGCGACCGCAGAGAGTCCGTCTGCCGAATAGCGCGGAAGCTTGCGCCAAAGCTCTGTGACGCGCTTGTCGGGGGAGTCGGAGACAAACCATGTAAGCAGCTGCCCCAGCTCGTCTATGCTTTCCGTGACGGGGAATAGCGCGGCGGCTTGCAGGTCGTCGGTGCGCCCCAGCTCGTCCGGACTTATGCCGCGCAGGCCAAGCCATTGGCTCACGGGCTTGCCGAGGTAGAGCGTGCTTTCGGCGGAGATGTCGCCGCGGAAAGCGTCGTCGAAGCCGTAGGGACGCAGCGCGTAGCCTTTCTCCCCGACCGGCACAACGTCAAGACAGACGCCGTCGGCAAGGGTAACGTGCCAGTCGTTCTGCGGAACGCCGGTGACGACATTGTGACTGGTGTAGTGGAAATGCTCGCCAAGGCGCGAGTTCTCTATCCATACTTCGTGCGTGTCGGGGCCGGGGCGGTTGGCTATGGTGCAGTTTTGCGTGAAGACGGAGCTTTGGGGTTTTATCCCTCGCTGTATGATGAAGCGCTGGTCCTTTACGAGGTTTTGCACGGCGGTCGTTGAGGAAATCATGTCCGAGCCTGTGCCGTAGTGGTAGAACTCTCCTCCGGGCAGCGGGAGTATGGCCACGGTGAGTCCCTCCGCCGCCTTGTCGGGACGGGAGGGGTTGCAGCCGAGGGCGCAGCCGAAGTCGGAGTAAAGGTCGTAGTAGGAAGGAATCTCAGCCTTGCCTTTCGCCGCGCTGAAGTCCATCCCGCATTTCTTGGCAAGCACTTCCACGGCGCGGTCCGACAGAAGCCAAACGCCGATGTCCATAAGAAGGTAGTGCGTGGCGGCGAGTTGCGCCTGCTGCTCGGTGGACGGCTTCTGCAGCATGAAGTCCAGTTTGCCCGGGCTTTGGCGGCTCATGGCGAACATGCCGTGGTGGGACGCCTGCTGGGGGGCTGCCCAGAGCCCGTAGCAAACCACGTCCGCCTCGGGTATTTCCTGCAGCGGCTCGGTGGCTCGCAGCAGCACGTCGCCGCTTGCTATGAGCGTGTGGAGCGAGGACGGAGCCTTGCTCATAATATCTTCGTAGAGCGGAAGCTGGAGGTCGAGCAGACTTTGGTCTATGCGCTGTCCGCGAGCCCAGCGGAAAACGGGGATGGGCGTCAGTATCTTTCCGCTCGGGGCGTATGCCGGGAGACGGCGGCTCTGTCCGCCTGCGTGCAGCAATACGCGCTTTTCGGCGGAAAGCCATTCGGCGAAAGTCTTGCCCGCGCCCTCGGCCTCGTGCGCGGCGGCGAGCAGCCACGCCGTGCCGCCTCCGGAGCCGAGCTTCTTGTCTTGCGGGTCGGAGGTGCAGAAAAATTTGTCTCGGGATAGTCCCGTTATGTCGTGAAACGCTGCTACGACGTGCGGCGGCAGCGAAAGGAGGCACTTCATTGCGTTTTTCGGTTTGATGGGTTGCGGCGGCTTCCGTTGCCGCCGTTTTTTGTGAAAAATCTAACAGAGATCAGCGTCTCTTATTTCTTTCCTTCGAGAACCTTGTAGGCTTTCTCAAGGTCGGGGATGCCGTACCCGAAGATGTTGTCGGGAGTCTGCGCGTTGTCCGCGCTTTTTCTCAGGGCGTCTATTATTTTCTCGGGGCGCGCGGAGGGGAACGCCTGCACGAGGCAAGCGGCCGCGCCGCACATAATGGGGCAGGAGAACGATGTTCCGTTGGCTTCCCCTATTTCGCCGTCGGGGTAGTAGACGGCCGATTCAAGGCCTTGCGCCATCACGTCCGGCTTTATGCGGCCGTCCGCCGTGTTGCCGATGGAGGAGAACGGCGTGTTCAGCCCGTCGCAGTCTACCGCGCCCACGGTCAATATGTTTTCCGCGTCGCCGGGTACGCCGATTTTTTTCCAACTGTCCATTCCGCTGTTGCCGGCACTGTTCACCACCAGCATTCCGCGGCTTGCGGCGAGGGCAGCCGTGCGGCTGACGAACGCCGTGTGCCCGTCAAGGGCGGCGTACTTGCGGTTCATCCACTCGTGGTCGTATGTGGTGTAGCCGAGTGAGCTTGTGGCGATGTCCGCGCCAAGGCTGTCGGCGTACTCGAGGGCGGCTGTCCAGTAGTCTTCCTCAACTTCTTGCTCGCTCTCGCCGTCCTCGCTCACAAGCAAGTAAAAGCTTGCCTTCGGCGCGGTGCCCACGAAAGAGTGGGGCGTATTGGCGGCGATGGTGGAAAGCACCATTGTGCCGTGGCTAAGCTCCGCGTAGACGCTGGTGGCGGGGCGGACGAAATTGCGTGTGCCGAGGATGCGGGCAGCGCCGAGCCCTTTCACAAGGTCCGTATTGAGGAAGCCGCCGTCAAGCACCGCGATGGTGACGCCCTCGCCCCACAAGCCCTTGTCGTGCAGTTTCTGCAAATTGAGCTGGCGCACCTGCGACGCGGCCACGCCGTAGTAGTCTTTCAGCGTATCTCCGGGCACGCTGTCCTTTGCCATGTAGCTCGCGCGGTCTTTGTTGTCAAACGCATAGACAGGCACACTGTCGGGACCCACCCATACGCAGCGGCTCTCGCGTACGTAGGGCAGCTGTGTGGAACGGGCTGCTAGCGCGCTGTCCGCCGTTTCCACTACGACGGTATTGTTCCATTTGCTCTTTGCGCATATCTTGAAGCCCTTTCCCTCCAAGCCTTTTATATAAGACTGCGTGAGCGGCAGGTCGCGTTCGTCAACTTTCAGTCCGTAACGCTTGCGCCTCGCGACAGACTTCTCAGAGAGAAACTCCTGAGGGCGGGAGGTGGAAAATCCGTTTGCTTTCTTGTCCGTCAGACTGAGGCGGAAGCGGTAAAGGCGTTCTACTTTCTTGTACCCGCTTCCGCTTTCGCTGGCGGTGTCGGTGTCTTCGGTCTGCGCCCCTGCGCTGACGGCGCAAAGGGGAAGCAGGAGGAGAAGGACGAAATGCTTTATGCTCATATTATATATATGGTATGTTCTGTATTGTTCCGGTCGCGCGTGGTCGTTCAATGCAGCGCGGGCTTCTGCGCCTCAATGCGTTTTTCCACCTTGTCGGGGAGCGCGGAGAAAAAGTCCATCCCCGTGCGGCTTTCCACCTCGTCCACTGTCAGCTGGTAGTAGGAGAGGGGATGGCTGCCCGCTTCGTTGCGGAAGACAAAGCCGTACGCTTTCGGGCTCTTGGGGTATCCCACCAGCACCACCTTGAAGAAGGCGTCCGGCACAGCCACCTTGTTGGCGCCGATGCGGGCGGGGTGTTTCGTGGCGTATATGGGGCCCGCCGCAACGCTCACGCTGCCGTAAGTGGATGCCCACTCGCGCGTAAGCTCTTCAAGGTCTTTCCAGTCGCCCCGGTTAAGGTTGCGGTTTTGCGGGCATACATTGCTGAGGTAAAACGACTCCTCCATGGCTTGCTTGCTCCATTTCATGTCGCCCGCCGGAGCCATGTGCCCTCGGTCGTATCCCGAGCGGGTGTAGTCTGTGGAGTAGGCTTTCGCTCCGCGCACGGCGGGGTCGGGGCAAAACTTGTTGCTGCGCTTTTCCGTGCCGAGCGTCATGGCTCTCGTAAGCGTCCACGCCACCCATTGCGGCGTTTTGTAGTCGGCGTCGTAGGAAAGCGTGAAGCCCGTATGGCGTATCGTCTGTCCGCCGCGGCTGCTTTCGTAGCGCGGTATTTCGATGCCTTGCGGAGTTGCCGCCGCTTCCGTCACATTCTCTTCCGCTGCCGCCTGTGTCGGACGCGTTGCGGTGTCCGCATAGCTTCCGTCTCCCGCAAGCAGTGCGGCGGTGTCGTAGGGGGTGTCCGCTGCGTCGGTGCTTGCGGTGTTTTGGCCCTGACGCGCGTTGCAGCCGGGGGACGAAACCGCCCACCCGATGACGAGAAACGCAGCCAGCATCAGCAAGGCGGCTGGAGTCAGATTTTGCTTCTTTCTTGCCATACGCGTAATAGTTTTCCCGTGCGCAGCGTCACTCTTTCCGCCGCGTGTCGTGCGGCGGACGGCTGTCAGTCACGCTGTGAAAGCGGCCAAAGTGGTTTGCAAAAACGGGAAAACGGCTTTCTGTGAAGGAGAATTTTGCCACAAACAGCGGCGTCGCTTACTTTGTCAGCGCAACCTCAATATTGTTTTGCAGCTTCTCACTGCCGGGGTAGCCGCCCTCGGCGAAGTTGTCATACGCTTTCTTGCCGTCCTTTCCAAGGAGCAGGTAGGAGGGGATGCCCGAGATGCCGAGGTCGCGGCACAGTTCGCCCCACTGTTTGTCGGTGAGGCGGTAGTGGTCGCCCGAGATGCCCGGGAGCATGCGCTGCCAGTCGGCCAGCGGCGATGTCTCGCCCGTCACGTAGACGAAGACGCAGCCCTTCTTGGCAAGCTCCGGCTTTATTTCGTCCACTTGCTTCATAGCCATGCGGCACGGGCCGCACCACGTCGCCCAAAAGTCTATGAGCGCAACTTTCCCTTTGTAGTTTTGTGCAATGGCGGGCAGAATGTCCGCGCCGTGCACGCTTTCGGGGATAGATTTCACGGTGTATGCGGCGGAGTCGGTCGTTGACACGGCGGCGGCTTCGGCGGTTGCAGGCTCTGCAGCGGGGCGCTTGGCGCAGCCCGTTGCCACAGTCAGCGCGGCGGCAGCGAGTATCAGTGCTTTTCTCATATTTTTCGTTTTTTTCGTGTCGGGGCAGAGCGCGTGAAATGCGTTTCCCGCCGTTTCCGCCCCCGTTTTTTGTCAGTTTTCTTGTATGGCGGCAAAAGTACGAAAAACCTTTCACTCGCCCGCCGCGTGGCGTTCGTCCCGCACACTACGCCTTATTATATATAGTGCGTCCTACGCTCCCGCGTGTGCGCCCGGACGTGCTGGCACTTGCCGTGCGGCAGGCCTTGTCGGCGCGTTTCTCCAACAGCCGAAACGCCGAAAAGTGTTCTATTTTTCCCTTTTCGGTTTGGTAAATAGTGTTAATGGAGATTTGGAAAACGGTGGAAAATGTGTTATCTTTGTGTAGAGAAAAGATGGGATATGCACCGCGTGCGTACCCCGTCTTTTGCGTTGTTGACTATCAACGACTTACGCGGCTTTTATATGTACATGTAGCGCCGCCGGTATGTACATCCCGGAAAAACTCCAAGTATTCCCGTCGCTACAGAGCCTATTCCCGTCGCGAAAAGATGCCTGTTTGCCCCTCGCAAGTGCCTTCCACTGCCCGTTCCGTCTATCCCGCTTAGTTAAACTTACATAAAAATGCACCTCGGGAGCGGCTCGCAAAAGTGTTCTATTTTTCCTCTTTCCGCCGCTCGGTATCCTGACGGCGCGGGGTGTGGCTTGGGGGTGCGGAGAACGGGATTCGTACCGCATAAATACACTTTTCTTGCGCTCGGTTTGGCGGATGGTAGGCCGGGGTGCGCTTAGTGTTTCCGTTTCGTGTGGGTTTGGGGTTGTGGAGACGTTTTCCTCCCAATAACGAACGACGCAATATATATAATGCGTATACGTTTAGAATGTAATGTAAGCGGGCTCGGGGCGATTCCTAACTTCGTCGTGCGCTTGCACCCCGTTCGCCGATTTTGTCCGGCGTTTCGCATACGTCCGCAGCTTGCTCTTTTCTTTCCGTAATAAGCGCGGGGATGCTTGCGGGTTAGGATAAAAAAGACTAACTTTGCCGCCCGAAAGGTGTAGTGTATACTTTTCGCACCGCTAAAAGCAGAAATAAAAATACATACAACATAAATCAAAATCAAAACTAAATGCCTACTATTCAGCAATTGGTAAGAAAGGGCAGACAGGTTGCGGCTGACAAGAGCAAGTCGCCGGCCTTGGATTCCTGCCCCCAGCGACGCGGGGTGTGCGTGCGTGTGTATACCACCACGCCTAAGAAGCCTAACTCCGCTATGCGTAAGGTGGCGCGTGTGCGCCTGACCAACTCCAAGGAGGTTAACTCCTACATCCCCGGAGAAGGTCACAACTTGCAGGAGCACAGCATTGTGCTGGTGCGCGGCGGTCGTGTGAAGGATCTTCCGGGTGTGCGCTACCACATCGTGCGCGGTACGCTTGATACCGCCGGCGTGGCTAACCGCACGCAGCGCCGCTCCAAGTACGGAGCAAAGCGCCCCAAGGCTGGCAAGAAGTAAAAAGGCGGAATGAGGGTTAAGGAGTTTGGGAATGGCTGTGCGGCCGCAGGGCGATTCCCAAACTCCGTGTAAAGCCCTCGCGCCGGAAAGTCCGCCACGGGCGGGCGACACAGGAAAAGAAACTTTGGTTGCCGCGGTTGAGTAAACGCCTGCGAGAGCGGGAGGTTGAAGACTGAGCGCAGCCCCAAACAACCAAACCAACAAACAAATGAGAAAAGCAAAGCCTAAGAAGCGTGTGATCCTCCCCGATCCCGTCTTCGGAGACCAGAAGGTTTCCAAGTTCGTTAACCACCTTATGTACGACGGCAAGAAGTCCATATCGTACTCCATCTTCTACAAGGCCCTCGAGATTGTAGGAGAGAAGATGAAGGATCAGGAAAAGAGCGCGCTCGAAATATGGAAGACCGCACTCGAGAAGATCACCCCGCTGGTGGAGGTTAAGAGCCGCCGCATCGGTGGCGCAACCTTCCAGGTGCCTACGGAGATACGCCCCGACCGCAAGGAGTCCGTTTCGATGAAGAACATGATTGGCTACGCACGCAAGCGCGGCGGCAAGACCATGGCCGACAAGCTCGCAGCCGAGATTATGGACGCTTACAACGAGCAGGGCGGCGCGTACAAGCGCAAGGAGGACATGCACCGCATGGCCGAGGCTAACCGCGCTTTCGCACACTTCAGATTCTAACCCCCTGAGCAGGTAACAAAAGATGGCTAAGAACGATTTACATTTGACCCGAAACATCGGTATCATGGCGCATATCGATGCCGGCAAGACAACGACCTCGGAGCGTATCCTCTTCTATACGGGTAAGACCCACAAGATAGGCGAGGTGCACGATGGCGGCGCAACCATGGACTGGATGGCCCAGGAGCAGGAGCGCGGTATCACCATCACCTCCGCTGCCACGACCTGTTTCTGGCACTGGAACAACAACCAGTTCAAGATAAACCTTATTGACACCCCGGGGCACGTGGACTTCACCGCCGAGGTTGAGCGTTCGCTCCGCGTACTCGACGGCGCTGTGGCAACCTACTGTGCAGTGGGCGGCGTAGAGCCCCAGTCGGAGACCGTGTGGCGTCAGGCCGACAAGTACAACGTACCCCGTATCGGCTACGTGAACAAGATGGACCGCTCCGGCGCTGACTTCTTCGAGGTCGTGCGCCAGATGAAGGACATCCTCGGCGCAACCCCTTGCGTCCTCTCCATACCTATCGGCGCAGAGGAAAAGTTCAAGGGCATCGTGGACCTCATCAAGATGAAGGCCATCTACTGGCACGACGAGACGATGGGCGCGGAGTACGAGGTGGACGATATCCCCGCCGACCTCCAAGCCGAGGCTCAGGAGTGGCACGATAAGCTGCTGGAGACGGCAGCCGAGTGCGACGAGTCGCTGATGGACAAATTCTTCGATGACCCCTCTACCATCACGGAGGAGGAGCTTATCGCCGCTATCCGCAAGGGCACGCTCGCCATGGACATTGTTCCGATGACGCAGGGTTCTTCGTTCAAGAACAAGGGCGTGCAGACGCTGCTCGACTATGTATGCATGTTCCTGCCCTCTCCCCTTGACACGCCCAACATCGTCGGCACAAACCCCGACACGGGCGAGGAGGAAGACCGCAAGCCCAGCGAGGACGAGCACACGTCCGCGCTCGCGTTCAAGATCGCTACCGACCCGTATGTAGGTCGTCTGACCTTCTTCCGCGTATACTCGGGCAAGGTTGAGGCAGGCTCGTATGTGTACAACAGCCGTTCCCGCAAGAAGGAGCGTGTGAGCCGTCTCTTCCAGATGCACTCCAACCACCAAAACCCTGTTGAGGTGATCGGCGCAGGCGACATAGGCGCAGGCGTAGGTTTCAAGGACATCCACACGGGCGACACCCTCTGCGACGAGGACGCACCCATCGTGCTCGAGTCTATGGACTTCCCCGATCCCGTTATCGGTATCGCCGTTGAGCCCAAGACGCAGAAGGACCTCGACAAGCTTTCTCAGGGTCTCGCCAAACTGGCTGAGGAGGACCCGACCTTCACGGTTAAGACCGACGAGCAGAGCGGACAGACCGTCATCAGCGGTATGGGCGAGCTGCACCTCGATATCATCATCGATCGACTCAAGCGCGAATTTAAGGTAGAGTGCAACCAGGGCAAGCCTCAGGTTAACTACAAGGAGGCCGTGACTAAGACGGTCAACCTCCGCGAGGTTTACAAGAAGCAGTCCGGTGGTCGCGGTAAGTTTGCAGATATTATCGTGAACGTAGGTCCCGTTGACGAGGACTTCAAGGAGGGTGGTCTGCAGTTCATCAATAAGGTGACTGGCGGTAACATCCCCAAGGAGTTCATCCCCTCCGTACAGAAGGGCTTTGAGAACGCAATGAAGAGCGGCGTGCTCGGCGGCTTCCCCTTGGACAGCCTGAAGGTAGAGCTGCTCGACGGTTCGTTCCACCCCGTGGACTCCGACCAGTTGTCCTTCGAAATAGCCGCGCTCCAGGCATACAAGAACGCGTGCGCTCAGGCAGGTCCTGTGCTTATGGAGCCCATAATGAAGCTCGAGGTAGTAACCCCCGAGGAGAACATGGGTGACGTGATCGGCGACCTCAACAAGCGTCGTGGTCAGGTTGAGGGTATGGAGAGCAGCCGCAGCGGTGCGCGCATTGTCAAGGCAATGGTGCCTCTGGCTGAGATGTTCGGTTATGTGACGGCACTTCGTACCATTACTTCCGGCCGTGCAACGAGCTCCATGCAGTACGATCACCACGCTCCCGTTTCTTCCAGCATTGCTCGCAGCGTGCTTGAGGAGATCAAGGGCCGCGTAGACCTTGTCAAATAAAGACAAAACTTCTTACGGAGAACACAGCCGCGGCTTGTCCCGGCTGGGATAGGGCGAAGCCGTGTTCTCCTACGGAATTTTTCCAAGAAACTACAACATCCCTCCGCCAACCCCGCGCATAACGAATGACTCTTATGGCGAAAGGGGACGGGGGAATAATCACAACAACAAAACACAATGAGTCAGAAAATCCGTATCAAGCTGAAAAGCTACGACCACACGCTCGTGGAGAAATCCGCAGAGAAGATCGTGAAGAACGTAAAGGCGACTGGTGCCATCGTAAGCGGTCCCATCCCCCTTCCCACGCACAAGCGCATCATCACTGTTAACCGCTCTACCTTCGTAAATAAGAAGAGCCGCGAGCAGTTCCAGATTTCTTCCTACAAGCGCCTTATCGACATCTACAGCTCTACGGCCAAGACTGTGGACGCTCTGATGAAGCTCGAGCTGCCCTGCGGCGTAGAGGTTGAGATCAAGGTCTAGTTTGAAGCTTCCCGCTATTTCTTCCTTGTAGGTTCGCTCCTCTTCTTTGGGAGAAACTTTTTGGGGAGAGACGAATAGGGAAAAAGTATAAGCCTCCGAGCGGAGTTGTCCGTGCGGGGGCTTTTTGTATGCCTTGTCTTGGGCTCGCGCGTAAGCTGTGGCGCGGGCGTGCTTTCCAACTTTGGGGCGTGTGCTCGCGGCTTCGCGGAGAGTGCTTGCGGTTTCGCGAGGTGTGCTTGCGGTTTCGCGGTGTGTGCTCGCAGCTTCGCGGAGAGTGCTTGCGGGTTCGCAAGGTGTGCTTGCGGGTTCGCGGTGTGTGCTCGCAGTTTCGCGGAGAGCGCTTGCGCGTTTGTGGTGTGAGCTTGCTGCTTTGTAGGGATACTGCTTACGAAGTCGGTGAGCGTGCCGAGGGAGTCTGTGCGTAATCTTAGAACGGGTAACCTATGGCGAAGTGGATGCCTAAGCCGTCCTTGAAGCGTTCGATGTTGTAGAAGCCTGAGCGGCTTGTGGCGTAAGGGGCGTGCAGCCCGATGCCGCAGTCAAGGCGCAGGACGAGGAAGTCAAGGTCGTAGCGGATGCCAAGACCCGTTCCGAGCGCGATGTTCTTTATTGTAGAGGCAGTGAGCTGCCCGCCGGGGCGTTTGGGGTCGTCACGCATCAGCCACACGTTGCCCGCGTCGAGGAACACCGCGCCGTACAGACTGCCGAAGAGGTGGGCACGAAGCTCTGCGTTGGCTTCGAGTTTGATGTCGCCGGTTTGGTCCATGTATGAGTACTTGGACTTTCCCGCGTGGTATGCTCCCGGACCGAGCGAGCGTACGGTGAAGGCGCGTATGCTGTTAGCTCCGCCGGCGTAGAATTGGTCGGCGTAGGGCGCGGACTGGCTGTTGCCGTAAGTGTAAATAATGCCGCCGAAAAAGCGCGTGGCGAGTTTCAGGTCGCTCGATAGCTTGAACGTCTTGTGAAGCTCTGCCGTCACCTTTACGAACTGCGCAAAGGGGTTCCCGAATAGGTTTTTGTCACGCTTCCCGAATTTCTGTCCCGCTGCGGCGTATATTGCGGAGGTCACGTTGCCCGCTTCCTTTGCGAAGAGCTGCACCCAGAGCGGGTTGCGGGCGGTAGAGCTTGTCTGGTAAGTAAACGTGTAGCTCAGCGAAGGGACAAACTGGTCGCGCATAGAGAGGTAGAGCGCAGGGTTTGCGTTCATGATGGAGTCGAAAGCCGAAGTCGTGTGCAGCAGCTTGTCGAAGTCAAGACTGAAAAGCGTCAGCGAGTGCTCGGCGTTGGTGCGTCTGTGCCAGTCGTACGTCACGCTCAGCCCAGTGCTTATCATATTGTAGAAATTCGAGCGGTTGCGCCAGTCAGCGTCCAAGGAAAACTGCGTAGAGCCGGGGAAACGCAGCCTGCGCTTGCTTACGCCGGGGAAGACAAAGCGCGGGAAACTGAGCGAAAGCTTTGTGCCCAGCTCGTAAGAGTTGAGCAGCGAGTTGTGGCCTTTTGCCCCCGCCCCTGTCTGCCATTCGTACGAGCCGAAAATCTTGAACGACACCTTTTCCCCGCCCCGGAAAGCGTTGCGCTTGGCGAGCTCGTACGACACGCCCGGCCCAATCTGCTGGTTGCTCTTCATCGTGGCGTTCATCTCAAAGGTTGAGTCGTAGAGCTTATCCATCAGTGCGGACACCACTACGTCCAGCGTGTCGCAGGTGGCGGACGTGTCGCGCGGCACATAGCTCACGTCCATCTGTCCTAAGACTCCCATCGCGCTCAGCTTTTCCAGTGTCGTCTCCTGGTCTTTCAGACGGTACACTTCCCCTTTGCGGTGCACGATGGCGTGTCGCCACATCCCCGGCTTCAGGGGCATTTTCTCGCCCGAGTAGTTGTATGTGTACGAGCGGCGTTTGAGGCTCTTGTCCAATACTTCGTCTTCCGTCCGGCGCATATTCACGTACGTGCGCCCTATGTACCACGGATGCTCGGCCTTTGCGGGCAGCTGTGCGGCGGGTACTACTTGCAGCTGCACATAGCCGGGGCGAGCCACTGTGTCCGCGCGGAAGGTGGTGTAAGCCGAGTTGTAGTAATAGAAGCCGTTTCCGCGCATCAGCTCCTCTATTCTTGACTGCTCGGCGGACAGGTTCACTACGCTGAAAGCGTCACCCGAGTGCAGCTTTCCGCCACCCGCGTTTGCTTGCAACACTTCGCGCATGTAGGAAGGGAAGCCCTTGTACTCCACGCTGTCAAGTCGGTAGAGCTTGCCCGCACGCACGTCGTAGCGCACCTTTGCCTTTTTCGGGTTGGTCTGTGTCAGCAGCTCGTAGCCTACTTTCCCTTGAAAATATCCGTAGTTGTGCAGCGTGTTGGTGGCGACTTTCGTGCGCATCTCCGGGCTTACCGTGCTTATGAGGACGGGCTCCGTGCCGAAGGTGCGGTACACCCATTTCCCTATCTTGCCTTTGCTGTCCGCCAGCCCGTTGTGTATCCACAGTCCAATCTGCAACGGGCTGCGGTACTTGGACGAGCCGAAGAGCGCGTTGTTGGGCGGGTAGGCGAGTACCGCTTCCACCTCCTCGCGGGCTGTGGCAAAGTCCGCCTCTTCGCGCTTTTGCGTCTCCTTCTCCGCTTTCTTCTCGGCGGCAGTCTGCTGTTTGCTTTTAGTCAAAACGTCGCCAATCTTCCCCGTGCCCTTTCCGCTCAACGCATCGCTTACCGCCTCGATTGCGTTGCCTACGGCGGTGATGACTCCCACCGAGTCGCGCTTCAGCAGTTTCTTGCGCAGGGCGGGCGTGTCGGTGTATGTGATGTCTGATATGCCGGTATAAAGCTGCTCGCCCTCAGGCAGCGCGGAGGTGGTGGAACAGCCGGCGCACAAAACGCCGCACAATATTGCCAAAGCCGCAGAGGGGGCGGCGGAAAACGGTTTCTTGTGTGAGAATATGAGGCTCATTGCGGAGAAATTCGGATTAAACGGATGCGAGACTTATGTCATTTCCCGCTTTTCCTTTTGAAGAGGAACAACTCACCCAGACGGTCGGTCTTGCGCCGCAGCACAAGTCCCGCGCCGCCCTTTGTCAGCTGACCTTCCAACGGGTCCTGCGTGTCGCGGTCGTAGAACACCTTGACGTAGCGCGACGCTCCTTGGTCGAGGCGGTACTCTACGGAGACGTTGTTTATGAAACTGCCCGCAGTGTTCTGCGCGTCGGCTCCGGTGCTGACCTTTCCGCCGAGTATCACGCTGATGCGGTTGCCCCAAAAGCGCTTGGCAAATTGGAAAGAGTAGTCCGTCGTGCTTGTGCCGGTCTCCGACGTGCCGTTCTCTACGCCGAGGCTAATGTCAATAGTCTTCAGCGCGGTGCCCGCTATGTTCTGTATCTCGCTTTGCAGGAAAGCGTTCAGTGCGTTGCTTGCCTTGAAGCCCGAGCCCGACATTGTGCTTTCGTCCGTCATATACATGCCCGTGGCCATCATTGCCACGGCAGCCTTTCCGCGTTGCTCTTTCGACATTGCCGCGAGCTGGTTCTGCACGTTTAGGTCCTCGGGCGCGTCGATGGTGAACTCCAGCCCCATCTTGTCAAGCGGTTGCGTCAGTTGTACGCCCACGTCGAAGTTTACCGAGCGCTGCTGGTCGTTTTCGGTGACAACGGCTTTCGTGCGCTCTTTCGCCGTGATGTTAAGCGTAGGATTCATCATGTCGCCCGTAAACTCCACGTAGCTTCCCTGCACCAGCTGGAAAGTCTTTAAGGGAATGACCGGCAGGGCGTACTTCATTTCGCCGCTGTTGACGGTGAAGCGGCCCGTGAGGCGCGTGTCTCCCTGCTGCGTCATACGCATGGTGAGGTCGCCGCCGCCTTCAATGTTGACGTAGCTCTGCCCGTCCTCGCTGAGGTTGCAGTGGAACTGCGCGGCGTCGCTTACCGAGATACCGAGCGTCATGTCAAAGCCGCCTTCAGCCGCAGTCTTCGCCTCTTCCATGGCGGTAGTGTCGGCGAAGTCTACGAATTGCACAAGGTCGTGCAAGCGGTCGTCGACGGAGAGGGGCGAATCTTTGAGGATATAAGTCACATCCGTGCGGTCGAGCACTTCCAGTTTGCCGCGCATATAGATGTTGTCCGCCGTGCCTTTCATCGTGCCGTTGTAGTTGGCGTACACTTTGCCGAAGACCATCGACTTGGCTTTCTTCTTCGTGTTGATAAGCTCAAAGTTATGCGCCCTCATCGTGAAGTCCAGCCCAATGCGGCTGAAGTCCGCCATGTCCAGCTCTCCGTCCAGCACAAGCGGCTGCTTGCCCGTGGAGTAGAGGTTGTATTCCTTGAAAAGCAAGCGGCTGTCCTTTATCTCTACCGCCCGCTCGTCGGTGCGGAAGTCGAAGCCGTACACGTCCGAGTAAATGTGCGCCTCGTCGAGGTCGAGACTGCCGTTCAGGACAGGCTTTGCGAGCGTCCCGTTCACGCTGAGGTCGCCTTTCGCGATGCCGTTGAGCGCAACGTCCGTGCCGTTGAGCATCCCGTTGAGCATTTGCAGGGGGAAGTCGTGCAGCTGCGCGTTACCCTCAAACGTGCCGTCCCCGTCTCCCGGCGTGTCGTGGTATGTGCCGTTGCAGGCGAGCACTTCCTCGCCGTTGGAGCTTATGAAAGCCGAGGCGTGATGCTCTCCCCCGCCTTTCGGGAGGTATATCGCCTCCACGCCCACGTTGCCCAGATCCGTGCCCTCATACTTGAAGCCCTCTGCGTCAAGCGACGCCATTGCCGAGATTTGCTCCGTGCGCGGATTTGCCGTGACGTGAATGTCGCCGTCCAGCTTTCCGCCGAGGTGCGGCAGGTAGGGCATCACGGTGGAAAGCTCGGCGAGGTTCACTTGCCTTACGCTCACGGTGATGTCGTTAAGGCTGTCGTTGGGAGTGTCGTATATCTGCAGCCCGGTGCCGTCATCTGCCAGCAGATCGATGTTTGCCTTTATGCTTTTGTCCTTTCCGAGGAAAATGTAGTTGTCGGTGTTCACGCGGAAGTTGCGGTAAGCCAGCACGGGGTGTTCGGGATAGAGATGCAGGCTCAGTCCGTCTTCCACCACGTTTGCTTGCAGCCCGAGGTTCACGCCCGTTTCTCCCTCTTCGTCAAGGTATGTGAGGTCCACGCCCGCGCCCGAGGAGAGGATGTACGATTTGAGCCGCACCTCCAAAGGCGTGGGGTTGGTCTTTTTGTAGTTCTTCACCACGCCGTAAAGCTGCACGCCCGTCGTGTCCTGCACGATGTGGGCGTCGATGGTGTCAAGCATCAGGTTGCCGAGGTCTATGCTGCCCACGCGTGCCGCTCCCGTCATGCCGGTGTGCGGGTCGGTGTTCAGGTTGAGGTAAGCCGAGGAGAACGAGTAGCCTTTGAAGCGTGCAACGTTGTAGAGCGGGTTGTCCTGTCCCGCTTCGAGGTAGAGCGAGGCGGCGGGCAGCAGCTCTTTGAGCCGCTCTTGGTCGATTGAGCGCCGTTCGGCCTGAGCCGTGAGTTCGGTGGCGATGCGGCCGCAAGCCTCCGTGATGCGCGTAAGTCCGCCTTCCGCGCCGAGGCGCAGGGTGAGGTCGCCGGCCGCAATACGCGCTGTGGTAGTGTCGCGCGAAGTCTCGAAAGCGAAGTCAAGGTCTTTCGCCATCATGCTGCGCTTCGGCGTGGTGAAGTGGTTTGCCCGCAGGCTGCCGCTTACGCCGTATGCCGTGAAGGCGCGGTCGGTGTGTCCTTGCAGGTCTATGCTGGTGCCGAAGACGAGCGAATCTTTCGTCGCGCCTATTTCCCTCAGGTCAATGCCGGGGATGTCGGCTTGCAGCCCTACGTCTATCCGCCGTTTGCCTATTGTGGCCAGCAGCGTGCCGTCCGCGCGGAGAGTCTCGTTGGGGGAGTGGAAAACACACTTCGCTTGTCCGTCGCGCAGCCGCGCTTGCAGCGACAGTCCGGAAAGGTCGTATTTGGCGTAGGCAAAGCGCGTGACTTGCGCGTCCGCCGTCAGGCGGCAGCGGCTTGATAGCGGGTCGAAGCCAATGCCCTCCGCCGTGGCGCGCCCGCTGAACGCCGTCGCGTCCAAGCCGCGCACAAAGGCGGCTACGGGGAACGCTTTTGCCGCGATGTTGGCGCTGTATGTCTCCTTGCGTGTGTCGGCGTGCGCTTTCGCCGCGAGCGAGCCGCCGCGTGCCGTAAGGCGCAGGTCGGTGGCGTAGTATGAGCCGTTGAAGCTTATTTTGCCTTTTGCCGCCGTCCCGTCGGGGATGTCAAAAGAGCGGCGCAGGGCGGACGGCATCAGGCGGCGCAGCGGCGCAAGCCGTCCCGTGGTGAGCGCAAACGTGGCTTCGCCGCGCCGCCAGTCTTCTAATGGTGACGCGGCGTAACCCTCTGCCGTGAGTTTTACTACACCGGGCAGCGCGAGGCTAAGCTGCTCGATTGCGGCGCGGCGCAAATTGCCGTGCGCCTTGGCCTGCAGCGTGGCGGGCGTTGGGGGAAGCGCTTTCAGATACTGCTTGGGAAGAAATCCTTTCCCAAGCGTGCGCACGTCCTCCATTCCTATCTCCGCGCCGATGTCCGCCTTGCACACGCCTTTGCCTTTCGGGGTAAACGCGTCAAACGGCACGGACGCGTCAGCGGTTATCTTTGAGTGGGGGGTGTATAGCCGCAGCTTGGAAAGGCAGAGCAGCGAGTCGCGGAGCGCAACCCCGCCGCCGAAGTCCGTCACGTGCAGTCCGCATTTCTCTTTCAGCGCGGCTTTCCTTATGCCCGCCGCGACGCGCATGCCGCCCTCGCCACTGTATGAGAGGGTGTCGGCTACGAGCGAAAGGTCTGTGAGGGAGATGTGGTTAGCGTCTAAGCCCGTTTCCGGTTTCTCGTAGGGCAGGTCGTAGCTCACGGCGCAGTCGCGCAGGGCGAGGCTTTTGAGCGAATAGGCGTTTTTGCCCGTGTCAAACAAGCCGCCGCGCAGTTTCGCTTGGCCTATCTGCGCCGCTATGCGCATAGAGTCTCCGGGCATAGACAGCCTCACTGCGGAGTTGCTCAAATCTGCCGTGCCCAAGGCTATGACCCACTTCGCCGTGCTTTCCGTCGTGTCTTTCTTCGCCGTGTCGCTGAGCGCGATGTCAAAGTCCGCCCCGCTCAGCTGCACCTTGTCAAGCCGCACGCTCTCTTTCGCCCATTCTATGGCGTGCGCGGTGGCGCTGAGACAGTCGGCGTGTCCCTTAATGTGCGTGTCGCTAACGTAGCTCTTGCTGTCTATCTTCACTCCGCGCAGCTCGAAGCCGTCCACGTCGGCGCGTCCCTCGAAGAGCGGCAGCAGCCGCACGCTCAGCCTAAGGCTTTTCGCGTCGAGCAGCGTGTCGCCTTTCTCTGTCGCCCTCGCGCCGTGTATGGCAAGGTCGAGGGGGAAGGCCAGGCGCACGCGCTCCACGCTGAAGTCCGTCCCAGTTGAGGAGGAGAGCGCGGAGGCTACCCGTTGCACGGCGAAATTTTGTACGGGGGGTATATAAAGCAGTATGGCGAGCAGCAGAAAGAGCGCGAAGGGGGCGCATATCACGCCCGCGATCCACTTTGTCGCCTTTACGGTTTCCTTTTTCATAGCTTAGGTATGCAAAGATAGTGCAAGGCGAGTGCACTTGAAAGGCAAAAGTCGCAGACTTCTGACTTTCAAGCGCCGAGCCGCCGCCTATCTTATGTAGAGATAGTGCAAGGCGAGTGCACTTGAAAGGCAAAAGTCGCAGACTTCTGACTTTCAAGCGCCGAGCCGCCGCCTATCTTATGTAGAGATAGTGCAAGGCGAGTGCACTTGAAAGGCAAAAGTCGCAGACTTCTGACTTTCAAGCGCCGAGCCGCCGCCTATCTTATGTAGAGATAGTGCAAGGCGAGTGCACTTGAAAGGCAAAAGTCGCAGACTTCTGACTTTCAAGCGCCGAGCCGCCGCCTGTCTTATGTAGAGATAGTGCAAGCCTTCCTTAAACAGCGGAAAGTCCGTCCCATTGCGTGCCGCCGCCTTCCGTTTTTGTCAGCGCACAAGCATACGCGACGTGCGCAGATGCCAGTAAAGCACGGCGGGCAGACCTATCACCGCGCCGGCCACGCCTATGTAGGAGATGGAGGCGCAGGTGCAGACAATGCCGCCGAAGAGCGTGCCGCTGCCTATGCCGAGGTTGAAGATGCCGGAGTATACGGACATAGACACCGCCGTGCCTTCGGGCGGCGTGCAGGCTATAATTTGCGACTGCAGAGCCACGTTGAACGCTGTCGCTGCCGCGCCCCATACCGCGCAGGCCGCCACCTCGGCGGGCATACTTCCCGAAAGCGGAAGCAGAGCCAGCAGGCACAGGCACAGCGCGAGCGTGCAGAGCGTGACGAAAAGCCCCGGGGCTTTCGTGTAGAGCTTGGAAAAGAGCGCGCTGCCCACCAGGCCCGCCGCGCCAAACACCATAAGCGTGGCGGTGACGAGGCTGTCGGCAAATCCGGCGGTCTGTTTGAGAAATGGCTCTATGTAGCTGTACCCCGTGAAGTACGCCGTGGCTATGAGCAGCGTGAAAAGGTAGATGCGCAGCAAGAGCGGGTCGAAAACCATAGAGGGCAGCTTTTTCAGCGCGAAGCCGCCGCGGCTGGGGACGGAGGGAAGCGCGTGGCGCAGGTAGAGGAAGGTGAGCAGCGACACGCCGCCGATGCTCATAAACGTGGCACGCCAGCCGATGTGCAGACCTATCACGCGTCCGAGCGGCATCCCGAATATCATCGCTATGGCGGAGCCCGTGACAATGACGCTCAGGGCGAGCGCTTTGTTGCGCGGCGGCACGATGCGCACGCCAAGAGGGGAGACGATTGACCAAAAGATGGAGTGGGTGCAGGCCACGCCGATGCGGGCAAACATTAGGGCGTAGTAGCCCGGCGCGAGGGCGGAGCACACTTGGAAAAAGGCGAAGAGAAAAACCACCCAAAGCAGCAGCGTGCGGAGGTTCATCTTCGAGCAGGCGAGCATGAGCGGCAGGGAAAGCAGCGCCACCATCCACGCGTATACGGAGATGAGCAGACCGGCGCGGGCTTCGGTGACGTGAAAGTCGGCCGCGATGTCGGTGAGCAGTCCGATGGGTATAAACTCCGAGGTGTTGAAGACGAAAGCCGAGCAGGCCAGGCCGGCGAGTGCGAGCCAGCCTTTCAGGGATAGCTTGCCATCCATGGGAAAAGCGATGTAGAGGTGTTGTTGGTTAAGTCTGTTTGCCGCCGCCCTGCGGGGGCGTTTTGTGTTTGCCTTAGCGCCCGAAAAGGGCGTTAAAGCTCTGCAAAATTACAACAACGCAGCCATTATGCCGAACGGGAGAGCGGGACACTTGCTGCGCGTTCTGCCCCTCGGGCTTAGTCCTCGCAATTTTTAAGAGCGTACGCTCTCGCCCGTATTGCCTCCAAGGCGCGTAAAGTTCCGAAAAGTGGGTTCATTTCTTATGCCCGAACTTGCAAAATTGGTTAATGCCCATTTGGAAAACGGGCGGAAATGTATTATCTTTGGGGTATTCTGACGTATTTGTAAAGCTCTGACACAAAAGCGGATACAATAGTGCTGATTTTTACTGCACGAAACTTGCACGATTTAGGGCGAATTTCCACCCTTTGAAAGGGGATAAAACAGGCTACAAAGAACCAACAAAGAAGAAACAAGAAACGCGCTTCGCGGCGCGGTGAATAGCTACCATATTTGCAACGAAACGCAAGCGGCGGGAATGTCAAGGCGTAAATTTGACATCGCGGGCTGCCGATTAAAAATTACCTTAAAAGGCTATTTGGGGAAAACTGCAAAATAAACAATACCTTTGTGGCGGAATTATTTAACGCAAGGAATATGGCAACGATTTTCAAGAAGAACGAAGCGTACAACGCTTTGCTTTACCTTTTGGGAAAGTTCAAGGATAACACCTGCGACATTCACAAACTTTGCAAGTTGCTCTATTTTGCAGACCAACTTTCATTGTCAAGGTATGGGCGTTCCATTACGGGGGACGATTATATTGCGATGCGGTACGGGCCAGTCCCGTCCAACGTGTACGATATGTTTAAGGCACTTAATGGCGCGTCTTTCTTCTTTCCGAAAGAAAGCCTTGCAGAGGCGGGGAGTTTGTTCCTTTATATAAACAAGAGCCTTATAAAAGCGAAAGCGGCTTGCGACGAGGACTATCTCTCGGAGACTGACACGGAGTGCCTTGATGAGGTATTCGACAAGTATGCAGGATTGAATTTTGCGCAACTGACAGACAGGTCGCATGGCTTTGCGTGGGAAAACACGGGGCTTAACTCTTGCATGACCGTTGAGGATATGGTAATGGAGTGCGGGGACACCGAGGAATACGCGCAATATGTGGCGGACGGGGTGAGACTCAAAAAGCAGATGGCGCACGGATGAAACCGAATGAAATATTAGTTCGACTTGGCGTCAGACGCGGCGCGGTGCTTCACTCATACGCATTTAGCGAAATAGACCACGGAAAGTTCTTTGTTGTGATGGGCGTGGACGGGGACGAGGTTGCAGGCTTCTTCTTTATAAACTCACGCATAAATCCAGTGCTTGAACGCAAGCCCGAACAATTTGCAATGCAATACCTTTTGAGGAAGCGGGATTATTCGTTCCTGCACCACGACTCGTTTGTGTGCGCGTCTGACATACACACAAAGAGTATAAGTGACTTTGCTGGCGAATTTGAGCGCAACGAGACTGAGCTTGTTGACAATTTGAAAGACGAGCATCTGCAAGAAATACTTGACAGCGTGCGCGGGTCAAGGCTGTTCTCAAAGAACATCAAACGGCGTTTCTTTTACGATTGAACGCCCGCGCACAGACAAAAGATTAAAGCGGCATCCCACGATTGAGGGATGCCGCTTTTTTGTTTTACCTAAACACACGGAATATGCTGTTCAAAGACACGAAACCGAATTACATTGTGCATTTTCTTGACAAGGAGAGAGTGCGGCACTACACGGGAAAGGTTGTGAGTGTTTCGCCGCCGCGCATAGAGATGGCGGGCGGGGCGGGCTTTGCCAGCTCGCAGATGGTGGTGGACGTTACGATACAGGCGGAGGGCGCGACCCGCACCTACGCAATACCCGAAACGGGCGCGGTGACTTACGCGGGGCAGCTGGTGCTTTCAACCGACAAGGACGGAGTGACGCGCGAGCTTGAAGCGATAAAGACCGCCGCCGAGGAAGCACTTGCGCAGACGGAGCGGCACAAGGAAGTCGCGGGACGCGCGGCAGCGTTGCTGGAAGAGCTGAACCCCGCGCTTGCGGAGCGCAAGGCGCAAGACAGGCGCATTGAGGGGATAGAGAGCGAGGTGCGCAGCATCGGGCAGCAGCTGCGGGATTTCATTAACGAGTTCAAGAAATGACGCGCTATGAGGACGATTTACATTATCGGAAATGCGGACGCGGGCGCGTGCAGGCATTTCAGCAAAGAGGACGCGGAACGCGCCGTTGCGCGGATATACTACACCGACAAGGCGGGCATGGAGCATAAGGGAGCGCACTGGTCGCTTGAAGAGGTTGAGAGCCTTACGGCGGGCGTGCAATTCAAAGAGTGCGTAACGCCCTACGACAAGTGGGTGGCATACAATGCCGCTTATGCGGACTTGAACAAAGTGCTGTCAGAAGCCGACATCGTAGAGACGGCGACGGCGTTTTTCTTTGAGGACGAGGATGCGCTGTGCGGTAAGATTTGGCTCTATATGCAGTCATTCTAATTCGCAGGGCGGGAAACGGGAAAGGCGTGCGGGTTGAGGTCTGCACGCCTTGTTTATATATACGCGTGGGCGCGCACGCGCGAGGGAAACATTTTGTTTCCGTCAACAAGTCGGCTCTCCGCCGCCCTGCACCACGACCACCTTTTTAATGCTTTGCGCGTACGCACGCGCGAGAAGCTCTTGCAGTTGCTTTGTCATAATTCAGTCCCCCAATCTGACGGTGTACACAATTCGGTAAAGGCGGATAACCTTTTCCTTGCTGATATTCTGCGACTCAAACTTGCTATCCTTATTGACGCAGCGGCACTCGTAGTAGTCCCCACGGTCGTACACGTTGCGGAGGACGAAGCCGAAGTCCTTGGTGTCAACCACCATTGCCGCGCCTTGTATAATGTCCGCGTCGGGGTCAAGGTGCGCGAGTGCCACGACCTCGCCTTGTCGGTACAACGGTTCCATTGCGTCCTGCCTTACTTGGTAGTAAAAATCAAAGTTGTTGTAAGGCGGGATTGAAACCATCGTGTTAAGATTTCCCGCCGCGCCGTCCTTGACCACCATATACACGTCTGTGTCGGGGCGCGAAGCCAGCTCCTTTGTAACCACTGGGCGGAGCTGCACGCCCGCGCCCGTCTCTCTCTTCTCCGCGCGAGGGGCATTATTATTTATTGTCACATTGTTGTTGCCGCTCGCATTATCCCCGTAGGTGTTGTTGCTCGCGATAAGGACTTTGTCCTGTTCCGTGGGGTTGGCTAACATTTCGCCCTCGCCGGTTAGAAGCCACAATTTGGAAAGCCCATATTTTTTTGAGAGGATATCCGCCTTGCTTTTCCCGATAGGTTTCTTCCCGTTCAGCATTTGACTTACATACGACTGCCCGATGCCCAAAAGCTGGGCGACCTCTTGCTGTCCTACATTATTGCTCTTTAGAAACTCGTTTAAAGACTTGTAAACTTGCATATCTGAAAATCAATAGATTAGAGGAAAATATCACCCAATGGTAAAAAATTCCCACATTTCTATTTGGTAATATTCCCTTTTAGTAATATCTTTGCACTGCACTTAGGGAAAGACAAAGGCTAAGCCTTAGCCCAAGCCTTAGCCTAAGCCTTAGAGAAAACCTTAGCGCAAAGATAACATTATAAAGAAAACAAACAAAACACTCAAATGAAAGCAATCAAGGCAGCAGACATCAAGGCAATGGTAAAGAAATTCAACCTCAACGAGGAAGAGGAGTTCGCATTGAAGCTCATTGCCAAGGAAATCAATGTGGAGACCGACCCGAACTATAACAACTTCCAGTTGCTCCTCTTGAACGCGGACTGCGCCACGATTGCAGGGACGGCGGTAAAGGCATTGCTGGTTTACTTCGGCGGAAAAGCACAGAAAGGCGGCTGCACCCGCTTCCGCGAAACGACTTGGGCGGTTGCAGAGGTCTTGAAATGCGGCGCGTACCAAGTTGGGCAATGGCTGAAAGGCATAAGCTACAACAAAGACCGCTTCGGCAAGCACGTTGAGTGCTGCACGCAATTCGGGCAAAACTACTTAGAGATAGCATAAAACAACACGGGCAGGGCGGCAGAACCGCCGCCCGCCCACAATACAAAGAAACAATGAAGACACTCAATTTCATCTCAATACTCGCCGTGCTTGCAACGGGCGCGGGGCGCATACTGACAAGCGGCGGCGAAGCTGGCGCAATGCTCGCGGGGCTTGCACTGACCACCACAGCGAGCGTGCTTTTCATCACGGCGGGCGAGCTGGGCATCCTCCCCAAGCGGGCAAACGATTTCTACAACGCCGCCTTTGGCGAAGAGACAGAATAAAACAAACAACAAGTAACAACTAAAACAAGCGACAACCACGATGGAACAGACTGCAAGAAAGGAAGCCGTAAGCGCGGCATTCGCCAAGCGCGGCGGCAAGATACGCAGAGAAACGCCCGCCAACGGAAAGGCGTTCACGGACGAGGAAATCAACGGGCTATTGAACACCAAGGACTACGCGGTTGCGCTCCCCGAAAACAGCGACATCGTGGTTTGCTACGACAAAGACGCGAGCAAGGACGAGTTCAACAAGACCGCTTCGCTGTTCGCAGATATGCCGATATACGGGGACGCGCTGTTGTGCAAGGTGTACTACACGCAGAGATGGCTTGAACTTGAAAGCGAATAACCACAAACCACATAAAACAATCACGATGGAAGACAACACGAACAAGGCGGAAAGCGGAATGACGCTCTACGTCCCGGAAAACGACTATGTGCAGCCCACGGAAGCGCGGGTGGAGGTGGTACAGGCACTTATATACGCATTCTTGACCGACAACAACTACTGCAAGGTTTACCACCCGCACAACTGGTTCAGCAACGAGCCAAAGTTCTACGAGGCGCACACCCACATCAGCACTGTAAGCCCCTTGTTCTGCGGGTACAAGCGGACGGGCGAAGACTTTGTGCGGATACGCGGCTGCGAGATGGCGGCAGCATTCAAAGCCCTGCGCGGCGCGGGATACCACATGTTCAAGGTAGAGACGGACGGCGGCTGGAAAGGCTATGTGTGCCACAAGAAGCCGTTTCTCCTCGGCGGGGAAGAGGTGGAGGAATTCACGGACTTTATAGACTGACAAAAACAGAGAGTATGAAAACGATAAGCGACATAAGCCAATGGCTTAAAAACATCAAGACGGAGCGCAGATGGCGCAAGACGGAGCGGCGGCGCAAGCAGCTGCGGAGCGAGCTTGCGGAGCGCATACAGCTCAAGGAGTGGAACGCCACGACCTACATAGCCGTTGACGGCGTGCCGATGGTGCGGGCGGACATACTGCAACAGGACTGCATATCCATTCTGCACAAAATGCGCGACACAGTTATGGACTACAAAATGGAGTAAGGAGATGGCAGCAAACGAGAAATGGCTCGCAGAGCTGAAAGCGTACGTCAAGGGGAGAAACGAGCGGATAGTCGCCCAATTCGCAGAGCTGCGCAAGACCCACAAAACGCGTTCCAATTATGGGCTGTACGCCCTTATCGCGGCGCACGCGGGAATAAGTTGCGCAACAGTTCGCAAGGCGGTAATTGACGCAGGGCTTGTGGTGGAAAGAAAACGCAAGGCACAAACTAAAAACAGGAGGAAAGACAATGGAGAACGAACTACAGACGAAATATGAGAAGAGGCTGAAAGAACGCCACGCACGGATAAGAGAGGAATTCAAGGAATTGCGGGAAGAATACACCACCGCCCCTAATTACCGGATATACAATGTTGTCGCAAGGAGCGTAGGCGTGAGCGTTCCGACAGTGCGGGACGTAGTGATAAAGGCTGGGCTTGTAGAAAAGAAACAACCGCAAACCTCCACCCAAACCGAACGAGTATGAAAGCGAAAGAACCCAACGTGCCGCCCACTGCGCGATTTAGCGTGAAGCAGACTTGCGCGATACTTGGAATATGCAGGAACACCCTGCGCCGATACGCGCAAAACGGGCTAATCAAGGAGAACCGCAGAATGTCAAACTTGCGCCCCTACTACACGGGCAAGGCAATACACGACTGTTGGCGCATATCAATGTTCTGACGGCGGGCAGAGAACGACAAGCAACAAATTCAAACAATCAAAGAAAAAGAGAGTATGGAGACCAACACCAACCTGCAAGTGAAAGAAGCGATGCGCAAGAGCGTGTCAACCCGCGCGAAAGAGCAGAACAGCCTTTCGGGAATGACGCAGGGCGACATTGCGAGCTACCTCGCGCCGATGAAGAGCCGCCTTGCGGCGGTGCTTCCCAAGCACCTCACGGCGGAGCGCATCATACAGATGGCGGCGACCACAATAGCACGCAACCCGAACATCGCGAAATGCACCCCCGCGAGCTTGCTCGGCTCGGTGATGCAAGCGAGCGTGCTGGGCTTCCCGCCCGTGGACGCGCTGGGCTATTGCTACTTCGTCCCCTACGGCAACCAAGTTCAGTTCCAAATTGGCTACCGGGGAATGATAGAGCTTGCACGCCGCAGCGGGCGCGTGAAGATGATATACGCCGAGGTGGTGCGCGAGGGGGACGACTTCGAGTGCGAGTACGGGCTTGAACCCAAGCTGACCCACAAGCCCAAGCTTGACCCCTCAAAGCCTATGACGCACGTCTACGCCGTGTGCCACTTCGCGGACGGCGGCTGCAACTTCGTGGTGCTTTCCCGCCAAGAGGTGGAGCGGCTGCGGCTGAGAAACCAAATGCAGGCAAAGGGCGTAAAGGGCGCGTGGCTGACCGACTACGAAGCGATGGCGAAAGCGAAAGCCTTGAAGCAGCTTTCCAAGTACCTCCCGCTGAACATAGACACGATGAGCGCGATACAGAGTGACGAAGCGGTGATAACGCCCGACAATTTCTCAAAGGACGGCGCGTACAAGATAGAGGACGCGGTCTACGAGCCAGTGAGGGAAGCCGAGGAAATGGCGGCAGCACCCGCGACAGAGAGCGGGAACAGCGCAGACGGCGTGATGAACGTAGACGAGACCACGGGCGAGATACTTTCAGAATAACGACATAACAACAAACCAACAAACAAGACACATCAGATGGCAAGCAACGGAATTTTCCTCACGGACAAGAAGCCGATACTCCTCAACGCAGGGAGCAACCACGCGGAATGGCTGCAAAACCGCAGAAGCGGCATAGGAAGCTCGGACGTGGCAACGATACTCGGCTGCAACAAGTGGTCGTCCCCCTACCAGCTTTGGCTCTCAAAGAGGGGCGAGGCGCAAAAGGAGAGCGAGAACTTCCTGATGAAGATGGGACACAAGCTGGAGCCCGTAATCGCCGACCTTTGGCAAGAGGAGACGGGCAAGCGCGTGGAACCGTGGAGCGAAGCGGAGTATATGTACGTCCACCCCGAATACGACTTTTTACGGGCAAGCCCCGACAGAGAGTTTGAGGGCGGCGGGATACTGGAATGCAAAAGCACGCAGCTGAAAGTTGACGCGGAGACGCTTCCCGAATATTGGTTTTGCCAAGTGCAATACCAAATGGGCATCGGGCAGAAAGACCACTGCAACATAGCTTGGCTGATGAGCGGCAGGGAGTTCGGCTACGCCGAGGTGGAGTTCAACCCCGAGTTCTTCCGCTACATGATAGGCGAGGTGACGCGCTTTTGGCAAGAGAACGTGATAGGCGGGAAAGAACCCGAGATGCGGAGCGAAGCGGACGTGGTGGCCAAGTACCGCGCCGATGACGGCACGAGCATAGAGGTGGACGAGGACTTGTACCACTTGCACTCCGAGCTTGCCTGCAAGATGGAGGAGATAAAGCGGCTGGAAGCCGAGGCGAACGGGATGAAGGAGCAAGTGAAGCTCGCGATGGGCGCGGCGCAGAAAGCGACCTACAACGGGCAGACGCTGTTCACTTGGAAGACGGGCAAGGACCGCGAGACGTTTGACACCAAGCGTTTCAAGAGCGAGCATCCCGAGGACTATATGGACTACATCAAGGTATCAAAGGGGAACAGGACGTTCCTCGTGAAATAACACACATACGCACACAGACGCGCCCCGCGCCCAAAGGTTAGGTTTTATTGGAAAAGTGATTGTTGTTGTCTCGCGGCGGGCGCGGGGCGGGGTGCAAAGAGATTTTGAGATATGGACGAGGATAAGGAAAGACTTAACTTCCTGTTCTACCGCAGGTGGTACGAGCAGATGAGGCTGCTGCCGAACGAGGAGAAGCTCCTCGTGTACGAAAGCATTTGCGACTACGCGTTCAACCACGTCTTGACGGAGATGGCCTACTACCTTGAAAGCATAATGATGAACATTCGGCAGACCATTGACGCGAACGAGAGGAAGCAGGACGCGTTCATTGAGCAGCGCAGGAACGCGATAAAATCAAGATGGGCTAAGCAGAAGAATACGAACGTAGAATTAGACGATACGGATAATACGAGCGAATACGAGCGTAATACGAGCGGATACAATAACAAGGAACAAGGAATAGAAACAAGGAACAAGGAACAAGGAACGAAGAACAAGGAAGAGATAGAAGAGAAAAAGGATAAACCTTTTTCTTCGTCAATTGAAACAAGTTCAATTGACCCTCAGAGGTTGTCACGCGCACGCGAGGAAGAAAATTCTGAGGAGGAGAAAAACGCGTTTAAGGCGAAGAGGGAGACGGCGGCGGAGACTGCGGAGTTCTTCGCAAAGGTGAAAGTCTCGTGGAACCTCGCTGTGTCAAAAGCGAAAATCCCGATGATAGCGAAAATGACAGACATCCGCAAGAGGGCGGTCGCGGCGCGGGCGGCGCAGCACGGAGAGGCGGCGGTGCTGGACGTGATACAAAAGGCGGCGGCGAGCAGCTTCCTCAACGGGGGCAACGGGCGCGGCTTCCTCGCGTCATTTGACTGGGTGATGCGCCCGACAAACTTTCTGAAAGTGATGGAGGGCAACTACGACAACCGCCCAACAACAACCACAACAACCAACAACACGCAAAATGGAACTTACCCACAACGGCAAAACTACCAAGGCGGACGAAAAGACATTTACGGCAGGGACGCAGATGCCTACGAGCAGCGGACAAGGGAGTTTGAGGCCTACGCGGCGGCAAAGCTTGCCAGCAGCGACCCAGGCAAGGTTGAGGAGTTTCCTTTCTAAGTACGGGGCAAAGGACAGTCTCCTCGCGGCGTTCGCGCCCGACAAGCAAGCCGTCTGCGCCAAGTTTCCCGAATATTGCGTGCTTAAAGACTGCCCCACCCTCGTGGACGTGCGGAACATGTACGGGCAGGACGCGGCGGAATTGTGGCTCGCGATAGAGCTGCGCGACATCAACGAGTATGGCGGAGCGGCGGCAAAAGCAACGACATACGAGATGGACGAGTGCGCAAGGACGCTTTACTCGCAGTGCTACCATTTGAAGCTCGGAGAGCTGTTGCTCTTCTTCGCGAAACTCAAAGGCGGGGCGTACGGGAAGTTTTACGGGACGGTGGACTTGATGATGATAGGCGAGGCGATGAAAAAGTTCCTCAAATACCGAAATGACCTTATAAGCCGAGCCGAGGAAAAGGCGAGGGCGGCGAGAGCAGCCGAAGAGGACAGGACGGGGTGCTGCACCCGCGAGGCGTACAACAAGATGGAGCGCGTGCAGTTTGACATCCGCATCATCAAGGACACGGAGGAACTCCGCGCCGCGCTTAACCCGAAAGGCTACGGGGTGAACGGGTGGGCGACCGTGGACATCGCGAAAGACCAAATCCCCGCGCTGATGGAGTACGAAGAGAAACGACAAATCGTGGTGCGCAAGTAAACGCGGCGAATTTGGCGGTTTTCCGCGCGAATGCCGCACGCAAAAGCGAAAGGCGTACACTTTACCGAACGAAGCAAAAAGAACGCGTTAAATGCGAGAAAACATAAACAAGACGACAATATGAACCAAGCAACATTTATCGGCAACCTCACGGCGAACGCCGTGCAGAGAGCCACAGCGGACGGAGCGGCAACTTACGTCACATTCTCCGTGGCGGTGAACCGCAAAGCAAGAAACGGAGCGGAAGAGACAACCTACGTTGACTGCGTGATGGGCGGCAACACGGCGGGAGTTGTCCCGTACCTCACCAAGGGCAAGAAAGTAGCGGTGACGGGACGCGTATCGTGCCGCGCGTGGATAGACCGACAAGGGCAACCACACGCCAACCTTGAACTGCGAGTTTGGGACTTGGAGTTCTGCGGAGGGCGGGACAACGCGGAGCAAGGGCAAGCGCAAACACAAGGGCAAGCACCCGCGCAACCGCAGGCGCAAACGAGCTTTGCCCCGCAGCAGCCCGCCGCGCCCGTGCAGCAAGCGGCGCAACCGCAACAGCAGCCACAAGCGGCACAGCCCGTGCAGCAGCAACAGCTGTTCGGAAGCCCGCAGCCGACCGAGAGCGACCTCCCGTTCTAACCCTTAACCGACAAAAGCAATGACAGCACAAGAGTTTGAGGAGCGCACGGGCATCAGACCGCGCAATGAGGAGTTTAGGGCAATTCACACGGTGTACGTCATGAGCGACCTTGACAAGGACGAGTTCTGCCACTGGTTCAAGGTGGTATGCAAGACGTACGTCAGAGAGAACAGCACGCGCAGAGCGTGACACCGACAACCGCAACGGCACGCGCAGCGGCGCGTCCCGCCCCGTGCGGCGCACATAGCAACACAAATGTAAATTTCTTGTCACTGACGTTCACAAAAAGTCCGCACGGGGACGCGGCTAAGGGGCGGCGATAAGGCGCAGACGGGGTTCAATTCCCCGCGCCCCACAACAAGAAAACCGCAACGCAGAACAAGCACGCTGCAGAGTGCTTAATGCGCGGCGGCAACAAAAAACGAAGCAATGGAAGAATTCAATTTGGATAATCACATCAACCCCGAAAGGTCGGTGGAGATAGAACGCGAGGACTTGCTTCCTGTCGTTCACGCAATGACGGGGCTTGGCTGCAAATGCACCGTGGAAGAGATAGAAAACGGGTACAAGATAACGTGCAAGGACTACCTCTGCGAACGGCTGAAAGCGGAGCTTGCGAATGCTCGAAGAGATAGGGAAGTTCTTAAAGCGCAATTGCAGACCGTGCAGAACGCCCCCGACTGGGTCTCCGTGGAAGAACTTTTGCCCGACACGGACGTTGAGGTCATTGTGCTTACGAGAGCGGGGCGCGTAAGTTTCGGGCATATCGTGGACAAAGGACGCGCGGTGGATTACAACGGCTGGAATATACGCAACGTGGAATATTGGAGAAGAACAGGTATAACGCCCGAGATGGAAAGGGCGATAAATATGTTCCGAGACACTGCAAGACAAGAGGATTTTATCTAAAGTAGAGGGAAATAGATGAGTGAAGAGAGACAAAACACGCAAGCAATCGTGGAAAGCACCTCGCGCGGCTATATGGTGCTGGCAAGAGGATGGCACTTGGACGGCTCGCCGAGACACTTCGTGCCGATAGCCAATTTCGGCGGATGGCTGAAAGACGCGATGAACTTCCGAGACGACATACGGCACGGAGTGGTGAAGACGATACTCCTTACCCGCAGGTCGCTGCAAGGAGGACACCCGAACATCAAATACCGCTATTTGGCGGACGAGAACGGGGAGATGCAGCTGGAATACGCGCACAAGCACAAGGAAATCAAATTCACCCCGGACGGGGACGAGTTTAACGAGGAGGAGGACGAGGATGGTGCGTGTGGTTATTGAGGCGTGCCGCATCAAGGTGCGGTTTGCGGACGGCGACACGCAAGTGCAAGGCTCGTGGCGCGTGCGCAGTCCGAGAACGATAGACCAATGCTTACGCCGTTTCAGAAATGAGTCGCCCGAGGGCAGCACCCTGCGGACGCGCTCCTTGCAGTCGCTCCGCCGCGAGTGGATGGCGCACAACTTGCTGCACGGGCTGCACATACAGCGGGAGCGCACGGCGGACGTGGACTTTGAGACGAACACGGGCAAAGCGAAAGCGGCGGCGTACTTCGCCCTTGCGGCGGTTTACAGAGTGGTTTGGAGAATGTTGAACAAGCAAACAAAGAGTGATTATGTACAAGAGCAAGGATGAGCTTCCGGACGGAGTGCGCGGGTGCGAATGGCCGGGCGACTGCGTCTATATCCCGAACGATGACGTGTCGGAGCTGCACACGGGGCGCGAGGTCTACACCTCGGTAACGCCTTACCCGCGCAGGGACGAGAACGATGAGCGCAGGACGCGCTACACGCGGATTGAGAGCCTTTGGCACGAGGCACGCGCGGCGGGCGAATGGGCGGTAAACAAGCCCTTGCTCCTGCGAATACGTTTCGGGACGCGGGGCGGCACGCAGAGAGGGCGCACTTGCTACACCGTGGGGTGCTGGAACAAGAGGGAGGGCTTTAACTGCAACAAGCTGGACAGGATGAAAATTGCGCACCCCGACAGCAAAGTGGAGTCGTTCGCGGTTTGCTTTGAGTTGGTGTGACGCACAATAAGTTGAATTATTTGCAAATCAATAGGGACAATGAACAACTTAACACAGACAGGAAAAGAGCGTTACGCGGACGCGGACAAGTACCAAGAGGACGCGTTCACATTCATAACGGAGAACGCGAAGAACCCCGCGTACCTCATTGCGGGCATCGCGGAGGAGACGGGCGAGCTTTGCGGCAAGTTCGCCAAGGCGGTGCGCAACGGCACGCTTGACGCGGACTTTACGCCGAGCAGCAATACGCCAAAGGAGTTCTCTGACGCGGCGGTGAAAGAGCTGGGGGACGTGCTGTGGTTCTGCGCGAATCTCGCGGACTGGATGGGCGTGCAGCTCTCTGACGTGATGGCACGCAACATAGAGAAACTCGCTGACCGAAAGGAACGCGGGAAGATAATCGGAGAGGGGGACGAGAGATGAAAAGGGCGGATAACTATGGTGACGAAAATCAACTTCAAAGACCGCACGATTAAGAGCTACGCCGTGCGCAAGCTCACGCCAAAAGAGTGCTTCCGGCTTATGGGCGTGCGGGACGATGTCATAGCCACTATGCAGAGCAGCGTGCGCCAAGCACGCGAAAGGCTGGCGGACTGCAAGCCCGTTGGCAAAGGCAAGGAGGGGGACTTGGCGGTTTCCGTCTCGCAGCAGTACAAGATGGCGGGAAACTCTATCGTAGTGGACGTGCTTGCGGCTATCTACGAACAGCTGTGGTATCCGAAAGAGAACGCGCCGCAAGGGCAAATGTCCTTGCTTGACGCGCTCTACCCGGAAGACGCGCTTCCGCCAATGCCCGTTGACGGCAACAAGGGCGAAAAGGTGTTCCTCACCACGTTCAGCGGCTACGACTCGCAACTGATGGCGGCGGACGCGCTGCGAGAGAAACACCCCGATTTCAAATGGACGTGCGCGGGGTGGAGCGAGATAGACAAGTACGCGTGCCAAATGCACGACCTTGTTTTCCCGCAGTTCGCGGACAAGGCTCTCGGCGACATCACGCAGATAGACTGGAACGCGGTCAAGGAAAGCCTTGGCGGGCGCGAGGTGGACTTGTTCACCTATTCCTCGCCGTGCCAAGACATCAGCCAAGCGGGCAAGCAAATGGGAATGGCAGAGGGCGCAGGCACGCGCTCCGCCTTGCTTTGGAACGTGGCGGACGCGGTGGAAGCCTTGAAGCCAAAGTTCCTTTTGCAAGAGAACGTTGCCGCGCTGGTCAGCGCAAAGTTCATGCCCGACTTCCAATTGTGGCTGAAACGCCTTGAAAGTCTCGGCTACGTCAACAGATGGGCGAAGCTCAACGCAAAGGACTACGGCGTGCCGCAGAACAGGGACCGTGTATTCTGCGTGTCAATGCGCAAGGATGTGGCGTTTGACTACAAGTTCCCCGAGC
Organism: uncultured Oscillospiraceae bacterium; assembly: GCA_963625935.1. Classification (GTDB taxonomy): domain Bacteria; phylum Bacteroidota; class Bacteroidia; order Bacteroidales; family Bacteroidaceae; genus Alloprevotella. The sequence continues at coordinate 22,358 of CAVFVD010000009.1, read as the reverse complement.
CTTTTGCGCTTGACAAACGTCTTGCGGACGTGTTGGAGGACAACGTGGAAGAGCGGTTTTTCCTCAAAGACAAGGCGGTGGAAAAGTTCCTCAAAGCGAACGACAAGGACGATGCGCTGTTTGTGGAATACGACATACCGCCGCGCCACGAGGACGCGATGTTCCTCAAAACGTGGCTGCAAAGGGCAATGAGCGGGTACGGGCTTTGGGACAAGACTGCGGCGGAAGCGCAGGCGGCTTTGTCTCTTCTTATGGACGGCGAGTTCCGCTTGGCTTACGCGCGGTTCAAGGAGGGCGGCGCGCTGAAAGTCGGCGAGGGCTTCCACTATGAGTACTACGACAACCTAAACCGCAAGGAATGTACTTCCGACTGACACGCGTAGCACCGCCGCAACCGCTTGACAATGGGGGGGGTACGCGGAGGGCGGTGAATGTGACGAACGGAATGTGCGCCGCTACAATCACCACGCGGTACGAGTTTTGCGGCGCGACCAACATTCTCACATTGGCGCATTACCCTATGACTGTTGTTTTGTATGAGTACTAAGAAGAGCGTGATAAACCCCGCCATAGGGGGGGGCGAGCAAGACCGTCAGGGCGGGGTATTTCAAGATGGGGACGCGGAATTTCCTCTTCACCAAGGCGGACGGCTTCAGCGCGACCTGCGTAATTGTGGAGTTCGCATGACGGAGAAGATTGGCAACATCTTTTACCCCGTGTGGCGTGCGGGTTTTGACGGCAACGTGATGGGCGTTGGCGGCGTGTCGCAAACTGTCACAACGCGCAACGGGGGGGGTACATACTGACTGAATATGCTAAGGAAGAACGCAAGGCTGGAACGAATGTACGCTGACGGCTTCCGCCCCGCGCACGCGGTGTGGGTGGACACATACAACCGCAGGAGCGGGACGGGCGTTATATACACGATACTCGCGGGAGTGAGTTCAAGAAACCATTATTATGTCGCAGTAGAGTTATGAAGAGACAGACACCTTTCGTGAAAAGGTACATGCAGCTCCACGCGCGGGAGCTGTACACCACGGCACTCTCCTCGCGCTATGACGCTTGGGGTGGGCTGCGTGACAACCACGGGCAGCACACAATAGTGCTGGTGGCTTATGAATAGGAAGCACTACATAGGATGGGTGCGGGACGGCACTGGCGGAGTTTCAGCCCGCCCGCGCAAGGATATAGCCAATGCGGTCACATCGTTCATGGGCGGCTTCAAGGGCGCGGACGGGCTTAGCAACACGGTGCCGCACATCGTGCATGTGTGGACGTAGGCAAACAACCAACAAACAAGAGAACAATGAACACAACGGTATTTGAGGAGATAGTCGCTTTCATCCTCGGGCGCAAGTACTACGCCAACATCATAGCGACCAAAGGCACGGCGCGGACGGAAATCTGCGCCACCATCTTCCGCACCAAGGAGGAGGCGGAGCAACATAAGGACGAGATAGCGGGGACAATGTCATTTTTGCACGTTGAAACGGTGTCGTTCCGCTCGCGGAAAGAATACTGAAACGCTAACCAAATGGAAAGGGAATGAGACAAGAGGTGGGTTACGGCGGGGTCACGTCCGCCACGCCCGACAGGCTCTGCACGGACGGCGAGCTGTCGGTGTGCATGAACGCCGTCCCGGACGTTGGCGGGCTGCGCCCCGTGCTGAAGGGGGAGTGCGTCATGAGGTTAGACAGCGACTGCAAAATATTGGCGGTGCACGAGACCGCGAAATTCAAGCACTACATTGTCGTCAACGGGAATTTTGAGCTTTGCTGGACGGAAACGGAGGACGGGAGCAGGGCGGTGCTTAACGTGATAGGGCAAGTCGGCGGTCCGGGGCGCATCACGGTGCTTGGTAACACGCTCCTCTTTATTGAGGACACCACGCACAAGCCGTACTACTACCTTTGGAAGAGCGATGCGTACAAAGCTCTTGGCAGCCATCTGCCGGAGCTGGGCATATCGTTCGGGCTGCGCGGAACGGTGGAGCAGCAGATAGAGGAAAATCCGTATAAATATTATGACAAAGGCACTTACTTTGCTTCGGTAGTTATAGACGAGGGAAAGCTCGCCGCGCAATCGGCTGCGAACAAGTTTATTGCCAATTACGCTACGAAGAAAGGGAAATTCATGTTCCCTTTCTTTGTGCGCTATGCATTCCGGCTTTTTGACGGCACGCTGACAATGCACTCCGCGCCCGTGCTTATGATACCGAACGCGGGCTTCGTGCCGATGGTCAAGGGGGAGTGGAGGAAAAAAGACGATGGCTACCAGTTCCTGACATTCACCACAAGTGCCGTGGTGGCGAAACTGGATATGCAGGTTACAGACGGTCTTGCCAAGCTGAAAGAATGGGCGGACATCGTGCAGAGCGTGGACATTTTCGTCACCGAGGGCATCAGGTACTATGACCAAGGCGGCGAGTTCACGAACCGCGTTGAGCCTTTGACCAACGGGTGGGACTCGCAACGCATGCACTACGGCGTGTACAGGGCTTCCGCACTCGTGCAGACGACAAGCGCGAGCGGCAACACGAGTACCAAGCAAGAGGTCGTTTACGCGCGGCACATACCTTATGCGCCGACAGGCACATATTGCTCGCTTCCGCAGAAGGGTGACGATGAGGTGAAAAAGGGCTTTACGGAAGCATCCAATTTCTTCCTTTTGAGCAGCATATCCCTTGACGACTTGAAGCAGGGCGAGAGGGTGGAAGTGGATGTGGCGGACGACTATTTGCAGTCTTTGCTGAACCGCGAGGTCATGACGGACGACTACGACAGCCACGATGAGCTGCGCCCGAGAGGGGCGGTGGCGTACAACTCGCGGATGAACCTTTACAACATAGAGAAGAGCATATACAAGGGCGCGTCCGCGCGATGCCTTTTCCCGCACACGGACGGGTGCGTGCATTACAACGGCGGCGCGGAAACACCGCTGCACGCCCCGGACAATTACAACGACCCGTGCCGCGTGAGCGTGTATGTGTGGATAGAGCCGGACGGCGGGGCGGAGCAACTTGTGCAGTGCGGCACTTGGACGAATGCGGGGTGGTACACTCCGCTTGTGTGGTTCTACCACCACAGCCCGTACGCGAAGAAAGTGATGGTGGTTGAGGAGATGATGGACAAGGACGGCAACGTGCAACACACGCGCTCCCGTTGTGCGAAACTGACGCGCCACAAATTCCTCAACGGCTCGTATTTCTTTGACGGGCTGCACGGGCGCATGGACGGATGGGCGGACGAAGCGCAGAACGTAGGGGACAGGCCGATACCGGGGACGACCCAAGAGCCGGAGGTGATTTCCGCAAGCGTGGAGATGAGCGTCCCGAACAAGCTGTACACGTCCGAGGTGAACAACCCGTTTATGTTCCCCGTGACGAACATCAACACCATCGGCGCGGGAGAAATCATCAGCGTGACATCGGCTGCAAAGGCGTTGTCGCAAGGGCAGTTCGGACAGTTCCCGCTATACGCCTTGTGTTCGGACGGCGTGTGGGCGTTGGAGACCTCGTCAACTGGCGGCTTCTCGTCAAAGCAGCCGTTCGCGCGTGACGTGTGCCTTGGGCAAGACGCGGTGGCGCAGCTTGACGGGAGCGTGCTTTTCGCCACGGAGCGCGGCATTATGCACGTCAGCGGGTCAAGCGTGGAATGCGTGAGCGAAATGCTTGACAACTTCGGGACGCTTGACTTGGGCGAAATGCCCGGAGCGTGCAAGCTCCTCGGCAAGGACAGCTTCCAAATAGCGGCGTTCGCCGACTACCTCACGGACTGCAACCTTATGTACGACTACGCGCACCAGCGCGTGACGGTGTACAACACAAAACACCAGTACGCCTATGTGTATTCGCTGCGGACGCGCTCTTGGGGAATGTGCGACAACCCGTATTTGTTTGACATCAACTCCTACCCGGAATGTATCGCGCAGAAAAGGGACGGCGTGGTGCTTAACCTGAGCGTTGACCAAGACAGGGATGTCCCCATAAACGCGCAGAGCAGGATGTTCCTCTTGACGCGCCCGTTCAAGTTCGGCGCGCCCGACACGCGCAAGACCATATCGGAGTTGGCGCAGCGCGGCGATTTCCGCGCCATCGGGTGGAACGAGGCGAACGGCAGAGAGCAGAAGCAAGTGCTTTACGGGACGAACGACCTGCGCGGCAGGGACTGGCACCCGGTTTGGGCGGCGGAGGGGCATTATATGCGCGGCTTCAGCGGCACGCCGTACAAGTATTTCCGCTTGCTGTACACCACTTGGCTCTGCATAGACGAGACCTTGTCGGGCTTTTCGGCGGAGGTGCTGCCGAGGTTCGGCGGCAAGATGAGGTGACCGCTTGTATAGGTGCAAAAAGAACGGCGGCTCTGGCACGAAAACCAGAGCCGCCGTTGTCTTAGAAAGGCTTCATCTTGCGTCTGAAAGCCTTGGAGCGCGAGGTGAGCGCGGTGCGCAGCCTTTCCCCCATGCTTTCCGCCCTCTCCGCCCATACTGCGGCGTTTTCGGGGCTTGTCACCCCGAGCCAGTCGTTCAGCACGCGGCAGACGAGGAACTCGTGGGCGAGCTTCGCGACAAGGCGCAGCGTGGTGGCGGAGAACGTTTCGGGGAGCGAAAGCGACAAGACGTATTTATCCGTCTCCCCCATCTTGTCGTCCGCTTCCGCCCCGTCCTCAACGTCCCCCTTGGTGTAGGGGTAGAGCTTCTCCTCCAAGTCGGCGAACGCGAGGTCAAGCATCCGCGTGACGCGGTCAATGTTGCCGTCCTGCGTCACGTCCGTGACGAGGTGGTGCGCGTGTTCGTTCTCCTCGCCAACCAGCTCGCCCGTGACATACGCGCTGTTGCCGATGTCGTAGAGCAGCTCGGAGCGCAGGAGCGTTATTGTCGCGCTCTTGCGCGTTTCCACGCCCGTGGCGCATCCGCATTCCATATCACACCTCATAGATTGGGCGGGTTGGGCGGCTGCGCTTGTAGAGGGCGCGTTTCACGATTTCAAGGCTTGCCGCCGAATGGGAAGCGTACTGTTCCGCGTCAGCCTTGTTGGTGATGGAGAACCACTCTGAAAGCGTGGTGTCCACAAGGTAGGCGTGTATGCCGTTGCCAAGGCTGTCGGCGGACGCGTTGTTGTAGTTTGACGGGAGCTTGAAAGCGAGGGTCAGCTGCTTGTTGTTGTCAATGGACGACTGGATTTTGTTGGTTGTCGTTGTGCTGTCCTCGTCAAGGTACTCCCCGAGGAGCGACTTGAGCGCGGAGAACGCGTTGGCGAGCGAGCGGCGCAGCTGGTAGCTGTTCTCGTTGTCCTCGCTTGCCTGCATATTGGACGCGGCCTCATAGCCCGTCCCCTCCGCTTCGCGCGCCTGTCCCGTAAGGTACGCCTTGTTCATCACGTCATACATCAGCTCCTTAACCTCGAGCGTGCAAGTCAACGTCTTCTTCTGTTCTGCCATTTCTTTTTCCTTTTAAGTTGTCAGTTGTATTCAGGCCTTTGCGGGCGGCGTTTGAGGAGTGCCTTGCGGTGCAGCCCGAGAAGCGTGTCAGCCGCCGCCTTTCCGTACCCGCCCGCTTCCTCCTTGTTTGCTATCGCGAACCACTTTCCCGTGACGCTAAGCACGAAATAGGAGAAGAAGTCCTTTTGTATGCTCTTCTCCAACGCCGTGTCAAACGAAGCGGAAAGGGCGAGCGTGAGTGAGAACGTCTCGCCGTCGTCCTCGTCCGTCACGACAAGCCGCCGCAGCGTGTCGCACGCGTCCGCGCAGGTCTCCTCCCAGAAACGGGCGAGCATCTCGCGGTCAGCGTCCTTTGCGAGCATGCGCTCGTAGGCGGTCTCGTCCCCCACGGCTTTGCTCCCCGTGTACGCTGTTGTCTTCGCGACCTCCTCAAAGACATTCGTCCTCGTCGCAGTCAGTGTCATCTCCATAGTTGTCCTCTTTTTCGTTTTCCTCAGTCTCCCCCGCGAGCATTGCGAGCCTGCGCTCCGTGGTCATGTCGCAGTCCTCCTTGTCAATGTTGAGGTTGTGCGGCATCACGATGCGGACGAACTCGGCGGAGACGCGCACCCTCTCGCGAGCGTCAAGCTCGTTGAAGTCCCTCATAAGCAGGGTTTCCCCGTCCTCGCCCGCAGGGCTGTTGTGCGCGTTGAGCCAAGTCTTAATCATCCCGCGTGCCACGGAGGTAAGCTTGTTGGGCGTGCCTTTCTTGCGCCCGCCCGTCTTCTTTCCTATTGCCATAGCGTGTCCGTGCGTCTAAACTTATAACTCAAGCGCGAAGATAGCGGGCTACATTCGCAGACAAGTTATAAGTATAAACGGAACAGACATGGGAATGATAGGCAGCGCTGTCGCCGCAGTCGGCAGCATCGCGGGCGGCATAATGGGCGCGAAGTCCGCGAAGAAGCAGAAGAAAATGATAGAAGAGGCCAAGCAGAAGAACCAAGACTGGTACGATGCGAGGTACAACGAGGACGCAACGCAGCGGGCTGACGCGCAAGCCTTGCTCACGCAGACGCGCGAGCTTATAAGCCAGCAGAACAAGAGCGCGGCGGGCGCGGCGGCTGTGGGCGGCGGCTCGGAGGAGAGCGTGGCTGCGGCGAAAGCCAACAACAACAAGGTGATAAGCGACACGATGGCGCAGATTAACCAGCAGGCCGACAGCCGCAAAGACCAGATAGAAAACACTTACCGCGCCCAAGACCAAGCGTATGACCAGCAGTTGCTGCAAAACGAGCAGCAGCGTCAGCAGCAGATACAAGGCGCGACGCAGGGAGTGTCGCAAGCGGCAAGCAGCATGCCATTTTAACGGGGGACGGAACTATGGGAACAAGCACGAAAGACCTCATACTCGGCACGAACGAGGACGACAACAACGGCGGGAGCGCGGCTGCAACGCCGCAGCTTCCCGCAGAAGCCGCGCAAACGCAGCCCGCAGACAACAACGCGCCGCAGCCCGCATTGACGGGACGCGCGGCAAGAGGATACGAGGGCGCGGGCGAAGAGCAGATACCCGCCGCGCAAACGCAGCCCGCAGACAACACGCCCGCGCCCGTATTGACGGGACGCGCGGCAAGAGGATACGAGGGCGCGGGCGAAGAGCAGATACCCGCCGCGCAAACGCAGCCCGCAGACAACACGCCCGCGCCCGTATTGACGGGACGCGCGGCAAGAGGATACGAGGGCGCGGGCGAAGAGCAGATACCCGCCGCGCAAACGCAGCCCGCAGACAACACGCCCGCGCCCGTATTGACGGGACGCGCGGCAAGAGGATACGAGGGCGCGGGCGAAGAGCAGATACCCGCCGCGCAAACGCCGCCCGCAGACAACAACGCGCCGCAAACCGCCGCGCCAATGTACGGCGCGGACACGAAGCCCGTGAAGAAGTCTTGGGCGGAAATGTACCGGGAAATGATGAAAGACAGCGGTGACGAAGAACTGACAGAAGAGGAGCGGAAGAAAAAGAAGCGCGAGCTTATCATCACGTCAGTGGGCGACGCCATCTCCGCCTTGGCAAACCTTTATTTCACGGGCAAGGGCGCGCTCAACTCCTACACGGGGAAGAACACATCCACGCAACAGGCGAGAGACCGTTGGGACAAGATTGCGAAAGAGCGCGAGAGCAAGCGCAAAGAATACTATGACGGGCTTTTCAGGGCGCAGCAGTACGACGACGCGAAAGAAGCGGCGGACAAAGCGGAGGAGCGGCAAGCAGCCCTTGACAAGCAAAAGGCGGAAAAGGAAGCGAACGAGCAGAGGAGAAAGGACGACATCGCAGCGGCGCAGACGGAATTGCTCAAAGCACGCGCGGCGGGTGAAACGTCTAAAGCGGCGTACTATGACGCGTACGCGAACGCCCGTCTGATGGGAGCAAGCTCAGAAGCGGCTCTGAACGCGGCGAAAGCGGCGGCAGCCAATGCCAAGGCGGCAAAGGACAGAGCCAGCGCGAACAGCATCAACAACGGCGGCACGGCAAGCGGCGGAGGACGCGGCGGCAAGAAGACGTACACCGTGTACAACGACCAGACGGGGGAATACGAAACGTTCAACAACGAGAGCGAGCGCAACAAACGCGCGTCAGAGTTGGGCTACGACCTCACCCCCGACCCCGTAAGCACGTCCTCGGGCTATGACGCGAACACCCACCAAAAGGTGGTGACGCGCACGCAGAGCCGCTCCACGCCCGCCAAGCTCGGCGAGCAGGAGAGGAAGCGCAAGCAGCAGCGCAATAGCGGAAAGGGCGCGGGAAAGGGCGCGGGAAAGGGAAACGGAAAGCCGGATTTCAGAGGTTTTCACTTGTAACAAAAGAAACGGACAAAGAGCAATATGGGAAGCGAGAACGGCGGAACGCCGAACAAGAGAGGGGGAATTCAAATAAGCCAGCTCAAGCGTTTGTATGACGCAATGGCTGACGGGGGATACGAACAAACCTATGAGGAGTTCACAAAAGGTTTTTTGGGGAACGCCAATTACGCCAACCGTAAGAGAGTTTACGACACGTTCAAAGAGGGCGGCGCGGACGTAGGCAGCACCTACGCGGAGTTCATGCAGCGTCTGCGCACGCCGAGAAAGGAGACCGTGCCGTTCAGCGTCGGCAGCATACAAGCCACGATAGACCAGGGGCGAGATGTTTTCAAGCGGGCAGACAAGAAGCTGTCCGCCGTCAAGCGCAACCCGCTTGGCGTGGCGAAGACCACGCTCGGCTTCCCAAGCAGCTCCAAGCCCGCCAACAAGCGCGTGGAAGAGGACGGCTACGGCGTGACGTGGAACGACGGCAAGCCGCAGATTTCCCGAAGATACGCGGACACGGACGGCTACACCTACGATAGCGCGGCTGCGGCGGACTGGGCGCAGGGCGACATTGACAGGCGTGAAGCCGCCGAAAGGGCCATCGCACGCCTTGGCACGGAGGAGGACGTGCGCGCACGCCTTGCACGCGCCTACAAGGACCGCGAACGCATCAGCGACGAGATAGACAAGGAGCAAGACAGCCGCCCGTGGTGGCAGCGGGTGAGGGGCGGCAGCTCGGTACGCGCCGGATTAATGCGAGATGAGATTGAGAAGAGCGCACGCAGCGACATGCAGCAAGTGGAAGCCCGCATTTCCGAATTGGAGGACGCGCTCAACACCATCCGGGAAGTGAAAGCGGCGGCAGAGGACGACAAGTTCACCGCAAGAGCCGTGAGCGGGGCAAAGCAAACGTTTGGCGACGGCTTGTTGGGACGCGCCGCGCAATGGGGGGCGAAGCAAGCCGGAGAGACGCGCGGCTTTTTCAAGGGCGCGGGACGCGGCATTGTAGACACGTTGAAGAAAAAGTCATTCTATGACGCGGGCGAGAGCGACGCGAGGAGCGCGAGTGCCACTCTTTCCGCAGTGCGACACGCAGGCACGGACGAATACACGGACGATGAGCGCAAGCTGCTTGACGCGGCGGCTTACAACGCCTATGTGCAAGGCACGTACGGGAGCAAGATAGGGCGCGGCTACAAGGCGGGCGGCGTGACGGCGGAGAGTCTGCCGTTTATGGTGGAAATGATACTGAACCCCGCGAGCGGCTTGGGACACGGGCTGCAGCGCAAGGTGGTGCGCAACCTTGTGAGGAAGTACGGCAAAGCCGCCGTGAAGAAAGCCACAAAGAAGTATATGGCGAAGAAGCTCGGCGCGAGAGTGGCGGGCGACTTGGCAAGTGCAGCAACGATGACCGCGACAACGGGGCAGATGCGCGTCGCGGGCGACACGATGGGCAGAATGACGGGCGAGATACAGCCCGACATATCCCCTGAGGGCGACATCGTGTTCAAAGGGACGGAGGGCGCGGAGGACAACGCTTTCGCAGCCTACGCAAAGGCTTTCGGGGCGCAGACGATAGAGAACCACAGCGAGATGGTGGGCGAGTATTTCGCCCCGCTGATTGGCGCGGCGGGCAAGACGGCGGGACGCGTGTTGGGCAAGGTGAAGCCCCTCAGCAAGCTGTCTGACAAGATGCGCCTTTCCTCCGTGGCGGACTTTATCCGTGACGTGAACAGCTCCAATTGGAAACAGAACGTGGACGAAATCCTCAAACGTGCGAAGTTCAACGGCACGATAGGCGAGTATGCCGAGGAGGTTGTCGGCAACATAGAGAACGCGCTGACCGTCGGCGACATGACGCTTGACAGCGCGGAGAACACGGGTGTTTTCAACAAGGACATAAACATAGACACGTTCCTTGGCGTGGGCTTGATGAGCGGTTTCTGCTCCGCGTTAAGCGTGGCGGGTTACCGGGGTCGCAGACGGGAAGCGTTGCGCGACCTCTCACGAATGGACGACGCTATATATAAAGGCGCGTTCCCGGCTCTTGCAACGCGCTGGACGGACGTGCGCGAGAAACTCCTGCGTGGGACGGACGAGGAAGCGACAGCCGCCCTCAACAGTTTTATGGCGGACGAGAGCATTCCGTTTGCGGTGCGCAACACCGCCGCGAAATACGGCATCCGCGCCCAAGTGTACAGAGGCACGGTGGCAGCCGAGCGCAAGGAAGCAGCCGAGCGCGAGCAGCAGCGCGAGAGCGCGAAAGACATGACGACCCGCGCCACAGAGTGGCTTTGCGATATGCAGGACGCGGGAGACGCGGGCTATCTCACGGAGGGCGCAGAGGGGATGAACGACGCGAAGAACCGCCTTGACGACGCACGCGCCAAGGTGGCGCAGGCTTTCGGCATCAACGCGGAGGACGTGGACGGCTTTATCGGCGACGCGGAGAAATGGGTGACGAGCCACATTGACAGCGCGGAGGAAGCCGCGCTCAACGCGGCGATGGAGTACGGGCTTGCCAAGAAACGCTTTGACGGGATGGTTTCCCGCGCGAAAGACGGAATGAAGCGCGAGGTTGCCGCCCGCACTGCGGAGACGGACGCGGTGACCAACAAGGACACAGGCACGATTATAGGCGGCACGCTCCGCGAGCGCAACCCGGACGGGACGGAACGCGGCGTGTATGTAATCGGCGGCAGTGTCGCGCTTAACGCGGACGGGACGATTGACAAGGACAAGAGTTCGCAGTCGCTTATTGTAGTTGACCGCGCCACGGGCGAGAAGATGATGGTTTCGCCCGACGCGCTTGCAAAGGTGGACACGCCGATTGACGCGGCGCAGGAAAAAGCCCGTGTGGCGGACGAGACGCGCAAGGAGTACGCCGAGCGCACGGCGGGGATGATAGACGGAACGGCGGACTTGTCGGCGGGCGCGACCTACACTCTGACGGACAAGGACGGCAACACGCGGCAAGTGACGGTGACCGCCGACAAAGACGGCAACACGGAGAACGCCGACGGCACCGTGAACGTGTCCGCCGATGGCGGGAACACCATAGAGCGCGTAAGCCGTGACGAGATAGAGCAGGCGGCGGACAAGTCCCGCAAGGAAGCCACGCGCCAGCGCGACGAGGAGAAGAAAGCGGCGGAGAGCCAAGAAGCCGCCGCCGTGCACGGGCAGCCGCGCTACAAGAAAGGTCAGACGTTTGTCCTCGCCGACGGCACGAGCGGAGAGATTGTGGACATAGACGAGGACGGTGGCGTGGTGGTGAACACCGAAGAGCCGATGGCAGACGGGCGCATGTCCGCGCGTATGGAGAAAGCGGACTTTGACGCGGCTTTGCAGCGCGTGACGGACGAGGACGGCAACCTTTACTGGGAACGCGCGGACGAGAGCGCGGCAGACGGGAACGGCGTGCAGGCGGAGGGAAACACGCCCGCCGTTGCGGAAAACGGCGAAAGCGTGCCGGAGGAAGCACCAATTGCCCAAGGCGAGGAGAACGGCGAAGCCGCCGCGCCAGCAGCGGACACGGAGGAAACTCCGCAGCCCGAAGAGGACGCTATGCCGATGAAGCAGGAAAAGGACGGGCGTATGACGCCGGATTTTTCCGCCGCAACGCCCGAGCGGACGCACCGCTATGTGTACAAGGACAGCGGGCTTGACAGGGAGGAGGCCGACGCTTTTGTGGAAGCCAAGCGCAAGGAGGCGGAAGCAAAGGCGAAAGGCAAGGGTCTGCGCAAGCCCAAAATGGGGACAGACATTGAGAAGTACAAGGCGGAGAAAGCGCGGTACGAAGCGGCGAAAAAGGAAGCGGAAGCAGAGCTTGCCTACTGGGAAGAAGTGAAACGCCAGCAGGACAAGGTCGTCGTGGCGGAGCGCGAGGAGCAGAGAAAGAAGTTCGATGAGCGCGTGGAAGCGGCGAAAGAGCAGCTTGCGGAGGACAAGCGCATTGCCGCCGAGCAAGCCGCCGAGCAAGCCGAGGTCGGCACGCACGCGGTAAACCCGAAAATTAAGGAGAAATGGGACAAGTCGCGCAAGGCTGTGGGCAACGCGCATGCAGTCACGCTTGAGGACGGAACGGTATTGCGCGGGCATTATGTCCTCACGGAAGCTGGCGCGGCTACTGCGAGCCACGACGTGGAAAACGGCTTTGAGCAGACGGAGGGCTTCCCCGTGGACGAGAACGGCGGCAGCGTGAACGACCGCGACTACAAGCGCGATGCGGACGCGCAGCGCAGGGTGCGCGAGATGGCGGACGCGTATGACGGGCGTGCGTTGCAGTCCCCCGTCGTGGTGAGCGGAGACGGCATTGTGCTTTCTGGAAACAACCGCACAATGTCGGGCGACCTCGCGGCACGCCAAGGCACGGACGGCGCGTATGTGGCGCACCTTAAGGAGTACGGCGCGATGTACGGCTTCACGCCCGAGCAGGTGGACGGGATGGAGCATCCGCGCGTGGTGTTTGTCCCGGACGAGGCGTTGCCTTACGACGCGGCGACTTTTGCACGTTTCAACGCGCAGGACAAGAAAGCGCAGAGCAAGCCCGAACACGCCGTGAAGCTCGGAAAGGTCGTCCCGGACAACGTGTTCGCCCGCATTGTGGGCGACATCAGCCGTTATGACCGCCTTTCGGACTATTACGCGGACGGGGCGGCGGCTAACTCCGCCTTGCAGCTATTGCTCGAAGCGGGGGTAATCAACGAGATGGAGCTTCCCGCGCTGCGCACGGGCAACTCGCTAAGCGCGGCGGGGCGCGAGCTGATAGAGAACACGCTTATAGGCAAGGTGTTTCAGTCCTCGCCCGACGCGGTGCGGCAGATTATAAGCACGCCCGTTCTGCGCCAGAGCGTGACGCTTGCCCTTGGGGAGATTGCGCACAACCGCGCATTTGCCGCGAGCGGGTATGACTTGGGCGCAGAGCTGGGCGCGGCGGTTGACCTTGTGTACCGCGCGAGGACGGCGCACCCCGGAATATACCGCGACGGCGTGGCTGTGTCCCCCTACGGGCGGGAGCAGGGGCTGTTTGACGAGGAGTACGGCGACAGCCGCGTGACGGACGCGACAGTGCTTCTCCTTGCCGATGTGCTGAACAGCGGCAAGCCGAGCGACTTGCGCAAGGTCTTCGCTCTCTACAACAACGAGGCGGAAGCCCCCGCAAGCGGTCAGACCGATATGTTCAGCGGCGGCTTGCGCTCAAAGGAGGAAATACTCAAAGGTGTAAACGAATATTTCAGAAATGCAACAGGAAAAGAACAACAGGACGCAGTCAGCAATGCAGTCGCAGAACGGAAGCGACGCGCAGAAGAAGCTGTGGAAGCTGCAGACGCTGATGGGCGCAGTGGAGAAACAGAGGAAGCTGGCGAACATTCGCTATCCTCACAGAATACCGAACCCAGACAGACAGTAACGCTGCATGACCCTCGTACTATGTCAGACGAGGAAAAGGAACGTCGTGGAGAAATGCTGCGCGATGCCTATGCCGTTGACGTGGCAGAAGGACAAATCGTAGCTACTGCCGAAATGTCTGCAAGAAAAGCCGCAGAGAAATGGTGGAACGAAAATGTCCCGGAACCAGTGTTCTACGACACGGAGGCAGGAGAGGTGGAAATAAACAACACATCAATGGAAGACTCACTTGCTCATCGTTATGGGCAAGCAAAACTTGATGCGATTACGTCTTTGGTTGATGGTTTTGAGAATGCTGTATATCTCGGAACATTACCTGACTTTGTTCGTCAAGAAGGAGTAAACAACCATTATTTCGCATACCCGATAAATTATAAAGGGGAACGTTGTTATGTATTTTGTAGAGCTATGCAAGATACAAACAAAAATCGTTTGTATGTGCATGAGGTATTTGTGGCCGACAAAATAAAGAAGGGCAATACCCTTCAAACCGCAGCGTTTCAGCCTCACGGAGGTATTGCCCTTTATCGTGACATTCTCGCGAATGTCTTAGATAGAAGTACTTCTGTGGAAAATCAGTCTGCATCCGTTGCGCAGAGCGAGGAGTCATTACCTCTTGACGATTCGAACAAGCCTACCTCTGACGACAATCAGCTTGCCTTGCACGGTATCAATTCGTCTGATATATCCGATGGCAAAAGTGACCATAATTCCCCAAAAGTGCAAGAAATTTCCGAGAAATCTCCTGCAAAAGATGGGGTCAAGCAAACCGAGGGCAAGGGCTACACCATCGCTCCCGCGACCTACACCAACAAGAAAGGCAAGACGAGCGATGTGCATTTGCTCACCTTTGAAAAGGAGCTGACGGAGGAGCAGGCACGCGCCGTCAGCGAGTTTGCCAAGGAGCGGACTGGCAAGGGGCGTTTCGCCCCCGCACGCGGATGGAAAGACCGCAAGAGCGGCGGGTGGATGTTCCGCACGGAAGAGGACGCGCGGAAAGCCGCCGAGATAGCGGCGAACCCGGAAGCCGTGGCGGACAACCAGCCGCTCTCTGCCAAGGACATGCGCGACGCGGTGAAGACGGAGACGCACGAGGAGGAGGACGGCGGGAAGAAGCCCGCGTACGAGCGCAAAGAATGGACGGCGGATTCGGACATCAGCGAGATGGAGAAGCGCGAGAAACTCCTTGACAATGCCTTGCACTACAACACGGCGGAGGAAGCGGAACTCTTCCCCGAAGCCGCGGCGTTCAGGGCGAAGCGCGACGCGCTCCTCAAAAAGGTGGCTGCGGGCGAGATGAGCGAACAGCAGGCAGGCGAAGAACTGCGGACGGAATACTCGGACTACATTAAGCGCGTCAACCAAGCCGCAGAGGAGTTGAGCGACTTGCGGTTCACCCTCTTGGCTGCCAAGGACAACCAGCAGCGCAAGGAGGCGGAGGAAGCCAAGGCGCAGAGGAAAAAGGAACTTGAGCGGAAGCACAACGGTTTCCTCAAAGGGAAGACCGCGCTGCAGGCGTCGTCTGCGGACAAAGCACTGGGGAAATCCGTAAAATTTGGCGAAGAGGGCGCGATGACCATCGCCGAGTACATAGAGAAGCACCACGCGGCGGGCGACCTCGTCTTTGAGAAGAAACCCTATGACCAGCCGCACCCGCGCAGGTGGAACGCCATGTCCGGGGCGGAGCAGCGGCGTTGGGAGGAGACGCACCCGCGCAAGGTGGACTATGTGGTAAACGGGTATTTCCTCGGAAAGACGGCGTACGACTACGCGGAGTACCTTTCAAAGAACGGCCCCGCGCCCAAGGACGCGCCCAAAACGGAGCATTCCGCAGAGGGGAACACGTCCGAAACCAAGGCGGAGCAGCCCAAGGCGGAGCAGCTCAAGGAAAACCCGAGCGGCAACAAGCTTGTGACGGACGAGCGTTACGAGGAGCTGAAGAAGCGGATGAGAGCCAAGCTGCGCGGGCAGCTCAATATGGGCGTTGACCCCGAGATACTCGCTATCGGCACGGAGATGGCGGTGTACCACATAGAAAAGGGGGCGCGTAAGTTTGCCGAGTTTGCAAAGGATATGATTGCCGACTTGGGCGAAGCGGTACGCCCGTACCTCAAAGCTTTCTACAACGGGGCGCGTGACCTGCCCGAGATGGCAGAGTATGCGGAGGGGCTTACCCCTTACGACGAGGTGCGAGCCTTTGACACCGCCAACTTTGACAAGCCGAGCAAGGACGTTTTCGCCCAAGCGGAGATGGTCGCTGCGGAGAGCAAGGCGGAAGCCGAAGCGGAAAAGGCTGGAAAGGCTATCAAGGACAAGCGCAACGAGCGGCGCAAGGAGCAGGAGAAGCAGAAGCAGACGGACACGGGCTTTGCCCAAACGGGCGCAGACGCTACTTTTGCCGATGAAGCCGCGACGAAGCATAACGAGGAAGCCAAGGCAGAGCGTGAAGCAAACGCGGCAAAAGGAAAGAGGAGAACGGACGATGAGCTGATTGGGGAAGTTTTGAAAGGGAACGGACACAATTGGGCTAAGTTCTACAAAGAAGCCATTGACAAGGGCGATACGGAAGAAGCGTATAAATGGTATCACGCACTGGGTGACATCATCCGCAATACATTTGGCGGCGATGCTGAAAGAGCCAACAAGTGGGCGGAAAATGTATTCTTCCCGTATATAGGAAGTGATGCGTTTGCAGGATACAAATATTCCACGAAGCCGGAGGCCGTTCCCGCCCCGGAGGGCATTAAACCCGTAGGCAAAGGAACGTTCGGCGACGTGTACGACCAATTCAAGGGAAAGCCGCAGGAAGCGGCTGCATTCTTGACCTCACGCAAAGGCGGAGACTTGCTCGGGGTGTTCTCGCGTGACGGAGTGGGCGAGATTGATGTCGTATGGGGAGACGAGCGCGGCGGTTTCGCCCACATTCTGGGCAAGCACGTCGGGGAGGGGAAAAGCTTCCCCACGGCGAGCGAAGCCGCGCGCGCCATTGACGAAATCATCAAGACGGGCGAAGTCTCGTTTGAGAACGGCGACAAAGTCGTGTTCAAGAAAGACGGCAAGGTCGTCACCATCCGCAAGAACGTCAGAGAGGGCGGCAAGAAAATAGCCGCCAAGAACTGGGTCTTGACGGCGTACGACGAGATGTCAGCTGACGGAGGCGTAAGCGCTATAGCTCCGACGAATGAAGTGCAAGCTGCGCGGCACACTGACAAACCGCGTGGCAAAGTAACGCCAAAATCCTCTGACAAGAAAGCGAACGGCGGCAAAAAAGAAAAAGAGGGGCAGGCTGCGGGCGACTTGTTCGCAGGCTTGACCGACACATCAGAAACAAATAAAGAGCAAGACAATGGACTGGAACGACATCATGCGGGAGTACGCCCCGAAGGACTGCCAACCGACGGAAGTGGACAACAACAAGGACTACGCGGCGGCGAAAGAAGCCGTAGCCAAGGAACTGGGCAAGAAAGTGGAAGAGCTGACGCTGGAGGACGAGGACTTGGCACTCGGGAAAATGGGTCTCTGCAAGTCGGACTTTCTGGACTAAGCGAAAGGAAGAACAAACGCAACAACCATTCGGAGCGCGGCGAAGACCACGCCCCGAAATCGGTTGACGCGCGCATTGACGCCAACATCAAGGCAATTGAGCTGGCGCAGGAGTTGCTCGGGAGCGGCGAGACCGCCACGCCCGAGCAGATGGGCGTGCTTCGCCGCTTCAGCGGCTGGGGCGGCTTGGGCGCGGCGTTCAACGAAGCGAGCCGCGACTGGAAGCAGCGCGAGCGCAACAAAAGGATACGCGAGCTTCTCGGGGAGGAAGCCTACGGGCAAGCCGTGCTTAGCTCAAAGAGCGCGTACTACACCCCCGCGAGCGTTGTGGACACGCTTTGGGACATCGCGGCGAAGCTCGGCTTCAAGGGCGGCAGCGTCTTGGAGGGTTCGGCTGGCATAGGCAACATCTTGGGGCAGATGCCCACGGAGATGAGCGGGCGGAGCGACATCCGCGCCATAGAGATAGACAGCACGTCGGGCGGCATCCTCTCCCTGCTCTACCCCGACGCGCAAGTGGAGATACAAGGCTTTGAGGAGACGCGCATCCCCAACGGAAGCGTGGACTTGGCGATAACCAACGTGCCTTTCGTGGCGGACTTGCGCGTCAACGACACCACGGGCGACGGCGACCTTTCCAAGAAATTCCGCAAGATACAGGACTTCTGCATCGCAAAGAACGTGCGCAAGCTGCGCGAGGGCGGCATAGGCATATTCATCACGTCCAACGCCACGCTTGACAGCGGCAAAGCCCTGCGCGAGTGGGTGACGGGCGCGGGCGGCGCGGACTTCATCGGCGCGTTCAGACTGAACAACAAGACGTTCGGCGGCACGCCCGTAACGTCCGACATTATCGTCATACGCAAGCGCGTGAACGGGCAAAAGTCCGCGCAGGCAATAGACGCAAGCGCAGTAGGCGTGGAGCGCACGGCGGAGTATCGCGAGAAAGGCGAGAGCAAGACAAAGCGTCTCCCAATGGACTACAACGGGTATTTCATTGAGCGTCCCGACCACATGGCGGGAGAGATGCGCTTCGGTTTTGAGGAGGGCGACACATACCGCCCCACGGGCAAAGGGCTTTACCCCGCAAAGGGGAAAGACCAAGGCGAAATGCTTTCGGCTTTCGCAAGCTCGTTTGAGGAAGAGCGTGTCGGAGACAAGAGCGCGGAGAGCGAGAACCCCTCCCTCGTGAGCGACGCGTCCGCCGACGGGAAGAAAGTGGGCGAGATGTACCTTAAAGACGGCAAGCTTGTCGTGGCAGAAGCGGGTGGGTACTACCCCCTCGCGCTGAACGCCAACAAGATTAAGGGACACACCAAGGAAGAGTGTTTCCAAGCGTACACCGCCATCAAGACCGCCCTTGCGGACGTTTTCAAGTATCAGACAGAGAACGAGGACGACGCGGGGCTGAAGCCGCTCCTTGACAAGCTGAACAAGGCTTACGACACATTTGTAAGCACATACGGGCATTTCAACAAGAACAACCAGCTTGCGTGGCTGCGCAACGATGTGGAGTACCCCAACGTGTTCTCGCTTGAGACGTACAAGGAGCTTGGCGACGGCAAAGGCGGCGTGACGAAGACCTACGACAAGGCGGACGTGATGTCGAAGCGCGTGGTGGAGAAGAAGAGCGAGCCGCATCCCACGAACGTGAAGGACGGCGTGCTTGTGAGCATGTCCCAGCGAGGGCGCATAGACATACCCTATATGGCGGGGCTGCTCGGAATGGAAAAGGAAGCGGTCAAGCGCGAGATACTGGACAGCGGGCTTGGCTTTGAAGACCCCGCCACACGGGAGGTGGAGGTGGCGCACCTTTACCTTAGCGGCAACGTGCGCGAAAAACTGCGCCAAGCCGAAGCCTGCAACGAGAACGGCGAATACTCCGCCAACATCAAGGCATTGCAGGACGTTGTGCCTATGAGCATCCCCGCGCACCTCATAGACTTCTCGCTCGGCTCGTCGTGGCTTGCCCCGAAACTGTACAGCGAATATGTGAAAGAGCGCACGGGCATAGACGTGCGGTTCACGGCGGCGGGCGGCACTTGGCTGATGGAAGAGCCGTCCCGCGTAGAAACGGAGATGAACCGCTCAATGGGCGTGACGAGCGAGCTGCTCCGCACGACCAAGCTCGGACACGAGCTTATAGGAGCCGCGATGCAGAAAAAGACCGTCACAATGTCGAAGTCAAGCCGGAGATGGGACGGCACAACGGAGACCGTCACCGACCGCGAGGCTACGGCGGCGTGCGCGGCGAAGATAGACGAGATACGTCAGGACTTCAAGGACTGGATGCGGCAGAAGATGCAGGGCGACGCGGAGCTTTCGGCGCGGATGGAGCGCGAGTACAACGACCGCTTCAACAGCTACGCGCCCGTGAAAATCCCCGAAGATTTCGCCCCCGAGCATTTTGAGGGAGCTACGCCCAAGTTCAAAATGCGCCCGCACCAGAGCAAGGCAATTGTGCGTGCCACGATGCAGCCGCTGCTCTTCGCCCACGAGGTGGGGACGGGAAAGACTTTCACCCTCATATCCGCCGCAATGGAGATGCGCAGGCTCGGCACGGCGCGTAAGCCGATGATTGTCGTGCAGAACGCCACTGTCGCGCAGTTTGCGGGCGACGCAAAAGAGCTATACCCCAATGCCAAGATACTCACGCTTGAGGACGGCGACCGCAACGCGGAGGGCAGAATGCGCTTCTACGCCAAGATAAAGTACAACGACTGGGACATGGTGATTGTGCCGCAGAGCGTCTTTGAGAAGATACCCGACAGCGAGAAACGTCAGATAGCCTTTATACAGGACAAAATAGACGAGAAGCTCGCCACGCTTGAGAGGATGCGGGCAGCCAACATAGGGAAAAGCAAGAGCGTGGAGGTCAGTCGCGCGGAGAACGAGCTTGAAGCCCTTAGAGCCGAGATGGCAGCCTTGTCGGACGGCGCGTCTGGGAAGCTCTCCGCAAAAGCCGCGCAGCGCGAGGCCGTCGCCAAGAAGAACGCCGCCGCCAAGGCGCAGGAGATGCTCGAACGCCGCACAGACGCAGTGGAGGACTTTGACGACATGGGCATTGACGCGCTTCTTGTGGACGAGGCGCACGAGTACAAGCACCTCGGCTTCACCACGGCTATGCAGCGCGGCGTGAAAGGCGTAGACCCGTCTTACAGCAAGAAGTCGCAGAGCGTGTACTTGAAAGCGCAGGCCGTATTGGAGAAGAACCACGGTCGCAACGTGGTGTTCGCCACAGGCACGCCCATAAGCAACACAGCCGCCGAGGTGTGGACTTTCATGCGCTACCTTATGTCCAAGGAGACGATGGAAGAGTACGGCATCTACTACTTTGACGACTTTGTGAGCAATTTCGGCAACATACAGCAGATGCTTGAGTTCAGCACGAGCGGCAAGTACAAGGAGAACAACCGCTTCGCGGGCTATGTGAACCTGCCCGAGCTTGTGCGCATATGGTCGAGCGTGGCAGACACCGTGCTGACGAAAGACCAAAAGGAGCTTGTGGAGAAGATACCCGAGCTTGAGGGCGGCAAGGCGCAGGACATCTACCTGCCGCAGACGCGCTCCCTGCGCAGCGTGATGAAGTACGTCCGCGCAGAGCTTGCGCGGTATGAGGAGATGAGCGGCAAGGAGAAAAAGGAGAACAGCAGCATCCCCCTCACAATGTACGGCATCGCGCAGGCGGCGGCGATAGACGCTCGCCTTGTGATGGCGGAAGCGGAGGACGACCCCAACAACAAGACCAACGAAGCCGTGCGGCAGACCCTGCGCTCCTTGAAAGAGACGGACGGCTACAAAGGCACCGTGGCAATATTCGCCGACCATTACCAGAACAAGCGCAGTGGTTTCAACCTCTACGAGGACATAAAGGCAAAGCTCGTGGCGCAGGGTGTTCCGGCAAACGAGATTGTCGTGATAAAGTCGGGAATGACCATCAAGAAGAAGCAAGAAATCTTCGACAAGGTCAACCACGGCGAGGTGCGCGTGATACTTGGCAGCACGTCCCTGCTCGGAACGGGCGTGAACATACAGGAACGTCTGCACACTCTCATCCACCTTGACGCGCCCAACCGCCCGATGGACTACACGCAGCGCAACGGGCGCATACTGCGGCAGGGCAACCTGCACAAGGAGTGGGGCAAGCCCGTGCGCGTTCTCCGCTTCGGCGTGGAGGACAGCCTTGACGTGACCGCGTACCAAAGGCTGAAGACCAAGGGCGCGATAGCCGACAGTATTATGGAGGGCGAGCGTTTGATGGCAGACAGCATGAACAACCGCGTGCTTGAGGAGGAAGAGGACGTGTTCGGCGACACGGTGGCGCAGCTCTCGGGCAGCGAGTACGCCATGCTGAAGAACAACGCGGAGAAGAACGTGCGCAAGTACGAGAGCCGCAGGAAGCAGTGGCAAGCCGACCAAGCCTACATCCACAGCGCGAAGCCCAAGATGGAGGGGCAGATAAAGGCGGCGGAACATCGGGCGCAAGAAGCCGAAGCCCATTTGCAAGCCGTGCAAAAGGCCTTCCCCGGCGGCAAATTCAAGGAGATTGTCATCGGAAAGCACAAGTATGCCACGGTAGAGGAAATGGCGGACTTTGTCAAGGAGCATAACAAGAAGACCCTTGACGCGGCAAAGGCGATGAAAGAGAACCCGACCACTGGGTCACAGTCTGGCACGCTCACTTTGTCGCTGGGCGGGTACGACTTTTCGGTAAAGACCGAATTGTCGCGCGAGATGGCACACAGCGGCGGCGCGCTCTTCTCCGAGGTGCGCCGCAAAATGACATACTCCTGTCCCGCGCTTGGGCTTGCGGACGTGCCAGTAAGGCAGGCTTTGCTCCGCAATGCCGTGGAGGACATCACGCAGAACGTGATTACGGGCAAGGACTTTGCCGAGCAGCACGAAGCCGCAGCGCGGCAGGCGGAACACGGCAAGTCCGAGCTGGAGCAGCTGAGGAAGCGCGAGGGAAAGCCGTTTGAGTTTGAGAAAGAGCTTGCGGAAGCCAAACGTCAGTTTGAGGAGTACTCCGAAGCGATGAAAGCCGAGATGGCGGAAAAGGAGAAGAAGTACGCCGAGATGGACGCAAGCGTGGAAGCCGCGACGGGAGTAGCCGCCGACGAGACAGCCGACGAGGAA
>CAVFVD010000008.1:0-80691 GCA_963625935.1 uncultured Oscillospiraceae bacterium | reverse complement strand
GCACGGCAGTGCGCCTCCGCACCGAGGGCATAATGGCAACGAGCATGCATATCGGTGGAAGCACGGACGAGGAAACGGGCAAGGCCAACAGGGTCACCGGCGAGACTCAGGTTCTCTCCAACGACCGCAAGAATTCCTCCAGCGGCGTGTGGAAGTGGATGGACGACTAAGCCATTAGCCTCCCCGCTGTTTCCCACAGGCAAGCGGACAATACCGCAGGCAAGCGGAAAAGCCCCGCGAGCAAACGGGAAAGTCCTGCAAACAAACGGACAAGAAAAGAGAAATCCCCCTCGGCGCGCACAAAGCGCCGAGGGGGATTTCCGCGTTATGGGGATGCCCGCCCCATATAATAATGCGTGGTCGCTATGTAATAATGTGCGACTGCCATGTAGTAATGTGTGGCTCGTCGTGTAATAATGCGTGACCGCCATACAATGATGCGCGAGTGCCATATAGTACGGGGCTGGCTCTCATATCGTAATGCGGGAGGCGCCAAGCCGCGCCCCGATGTCCGTGTCATGTCCGATATTTCCCCGCCCCATAGCTGAAATGCCTCGCGCATAGCAGAAATAACCCCGCCCCATAGCAGAGGTGTTCCGCGTAATAGCAGAAATGCCCCGCGCAATAGCCGCGCTTGCCCTAAAATGCCGCCCCTTTGCGCTTTTAACAAATTTTACCCCCCAGTAGTATATGTTAGTAAAAAGACTTTATACCTTTGCTGCCAAATATACGCTTTCGTGACGCGGGGCGCACGCCCCCGCGCAGTGTGTCCCTACCCATAAGCGCGGGGCATACGCCCAAGGACAAAGGATGTCAGGGAAGGGCGGCACGCAAACAGGGAGAGACGGCACTCAATTGCAGAGAATGCTGTCATAGACTGAGAGGACGCAACCGGAGACAGAGAGAACGCATACAGGGATAGACGGAATACAACCGGAGATAGAGAGAACACAACCAGGATTAGAGGGCATAGAGAATATTATCAGAGAGAGAAATAGAGAATACTGTATAAAAGTTTTTTGTTATGAAAAAGTTATTTACGCTTCTGGCGTTAGCCGCCGGGTGCTGCCTGTCGCTGCACGCGCAGACGTGGTACGACGTGGCGAGTACGGAGACGGCGCTCGCCGACTTGGAGACGGGCACGTACGCTCTTGGCGTGACGAGCGACAAGACCAACGCCACGCTCACGGGGTACGACAACGTGCGCCTTGCCTACCGCAGCGGCACAAGTGTGCCCGTGGTGCTGAACACGGACACTGACCACCAGTACATGGGGCAGACCATCTCTGACGCTGCTTACCTTTGGGTGGTGACGAAGACCACGGAGACGGACGGCACGATAAAGCTTTCGCTGAAAAACTTGCAGAGCGGCACGTATATATCCTCTACCAGCGGCACGACAACATATTTTACGCTCAACAGCAGCGAGATGTACTACACGGCGTTGGCTTCCACTAACTCCCATTACGCCGGCACCACTGTCCTTTACAGCAGCGACTACAGCTATTATGTAGTGAACAACGGAGTCAGCTCCACCGGCGCGGATAGCAAACTCGGCTGTTGGACATACACCGCCGCGCTGGAGGCTCAAAAAGAAGATGTCGCTCACTTCCGCTTCTACAAGGCCGAGGAGGCTACGAATAAAGTCAGCTGCACCGTCAACTTCCAAGTGGACGGCAAGACCGTACATACGGTCACTGCGGACATTCCCACAAACGCCAACATGAGCACGCTGCCCACTGCTCTCACTCCGCTGCACAGCGCGTACTATACCATCGGCGCGTGCAGCAACGAAAACACCACAGTGAGCGCGGACAACACAACCTTCAACTACCCCGTGACCAAGGGCACCGCTCCTTTCTGGGCGTACACAGAGGCTGATAAGAAGTGGTACACCATCTACCTGCGCAGCAACGAGGGCAACCACGTCATCCGCACGGGCGACGACGCGAGCCAAATTAGCACGGGTTCGGGCAACTCGCACACCACGCCGTTCACCACCGCGTCGGTGACCACGAAAGCCATATTCGACAACGGTCTTTGGGCGTTCGTTGAAAGCGGGCTCGGCGTGAAGCTCCTCAGCAAAGGCTCAGGTAAGTACGTCACGGTAAACAGCGAGACATACTCTGGCAATAAGATAGCCGTGAAGCTCACCGAAGAGGGCACCACGTTCTACACCGCCGCCAGCGGCAGCTCTTTCACCCTCACCTACAACGGCACCGGCTCGCTCGGCGACCATATGAACGGAAAGCTCTGCGTGTGGAACGGTGACGGCAACTTCTCTAAGAGCATGAGCGACCCCGGCTCGATGTTCGTCATCGAGGGCACGCATGAGAGCGGAAGCGACATTATGTCCATTGGCCAGAACGCGGTAGACACCGAGCTGGGAATCACGCAGAAGTCAGCCGCTTTCACTTCCACCACCAAGGACTCGGAAGCCACTGACGACTATCTTTGCCGCGTTGTCCCCACGGAGGGGCAGGAGACGCTTACTGCCGCGCTTGCAGCGGTCAATGCCACCACTACTCCCGAGGAGCTTGACGCCGCTTACACCGAGCAATCAGCCAAGGTAAACGCCTTGACGATAGACTACACCGTAACCCCTGACCCCGCGGCTTACTATGTCATCCGCAACGCCAACTATCCCGCCGACGATATGGCTTTCCTCAGCACGCTTAGCATGAAGACCGGCACGGACGGAACGCTTGGCACCACGTACGACAGCAGCAGCAACCGCAACGTCTCCCGTGTGAGCGAGGCCACCGACCTTGTTCCGCGCCTTTGGCAGTTTAAGGCCAGCGGCAGCGGCTGGAATATCTACAACGCCAACGTAGGCAATCCCTTGCGCAACTACACCAACTCCGGCGATCTTGATATGCCTACCGACAAAAATGCCGGCGGCGTGTACACGCTGAGGACCGCGCCCGCCGCTACGTTCACTTCCAGCACGTCGGGCAAGACCAACGACGGCATGACGATGGTGCAGCTCATCGCCGACAGCAAAGCCGTGACCGCCAACTCAGACGGCACCACCACCGCCACTACTTCCCTCGACGCGAGCGACGCAGCGGGCAACTATTGGCAGGTGATAAAGGTGAGCTCGGTGCCTGTCACCGTGAGCTCCGCCGCCGGCTGGGCAAGCGTGTGCCTGCCTTTCGCCGTGACGCTCCCCTCTGAAACCGACGCCAAGGCTTACATCGGCAAGGCCGCCGCAGACGGCAACCTCACCCTCACGGAGGTGACCGCCATTCCCGCCAAGACCGGCTTCCTCATCGCACTCAGCGGTGGCGGCACGGTAGATCTCGCCATCAGCACCGACGTCGCAGACCTTACGGAAAGCAACGTGCTCTTGGGCGCGACGGCAAAGCGCGACGGCTTCGCGGGCGGCGCCAACTACTTCCTCGCTCTCGACCCCGTCTACAAGCGTGCCGTCTTCATGCAGTCTGACGACAGCTTCACCGTAGTGCCCGCCAACAAGGCATACCTCCCCGCCGCAAACGTGCAGACCACCGGCAGCGAAAGCGCAGGCAAGCTCAGCTTCGTCTTCGACGGCGGCAGCACCACCGGAATCTCCGCCGCTCAGAGCGAGAGCCAGCGCGAGGTGAAGTACTACGACCTCTCCGGCCGCCGCGTACTCTATCCCGCCAACGGCATCTTCGTGACGGACAAGGGCGAGAAAGTGTTTGTGCGCTGATGCGTCGCGCATCTTTCACTTGCAGACAGTTTTTTACTAACTAAAAACAGACAACAACGCAACTTATGAAAGCAATATACAATAGCCCTGCAAGCACTTCGGTGCGCCTCCGCACCGAGGGCATGATGGCATCGAGCCTCACAATCGGCGGAAGCGAGGACGAGACAACGGGCGAGACCAACAAGGTCAGCACAGAGACCCAGGTCCTCTCCAACGACCGCAAGAACTCTTCCAGCGGCGTGTGGAAGTGGATGGACGACTAAGCCATTAGCCGCACCGCTTCCCGCAAGCAAACGGATAAGAAAAGGGCAATCCCCCTCGGCGCAAGCTAAGCGCCGAGGGGGATTCCGTGTTATGAGGATTCACGTGCAGCCACAGTGTGTGAGGCAAGGCGTTCGTGGTGGCGCAGATATTTATGCTTTTGCCCTTTCAGGGCGTGTGCACGTGTGCGCTTATGTCCCCAGGGTGTCGCTCCGCTTGCCCTGGGCTATGGGCTTGTTGGGCTTTCAGCCCGCACCCTTTCGGCTGGCGGATGTGTCGGCTTCCAGCAATGGTGCTTGTCTTTGCCCAGGGTGTCGCTCCGCTTTCTATGGATTATGGGCTTGTTGGGCTTTCAGCCCGCCCCTTTCGGCGACGCACTGGCGCACGACCTGCATGCACGAAGTATGAGAAAACGAAAGTAAAAGCCGCCTTTCGCGCCACGGCACGCCGCTGCGTAGTCTTCAACGTCGCGCCCTGAAAGGGCAAAAAGAGCATAGCCCAGGGCAAGCGGAGCGACACCCTGGGAAATAAGTGCGGCTGTACGTACACGCCCTGAAAGGGCAAAAGCATTGTTACCCGCACACTCTGTGCCGCCCCGCTCTACGCGCAATCTCGCCGCACTCTTTCGCACACTACGCTCCGCTCTTCAAATATCCACTGCCCGCTATCCGCGCAATCCCTCCGTACTCTTCACACGTAACCCCGTTCCCCGTCTCCCGCGTATAGCTCCCCGTCTCCCCTCAAAGGAAAAATAGAACAATCGAATCGGGCGAATTTTTAAGAATAAATTATGAACTCGGGTGGCGCAAAACCGGCGGAGCGAGGACGGAAAGGGACTTTCGCGCGACGGAAATAGGGACTGTAGCGAGGGGAATACTTGCGGTTTTTCCGGGATGTACATCCCGTCGGCGCTATATGTACATCTCCGCGCCGCGTAATCTATTGATAATCAATATAGCAAAGAAGAGGGAAAACGCGCAGCGGCGTTTCCCCTCTTCTTTATGTAAAGATACGAAATATTTTTCCCGTTTGCAAATTGTGTCAATTGGCATCTGCGGCTCACATTCCGCCAAAAATGCCAATCTCGAACGGGCTTCCGCCGTCCCCGGCGCGGGCTGCATGAGAGCGGCGCGGGGACAGCAGGGCGGGGGAGTGTCACTCCGCCACCGCCTTGTAACGGTCGAGACCGGAGCGCAGGTATTTCACAAACTTGTCCACGTCCTCGTCGTACGAGTAAGACGGACCGATGGGCTTGCCCTCGTTGTCGAGCAGCACGTAGAAAGGCTGCGCGTTGGCGCCAAACTTTGTGCGCTGCAGGTAGCTCCACTTGTCGCCCACGGTGCGCAGGACGGTGGTCTGTCCGTTCTCTTCCACCTCCACGCGCTGCGGCAGCGGAGCTTTTTCGTCCACGTAGAGCGAGATGAGCACGTAGTCCTTTGTCAGCAGGTCGCGCACCTTGGCGTCGTGCCATACGGCGAGCTCCATCTTTCGGCAGTTGACGCAGCCGTGGCCCGTGAAGTCTATCATCACCGGCTTGCCCGTCTGCCGCGCGTAAGCCATTCCCGCCTCATAGTCGCGGAACTTGGCCTCGGTCTTTACGGGGTCGAGGTTGAAGTCCTGCGTCGACATAGGCGGCGCAAAGGCGCTGACCGCCTTGACCGGCGCGCCCCACAGGCCGGGGATCATATATACGGCGAAGGCGAGCGAGCAGAGCGCGAGGAAGAAGCGCGGCACCGAGGTGCGGCCGCTCTCGCCCGTGTCGTGCGGGAATTTAAGTCCGCCGAGGAGGTACACGCCAAGCAGGGCGAATATCACAATCCATAGGGCGAGGAACGTCTCGCGGTCGAGGATGTGCCAGCCGTAGGCAAGGTCGGCCACGGAGAGAAATTTCAGCGCGAAGGCCAGCTCGAGGAAGCCGAGCGTCACTTTCACCGCGTTGAGCCAGCCGCCGCTCTTGGGCGCGCTTTTCAGCCACGCGGGGAAGAGCGCGAAGAGCGTAAAGGGAAGAGCCAGCGCCACGGCGAAGCCCAGCATGCCAATTGTGGGCGCGAGGGCGGAGCCGCCGGAGGTGCTCACCTCCACAAGCAGGAAGCCGATGATGGGACCCGTGCAGGAGAAGCTCACAAGCGACAGCGTGAAGGCCATGAGGAAGATGCTCAGCAGGCCGGTAGTCTTCTCCGCCTTTCCGTCTACCGCCGCGCTCCACGAAGAGGGCAGCGTGATTTCGAAGCCCCCGAAGAAGCTCGCGGCAAACACTACGAGCATGAGGAAGAAGAGAATGTTGAAGACCGCGTTGGTAGAGAGGTCGTTCAGCGCGTTAGCCCCGAAGATGGAGGTTATTATCAAGCCCAGGGCTACGTATATCACTACGATGGAGATGCCGTAGGTGATGGCGTCGCGCACACCCTTGCGGCGGTCGCCCCCGCGCTTAAGGAAGAAGCTCACCGTCATAGGTATCACCGGCCATACGCAAGGCGTGAAGAGTGCTACGAGTCCGCCGAGGAAGCCAAGGAAGAAGATGGTCCACCACGGTTTCCCTGCCACGTCCCCGCCTTCTCCGCCGAAGGCTTTGAGTTGGTCGATGACGGGGGTCCAAAGGGCTTTCACCTCCGCGCTGTCTGCGGGCTGCACGGCAAGGGCTGCTTCTGCCGCCGTGCTGTCAGCGGCCGTCGCGGTGGTTTCGTCTGTCGCCGCGCCTGCCGCGTCGGCGTCCGCCGTGGCGGCTGCTGTCGCGTCCTCCGCTTTCGCGTCAGCCTTTGCGGCTGCTGCGGCTGCGGGGCCGTCACTTCCGGCGTATTTGCACTGCACGCTGGTGGGCGGCAGACAGTTCTCGTCGTTGCAAGCCCCGTATTTGAGGTAGCCCTCAATGTCGTAGTCCTTCTCGGTCAGCTCCACGCGCTGCGTGAAAGTGGCGTGGCCCTCGAAGAAACTAACCTGCATCTCGAAGATAGGGTCCTGCATGGTCTTCGCGCCCGGGCCAGCCTTCAGCGGGCCTTTGAGTTTTGCCCCTTTCAGCTTGTCGGTGCCGAAGGAAGCCGGCGTGGGGCCGCCCTCGCCAATGTTGGTGGAGTAGATGTGCCAGCCGGGCGCGGCCGTACCCGTGAAGACGATGTCCACGGTGGTGGGGTTCACCCGCTTGTATTGCACCTTGAAGTTGACCTGAGCCATCGCGGCCGAGAAAAGCCCCGTGAGCAGCAGGAGAAGAGTGTAGATGCGTCGTGACATGGATAGGTTTTGCTTTTTCTTGGATGTTATGCTTTTTGTCGTGTCGCGTAGCTTATTTGTTCAGCTTCCAAGACGCGCCGTCCTTGGTGTCTTTCACCTCGAAGCCGTAAGCGGCGAGCTCGTCGCGTATCTGGTCGCTCGTGGCCCAGTCCTTGGCGGCTTTCGCCTTGGCACGCAGCTGCAGCAGCAGGTCGACGGCGTGGCCGTACGCCTCCTCGCGCTGCGCGTTTCCGCCCGCGCTTTCGCTGACAAGGCCGAGTATGTCGAAGACAAAAGTGTGGAACACCCCGCGCAGGCGCTCCAAGCCCTCTGGCGTGACGGTCTGTTTCTTGTCGGCGAGAGAGTTAATCGTGCGTGCCGCGTCAAAGAGGTGGCTGATGACGATGGGCGAGTTGAAGTCGTCGTCCATAGCCTCGTAGCACTTGGCTTCCAGCTCCTCGGCGTAGGCCGCCGTGAGCGCGCCGTTTGCGGCCGGCTCGATGCGGCCGAGCTGCGCCGTCGCGTCCATAAGCCGGTCGAAGCCCTTCTTCGAGGCTTGCAGTGCCTCGTTGGAAAAGTCCACCGTGCTGCGGTAGTGCGCTTGCAGTATGAAGAAGCGTATGGTCATGGGCGAGTAGGGCTGCTCGAGGAGCGGGTGAGACCCTTGGAAAAACTGGTCGAGCGTAATGAAGTTGTTGTAGCTCTTGCCCATCTTCTTGCCCGCGATAGTGATCATGTTGTTGTGCATCCAGTATTTCACCATCTGGTCGCCTTGTGACGCCACGGCCTGCGCAATCTCGCACTCGTGGTGGGGGAAGACGAGGTCCATGCCGCCTCCGTGTATGTCGAAGTGGTCACCCAGGTACTTGCGTCCCATTGCCGTGCACTCGCAGTGCCAGCCCGGGAAACCCTCGCTCCAAGGCGACGGCCAGCGCATTATGTGCTCGGGCTGCGCCTTCTTCCACAGGGCGAAGTCCACTTGGTGGCGTTTCTCTCCCACGCCGTCCAGCTCGCGGCTTGCGTCACGCACGTCGTCGAGGTTGCGGCCTGAGAGAACGCCGTAATGGTGCTTCTCGTTGTACTTCACCACGTCGAAGTACACAGAGCCGTTTGACTCGTAGGCGTAGCCGTTGTCCATGATTTGCTTCACCAGCTCCTCCTGCTCGATGATATGCCCCGTGGCGTGCGGCTCTATGCTTGGCGGCAGCACGTTAAGCTTTGCCATAGCGGCGTTGAAGCGGTTGGTGTAGTACTGCGCCACTTCCATGGGCTCGAGCTGTTCGAGCCGCGCCTTCTTGGCTATTTTGTCCTCGCCCTCGTCGGCGTCGTGCTCAAGGTGTCCCACGTCGGTGATGTTGCGCACATAGCGCACCTTGTAGCCAATATGGCGCAGGTAGCGGAAGACAAGGTCGAAGGTGATGGCGGGGCGGGCGTGTCCCAAGTGCGCGTCTCCGTATACCGTCGGGCCGCAGACATACATGCCCACGCGCCCCTCGTGGATGGGCTTGAAAAGCTCCTTCTCGCGGGAGAGCGTATTGTAGAGGAAAAGATGATGGTCCATAGTTGTGAAGGATATGGTCTTGTCTTGTTTTTGTAAAGTACGCGCCGGAGCGGCGCGGCGTATTGGCGGCAAAGTTAGCGTTTTCCGCTCCAAAAGCCGCATTTATAGGCGCGTGGGTGTACGGTAAAAGGCCCTGCGGGCAGCGCGAGGCGTGCCGCAGGGCCTTTGTGAGGCGCGTCAGGGTTGCGCTCTCCGGGGCGCGGGTGGCTTGTCAGTCGCCCGTGGTGTCCCAGATGGCGGAGCTTGTCCCTGTTCCGCCGTCCTGGATGTCTCCCGAGAGAAACTCCTCCTTGTCGGTGATGGTGGTGCCGCCCTCGCTGCCGCCGTCGATGCGGGAGAGCGCCATCATTCCCTCCGTGCTGAGGCGGAGGGAGAGGCTTGCGGGGCTTGTGTATGCTGTTTTCATAGATGTGCTGTTGGGGTGTTGTTTACTTCAAGAATACTTTCTGCCCGTTGCCCTTTACGTACACGCCGCGCGAGGGGTAGAGGACGCGGCGGCCGGAAAGGTCGTAGTATGCGTCGGCTGCCTTGTCGCCGGAAGCGGCTACGGCAGAGATGCCCGTGGGCGTGCCTGCGTTGAAGTCAAGCAGCTGGCTGAGGGAAGAGGGGTCGCTCTGCGCCGTGGCGGAAGTGAGGAGGTACGCCTTGTTGGCGGGCATCTCCGTCACGGAAGACAGGTAGAACGCCACGTGGTCGTTTTTCTTCGCCAGGCCGTAGAAGCTCAGCGCGTCCAGACCCGTGCGCTGCACGGTCACGCCGGTGAGCTTGTTGTCCGTGGCCGGGGTCTCGTCCGTGCCGGCGGCGATGGGGAAGCTGACGGTCGCGCCCGCCGTGCCTTTCACTATCATTCCCGTGC
Source organism: uncultured Oscillospiraceae bacterium (assembly GCA_963625935.1). Lineage (GTDB taxonomy): Bacteria > Bacteroidota > Bacteroidia > Bacteroidales > Bacteroidaceae > Alloprevotella. Next base: position 71,115 of record CAVFVD010000008.1, on the reverse strand, counting down.
CGGCGGGGACGGTGCCGGTGAGTTCAGACATAAGGAGCTCCGTCGTCGTCGCGTCGGTCACTTTGTACGCCGTTACGCCCTCGGGCACGGTCACGGCGAAGGGGAGGCAGAGGGTTGCGTACTCGGCTTTGAGCGTCAGGGGATGCTCCGTCACCTCCTTTATGTATACCACGTCGCCCGCGTCGAGGCCGAAGTAGGTGTTGGCCTGGTAGTGCGTGAGCTCGGAGGAGGTGTTGTCGTCGCCGTAGAGCGAGTTGAGGTACTGCGTCGTGGAGGACGCGATGCCCGTGTCGATGAGACCCAGCTCGGTGGCTGTGCCGCTGGTGGTGCAGTCTACCTTGTACTTTCCTGCGTAGGCTGCGTTTTGCACGGCGTAGAGGTTCACGTCATAGCCTTCGCTGTCCTGCGTGCTGCCCCAGTAGAAGCCGGAGTTGGCGTTTTGTATGTACCACACTCCGTCTTCGCCCGTAGTGACAAAGCGGCTGACGGTGGAGGGAGCGGAGACGCTGGCGTCGTCAGCGGCCACGGTGGTAATCTTTCGTGTCGCGTCGTCCGTCTTCACCGTCCCGTCCTTGTCGGCTTCGGCGAGGGCGTTCTGCGGATAGCGCGTGCCGCGCTTGAAATAGATGCGGTAGAGCTTGGAAGCGTCGGGCTGCGTGTAGTTAGCCTTGTCGGTGAGCAGGGAATAGTAGTAGTCTACGAAGTCAGCCGAGGTTGTCTTCGTTTTGAGCGTGGCGAGGCTTTCGCTCGGTATGTTCAGCTGTCCCACGAAGCCGGTGTCTGCGCCGCTGTTGGCGGTCTCCACGGTGGCGGCTGCGGTCTCTGCCGATATCTCCGCCACGCGGAAGATGCTGCCGGCGGCGTTGAGCTCAGAGGAGCCGCGGTTGGTCCAATAGGTCAGGTCGCTGGTGCCGTGGTCGCCCATTGCGTGGGTGTTGGTGTTGTTGGGCTGGATGGTGAAGCCGCCTGTGAAGGTGGTGAACTCCGAGGGCTGCGGGGCTACGTAGAACGCCGTCGCGGAGGCGATGGGGGACATCGTGGCGGTTGCGCCTTGCGTCTCGCTCGAAAGGCGGAGCGCGTTGTTGTCGCCCGAGGCGCGGTTGACGATGTAGTATTGGTCGAACGTGCCGTCTTTAAGCACGAAGGCCCATTGTCCGAGGCGCGTCACGTTGTCCACGTTGGTCTTCGCGCTCATGTCGTTGCTTGTGCTGCGGGTCTGCATCCCCGTAGTAGCGGGGTTAAGCTGGCAGAGGTGCGTGTCGTCATCGCGCACGCGCAGCAGCGTCCAGTGGCGCGCTCCGCTTTGCCCGGAGGGCGTGAAGGCGAAGGGGAAGGACGCGGTCAGCGTGACCGGCGTGCCTTCGGCGTAGGCAGCGTTGCTGGAGTCTACGGTGTAGTAGCTGTTGGCTACTTGGAAAGTGCCGTCGGTCACGCTTTCGCCGTTTTTCCAGTAATATCCGTCCACTTCTTTCGCCGTGTAGAGGGTCTCGTCGCCGTTTTTGACGGTGAAGGCTACGGGCGAGGGCTGCTCGGCGGCGAGCGCGATGATGAGCGTGCTGCCTTGGTCGGTGGCGCTGGCTTCGGCGGTCCATACACCGAGGTTTCCGTTGATGTCGTTCACGTTTTGCGTGTTGCTCGAAGTAGAGCAAAGGCGGAAGCCGGCGTTGCAGGGCTTGATTACAAACGTTGTGCCCGCGTCGCCCATAGTGGCGGTGCTGTTGTTTTTGCCCATATTGGCGAAAGTGACATACTGCGGCTTGCCGGCGGCGTTGTTTGCGAGGCGCACTTGGTTCTGCGTGTTGGCCACGCGCTCAAAGCGCCAGTACGCGCCCATCTTTGCAATGTCGCTGTCAGAGGAGCGTGTGCCGACGCTGGTGCTTCCAGCCGTCCACACAACGCTGGACGAGCCGCTCGTGATAGGGCTTGCGGCGCGTATCTTCATTGTGTAGAATTTTCCCTCCTCAAAGGGGAAATCTGCGGTGCAGGAGATGTTGTACGTCTCCGTACCCTTTTCCACGACGGTCTTTCCGCTTGTCTCCGTGAAGTCTTTGTAGTAGTCGATGGCTGCGGCTGTGGCGATGTCCGTGCCGACGGGGAGCATTTGGCTTGTGCTGAACGTGTTGCCTTTGTCGTCAGTGTAGTTGAGGGTGCAGGTCTGCATGGGGTAGGCAGGTATCAGCTTCCACGTGTTGTTGTCTCCCCCGCGGTCGAAGGCTGTGGCGCTTGCGGCGGCGACGGGCTTCTTGTTGCCTATGCTGCTTTCGCTGGTGTGTCCCTGTATCTTGTAGCAGCCGTTGTCGCTGTCGTATATAATGGCGTAGTATTTTGCCGTGCCGAGTGGCACTGCCGGACCGGTGGACCACGATTGCCCGTTCTCCATGCTCTGTATGTAGTATTTCACGCCGTCGGTCCACGTGCCAGCGCCTTGCTGTGTGATTTTCCACAGTCCGGTGGTGCTCCCCGAGGCCGTGGGCAAGTCCGCCTTGGCGACGAGCTTCATTGCCGAGGTGCTTGCCGCGGCGATGTAGGGCGCGGTGATGTCAAACAGACTCTCGCTTGTCGAGGCGATGTAGTACACGCCGTCTTCCACGCTTTCCGTGGCGAGCGGCGTGCTGTCGGGGTTGGGCGTTTGCGCGTACCCCTTCACGGACGCGCCGAGCAGCGGCAGCGCCAGTGAGAGCAAGGCTAATAGCTTCTTCATTGTTATTGTTGGATGGTTTTTCTTGTCTTCGTGCAAAGACTCCGCCGCCTTTTTCGGGCGGTGGCGCGGTTTAGTTTCGTCTGCATTTCTCTCCCTGAGATGTCGGCGGCATAAAAAGCTGTCGCAGAGGGAGGGAAAATCTCTTTTAGTGGGGCAAATATAGGCAAGAAGGCTCGTTTTGCCGTTCCGGGGGGGGTAAAAAACGTTAAACACCCGAAGAATTTCGATTAAAAACCCTTTTCGCGCCCTTTTTCCATACGAGCCGCGCGGCGAGAAAGCGTTTGTGGGCGGGCAAAATAGGAGAGAGATTCCGATGTTTGTAAGAATTAACAAGTCACTCCTTAGCCTTGTAGATTTTATTCCGTAACATTGCGGCGGAACAACTATTGCCAAACCTAACTATACCTTTCCCAGCGGTGTACGCGCCTTTTCTGCGTGCGCTTCGGCTAAGGCGCGTGGGGCGGAAAAACGCGAAAAAACGCTTCTCTCCCCTCAGACGTGCCGCCCAACCTACAAAGCACTTCCCACTCGTATAATCCGGGGCGACGACAGCCCCGACTATGTTTCATTTATTTCATATCTACATCCATGAGGAGACTATTTACCTTTATGGCAATTGCCGCCGCGTCGGCGCTCAGCCTCTCCGCGCAGACGCAGACCGTAACCGTGACCTACCAGTACAAGCTGGACGGGAAGACGGTGTTCGTTGAAAAAAAGACGGGGCAGACCGTAGGCGCGGCCTACCCTGACCTTATGACCCTCCCGGCCTATGTGACGGCCGAGAAGCCCCCCGGCACGGTCGCCTGCGACATAACAGCCGACATACGGTGCACCTACTCTGGTCCGGTGAAAGCGGGCAAGCCGTACTACATTTACTTTGCCTACAAACACAATAACGAGAACTCCGGCTATCTCTACGAAAACGACGGCGGGACTATGGCTACCGGCACCAACATGCAGCGGCTCGACACCGACAAGGGCGTGTGGCGTTTTGAGGGAGACCCGTTCAACGGGTATAAGATTGTGTCCGCGTCGGGCGATAAAAAGCATTGGGTGGCGCCGGACATAAGCTCGTCCACCAACACTGGCGGCGCGGCTGCCGACCGCATAACCACCGCCACGGAGACCCCAAGCGGGAAATTCGACACCTTTGAGGTGGTGAAGCCAAACAACGCCACATTTGTCAGCGAAAACGGCTTCTACCTGCGTGTAAAGGGGAAAGCCACATGGTATTGCAACAGTCGCGACCGCTTCCTCGCTTTTTACACGAGTTTTCCCAACCCCGCCAGCGGCGGAAACGGCTGTGTCACAAAGCTCGTAGACGCGCTGCCTGCGCTCACGTTGAAAACGGCGGACGAAAAAGACTATTACGCCACCTACTTCCTGCCTTTCGCTGTGAAAGTACCGGATGGCTTCACCGCCTACGGCGTGCGGAAAAACGGCACGCGGGCCGAGCTGACGCAGTATGACGGTGTGGTGCCCGCCAATACGGGCGTGCTGGTGAAGGGCGCGGCTGGCGCAGCTACTTTCACGCTTGCGGAGACGGACGGAACGGACACGACAGTGGGGAATGAACTTGTCGGCACGCTGACGGACAAGACGGACTTCACGCAGGATGGCGTGTATATCTTTTCCAAGAAAGGCGCGACGGTAGGCTTCTACCATCCTGCCGCCACCACTACTACCCTTTCCGCCAATAAGGCTTATATGCTCTGCACCTCCGCTGAGGCAGACGTGGAGGGCTATGCCCTTACTCCCGAACCGCTTCCTACGGGCGTGCGCTCCGCGCTTTCGGGCGTGCAGCCCCTTGCCTCGCCCTTGTACGACCTTTCAGGCCGCCGCGTGAGCCGTGCAGTGAAAGGCGGCGTGTATATTCAAGGCGGGCGCAAAGTAGTGATGAAATGAGCAGTTCTCTTTCCCGCCTGTGCGGCGGTGCTTTGGAGACACGACACAAACCTAAAAGACGACTTGCAATGAAGACAAAATACGAAAGCCCTGCGGCGCATACCGTGCGCCTTCGCGCCGAAAGCATGCTGGCTCTCTCTTTCTACGACAACTCTTCTTCCGGCTCGCCCACAACCGCCGACACCGAAGCGGAAGGCGGCGGCATGTGGGGCGCGCAGAAAGAGGGCGGCAACGACGGCAGCATTTGGCGGTGGATGGAAAACTGACCCCGCCGCTTTGGAGAGCGTGTGTCGCGCGCCTGCTCTTATTTTCGCACGCCGTTTTTCGCCGAATTTGGGCTGACAAGAGAGGGGGTGAAATGTTCTATTTGGGAAATATAGCGCATTACAAAGCCAGATGAGCCCGCCTTTTAGCCGTCCCGATTCTGTAAATAACGTTAATGCCGATTTGGAAAACGGCGGAAAATGTATTATCTTTGCTATGTAAAAGAGGGGAAACGCACCGTGCGTTTCCCCTCTTTGTTGCTATATTGATTATCAACATATTACGCCGCCCGTAGATGTACATATTGTGCCGCCGGTATGTACATGTACGGAAAACTGCAAGTATTCCCGTCGCTCCGGGGCCTATTCCCGTTGCCGGAAAGTGCTTTTCCGTGCTTCGTAAGTAGGTTTTTGCGTCCAGCGGGTTCGTTCTGATTCTTAAACATTCATAAAAAATTCGCCCGCCAAGCGGCGGGCGAGTATGTTCTATTTTGGAAATTTCCCCCTTATTCCGTTCCGCGCCGTTTGGGGCGCAGCGTGATGAGCGGTATCATCATTTCCTCCATCGATATGCCGCCGTGCTGGAAGGTGTCCTTGTAGTACTGCACGTAGTGGTTGTAGTTGTTGGGGTAAGCGAAAAAGCGGCTGCCCGTGGCGAAAATGTAGGTGGTGGAAAGGTTGGGGGAGGGGAGCATGAGGCGCCGGGGCTGGCGCGCCTCGTACACCTCGCGGGCGTTGTAGGAAAGGTTTTTGCCCAGCTTGTAGCGCAGGTTGGTGTTCACGTTACGGTCTCCCACCACCTTGGCGGGCTGGTCTACGCGTATGCTGCCGTGGTCTGTCGTGATGAGGATATCATAGTCGAGCGAGGCGAGGCGGCTGAAAAGCTCCTTTATGGGGGTGTGCATAAACCAGGACAGCGTGATGCTGCGGTAGGCGCTTTCGTTGCCCGCCAGCTCGCGCACCATGCGCGACTCCGTGCGGGCGTGGGAGAGAATGTCAATGAAGTTGATGACAAGCACATTAAGCGGCGTGGACGAGAGCGCGGAAAACTGCGACAGAATCTTGTCTGCCGCCACCGAGTCGTTGAGCTTGTGGTAGGTGAATGCCTCGCGCCGGCGGAAGCGCTCCATCTGGCGGCGTATGAGCGCCTCTTCGTTGAGGTTCTTCCCCTCGTCTTCGTCCTCGTCCACCCAGAGGTCGGGGTACATCTCCTTTATCTGGAGGGGCATGAGTCCGGCGAAGATGGCGTTGCGCGCGTACTGCGTGGCCGTGGGCAGTATGCTGAAGTAAAGGCGCTCGTCCATGTCGAAGTCGTCGGCAAGCTCCTGCGAGAGCATGCGCCACTGGTCGAAGCGGAAATTGTCGAGCACGAGGAGGAAAACCTTGCGCCCTTGGCTCAGGCGCGGGAAGACGCACCGCTTGAACACGTCCGGGCTCATCAGCGGGCGGCTCTCGGGGTCGGCAATCCAGCCCTCGTAGCGCTTCCGCACGAATTTGGCGAAAGCGGCGTTGGCCTCCTCTTTCTGCATACGCAGCATGTCCCCCATCGCGCCGTCGCCCTCGGAGAGCTCAAGCTCCCAGTAGACAAGGCGCCGGTACAGCTCCGTCCACTCCTCGGGCGTGAGGTCCTCGGAGAGCTGCATGCCGATGCGGGAAAACTCTTGGCGGTAGCCCGTCTGCGTCACTTCCTGCACTATCTCCCTTTGGTGGATGTTTTTCTTCAGTGCGAGGAGTATCTGCTTCGGGTTGACGGGCTTGATGAGGTAATCGGCTATCTTGGAGCCTATGGCCTGGTCCATGATGTCCTCCTCCTCGTTTTTCGTCACCATGACGACGGGCACGTTGGGCACTATGTCCTTCAGGTTCATCAGCGTCTCCAGGCCGCTCAGTCCGGGCATGTTCTCGTCGAGGAGTATGAGGTCGAAGTCCTCCTCGCGGCACAGGTCGATGGCGTCCGTGCCGTTGGAGGACGTGGCCACCTCGTAGCCTTTCTTTTCAAGGAAGAGGATGTGCGGACGCAGCATCTCTATCTCGTCGTCCACCCAAAGAAGTCTGCCGTTCATAGTAGTGCGTGCTTGTGGCCGGCGGAGCGGGCTTCCGCTGCCGCCGGACGTGTGCAAAAGGGCTTACTCGCCGAGCTCGTAGCCCCAGTCTTTGAGCGCGAAGCCCCAATGCTGCTCCACAAGCTGGCGGGTGCGCTCGGCGTACTGGTACTTGTTTTTCTTGTATCCCTTCTTTGAGCCGACGTACTGCGCTATGGCTGTCTTCGCCTCGTCCCATCCGGGCAGGGAGAGCGTCTTGTATATTTTCTCCGCCATGCCGTACGCGTCGGCCTCGAAGTCTTCGAAGCGCACCTCGATGAGGTTGCCCTCGGGGATGAGATGCTTGTCGGCCTCGTACTTGTGGTAGAGCTTGGCGTAGACGCTAAGGATGTTCGCCTCTATCTGCGCGTCGCTGAAGTCTTCAAGCTTGAGCGGCTGTATGGTGTTGGTGAAGAAAGAGCGCGTGCTCTCAAAAACGGTGTAGGGGTTGCGCATCAGGTAGACGAACTTGGCGTTGGGGAACATTTTCACCAACTCCCTTACGCGTCCCGTGTGGGGAGGGTTCTTAGAAAGGAACTGCGTGCCGCCGGTGTTCCAGAGCGATATCTTGATGAGCTTTGTGAATGTCTCCTCCCATACGCGCAGCTCCTCGTCGCTTATGCCCTCGAAGAGCATGTACTTGTCGCAGTACTCCTGCATGTATTTCGGGAAGAACCAGAAATTATAGTACGTGTACGGGCACATATTGGCGAGGGCGAACTCTTCCTCCTGAGGCAGGTCGACGGCAAGCTCCATGTTGTCGGTCGGGCGCTTGTCGGGCATCAGCCAAGACATGTTTTTCTTGAAAAACGGCTGGCCAAACATCATCAAGTGCGGGAAGACCGTCTGGTAGGTTGTGTTGTAGCCGAAGTGCTTATCGCAGGAGAGCACGTTATGCACAAACGTCGTGCCCGAACGCCAGTGGCCCAAAATGAAAACGGGCGCGTGCTCGAGCGGCTTGTCGGCAAGCAGCTTCTTATACCGCCGCTCCTGCACGGGAGCGAGGGTGGAGAGCAGGCGGCATACGCCTTTCGTGAGACGGTACTTTCCGCGCCACGCGGAGTCTACGTCGCGGCCGGCGGTGAGCGCTTTGAAGGTTTTCCAGTCCGCGCCCACGAGGGTGTTTATCGGGAGTTTGCTGAATTCTAAAAGTCCCATGTGGTAGATGTTGTGTGTTTTCTGTTTGCGCCGTGCGGATGCTCGCCGGCGGGGTTATTTGAGCGCGGCCTCCAGCTCTTCCATCTCGCGGCGGAAAGGCTTGTCCACGCTGATGCGTCGGGATATCTGGTTGCAGGCATATATAACCGTGGCGTGGTCGCGCCCTCCGAAGCGCTTGCCAACCGCGCCGTAGGGCATGCCTGTGTACTTGTGGCAGAGGTACATCGCCACTTGCCGCGCCAGCACAATGCCTTGCTTGCGGCTCTTCGATACTATGTCGCGCTGCTTCACGCCGTAGTGCGCCAAGACGGCCGCCGTGATTTCGTCGCCCGTAAGGTCCTTTTTCTCCAGGTTTACCGACCGCGCCACCACGCGCTGTGTCAGCGCCACGTCTATCTCGCAGTTGTCCACCACGGAGTATGCCATGACGGAGTTGACTATGCCCTCAAGCTCGCGCACGCTGCTCTCCACGTTCTGCGCTATGTACTGTATCACCTCGGGCGGGAAGTGCAGCCCGTCGCGCTTCACTTTCGCCGTGAGTATGTCGCGGCGCAGGCGCGTGTCGGGCTTTTCCATCTCGGCTATCATACCCCACTTGAAGCGCGTGAGCATCCTGTCCTCAATGCCTTTTAGGAGCACGGGCGGCTGGTCGCAGGTGATGATGATTTGCTTGCCGTTTTGCTGCAGATGATTAAAGATGTGGAAGAAAGCCTTTTGGGTCTTGTCCGTCGTGATTTCCTGTATGTCGTCAATCATAAGCACGTCGATCGACTGGTAAAACTTTAGGAAATCGTTGGAAGTGTTGTGCAGCACGCTGTCCGTATACTGCGTCTTGAAAAGGTGGGCACTGACGAAGAGCACGCGCTTTTGAGGGTCGCGCCGCAGTATGTCCAGGCCGATGGCGTTGACGAGGTGGGTCTTCCCCACGCCGCTCGGGCCGTAGAGGAAGAAAGGGTTGAACGAGCCGCTGCCGGGCTGGCGGGCGATGCTCTGGCCCACGCTCAGCGCGAGCTTGTTGCTTTCGCCCATGACAAAGTTGCCGAAGGTGTAGGTCGGGCGCAGCTGCGGGTCGAGCGGGGGCAGCTTGCCCAGAGTCTGGGGCGTGCTTGCCGGCTTCGCTCCCTGCGCGGCGTGTGCCGCGTTTGCCTCTGCGGGGGCGGCGGGCGCGGGCTGCGCCTCCTGGTGGTCTTTCGGGAAGACGTATTTCAGTCTCCACCTCTCGCCGAACTGTGTGCGCAGGGCGTGGGAGAAGACGGGCGCGAACTGGTCCTCCACGCAGCGGGCGAACGTGCTCGAGGGTACGCCGAGTATCAGCTCGCCGTTTTCAAAGCTGACGAACTTTATCGGGGCGAACCATGTGGTGAAGAGATTCTCTGGTATGTTCCCCTTAATCTCTTTCAGGCAGTTTAGCCATCTTTCTGACGCGGGCAAGTCCATTGTGCGTGCGGAGTTCTTGTGTCTTTCGCTTTCCATGCGCCGCCCGCCGCGCGGGTTGGGCGCGGCGGTGCGGTGTGTAGTAATATAATAATGTGTGTGGGGATGCTGTGCGGCGCGCGGCGGAGGTTGGGTTTTACTTCACCACCACTTTGCGGCAGCCGGCGGCGGTGCGCACGAGGTACACGCCCGGGGCTGCGCCGTCCAAGGTGGCGAGGCGCGTGCCGCCAAGCGTATAGTACGCGGCGGGAGCGCCGTTGCCCGTACCGCCGGTGACGGAGGCGATGCCCGATATGTTGGGGTCGCGGAAGCTGAAGCTTATCACGCCGTCCGCGCTCTCCTTTATATTATATATAGGTCGCCCGAGTTTGCCCGCTGCGGTGTAGACAGTGGCGGCGGGCTGCGTGTCGTCCGTGAGCGAGGCCGCGCCTGTCGTGCCGGGGAAAAGGTCGCCCTTGTATCCGGCAAGGAGCGCGGCGAGGTCCTCGGCGGTGGAGTAGCTGTTGCCGTCCTTTACGTTGTCGGCGGGGACTATCTGCATGCGCTGATGGTCGGGGTCGGTGTTCACCGTGTTCTTATCCCAGAGCGTCTTGTCATAGTCCACGTGCGTCACAAGCATTCCCTCGCCCATCGAGCGCGGCGTCCAGTTGGTCTTCCTGCGGTTTTCGAGCAGGTAGTACTCTGCGGCGTTCTCCGGGTTGCGTATTACGTACGCCGTGGGCTTGCCCTCCGTGCCGTAGGGATAGAGCTCGGCGTACTGGGGCTCGTCCAGCTCTTTCACGTCAAGCCATCCCATCGCCGCGCGCTCGTAGGCGGTGTAGCCGGTAGGGCGGTAGCCGCTGTAGAAATACTCCCCGTAGTCCATAATGCTCCAAAATCCCATCGTTTTCAGGGACTTCTTCACGGCGGCGTCGGAGCCCGTGTAGTAGAAGTCGGGCAGTCCGAGCGCGTGGCCGAACTCGTGGCAGAAGAGGCCTATGCCGTCCACCTGCGTGTTGGTGACCGTGGTGCGGTCGCTGGCGTAGTCGTTCAGCAGCTCGTCAAAGACGAGGAAGGAGCTTACTTTGGTTTTCCCGCCGTCTGCGGTGAATTCCCCCTCGTTGAATTGCCCCCAGATGTAGTCTGCTTTGTCTGCCTCGAGAGAGGAATGCTGTCCCAGCCCGGCGTACATCACCGCCACGAGCGGAACTTCCCCGTCCGTCTTGTATGCGGAGAAGTCCGCGCTCTCAGAGGCCTTGTCGAGCGCCTCCTGCACAAGCGTCTTCACGTAAGGGTCAATGCGTCCGTCCTCGCCGTCCTTGCCGTAAGCGGCAAAGCCTTTGTCGGCCCTGACCTTAGCCACAATCTCAAAGCGAGGGGTGAAGAGCCCGCCGCTTTGGGCTACGAAGTAGTCGCGCACGGAGCCGCGGGCAAGGTATTCGTCTTTGTATCCCTCTTCATTGAAGAAACGCGTCATTTTCTCCGTTGTCACCGAGTCGCGGAACGGCCGGTCGGGGAAGTCAACCATTACGATGGGGATGACGGGCGAGCCTATGCTCTTCACAGTGCCGTCTCCGCTCTGCCCGTAGGGCGACATTCCGTCCGTGCTTGCTGTCGCTTCGGCGGCGGCGCGGGCGCGGCGAGCGAGGGGGCGGGGCTGGTAGCGGCGCGACAGGAGGTCGGACGACTGGCTTAGGGTGAAGCCCGACGCGGTTACGAATGCCCGCTCCTCAGCCGTGCGGATTGCGCTCTCGTGCGCCAGTACGTCCGAGGGGGCTATGCTGCCTGCCTTGCGCACGGCGTAGTAGTACGCGCCGTCCGCGCCGGGGAGCACAGCGATGCCGTCTTGCGTGGCGTAGAGCGTATAGCGCCCGTTGGCTTCGCTGCTTACTGAGAGCGACGTGCCGTCGGTTTGCGTGTGCAGTGCCGTGCGGCGTACCGGCACGCTGGCTTGCGTGCTGAGGAAAGACGCGGCGGCTATGGTGAGGAGTAGGGGTAGTTTCATATTGTGGGGTGTTGTTTTCTTTTGGAAACGGGCGGACACTCTTCTTGTACGGGCGAAGTCACTACCAAAACGGACGAAGTCGTTCCCATAACGGGCGAAGTCGCTCCCATGACGTGCGAAGTTGTTCCCATAACGGGAGATTTTTATTCTGGAAACGGGAGCGTTGTCATCCCGATACGGCGGCGCGTTGTCAGCCCTTTATTTCTTCCACCGTGATTGTTGCCTCGCTCACGGAGATTACGCGGACGCGCGTGCCGGGTGCTATGAACGCGCCGTCCGACTTTACCTCGACGCGCTTTCCCGCTATTTCGGCGTTGCCCACAAGGGCGAGGCGCGTGAGAGCCGTTCCCTCGTCGCCCGGCTTTACGGAGAGCTGCTCGCCGGTTGCGGCTGTGGAGGAGATGGTGCTTTTCAGCGCCATCTTGTCAAAGGTCTTGGAGTGCGCAACCCACCACAGCATCAGCGCGAGCACGGCGAGCGCGGCAGCCACTGCGGCGAGCGCGGGCCAGAAGCCGTACCCGCTGTATATAAGCACGGCGTCTGTCACGGCGCAAGCTATGGAGGCGATGCCCGCGAAGCCGAAGCCGGGGATGACGAATATCTCCAGAAAGCCGAGAAGCAGGGCCATCACGGCGAGGACGATGATGAGTGTCATGGCTGTAAGTGTTAGGCGGTGTGTCAGTAGGCGGGGCGGTACTTGTCCTCGTCTTTGTCGTCCATCATAGAGAGGTACGAGGCGTAGCGCGTGGGGGCGAGGCGCAGCTCGTCAAGGGCTTGCAGCACGGCGCACCCCGGCTCGTGCGTGTGGGTGCAGTCCGAGAAGCGGCAGTCCGCCGAGAGGCGGAAGATGTCGCGGAAGTAGTGCGAAACCTCCCCCGGCTCCATATTGAAAGTGCCGAAGCCCTTTACGCCGGGAATGTCGATGAGCGCGCCGCCGCCGGGCAGCTCGTACAGCTCGCTGAAGGTGGTGGTGTGCATGCCCGTGCCGTGCGCTTCGGAGATGGCTGCCGTGCGTGCGCCTGCGCCGGGTATGAGGCGGTTGAGCAATGTGCTTTTGCCCACGCCCGAGTTGCCGGCGAGCAGGGTTGTCTTTCCCGCCAATAGTCCGGGGAGAACGTCCGTGCCCGTGCCGTCGAGCGCGGAGACGGCGTAACACTTGTAGCCGATGTCCTCGTACACGTGGCGCAGGTATGCGGCAGTCTCTTTCTCTTCCTCGCCGAGCGCGTCTGTCTTGTTGAAGACAAGGCACGCCGGCACGCGGTAGGCTTCTGCCGAGGCCAGGAAGCGGTCGATGAAAGTAGGGCTTGTCTCCGGCCGCGCTACGGTGACGAGGAGCAGGGCAAGGTCCACGTTGGCGGCGAGTATATGGCTTTGTTTGGAGAGGTTGGAGGCTTTGCGCACTATGTAGTTGCGCCTTTCGTCAATCTCTGTGATGTAAGCCGTGCCGCCGTCTGCGCCGCCGCTGATGGTCACCCCGTCGCCAACGGCAACGGGGTTGGTGGAGCGTATGCCGCGCAGGCGGAAGCTTCCTTTCACCTTACATTCGACGCGCTCCCCCGCGTCCGTGCGCACGAGGTAGCTGCTGCCCGTGTTTTTTATTACCAGTCCGTGCAAGAGGGTCGGTGTGTGTGCGTAATGGCGGCCGCCGCGCGCGTCGCGTGTGCGCGGCGGGTCGCCAGTCTGTCTTTATTCCGCGCGGCTTGGGGCTACACGGTCATTATTTCCTTGTTTTTGTCGGCGAGGAGGGTTTCCACCTCTTTCACCTTCTTGTCGTGTATCTTCTGGAGGTCGGCTTCGGAGTCTTTCTCCACGTCTTCGGAGAGGCCGTCCTTAATGGCCTTCTTCAGCTTGTCGATGCCGTCGCGGCGGGCGTTGCGGATGGCGACCTTGGCTTCCTCCGCCTCCTTTGCGCACTGCTTTGTGAGCTGGCGGCGACGCTCCTCGGTGAGGGGCGGAATGCCGAGGCGTATCACTTCTCCGTTGTTTTCGGGCATAATGCCTACGGTGGAGTCGATGATGGCCTTTTCTATGACGCGGAACATCTGTTTGTCCCAGGGCTTGATGGCGATGGTGCGGGCGTCGGGGGTTGTGATGGCGGCCACGTTGTTGATGGGTACCATCGAGCCGTACGAGTTGACGCGGATGTCGTCAAGTATGTGTACGTTGGCCTTACCCGCGCGTATCTGCGCAAGTGTCTCCTCAAGATGGAGAACGCTCATTTCCATTTTCTCCTCGCAGTCGGCGAGGCATTTCTTCACGTCGAGCATGGTGTGTGTGCTTGTGTATGGTTAGGCGGGCGTTTTTGCGCCCTCTTTTGTTAGAGTCTTTGCCTTTCGGCGCGCCGGTATCTTTGTCTTTCGGCGCGTGGCGGCGCGGCTTGGTCTTTTGCCGGCTTTCCGGCACGCGTTTCGCCACTTTGCAAAGATAGCTATTTTGCCCGCCCTTGCCCCGCCGCTGTGTGAAAAAAGGCTTTTCGGGTGCTTGCGCGTTACGAAAAGGCTTCGCCGAGAGCCGTGGTTTGCAACTTGCGCTTGCCACGGCGCGCGCTTAGAGTTAAAAGTGATTGTGCCGCGCTATTTTCCTGCCGCCGGGGCTTGCTTTTCCCGTCTGCGCCCGTACCTTTGCACCGTGTTTTTCATAGTATTAGATTTAAGGTTAACAAGGTCGGGATACAGCGGTATCCCATTTTTTTTGCCCTTTTCCGCCGTCCGTCCCGCCGCAAAGGCACAATAAAACGGGGCGTAGCGGCGTTAGTGTAGTTATGTCCAAGCGCGCACGCATATTTCTTACCGCCGCTCTTTCCGCCCTGCTTTGCATGGCGGCGCACGCGCAGCAGCGCCGTGTGCAAAACCGCCCGTTCATCGACGAGCGGCGTTTTCACTATGGCTTTTTCGCGGGCGTGCACGACCAGTCCCTGAACTTGCAGAACAACGGCTACATTGACCCCGAGACGGGGGCGCAGTGGGTGGCCGAGGCCGACCGCACCAACTTCGGCTTCTCCGTGGGCGTGCTGGGCGAGTGGAAGCTCAGCAACACCTTCGCCGTGCGCGTGCTCCCCTCGCTGCATTTCGGCTCTAAGCACGTCGCGCTGCGCAACCTCGCCACCCAGGCCGAGGAGAGCGTGGAAATAAAATCGTGCTACGTGGGCGTGCCAGTGGACATAAAGGTCGCCGCCCCGCGCTTCAACAACTACCGCCCCTACGTCGTGGCGGGCATCGCGCCGATGTACGACCTTACCACGGGCAAGAACGGGAAGCTCCGCATGAAGCCTTTCACGCTTATGGTGGAGGCGGGCTTGGGCTGCGACCTTTACATGCCTTTCTTTAAGTTTATCCCCGAGCTGAAATTTTGTTTTGGGCTAAACAACGTTTTCCAGAAAAAGCGCACCGACCTCACGGACGTAACGAAAATGGTGTACACGCAGAGCATTGACCGCGCTGCGGTGGGCATGGTGGTGCTTTCGTTCTATTTCGAGTGACGGCGTTCTGTCTGCGAGTGTGCCGCAGGTCTTTTTGTGTGACGCACGCAGCCGAAAATGCGGACGGGAAAAGCGGACTGGAAATGCCTTCCCGGAAAAATAGAACAATCAGAACGGGCGATTTTTTAAGAATAATTATTAGTTGCCGCTCCTGCGTCGGACTTTCGCAGGAGCGAAAACGGACTTTCTCGGCACGGAAATAGGGCGCGGGGCGACGGGAATACTTGGAGTTTTTGCGGCATGTACATACCGCCGGCGCTATATGTACATCTACGCGCTCCGTAATCTACTGATAATCAGTATACGAATAAAGAGGGGAAACGCACCGCGCGTTTCCCCTCTTTTATATAGCAAAGATACGAAATATTCCGCCCTTTTCCAAATTGTGTCAATTGGCATCTCTGGCTCACATTCCGCCAAAAATGCCAATCGCGTGCGGATTTATTGCACCGGGCTGCCGGGCACAACCTCGCGCTGCGGCTGCACTACGCTGAGCGAGCCGTCGAAGTTGACCGCAGAGAGAATCATGCCCTGGCTCTCCACTCCGCCGATGACGCGCGGGGCGAGGTTTGCCACGAAGCATACTTGCCGTCCCACGAGGTCCTCGGGCGCGTAGTGCTGGGCTATGCCGCTCACGATGGTGCGGCTTTCCAGTCCGTCGGCAATCTCAAATTTCAGCAGCTTCTTGCTTTTCTTCACCTTCTCGCAAGCCGTCACCGTGCCCACGCGTATGTCGAGTTTCTCGAAGTCCTCAAAGGGCACGTTGGCTTTCACCGGCTCGGCCTTGAAGGTCGCGGCCTCGTTGGCCTTCTTCGTGTCGAGCAGCTTCTGCACCTGCGCCTCCACCACGCTGTCCTCTATCTTCTCGAAGAGCAGCTCCGGCTTGCCGAGACGGTGTCCGGCGGGCAGCAGGTCGGTAGCGCCGAGGCGGTCCCATTCGGCCTCTTCCACGCAGAGCATGGAGCGCAGCTTCTGCGAGGAGAACGGGAGGAACGGCTCGAAGGCTATGGAAAGGTTTGCCACAAGCTGGAGGGAGAGGTAGAGAACGGTTTTCACGCGTCCGGGGTCGGTTTTCACCACCTTCCAAGGCTCGGAGTCGGCGAGGTATTTGTTGCCGATGCGGGCGAGGTTCATAGCCTCTTTCTGCGCGTCGCGGAAGCGGAAAGCCTCGAGCAGCCGCTCCACCTCGGCCTTCACGCCTTTGAACTCCTCGATGGTGTCGAGGTCGTACTGCGTGAGCGCCTCAGGCTCGGGCACCACGCCGTCGTAGTATTTCTGCGTAAGCTGCAGGGCGCGGTTGACAAAGTTGCCGTACACGGCCACAAGCTCGTTGTTGTTGCGGGCTTGGAAGTCCTTCCAAGTGAAATTGTTGTCCTTCGTCTCAGGCGCGTTGGCGGTGAGCACGTAACGCAGCACGTCCTGCTTGCCGGGGAAGTCGGTGAGATACTCGTCAAGCCACACGGCCCAGTTGCGCGAAGTGGAGATTTTGTCATCCTCCAAATTGAGAAACTCATTGGCCGGCACGTTGTCGGGCAGTATGTACGAGCCCTCGGCGCGGAGCATGGCGGGGAAGACAATGCAGTGGAAGACGATGTTGTCCTTGCCTATGAAGTGGATGAGCCGCGTGTCGTCGCTCTTCCACCATTTCTCCCAGGAGTCGGGAAGCAGCTCCTTCGTGTTGGAAATATAGCCGATGGGCGCGTCAAACCACACGTACAGCACTTTGCCGTCCGCGCCCTCCACGGGCACGGGGATGCCCCAGTCGAGGTCGCGGCTCACGGCGCGGGGCTTAAGGCCCATGTCAAACCAGCTCTTGCACTGCCCCGTCACATTGGCGCGCCAGTCGCTGTGCTGCTGTGTTATCCACGGCTCGAGCCATTGCTGGTGCTTGTCGAGCGGAAGATACCAGTGGCGCGTCTTGCGCAGGACGGGCTTGGAGCCGCTCACGGTGGAGCGGGGATTAATCAGCTCGGTGGGGGAAAGAGCCGTGCCGCATTTCTCGCACTGGTCGCCGTAAGCGCCCTCGGCGTGGCAGTGCGGGCACTCGCCCGTGATGTAGCGGTCGGCGAGGAAAGTGTGCGCCTCCTCGTCATAGTACTGCTCGCTTTCCTGCTCGACAAACTCGCCCTTGTCGTAGAGCTTGCGGAAAAAGTCGGAGGCCGTCTTGCGGTGCACCTCGGACGTGGTGCGCCCGAAGAAGTCGAACGAGATGCCGAAGCCCTCAAACGAGTCCTTAATCACCTTGTTGTAGCGGTCTACCACCTCCTGCGGCGTGCTGCCCTCTTTGCGGGCGCGGATGGTGACGGGCACGCCGTGCTCGTCGGAGCCGCAGATGAAAAGCACCTCGCGCTTCTTGAGGCGCAGGTAGCGCACGTATATGTCCGCCGGCACGTACACCCCGGCCAAGTGGCCTATGTGCACGCCGCCGTTGGCGTAGGGCAGGGCGGCGGTGACGAGTGTGCGGTTGAACTTCTTTTCCATTTTTCCTTATGTGTGTCTTGTTGTATTCCTTAGTGTGTGCTCGCGCGCAGGGTGGGGCGCGTTGCAAAGTGCAAAAGTAGTGAGAATGCGCCGATTGGGC
The DNA here is from genome assembly GCA_963625935.1 of uncultured Oscillospiraceae bacterium. Lineage (GTDB taxonomy): Bacteria > Bacteroidota > Bacteroidia > Bacteroidales > Bacteroidaceae > Alloprevotella. The sequence continues at coordinate 53,530 of CAVFVD010000008.1, read as the reverse complement.
GCGATGTTGCCCGCACGCGTTGCTCTGCCGCCCCGCCGCCGCGCCTTTTGTCCGCCGTTCGGAGCGGTGCGCCGCAAGTTAGTTTTGTTTTATATAAAACTGATAGACAGAATGATAAAGCGCGGACGGCGCGGGCAGTGGCGAATTAGTCCCCGAAAAACGCATATATATAAGGAGTGCGCTGCGGCGCAATGCGCTATCTTTGCAGCGCCGATGGTCCGGGGGACGGCGGGGAAAGCTTGCGCCGCCGCTCCGGTCAAAAGGGAAACAGGTGAGAGTCCTGTACAGTCCCGCTGCTGTGTATCGCATCTTAGCCGGTTCAGCGCAGCCACTGCCCGCGCGGAGCGCACGTGCCAAGCGTGTGCGCCCGGCGCAAGGGCGGGAAGGCGAACCGTGCCGCGAGAAGTCAGAAGACCTGCCATCTGGATGCGCCGACGGGTGACGGCGCGCGTGTGCGGAAAGCCCCGAGAGAGGGCAGGACACCGCGAAGAGACACAAGCCCGAAGAAGAGACACATATTCAAGCAAGAGAAGTTTTGCGAGACCCGATGACGACAAGCCGCGCTGCGGCGTGCCGCCGACGTGCCGCGTGGATATGCGGCGCGTGGTTGTTGTGCCTGTCCGCCGCATGCGGACAGACGCGCCAGCCCGCCCTTTCGCGCGACACCCTGCCCGAGGCGGAGGTGACGGCGCGGCGAGCCATGGAGGGCACGGAGACCGCCGCGCCGCTGCAGCGGCTGGGGCGCGACGACCTGAAACGGCGGGGGGCGGCGGACATAGGCGGGGCGGTGCGCCGGCTCGCCGGGGCAAACCTGCGCGACTATGGCGGCGCGGGCGGCTTGAAGACTGTCTCCGTGCGCGGCATGGGCGCGGCGCACACCGCCGTATCCTACGACGGGCTGACCGTGACCGACGCGCAGCAGGGACAGACCGACTTGCAGCGTTTCAGCCTCGACGCGCTCTCGCGAATGGAGCTGCACACGCTTGACAACGCAGCCCTGCTTTGCCCCGTGCGGCAGCTGGGCCCGGCCGTGCTGTCTCTCTATACCGCCATGCCCGACACGGCGGCGAGGGGCTGGCACGGAGAAGCCGCTTTGCGGCAAGCGTCTTTCGGCACATACGCTGCCTCGCTCAACGCTTCCCGCCGCTCCTCGGCACGCATGGCGTGGAACATCGCCGGAGACTATTTCTTCGCCCATAACGACTATCCCTTTTTTGTGGAAAACGGCGTGGCAAGCACGCACGAAAGGCGCACCAACAGCCGCATGCAGGCATACACCGCCGAGGCAAACTTGGCGCAGGCGACACGCGGCGGGGGCACGGTGCGGGCAAAGGCGTACTGGCGGCACAGCTACCGGCTTCTGCCCGGGCAGGTGCGGCTCTACGCCTACGAAAACGACGAGCGGCTCGGCGTGTCCGACAATATGGAGCAAGTGTCATGGCGGCAGCGCTACGGCAGATGGGAAGTGACGGCGGCGGCAAAGTACGCCTGGCAGGAAAGCCGCTACAAGGACGTGGACGGACAGTATCCCGGCGGCGCGTTGCGCTACAACTACTGGCAGCGCGACGCTTACGCCACGGGCGGCGCGGCGGTGGATGCCACAGGCTGGTTGCGGCTTGCCGCCGTGACCGACATAGCCTACGACAGCTTTACGAGCAACCGCGCGGGCTACTCGGGCATAAGGCGCGGGGAGTGGCTCACGGCTCTCTCGGCGCGGTTGCATTGCCGTTGGGGCGAACTCACCCTGCGCGGGATGGCGCATTTTTACGCCAACCACACGCCGCCCGAGGTGGAAACGGCGCGGCGCGTGTCACGCCTTACGCCTGCGGCGACGTTTTCCGTGCCTGTCAGGATAGGCAGAGCGGTGGCGCTGCGGCTGCGGGCGGGGTACAAGGAGCATTTCCGCGTGCCGTCGTTCACCGAGGCATATTACTACCACCTCGGCACAAAGGACCTGAAGCCGGAGCTTACGCGCCAGTTCAGCGGAGGCGTGACCCTGCGCGCCGCCGCCCGCCGCTGGTGTGAAGTGGCTTTGACGGTGGACGGCTACGCCTCGCGCGTGTCGGACCGCATAACGAGCATTCCCGTCAACCTCTACGTCTGGCGCACGACAAACATGGGGCGCGTGAAGACAACGGGGCTGGACGCCACGGCGCAGATAGACCTCCGGCCCGCCGCAAGGCACGCCGTCTATCTTGCGGGCAACTACTCCCTGCAGCACTGCGTTGACCGCACGTCGAGCGTAGGGCGGGGCAGCGACACCTACGGGCTGCAGACGGCTTACACCCCGCTGCACAGCGGCACGGCCTCGGCGGCTTACGAGAATCCGTGGCTCTCGCTCTCGGCGAGCGTTTCGTGCGCTTCCGAAAGGTGGTCCACCAACGAGCATCTGCGGCACACGCGCCTCCGTCCCTATGCGGAGTGGGGTTTCTCCGTTTATCGTACCATCGCTCTTGGGGACGTTTCGCTGAGGCTGCGGGCCGACCTCGTCAATGCCTTTGACACCCGCTACGAAATTATAGCCCGCTATCCTATGCCCGGACGCGCCTACCGGCTTTCCGCCGCGCTGACGTGGTAGGGACGCGGCTTTGACGCAAACTCCCATCGTTTGTTGCGCGGGAAAGCAATGCAGACAAGACACAAAATTTTTCTTTTACAAATAACCAACAAACTAAGTATGCACAAGTATCTGAGATTTGCAGCCATCGCGCTGCTCGCGTCGGTGGCGTTCGTTGCGTGCGACGATGACGATAACACCTCCTACGCCATAGACGGCCGCCCCGCCGCCAGCGTCAACGGCTTCTATGTATTGACGCAGGGAAACCAGTACAGCGGTCTGCCCGGCGAGATTGACTACTTCACGCTTTCCGAGGGCGGGGCGGACGTGAGCGAGATGTTCAACGCCGTCAACAAGCAGCAGCTCGGCGACACGCCGCAGAAGCCCGTAATCTACGGCTCGAAGATGTATGTCCCCGTCTACGGCTCTAACTTGCTTTGGGTGTTGGACGCCAAGACGCTGCGCATCATATCCAAGGTTGAGACCAACGAGCCCGAGGCTGTGTGCGGCGCAGGGCGTTATGTCTACGTCACCAACAACGACGGCTACGTCACCCGCGTAGACACCGCCTCGTACGCCAAGGACGCGCCGCTCGCGATAGGGCAGAACCCCTACGGCATCGCGGCTGCCGGCGGCAATGTCTATGTGGCCATCAGCGGAAGCTATCTTGACAACTATGCCGGCGGCTACAAGGTGGCAGTGGTTGACCCCGGCACGTTCAAGCACGTGGGCGACATAGCCGTGGGAATGAATCCGCAGAAAATGGTAGCGCAGGCAGACGGCGACGTCTTCGTGGTTTGCAACGGCAACTCGGGTTACGGCACGCCCGCCATCTATCCCACCGTGTACAAAATAGACACAGCGAAGGGCACAGCCTCCCAGTTCTGCGAAGGCGGGATAGTGGCTCTTATGCCCGCGACAGGCAGCGAGACGGCGCAGTCGCTCTTCGTCATCGACAGCAAGACGGACTGGAGCACGTATGTCACTACCACCACCGCCTCGGTCTATTCTCTTGACGGCACAAAGAAGATTGCTTCCTTCTTCCCCGAGGGCGGCACGCCCGTGTCGGCAATCGAGGCCGACGCAAACCCTGCGACGGGAAACATCTTCGTTTGCACGCTCGCCGAGCCCGCCGGCTACTCGAAGCCGGGCAAGGTGATGGAGTACACCTCCGCCGGCCAGCTCGTAAAGACCTATGACACGGGCGTAGAACCCTACGGCGTGGTCTTCAAATAAAATAGCCGGCGCAAACGGGAAACAGGGCGGCTCAAACGCCACCCTGTCCCCATTGCACGCACAACCGAAAGGCGGGGGACGGACAGCGTTTCCCGCCTTTTAAGTTCTTTTTAATTTTCCCCTGCAAGCAATTGCGGGGGGAGCGAAAAAACGATTATTTTTGCACGGAGAAACGCCCTCTCCCTATTTATGGGGAGAAGTGCGCCGCGCATAGGCTCCCTCGCCAGCGGGCCGGGGCTGCGTCCGGAAGAAACCATAATAATTAAAATATTCAACTTAATTCAAAAACAATCCTATGTGGTTAACTAACTCATCCATCGGACGGAAGGTTATCATGTCGGTGACGGGTGTCGCGCTGATACTGTTCCTTACGTTCCACGCTTGCATGAACTTGGTGGCCCTCTTCTCTAAGGAAGGCTACAACTTGGTTTGCGAGATGCTTGGGGCAAACTGGTACGCCGTGGCAGCGACTGTGGGTCTCGCGGCCCTTATCGCCATCCACTTCGTCTATGCCCTCATCCTCACTCTGCAGAACCGCAAGGCGCGCGGAAACAACCGCTACGCCGTGACCTCCAAGCCCGAGCAGGTGGAGTGGGCTTCGCAGAACATGTTCGCGCTGGGCGTGATAATAGTCCTTGGCCTTCTGCTGCACCTCTTCAACTTCTGGTACAACATGATGTTTGCCGAGCTGGCCAACTGCGGCCTGCCTTTCGTGAACGGCGTTGACAGCGCGTCCGACGGCTATGGGATGATTGCCCTCACGTTCTCCAACCCCGTCTTCACGGTGCTTTACATCATTTGGTTCGCTGCCATTTGGTTCCACCTTACGCACGGTTTCTGGAGCGCTATGCAGACGCTCGGCTGGAGCGGCAAGATTTGGTTCAACCGCTGGCGCTGCATCGGCAACGTGTACGTCACCGTGCTGATGCTCATATTCGTGGTGGTTGCCCTCAAGTTCGCCCTCTGCGGCGGGTGCTGCTAACTTTCTAACATCATAACCAAGCACAACATATCATGGCTAATATAGATTCGAAGATACCTGAGGGTCCCGTCTCTGAGAAGTGGACTAACTATAAGGCGCACCAGAAGCTGGTGAACCCCGCCAACAAGCGCAAGCTCGACATTATCGTCGTGGGCACGGGACTTGCCGGCGCGTCCGCCGCAGCCTCTCTCGGCGAGATGGGCTTCAAGGTGCTTAACTTCTGCATTCAGGACTCTCCGCGCCGCGCGCACTCCATCGCAGCGCAGGGCGGTATCAACGCGGCTAAGAACTATCAGAACGACGGCGACTCGGTATACCGTCTCTTCTACGATACGGTGAAGGGCGGCGACTACCGCGCCCGTGAGTCCAACGTGTACCGCCTCGCCGAGGTGAGCGCGGACATCATCGACCAGTGTGTGGCCCAGGGCGTGCCTTTCGCACGCGAGTACGGCGGCACGCTTGCCAACCGCTCCTTCGGCGGCGTGCAGGTGAGCCGTACCTTCTATGCCAAGGGACAGACGGGTCAGCAGCTCCTCCTCGGCGCGTACTCCGCGCTGATGTGTCAGGTGAACGCCGGCACGGTGAAGCTTTACACCCGCTACGAAATGCAGGACGTGGTGATTATCGACGGACGCGCCCGCGGCATCGTGGCTCGCAACCTCATCACCGGCGAGCTTGAGCGTTTCGCCGCCCACGCAGTGGTGCTTGCCACGGGCGGTTATGGCAACACATACTTCCTTTCCACCAACGCAATGGGTTGCAACTGCTCCGCGGCTATCGCTGCATACCGCAAGGGCGCATACTTTGCAAACCCCGCGTATGTGCAGATTCACCCGACCTGCATCCCCGTGCACGGCGACAAGCAGTCCAAGCTCACGCTTATGTCTGAGTCTCTGCGTAACGACGGCCGCATTTGGGTTCCGAAGAACATTGAGGACGCCAAGAAGCTGCAGAAGGGCGAGCTGAAGCCTACGGACATCAACGAAGCCGACCGCGACTACTACCTCGAGCGTCGCTATCCCGCCTTTGGTAATCTCGTTCCGCGTGACGTCGCAAGCCGCGCCGCCAAGGAGCGTTGTGACGCGGGCTACGGCGTGAACAATACCGGCCTTGCCGTTTACCTTGACTTCACGGAGGCTATCGGCCGTCTCGGCATCGATGTTGTGCTGCAGCGTTACGGCAACCTTTTCGACATGTATGAGGAGATTACCGACGTGAAGCCGGGCGAGGTTGTGCGCAAGGGTGACGACGGCATCGAGTATACCAACCCGATGATGATTTACCCCGCCATCCACTACACGATGGGCGGTCTGTGGGTTGACTATGAGCTCTCCACCAACATCCCCGGTCTCTTCGCCATCGGCGAGTGCAACTTCTCCGACCACGGAGCAAACCGCCTCGGCGCGTCCGCGCTTATGCAGGGCTTGGCTGACGGATACTTCGTGCTGCCTTATACTATCCAGAACTACCTCAGCGACCAGATCACCGTTCCCCGCTTCTCCACCGACCTCCCCGAGTTCAAGGAGACGGAGAAAGCCGTTGCCGACCGCATCAAGCACCTTATGAACATCAAGGGCAAGAAGTCCGTTGACAGCATCCATAAGGAGCTTGGCCACGTGATGTGGGAGTATGTGGGCATGGCCCGCAACAAGAAGGGCCTTGAGACGGCTCTTGAGAAAATCAAGGATATCCGCAAGGAGTTTGAGACCGAGCTTTTCATCCCGCAGCTTGACGGCGTGAACGTGGAGCTTGACAAGGCGCTCCGCCTTAACGACTTCATCACGATGGGTCAGCTAATCGCCATCGACGCGCTGCACCGCGAGGAGTCCTGCGGCGGTCACTTCCGCGAGGAGCACCAGACCGAGGAGGGCGAGGCCAAGCGTGACGACAAGAACTGCTTCTACGTTTCGTGCTGGGAATACCAGGGCGAGGGCAAGGACCCCGTCAAGTACGAGGAGCCCTTGAAGTATGAGGCTATCGAGGTTAAGACCCGTAACTACAAGAATTAGTAAACGCGTGAGCAAGTAGTCTTGTCACAACACTAACAATTTAGATTCATCATGGCTAAGAATATTTCTTTCACAATAAAATATTGGAAGCAGAACGGGCCTAAGGACGCGGGACACTTCGACACGCGCGAGATGCACGACATCCCCGACGACACGTCTTTCCTCGAGATGCTTGACATTCTCAATGAGGAGCTTGTCGAGGAGGGTAAGGAGCCGTTTGTCTTCGACCACGACTGCCGCGAGGGCATCTGCGGCATGTGCTCGCTTTATATCAACGGCACGCCGCACGGAAAGACCGAGGCCGGCGCGACGACCTGCCAGCTCTACATGCGCCGCTTCAAGGACGGCGACGTGATAACGGTTGAGCCTTGGCGCTCGGCTGCGTTCCCCGTCATCAAGGACTGCATGGTAGACCGTTCGGCTTTCGACAAGATTCAGGCCGCAGGCGGTTACATCAGCGTGCGCACGGGCGCTCCGCAGGATGCCAACTCCATCCTCATCCCCAAGCAGAACGCCGACGAGGCTATGGACTGTGCCACCTGCATCGGCTGCGGCGCTTGCGTGGCCGCTTGCAAAAACGGCTCGGCTATGCTCTTCGTCAGCTCCAAGGTGAGCCAGTTCGCTCTCCTGCCGCAGGGCCGCCCCGAGGCTGCCAAGCGTGCCAAGGCGATGGTGGCTAAGATGGACGAGCTCGGTTTCGGCAACTGCACCAACACCCGCGCTTGCGAGGCTGTCTGCCCGAAAAACGAGAGCATCTCCAACATTGCCCGCCTCAACCGCGAGTTTATCAAGGCAAAGTTGGCTGACTAAGCCGAAGGGCCGCGGGCGGTGAAAGACAAAAGCCGCCCGCGTCTCCCACTCCTTATATATATAAAATAGGAGTGCCATAAAGACAAAATCGGTCCCTCCCGGAGCTGCATGTTCCGGGAGGGACTGTCGTTTGTGCGCCTTGCGTCCCGACAAAACAGTATCTTTGCTATAAAATACACACTATGCAAGACAATGCCGCGCTGACCCCGATGATGAAGCAGTTCTTTGACCTTAAGGCGAAGAACCCCGATGCCATACTGCTTTTCCGTTGCGGAGACTTTTACGAAACCTATTCGAGCGACGCCGTGACCGCCGCCCGCGTGCTGGGCATCACCCTCACGCGGCGCAACAACAAGGGGCAGGCCGCCACGGAGATGGCGGGCTTTCCCCACCACGCCCTCGACACCTACCTCCCGCGGCTCATCCGCGCCGGCTTCCGCGTAGCCATCTGCGACCAGCTTGAGGACCCCAAGCTCGCCAAAAAGCTTGTGAAGCGCGGCATCACCGAGCTTGTCACGCCGGGCGTGGCGATGAGCGACACGGTGCTTAAAGCCAAGGAAAACAACTTCCTCGCCGCCGTCCATTTCGGCGGCGCGCAGATGGGCGTGTCTTTCCTCGACATCTCCACGGGCGAGTTTCTTGTGGCGGAAGGCACGGCCGAGTACGTCGACAAGCTCCTTGCGGGCTTCGCCCCTAAGGAGGTGCTTGTCAAGCGCGGCACGAAGGCACGCTTTGAGGGGATGTACGGCACAAAGTTCTTTGTCTTCGAGCTCGACGACTGGGTGTTCACTCCGCAGACCGCAGGCGAGAAGCTCACGCGCCACTTCCAGGTGCGCAATCTCAAAGGCTTCGGCGTAGAGCACCTCAAAGACGGACTTGTGGCGGCGGGGGCTACGCTCTGCTATCTGGAAATAACCCAGCACACCCACACTTCCCACGTCAGCTCCCTGCGGCGCATTGAGGAGGACCGCTATGTGCGCCTCGACCGCTTCACCATCCGCAACCTCGAGCTCGTCGCGCCTATGGCCGAGGGCGGTGCGTCTCTGCTCGACGTCTTAGACAAGACCCTCACGCCTATGGGCGCGAGAATGCTGCACAGATGGGTGATGTTTCCGCTCCGTTCGGTGGCCGACATACGCCAGCGCCAGGACGGTGTCGAGCATTTCTTCAAGCAGCCCGACTTTGAGGAGCTCTGCGCCATGGAGCTTCCCAAAATTGGCGATATGGAGCGCATCGTCTCCCGCGTGGCCGTGGCGAGGGTCAATCCGCGCGAGCTGCAGCAGCTTCGCTCGGCGCTCGAAAGCACCGCCTTGCTCAAGTACGCCTGCACGCACGCCCCCTGCGAGGCGGTGCAGCAGATAGGCGCAAGGCTCGACGCGCTCACCGCCTTGCGCGACCGCGTCAAGACGTGGCTCTGCCCCGAGCCGCCCGTCCTCGTCAACAAGGGCGGAGTGATAGCCTCCGGCGTGAGCCGGGAGCTTGACGAGCTGCGCGAGATATCGTCCTCGGGCAAGGACTTCCTTTTGAAGATACAGCAGCGCGAGAGCGAGGCCACGGGCATACCCTCTTTGAAGATAGGGTTCAACAATGTCTTCGGCTACTATATAGAGGTGCGCAACACCTACAAGGACAAAGTGCCGCAGAGCTGGGTGCGCAAGCAGACGCTCGCCCAGGCCGAGCGGTATATCACGCAAGAGCTTAAGGAGTATGAGGACAAGATTCTCGGCGCGGAGGATCGCATTCTCGCCCTCGAGGCACGCCTTTTCGCCGAGCTTGTGCAGGAGGTGGCGCGCTTCGTGAAGCCTTTGCAGCAGGACGCGGCGGCGCTCTCCACGCTCGACTGCCTGCAAAGCCTCGCGGCGGTGGCGCGGCAGTGGCGCTACGTGCGGCCGGTGGTGGACGACGGTCTCGCGCTCGACATCAAGGCGGGCCGCCATCCTGTCATAGAGACGCTCATGCCGCCGGGCGAGGAGTATGTGGCCAACGACGTGGAGCTCGACACGAAAAAGCAGCAGGTCATCATCGTCACGGGCCCCAACATGGCGGGAAAGAGCGCCTTGCTGCGGCAGACCGCCCTCATCGCGCTTTTGGCGCAGATAGGCTCTTTTGTGCCGGCTGAGGCCGCGCGCATCGGCGTGGTGGACAAAATTTTCACGCGTGTCGGCGCGAGCGACAATATCTCCGTGGGCGAGAGCACCTTTATGGTGGAGATGAGCGAGGCGGCCAACATTATGAACAACCTCACCGAGCGCAGCCTCGTCCTCTTCGACGAGCTTGGGCGCGGCACGTCCACCTACGACGGCATCTCCATAGCTTGGGCCATTGTGGAATATCTGCACGAAAACCCCAAGGCGCACGCCCGCACGCTTTTCGCCACGCACTACCATGAGCTCAACGAGATGGAGAAGAAGTTTCCGCGCGTCAAAAACTGGAACGTCTCCGTCCGCGAGGTGGACGGAAAGGTGGTTTTCCTTAGAAAACTGCAGCGCGGCGGCTCCGAGCACTCCTTCGGCATACACGTGGCGCGGCTGGCGGGCATGCCCTCGGTTGTGGTGAAGCGGGCGGAGCAGATTTTGGCGGACTTGGAGAAGGCGGGGGCGCAGGCCGGCGGCAGCGCGGTGCCTCGCGCGGAGAGCAACACGCACACCTCGGAGGGCGTGCAGCTTAGCTTCTTCCAGCTCGATGACCCCGTGCTGTGCCAGATACGCGACGAGCTGCTCCACCTTGACGTGGACAACCTCACGCCCGTAGAGGCGCTCAACAAGCTCAACGAGATAAAGCACATCCTTAGCGGGAAATAAGCCGCCACGGCCGTGGCTGCTTGTGCCGTCTTCCTTGGTGGCGACACCGATTTGCCGCTTACGTAACGCCAAATTCCGTCTACGGACAGCCAATCATAGACGCAATAATTCCGCCCCGCCCTTTCCCTGACAAAGGGCGGGGCAGAAGTTTTTTAAGGAATAAAACAAGTCCGATTCCCGCATATCTGCAGGCGGATTTTGTCTATATTTCTGCCCAAAAACCTACTTTGTGTTTTAACATACCTGCGACACGCCTCTTGCAAACCGCCTAAAAATTTCGTATCTTTGTATAGAGAAAAGGAGGGATACGCAACCGCGTTTTCCCTCCTTTCTGCTTGCGCTGATTTCCAACGGGTTACGCTGCAGCAAGATGTACATGTAGCGCCGCTTGGATGTACATACTGGAAAAACTCCAAGTATTCCAGTCGAAATTCCAAGCATTCCCGTCCGCGCAGGTCGCGTTTTCCGCGCTACGAAGTGCGGCTTCGCAGCCCGAAGAAGCGTTGGAGGACTTAAAAATTCATAAAGTTTGTTATCGCGAAACGGCATCTGCACGCATATAAAAAGCGGCTGCCGGGAGCGTGACGGGCAGTCGTCCCGTGCGGTTCGTTTGGACGTGCGGCGGGGCAGGGATAAGGCGTGTTTTCAAAAGAAGTCCGCCGGAGAAAATTAGAAAAAATGGAAGAGAAAACGCAAACGCCCGCCGGTGGCTTCGTCGTCCGGCCTGTGGCGCCCGCTGATGCGCGGGCCATTGCCGCGATATACAACCACTACGTCGCTGCCACCACCGTCTCCTTTGAGACCGAGCCGGTCTCGGCGGAGGAGATGGCGCGGCGCGTGGCGGAGATATCGTCCGCCTACCCTTACTTTGTATGCGAGGCAGGGGGAGAGGTTGCGGGCTGGTGTTGCGCCCACCCGTGGAAAGAGCGCGCCGCCTACGCCCATACTTGGGAGACCACCGTATACCTCGCCCCCGAGGCGTGCGGGCGGGGCGCGGGCGCGGCACTAATGACGCGGCTTGTCGAGGCTTGCCGCGCGGACGGCGGCTGCCACGCCCTCGTAGCGTGCATCACGGGGGAGAACGCCGCGAGCATAGCTTTCCACACGCGCCTCGGCTTCCGCCGCGTCTCGCTTTTCAGGGAGGTGGGGCGCAAAATGGGGCGGTGGCTCGATGTGGCGGATTATGAGCTGCTTCTCTGACTTTTGCGTCCGCTTTTATAGGTCGTTTTTTGTCCCGCGCTTGTCAAAAGCGCGGGACAAAATATTTTATGCGGAAAAGTCTGCCTTTCTCTCCGTAGAAGTTAACAAAAATGTATTCCCGCCCCCGTTTGTATAAGTGCCGCAGTGCGTAATTTTGCAGCGGGAAAACAGATCTTCGCCGAGCGGGCGGGGCTTTTCGTATATTTCGCCCCGCTTAGTTTCCACAGTCCGCAAGAAATCAAAATAAACAAATACTAATCTTCTATGGCAAAAATTTATCAAATCAAGTCATGCCTTATGCTCCTCCTCCTGCTCCTTACGGGCAGCGTGACGGCAATGGGGCAGACGACGGACGAATTGACACTGTCGGATATGGGAACCGGCTCTGGTTACGTTGAAACTAAGGGCATAACCAAAGGGTCAGGTGCAGTGTATTCCGCGTATACATATAAGACAGAACAATCCTGCATGCAGTTCAACAGTACCGCTAAAAAAGCAAAAGCTGCCTCCTTGATTACAACCTCGTCGGGGGGGGGGCTGAAAAGTGTGAGTGTTGTTGCAAACTCTTCTAAATGGAATTCGGATAAAAAGATAACGGTGTACGGTTCAAATACGCCGTATAGCTCGTGTTCTGCGGCTCTGTCTTCTAAGGGTGATAAGTTGGGTGATCTTACCACTAGTTCTACCACTCTTATTGTGACAGGGGGGTACAAATACTTGTGCTTTGTTACAGACGGCGCAGTCTACGTAGACAAAATCTCCATAGAGTGGGAGGCAGAAAAGGGCACAACCCCCGCCCCGTCCATAACTCCCGAGTCCAAGAACTTTATGGCGCCTTTCACCGCCACCATCACTGCGGCTGAGGGCGCAAGCGTGTACTACACCACCAACGGCGACACGCCGACGGAGGAGAGCACGCACTACACCGAGGACGGCGTGCTGATTTCCGGCGCGGCGGACGTTACGCTCAAAGCCATAGCCGTGAAGGACGGCGTGAGCAGCGACGTGACCGAGGAGACTTACACCTTTGTGATGGAGACCCCGACCGTCTCCCCCGAAAGCCAGTATTTCACCGAAAGCCTTAACGTGACGGTGGCAGCCCCCACGACGGACAACACGGAGGTATGCTATACCACGGACGGAAGCGACCCCACCACCGCCGGCACAGCCATCGCCAAGGGCGCGGACGATGTTACGCTCGCTCTCACCGCCACCACGACGGTGAAAGCCGCAACCAAGTACACCGTGGACGGCACGGCGCACTGGAGCAATGTGGTCTCCAACACTTACACCCTTGAAGCCAAGGACGGCACCGTCATCTGGGAAGAGAATTTTGACGGGTACAGTGCTGTCACCAATCCTTCTGATATGTCCAACGACAACGCCACCTATGCGCAGACCGATAATAAGACGAGAACTCTTAATGAAAGCAGTGCTGGCGGCACAAGCCCAGAGCTTATTCTTCAAAAAAAAGACGCTCTTACGGTAAACATTAAGAGCCTGAAAGGAAAGAGCAGCGAGCTGATGCTGACTTTCCTCTCTAATAAGAATACGTTTAGTGTTACCGCGAAAGGTGCGGTGGTAGAGCAGAAAGCGAGTGGCGAGCCCCTCCAATTCGCTATTACCGTGCCTGCGGGTACTGAATCTCTCAAGCTTACGATAACGAACACAAGCTCAAATAACGTCCGTCTTGACAACTTTATGCTCGCCGCGCAAGGCACTGCCAAGGTGACCGAAGCCGGCTACGCTACGCTCTACACCGACAAGGCGTTCATCATGCCCGAGGGCGTGACGGGACAGACCGTCACCGCTGCCAACAGCTCCAGCAGTGTGCTGACCGTAAAGGACAGCTACGCGGCAGGAAGCATTGTGCCCGCAAAGACCGCCCTGCTCATCAAGGGCGACGCGGCAGAGCTTAACTACACGGTAGTGTCTTCCGACGCCGCCGCTCCTGCGGACAACATGCTGCACGGCACGCTCTCCGAAGAGATGACGGGCTACACGGAGGACGGAAAGGACTTCCTCTACTACAAGCTCGCTTACAACAACGACGGTGCTAAGCTCGGCTTCTACTGGGGCGCGGCTGACGGCGCGGCGTTTGCCAACGCGGCCGGCAAGGCCTACCTCGCCGTGGAGAAGCCCGCCGCCGGCACTTCCGCAGTGAGCGGCTTCGCCTTCGAGGACGTGGTGAGCGCCATTGAGAGCGCAGCCGCCGGCACGGACGCACAGTCCGCCGCACCCTTCCGCGCCTACGACATGAGCGGCCGCCGCGTGCAGGCCGCCTCGAAGTCGCAGCTGCGCAGCGGCCTCTATATCGTCAACGGCAAGAAACTCATCATAAAGTAAGCGCGTACGGGGCGGCGCGTCCGCCCCGTACCAGCCAAACAGCAAAAACTAAGACAGCAAACACGATGAAAGCAGCATACGTTTCGCCCTGCGCCGTCTCCCTGCGCCTCCACACGGAGGGAATGATGGCGCTCTCCAAGACCAACGAGGTGTCCAACGGCGCCCAGCTCTCCGACGAGCGCGAGGATTATGGCCCGTCCGAAGACATTTGGGGCAACATGGAAGACTAAGGCTCTCCGCCTTAGGGCATAGAACGAAAGCAAATCCCCCAAGCGCGGCAGCGTGCTTGGGGGATTTCTCTTTGCCTTTTTCCGTGTCTTTCGCGCCTTCGCAAGATGCCCTACGCGCTTTTTCCGTAGCCCCCAAGCGCGGAGTAGAGCACGCGCGGTTTGGCTGTGTGGGCGAAACGCCTTACCTTTGCAAGCGTCTTCCGCAGCGCGCTCTCCTTGGCGCAGCGCGGCGGCACAAGCGCTTGTGGCGAAATTGGTAGACGCGCCAGACTTAGGATCTGGTGGTTCCGGCCGTGTAGGTTCGAGTCCTATCAGGCGCACAAAAGAAAGCGGGGCGGCTTGCATGTGTCAAGCCGCCCCGCTTCTTCGTCTCTGTTGCCCGTCCCGCGCCTTAGATGCGGGCGGCGCGGGTGACGTTTTCTATTTGCTTGAGCCGGTCGCAGACGGTGCGGATGTCGTCGGCGTCGAAGACGGAGATAAGCAGCGTGCCCTCGAAGATGCCGTCTTTCGTGTCGAGCGTGATGCTCTTCACGCGGAAGAGCGAGAGCTTCTGCAGCACGTCGGCGATGGCGTAAAGCACGCCCTTGCTGTCCACGCCGCGGATGCCGATGCGGGCGTCGAAAAGCATGCTTTTGTGCATGTCCCAGCGGCAGGCGATGATATTGTTGCCGAAGCTCGTCTTCAGGCGCAGTGCTTCGGGGCAGTTTTGCTTATGCAGCTGCAGCTTTCCCTCGTTTGTGACGAAGCCCATCACGTCATCGCCCGGCACAATCGTGCAGCACGGCGCGATTTCGCAGAACGGGTACGTCCCTTCGTCAAGCACAAGCACCTTTTTCCGGTCAAGGCTTTTCACGAAGTCGCGCGTGTCGACGGCTGTCTGCGGCGCGTCTGCCGCAGTGTCTTGCTTCCCGCCCATGAAAGACGGGATGAAGCGCCGCCAGCTCTTTTTGCTTTTCTTTTTCCCGTTGAGCAGCGCGGCGTCCTCGTCACCCAGCGTGATTTTCCCGTCACACAGGCAGATGTAAAACTCGCTGAGCGACGTCAGGCCGTGCGAAGAGCAAAGGCGCTTGCAGATGGAGTCGGTGTGCGCCGCGCCGTGCGCCTCGACAAACTTGCGCAGCAGCTCCTCGCCCTTTCGCTGCTTCTCGCGGTTGTCGCGGCGGAGGATGGCGTGTATCTTCGAGCGTGCCTTGGCCGTAGTGGCGAAGTCAAGCCATTCGGGCTTCACGCTCTGATTCCGGGACGTGAGTATCTCCACTTGGTCGCCCGTGCGCAGCACATAGCTGAGCGGCACGAGGCGGTGGTTGACTTTCGCGCCGAAGCAGTGGGAGCCGAGGAAAGAGTGTATGGAAAAGGCGAAGTCTATCGCCGTCGAACCCTTCGGCATAGAGCGCAGCTCCCCCTTCGGTGTAAAGACCATAATCTCGGAGCTGTACAGATTGAGCTTGATGCTGTCGAGCAGGTCGAGCGTGTCGGGCTGCGGGTCGTCGAGTATCTCTTTGATGGAGTTGAGCCACAGGTCGAGCTCGTCCTCGTCGTAGGCTGCGTTTTTGTCCTTGTACTTCCAGTGCGCCGCGAAGCCCACCTCGGCGATGTCGTCCATACGGTCGGAGCGAATCTGTACCTCTATCCACTTCCCCTGCTTGGACATGAAAGTGTTGTGCAGGGCCTGGTAGCCGTTGCTCTTAGGCGTGGAGACCCAGTCGCGGAAGCGTGTGGGGTGGGGCTGGTATATCTCGGCGAGGGCGGAGTATATGCGGAAGCACTCCTCCTTTTCCAGCTTGCGGTCGGCGGGCACGAAGACGATGCGTATGGCGAGCAGGTCGTAGACTTCCTCAAAGCTTATGTGCTTGTTCTGCATCTTTGCCCAGATGGAGTAAGGGCTTTTCACGCGGGCCTTGATGGTGTACTTCACGCCCATAGCGTCGAGCCGCTCGCATATTGGCGGCGTGAACTTGGCTATGGCATCGTCCTGCCCCACCTTAGACTCCGCCAGCTTGTCCATGACGAGGGCGTACTCCTCCGGGTGCTCGTACTTGAAGCTAAGGTCTTCAAGCTCCGTTTTTATCTTGTTCAGGCCGAGGCGGTCGGCGATTGGGGCGAAGATATATAGTGTCTCGCTCGCTATCTTGTATTGCTTGCTGGGCAGCATGCTTGACAGCGTGCGCATGTTGTGCAGACGGTCGCTAATCTTCACGAGGATGACGCGTATGTCGTCGCACATGTTAAGCAGAAGCTTCTTGAAAGTCTCCGCTTGCAGCGAGGCGCGGTCGCCGAAGATGCCGCCGGAGATTTTCGTCACGCCTTCCACGATGTTGGCCACCTTTTTCCCGAAGAGGTTGCTTATGTCCTCGTTGGTGTAGTCGGTGTCCTCTTCCACGTCGTGCAGGAGCGCGGCGCAGATTGAGGTTGAGCCGAGGCCTATCTCGCCGCACACTATCTGCGCCACGGCGATGGGGTGGAGTATGTAAGGCTCTCCCGAGCGTCGGCGCACGCCTTTGTGCGCCTGCTTGGCAAAGTTGAAGGCTTTTGTGATAACCTCCACCTTCCGGCGGTGGTTGGAGGCGAGGTAGGTGTCTATAAGGCGCTGGAAGGCAGCCTGTATCATTTCCTCGTCTTTCTGCTCTTGCGGCGTGAGCGCCTTTGAGGGTGTCGCGTTTTCCATGGCCTGTGTGCTTGCGGTGCTTTTGTGGTGTGTCTTTCTTCTTTTGTCTCACGCGGGAGCCGTTTTCTCGCTCCGCGCGTGCGGCCTTATCTTACGCGTATCTTCTTTCCGGCGCGGATGTTGCTGCCGCTTATCTTGTTGAGCTTGCGCAGTTTTTCCACGGTCGTGCCGTTGCGCTTGGCGATGTCTATGAGCGTGTCGCCTTGGCGTATCGTGGCAGACTTGGCGCCTTTCTGCGTCTTCTTTTTGCTGTTGCGGCTGCTCTTGCTCTTTGATGCGCTGCGGCTGGGCGCGGAGGCTGTGCGGCGGCTTGCCACGCGCGGCGCGGCGGTCTCGTCAACCTCTACCTTGTCGCGGCGTGTGAGCAGCTCGTCGGCGCGGTGGTTGTACACCGAGTCGCGCAGGTCGATGAAGGCGTTAAGCTGCTCGGTGGGCAGGCAAAGCGTCGCGCCGCCGGCAGAGCCGGGTATGATGTCCGTGCGATACTGCGGGTTGAGCGCCTTGACGGCCTCGCGGTCAATGTGGCAGAGCTCCGCAATTTGGTCAATATGCACGTCGCGCGAAACAAGCACTGTGTCCGTCGTCACGGGGTAGCGCGTCTTCATCGGACAGATGTTGTGCTCGCAGTAGTAGTTCATTATGTAGTTGGCGGCTATGAAGGCGGGGACGTAGCCGCGGGTCTCCTCGGGCAGGTAGGGGTATATTGTCCAGTAGTCGCGTGCGCCGTCGGCGCGGTGTATGGCCTTGTTCACCGTCGTCGGGCCGCAGTTGTAGGCGGCTATGACGAGGTTCCAGTCTTTGTATATCTTGTACAGGTCGCCAAGGTATCGCGCCGCCGCCCAAGTGGCCTTGTAGGGGTCGCGCCGCTCGTCGACGAGGCTGTTAACCTTTAGCGAGTAGCGCTTAGCCGTGGCGAGCATAAACTGCCAGAGCCCCACCGCGCCGGCGTGGCTTTTCGCCGTCGGGTCAAGGGCCGACTCGATGAAGGGCAGGTATTTCAGCTCGAGTGGAAGCCCGTAGTAGTCGAGTGCCTCCTCGAAAATGGGGACGTAGAAGTTTCCCGCGCCCAGCATGTAGGACACGCTGCGGCGCAAGCGTCCGCTGTATTGGTCGATAAACTTTTGCACGACGCTGTTGTAGGGCATCTCCATCACCACGGGCAGGCGGCGGAGGCGCTCCTGGTATACCTCGGGGGCGAAGGTGGGGTTGTAGTCGGGGTTCACGCAGGTGGTGTCGGGGAAGAGATATTTCTTCGCCATCCACGCGCCGAGCAGCGAGTCGGATGACTGCGTCATTCCCTCCGGGAGGTCTATCACCTCGTCCTGTCCGTTGCGGTCGTCGCGCACGGTCACGCGGTTTTCGCCGGCGTTCTGCGCTGTGGCTGTCAGGAGTCCGGCGGTGAGGGCGAGGAGCAGTGTCTTTATTCTTCTCATTTGCAGTGTGTGTTCTATATATAATAAGGTGTGGAGCGTCGCGCTCGGGGTGCGCCGCTCTTTCGCGCCGCTTGTCAGAAGCGCAGGCTGCACCCCACGCCGTAGGCCGAGGGGGCGCGTGTGCCGAGCGCGGGCTGCGAGCTGATGACGGCGGGCTCTACGCTCATGGAGAGGTCGGGCGAGATGTCGAAGACGGAGAGCTGCGCGTCTACGTATGCGTCTATCACCGATATGAGGTATACTCCGACGAAGCAGAACGCGCTCAGGTCGCGGTAGCGGCGGTAGTAGTCCTTCTTCCTCTTGAAAAGTGCCTTGAACTGCTCTTCCCGTCCCGTGATGTCGTAGCGCGGAGGGAGAATTTCAAGGTAACTCTTCGTGTTGGGGTCATCGTCCATGATGTCGAGATAGGCCTGCGAGTAATCGCGGTACATCTGCTGGTTCCACATCAAGGCGTAGGCGCAGCCGAGAAAGCCGCCGTAGATGATGGGGAGCTTCCAGTATTTGCGGTTGTATATCTGTCCCGCGCCGGGGAATACGAGCGAGAGCCAGAGCGCGCGTTTGGGGTCGGGCACGAAGACTTTTGGCAGCGCGGGCTTGCCTGCGAGGCGCGAGACGGAGTCGGTGGCGTGCCTCAGGGCTACGCTGTCGGCGTGTGCGTCCGCCGCCCCCGCCATGGCGAGCTCGAGACTGTCGCTCTCGGGCTTGTCGCGGAGCGTGTCGGGACGCGCCGCATAGCCGGCGGGCGAGGCTTCGGGGGCGTGAGAAAGAAAAACGCGCAAAGCCGAAGCGGCTTCCGCCCCCTCGGCTTCGTATGCCTTTTCCGCCTGTGCCGCTGTGGCGCAACAAAGTGCCAGCACACAGCAAAGCGCCATACGCAATGCGTCTCTCATCTGCCTTTCCGTCAATGGTTTTTGCCCTTGTCGTTTTCGCTTTTCCGTGCCTTAGCTCATCTTGTCTATGGCGGCGATGATGCGCTCAAGCTGTTCTTCGGACTCGAAGGGGATGCTTATCTTTCCCTTCCCCTGCTGCGAGCAGGTCATCTGCACTTTCGTGCCGAATACGCCGGAGAGGCGGGCGCGGAGCTCGTTGTATTCCTCCGGCAGGCGTTTCGCTCCCTTGTCGCGCAGCGTGTGCCGTCCGCTTTTCAGGGTTTCGCCGTTGTTGAGGGCTTTTACCATCTCCTCCACCTGCCTTACCGAGTAGCCCCGTTCGCGTATCTCGTTGAAGAGCTTCACTTGCAGCGAGGGCTTGTCCAGTCCGAGGAGCGCGCGGGCGTGGCCTTGGTCGATTTCCTTGTTCTTCAAGGCCATCTGCACTTGGGCTGGGAGCTTGAGGAGTCGCAGGCAGTTGGCCACGGTGGCGCGTTTCTTGCCCACTTTCTCGGAGAGCTTGTCCTGCGTGAGGTTGTATTGCTCGATGAGGCTTTGGTATGCGAGGGCAATCTCTATGGCGTTGAGGTCTTCGCGCTGTATGTTTTCCACCAGCGCCATTTGCATCATGTTTTCGTCATCGGCGGTGCGGATGTAGGCCGGTATGGTGGTCAGGCCCGCCATCTGCGAGGCGCGCCAGCGCCGTTCGCCCGCGATGATTTGATAGGAGCCGTCCTCCATGAGGCGCAGGGTGATGGGCTGTATGATGCCTATCTGCCTGATGGAGTCCGCCAGCTCTTGCAGCGCTTCGGGCGAAAACTCGCGCCGGGGCTGGTTGGGGTTGGCTTTTATCTTGAACACCGGCACTTCGCTGATGCTGGACGACCCGCTTGTGTGTACCTCCTCTTCTGTGGAGATTAGCGCGTCGAGTCCGCGGCCCAGTGCGGGAAACTTTTTGTGCGATGCCATTAGCGTGTGTTTGCTTTTCCTTAGCTCGGTTTTCTTGTGTCTGCGTCCTTTTCCCTGTCCGTCTGTCCGGCGGCGGGGGAGGGTCAGATGTTGTTCTTCTTTATAATCTCGCGTGCAAGGGCGAGGTGGTTTTTCGCGCCGGTCGACTCCGCGTCGTAGAGTATCGCGGGCAGGCCGTGGCTGGGCGCTTCGGAGAGCTTGACGTTGCGCTGTATCACGGTCTTGAAGACAAGCTCCTGGAAGTGCCGTTTCACTTCGTCGTAAATCTGGTTGGCGAGGCGCAGGCGGCTGTCGTACATCGTCAGGAGGAAGCCCTCTATCTCCAGGGACGGGTTGAGCTTCTTCTTCACTATTTTGATGGTGTTCAGCAGCTTGCTTATCCCCTCCAGGGCGAAGTATTCGCACTGCACGGGTATTATCACCGAGTCCGCGGCCGTGAGGGCGTTGACCGTGATAAGGCCCAGCGAGGGCGAGCAGTCAATGAGGATGTAGTCGTACTCGCCCTCAAGCGGGCGGAGCATATTTTTCATCACGTGCTCGCGCCCCTCCATTGAGAGCATCTCCACTTCCGCCCCGACGAGGTTGATGTTGGAGGGTATGACGTCAAGGCGCTCGATGTCCGTGGTGTAGATTGCCTCGTGCACGTCCGCGCCGTTTATCACGCAGTCGTATATTGAGCACTCCACCTTGCCCACGTCCACGCCGAGGCCCGAGGAGGCGTTGGCCTGCGAGTCGGCGTCAATGAGCAGCACCCGCTTTTCGAGGGTGGCGAGCGAGGCGGCGAGGTTCATCGATGTGGTGGTTTTCCCCACGCCGCCCTTTTGGTTGGCCAATGCAATGATTTTGCCCATCGTGTCAAAGGTATTCGTGTCCGGCCTCGCCCAGTCCCTGCGGCGTGCGCGGGAGGGCCGCCCCTGCGGGCTGATGCCCCGAAGCCTATTTTCGGGCAAAGATAGCAAAAAAACGCCGCCGCGCGGGGTGGGTGTGCATTTTCACGCCTCTTATTTGCGCCGGCGGTCTGCGTGGCTACGAACTTGCAGCGCAATGGATAGCGGTGGACGGGAAAAATTTGCGGCTAATTAGCGGCAAGGCTTATGCGCCGCCGCTTTGGTGTGTTGGTTGTTGCTCCCCTTGGCGGTTTATTGCCACAAGGGCTCTTTTTGCCAGTCTGCGGGAAATCCCATAGCTGCCGCGTCCACGTTGGGGTATTTCTCCAAAAGTGCGGTCAAGTCGTGCGGAAATGTGTTCTCGGGTCTCAACCCGTTGAGCAGGTACTGTATGCAGCACACGTAAGGGTAGAGCTTGTGGGAGTGCTGGACACCGTGAGACAGCCACGGACCGCGAAGTGGGACATTGGTCTGCGGGATGTATGGGAAATTGCGATTCCATACGCGAGTGTGGTGCGCAAGATGGTTTCTCATGACGGCGGCGCACTTTATCCAGTTCTCTAAAACGATGTGCTGCGGCAGGTTGAACTCTCTTGCTATGCGCTTTTTCAGGAGGTTGTCCCCGAAATTGGCGAACAGTTTCGACAGCGTTCCGAATGTTGTCACCTCAAGGCTTTTCCATATTGGTGGCATGTCTGGCTCGGAATACTTTTCAATATGCTCGGTTATGAAGTCTTCCCTGCTGCGCTCTACCTCCTGCCGGATATGTTGCAGGCATGACTTGAAAATGGACGCGTTGTTGAACAGGCTCGCGTCTGCAAACCAAAATGCGCCGTATCGCAGGGATATGTGGTGAATCATCTTGGCACGCAGGGCGACCTCTATGGTCTGGATGGTGTCAAACAACAAGGTGCGCAGCTCTTGGTCAAAGCGGTAGAGTGCGACCGCGTTTTCGAAATGGCTGTTGGGCTTGAATACGTGTGTCGTCTTGTCGGCTTCCATAGGGCGGAAGTAGTTGGCCAAGCGGAAGTAACTAATAGCTTTCAAGCAGCTGACGGCCTTGTCTTCATCGCTGATAACAAGGCCCCGTCCTTTCAACATTGCAAGAATGTCGGGGAAGTCTAACGGTTGTTTGACATATCTCATGCCGTATAAACGAAAAAGGCCCACCCTGGTTCGCTGTTCTTCGGGAAGCGTGGTGGGAACTGTCAAGGCAAAAGTACAACATTTCCCCCGTCGCCGCCAAGTTTTTCGGACAATTCTTGATGCCGGACTTTATGAGCGGAGTCAAGTGTGGCTAAAAATGAACATTGGGGCGGCTCGCCGCTTCGCCTTGCTTCGGCTGGCAGACCGCGTCAGACGCACCCCCCTTGGGCGTTCGTTTTCGCCGTGTGGCAAGACGGCGGTAAACAGCTTCGCGCGGATCGAAGAAGAGGGCGTATCCCTCGCGCCGAGGACGCAAAAAGTGTTCTATTTTTCCTTTTCCGCTTTGGTAAATAGTGTTAATGGCGATTTGGAAAACGGCGGAAAATGTATTATCTTTGTGTGTCAGAAAGAGAGGATATGTACCCCGTGCGTATCCTCTCTTTTGCCGTATTGAGTATCAGAGACTTACGAAGCCCCGATATGTACATGTAGCGCCGGCGGAATGTACATGCCGGAAAAACTCCAAGTATTCCCGTCGCTCCGGTGCCTATTTCCGTGGCGGGAAGTCCCCTTTTTTGTCGCTCCAAAACGCTTTTGGGTCGCCGCGAGGCTAAGGTTTATAGTTAAACTTACATAAAAATTCGCCTCTGAGCCGCTTGGAAAAAGTGTTCTATTTTTCCTCTTTCCCAAGGGGCGCGGAGTTGGTCCGCAAAGGTGCTTTTTTAGGTGCTAAGAGAACTTTTGAGGCATGCCGAAGCGTGCATTTTGCGCCGATTCCGCCCGTCCCGAATGTCCGCAAAGGCGGTGGGTTTGCGGCGGTGACGTTCCCGCCCGCCCTTCCTCGTCAGTGTGGATGTTTTCTTCTGCTTTCTGTCCGCTTTTTTCCTAAATATGGCATCCCTTCCTCGCTGTCTTCCCGCGTCCCGCCGCAGCCCGTTTGTGCCGCGCTTGTGGCGCGTTGGTCGTGCTTGGCGGGCGTTTTGTGCGTAAACGGTGTGGCCGATGCTCGGCCGCCCGCGTGCGCTGCGGGGCGCGGCGGCGTGTCGCGCACGGATAGTCAACGTCTTATAAAAAGCGTGTTTGGGGAGATAAATACAGATTTTGTGCGTACTTTTGCCGCGCAAAGTACGTCCCTGCTTGCTTTCCCGCCGACGGCGGAGGAGGCGCACGGGGTGAAAAAGCACGCACCGACTTAGACAAACGATGGCGAAGAAGAACATACAACGGCTGCTGGCGCTGCTGCCCGCGCTTCTTGCGGCTTTTGCCCTTGGAAGCTGCTCGGAGGACGAGACGGACAGCTCCTCGTCGGCAACCAACGACTGCCTTGTGTCGAAAGTGACGCTCGGGAGCCTTAAACGCACCATACACACCACCGGCTCGCAAGGGCAGGACAGCACGTATGTGGTGTCGGTGACCGGCTCGCTCTATCCTATGTATATAGACCAGCTGAACAACCTTATATACAACACCGACTCGCTCCCCGTGGGCACCAACGCGCAGCGCGTCACTTTCAGCGCGCTCACCGCCTCGGGCACCACGCTCTCCATCCGCAGCCTCGTGACGGGTACGGACACCGTCTTCACAAGCACGGACAGCACGGACTTCAGCGTGCCGCGCTACGTGAAGGCCTACTCCTCGGACGGCAACTCGGCACGCACTTACGAGATGCGCGTCAATGTGCACAAGCAGGAGGCTGACTCCATCGTCTGGAAACAATATGCCGGCTCTTTCGCGCGTGGCTACACGGCGGCGCGGGTGCTCTGCGTGGGCGGATACCTTTATATATACGGACAAGAGCAGGGGAAAACCTACCTCACCGTGACCTCGACCGCCGAGCCCGATTTCGGGACGCAGACCGAGGTATCGGCTCCGGGCGGGGCGCTTGACGCAACCTCCGTCAGATGGTTCGGCGGGGCTTTCTACGCCTTGGCGGGCGGCAGTCCCGTGGTTTCGCGTGACGGCGGAGCGACATTTGTGTCAGCCGGCGCAACCCAGGCATTTGACGGCTATGCCGGACAGTCCACCGACAGCCTCTACGCCGTGAGCGGGGGCGACTTCTACGCGTCGGCAAACGGCGCGGACTGGACGCTCTGCACCGCAGACGAGGCGGGAAACCGCCCCGCCGCCAATGTGGACGGCGTGCTTGTTCCCTCGCGCGTGAACAGCCAGAGCGAAAGCGTGCTGGCCGTGGGGCGGACGGCTGACGGCGCGGCGTGCGTATGGAAACACGACATAGACCGTAGCGGAAGTTTCACCTACCCGTGGATGTTCCTCCCGCAGACCGATGAGATAGACGGCTACACCTGTCCCGCGCTCAACGGAAGCACGCTCTTCCGCTACGACAGCGCGACGGTGCTTGCCGGCACTGATGCGGAAGGAAAAGCGCAGCCCTTCTACGTGAGCCGCGACAACGGACGCACGTGGAACGCCGGCGGCATATCGCACCCCGACTGGGGCACGGTGACCGCGCTCGGCGTGGCGGCGGACGACGACAACTTTGTCTGGGTGGTGTGCGGCGGCACGGGCCAAGTATGGCGCGGGCGCATCAACCGCCTCGGCTGGGAAGAGCAGCGCACGGTATACAACAAGTCGCCCCGGCGGTAGCCCTTGCGGCACAAAAGCCGGCGGGCGGTGCTGAAACACAGCGGGAGAAAAGCCTTGCCTATGACGAAAGTGCTCATATCTGTGGCTGCGGCCTTGCTGCTCGCGGTTCTGCCCGCCAAGGCGCAGGACGACGAGCTGGTGTACCGGCTCGAGCTCGGCGCGGGCGCGGGCGCGGGCTTCGGCTTCTATGACGTGAAGGCGAAGACAGGGCTCGCAGGCTCGCTCATAGCGCGTTTCCCCCTCAACCCGCGCATGGCGGTGAAGACGCAGCTGGGCTACGCCACCGTGAAAGGCAGCACTGCGGACGTGGCGGACTTTTACCCGGCCTCGCCCTACCAGTCGGGCACGGAAAGGCTCGGGTACAGCGTCAGCAGCGGCTTGTACAGTCTCTCCGCACTCTACGAGCTGCACTTCCTCCCCTACGGGTATGTGGCAGGATACCAAGGCTACAAGCGCGTCACGCCGTTCATACAGATGGGGCTGAGCCTCTCCTACGCGGCGGCGGGCAAAGCGGTGGCTTTCGGCGTGCCGATAGGCGTGGGGGTAAAGTACAAGGCCGGGCCGAGGCTTAACCTCGGGCTGGACTGGATAACCCATTTCACCCTCTCCGACAAGATAGACGGACTTTCTGCCCCGCACGGAATAAAGACCTCGGGCTTCCGCGGAAAAGACCACTTTTCCACGCTGCAGCTCACCCTCACATACGACCTCAACCCGCGCTGCCCAACGTGCAACCGCGACCTGTGAACGAAGAGAAACGACAACCCCACCACGACAACCCTGAGAAGATGGACAAACGACAGCTTGACACCGCACGCATACCCGCGCACATCGCCATCATAATGGACGGCAACGGGCGCTGGGCTAAGGCTCGCGGACTCGACCGCAGTCTCGGACACCAGCAGGGCGTGGTGTCCGTGCGCGAAATCACCACCGCGTGCTCGCGCCTCGGGGTGAAATTTCTCACGCTATATACCTTCTCCACCGAAAACTGGAACCGTCCCGCGCCGGAAGTGGCCGCGCTGATGTCACTCATACTCACGTCGCTCGAAGAGCAGCTCTTTATGGAGAACAACGTGCGCCTGCGCATCATAGGCGACTTGGAACGCGTGCCGGAAGTGGTGCGCGAGTCCATACTCGGCTTGCAAGAGCGCACGGCGGTAAACACCGGCATGACAATGGTCATAGCCCTGAGCTACAGCTCGCGGTGGGAAATCACGGAGACCGTGCGACGCATCGCCTCACGCGCCGCCGCAGGCCAGCTGCGACCGGAGGACATCACGGAAGAGACGGTGAGCGAGGGCCTCGCCACCGCTTTCATGCCCGACCCAGACCTCCTCATACGCACAGGCGGCGAGCTCAGGCTCAGCAACTACCTGCTCTGGCAGTGCGCCTATACCGAGCTGTACTTCTGCGACACTTTCTGGCCCGACTTCGGCGAAAGCCAGCTCTACGAGGCCATTGCCCAATACCAGGGGCGCGAGCGCCGTTTCGGCAAAACCAGCGAACAGATTGACGGCGTCGGACGCACGCCCGCAACAGAGAAAACCGACAGACAATGAGATATATCCCCAGCCTCTTACTCCTCTTCTTCACAAGCCTTCCCGCCGCCCTCTGGGCGCAGAGCGGGGACGAGAAGAAAGTTGAGCCGGAAATAGTCTACACCACAAGCCACCAGCACTACATACTGGGCGGCCTGGCCGTCGACGGGGTTAGCGACTATGACGACGATCTCCTTATCAGCATCTCGGGGCTTACCGTGGGGCAGACCTACGAAGTGCCCGGGCCGGAGATGTCCGAGGCCGTGCGCCGCTACTGGGACACCAAGATGTTTGCAAACGTGCAGCTCGAGGCAGACAGCATAGTGGGAAGCTCCATATACCTGCACATAAAGCTCACGGCGCACCCGCGCATTTCCAGCATCAGCTACTCCGGCGTGAAGAAAAGCGAGCGCGAGGAGTGCGAAAAGATAATCGGACTCTCTTCCGGCAGCCAAATCACCACCGACGTGGTGAACCGCGCCGAGCATTATATTAAGAAGCACTTCGTGGATAAGGGCTTCAAAAACTGCGAAGTGCAAATCTCCCAGCGGGAAGACGTTACGGCGGAGAACAAAGTATTGGTGGACATCGACATCAAGAAGAACGAGAAAATAAAAGTAAGCAAGATATTCATCACCGGCGCGCAAGCCGCGCACGTCGGCAAGCTCAAGCGTGCAATGAAGAAGACGCACGAAAGGAGCTTCCGAAATATGTTCCGCTCAAAGAAGTTCCTGCCCGAGAAGTACGAGGAAGACAAAGGTTACCTCGTGGACAAGCTCAACGAGTGGGGTTACCGCGACGCGCTCGTCGCCGCCGACAGCGTCGAGACGCTTGACGAGAAGCACGTCAATATTCACCTCAAAGTCTACGAAGGGCAGAAATACTACCTGCGCAACGTGTCGTGGGTAGGCAATACGGTCTACTCGTCCGAATTCTTGGAGCGCGTGCTGCAGATGAAGCACGGAGACGTGTACAACCAAAAGATAATGAACAAGCGCCTGCGCGAAGACGACGACGCAATAGGCAACCTCTACTACAATAACGGCTACGTCTTCTACAACCTAGACCCCGTGGAGGTGAACATAGACAACGACTCCATAGACCTCGAGATGCGCGTGCAGGAAGGGCAGCAAGCCACGTTCAACCGCATCCGCATCGCCGGAAACGACCGAGTCTACGAAAATGTGATACGCCGCGAGCTGCGCACAAAGCCGGGCGACCTCTTCTCAATGGAGGCCATCAAGCGTTCAATGCAGGACCTCGCGCAGATGAACCAGTTTGACGCGGAGGCATTGGCGAGCCAGCTGCAGGAGAATATCCGCCCCGACGCCGCAAGCGGAACCGTAGACATGACCTACCCGCTCGTGACGAAGGGCGGCGACCAAGTGGAGCTTTCTGCCGGCTGGGGACAGACGGGCATAGTGGGACGCGTGGGACTCAAGTTTACAAACTTCTCCATGCAGAACCTCTTTCGCAAAGGCTATAAGCGCGCGGGCTTCATACCCCAAGGCGACGGGCAGACGCTCTCTCTCCAGGTGCAGACAAACGGAACTTACTACCAGAACTACTCGCTCTCTTTCCTCGAACCCTGGCTCGGCGGCAAGCGTCCTAACCAGCTTTCGCTCTCGGTCTATTACAGCAAGATGAGCGACGTGAACTCGCAGTACTACAATAATAGCTACTACCAGAACATGTACAGCTACATGTACGGCTCTTCGTCAAGCTATTACAACTATACCAACTACTACGACCCCAACAAGTATGTGAAGATGCTGGGCGTAAGCCTGGGCTTCGGAAAACGCTTGCGCTGGCCGGACGATTACTTCACCTTCATGGCCGAACTGTCCTACACGCGCTACATGCTGAAGTCGTGGCAGTACTTCCTTATCACCGACGGCAACTGCAACAACGTCAACCTCACGCTCTCGCTCTCGCGCAACTCGACAGACAACACCTTCTACCCGCGCCGCGGCTCCGAGTTCCTCTTGCAGGTGACCGCCACGCCGCCCTACTCTTTGTGGAACGGAAAGGACTATGCCAACCTCGCCACAGACGCTTACAGCTCCACCTACCAAAAGGAGGCGCAGGAGAAGTACCGTTGGATTGAGTACAACAAATGGAAGTTCAAGTTCCGCAACTTTACCGCGCTCTCCAGCGCAACCAAGGCGCCGGTGCTGATGACGCGCGTAGAGTTCGGCTTGCTCGGTTCGTACAACAAGCACCTCAAGTCTCCTTTCGAGACCTTCTATGTGGGTGGCGACGGCATGTCGGGCTACACCTCGGGCTATGCTACCGAGACCATCGGTCTGCGCGGTTACGACAACGGCTCCCTTGCCGGAAACGGCGTGTCAGAGGGCTACGCGTACAGCCGTATGACGCTCGAGCTGCGCTATCCGCTTATGCTCGAGACAAGCACCAGCATCTTCGCGCTCGCCTTTGTTGAGGGCGGCAACGCGTGGTATAACGTGAAAAACTTCAACCCTTTCAATATGAAACGGTCGGCGGGCGTCGGCGTGCGCATCCTGCTCCCGATGGTCGGGCTAATGGGTGTGGACTGGGCGTACGGCTTCCAGAAGTACGTGAACGGGCAGAAGGCCGGCGGCTCGCAGTTCCACTTCATCATAGGCCAGGAGTTCTAAGCATAACATTCAAAGCATAAGACGCTATGAAGAGATTTCTCACCATTATCTTTGTGTTTGCCGCCTGCGTGACGGGCGCGACGGCGCAGAAGTTCGCCCTTGTGGACATGGAGTACATTATGGGCAACATCCCCGCCTATGAGCGGGCCAACGAGCAGCTCAACCAGACGTCGAAAGCCTGGCAGTCGGAGGTGGAGGCCTTGAACACCGCCGCCCAGACCCTTTACAAAAACTACCAGAACGAGGCTGTCTTCCTCTCCGAAGCGCAGAAGAAGGAGCGGGAAAAGGCCATCGTCGACAAGGAAAAGGAGGCTTCCGAACTCAAAAAGAAGTATTTTGGCCCGGACGGCGAGCTCTACAAAAAGCGCCAGAGCCTGATGGAGCCGATACAGGGCGAGATATACAACGCCGTAAAGAGCATAGCGCAGCAAAAGGGCTTCCAGCTCATACTCGACCGCGCGAGCGACAACGGCATTATCTTCGCCTCCCCCTCGATAGACATCAGCAATGATGTCCTCGCCAAGCTTGGCTACGCGCAGTAGGCGCGGGCTGCCGGGAGGCGGGAAAAGGAAAAGAATCAATAACCCTATCAACAACATCAAAGACAAAATGATCAAGAAACTTATGGTGCTTGCGCTCTTCGTGGCGCCCCTCAGCCTTTGCGCGCAGAAGTTTGCTCACTTCGACTATACCAGCATCATGCAGTCTATGCCCGAGTACAAGAAGGCGCAGGGCGAGCTCGAGACGCTCTATACCCAGTACCAGACCGAGCTTGAGAGCATGCAGAAGGAGCTTCAGACCAAGTACGACAAGTATCAGAAGGAGGACACCGACCAGACTCCGCAGAACATCCGCGAGCGCCACGCTCAGGAGATTAGCGAGATGTCGCAGCGCCTCCAACAGGCTCAGCAGGACAATTCGGACAACATGCAGAAGGCCCAGCAGCAGAAGATGCAGCCTATTGTGCAGAAAGTGATGGACGCTGTCAGCACCGTTGCGAAAGAGGGCGGGTATGTCTACATTGTAGACAAGACGGCGAGCCAGAGCGCGGGAATCGTCATCAATGACGCGCTCAGCACCGACGTGACCAGCAGCGTGATGGCCAAGCTCGGGCTTTCTGCCACGGCTACCGCCACTTCCGGCTCGGTGGCCAAGAAGTGAGCCTCTGCCCTTGGGCGGTGACAACGAAACAAAGCCGGCACAGGGGCTGTCAGAGCCTTTGTGCCGGCTTGCCGTAAGGGCGGGGCGCGTTCCGCCCGTTTTTGAGGAGAACGCACATTAAGCGCAGGGATGATAACGTTACAAGACATACACAAGTCCTTCGGCTCCCTTGAGGTGCTGAAAGGCATCGACCTCACCATCTCCCCGCACGAGGTTGTGAGCATCGTTGGCCCGAGCGGCGCGGGCAAGACCACGCTGCTGCAGATTATGGGCACGCTCTACCGCCCAGACGGCGGGCGGGTGGAGATAGCCGGCGAGGACGTGCTGCGCCTGAGCAGCCGCAAGCTCGCCGCTTTCCGCTGCCGCCATTTGGGCTTTGTTTTCCAGTTCCACCAGCTTTTGCCGGAGTTTTCCGCTTTGGAAAACGTGATGATACCCGGGCTCATAGCCAAAGGGCGGGAGAGCGAGGTAAAGAAGAGGGCTTTGGAGCTGCTCGACTTCCTCGGTCTGTCCTCGCGCGTGCAGCACAAGCCGGCGGAGCTGTCGGGCGGCGAGAAACAGCGCGTCGCCGTGGCGCGTGCGCTGGTCAACCGCCCCGATGTGATACTTGCCGACGAGCCTTCGGGCAGCCTCGACACGCACAACAAGGAGGAACTGCACAATCTCTTCTTCCGCCTGCGCGAGGAGATGGGGCAAACGTTTGTCATCGTCACGCACGACGAGACGCTTGCCGGACTTACCGACCGCACCATCCATCTCCTTGACGGCAGGGTGGAGCGCACCACCTCCGCCGCCGCGCAGCCGCAGGCGGGGGAGTAAGGAAAACTCGAAACAAAAAGAGAGAAAATGATAAAGCTGGGAGACTACAACAAACTTTCCATTATCCGTTTCACCGACCACGGGGCTTACCTTGACGGCGGGGAGGAGAATGGCGAGATACTTATGCCCAAGGCGTACGTGAAACCCGAGATGCATCCCGGGGACGAGGTGGACGTCTTTGTGTACCTTGACCAGAGCGGGCGGCTCGTGGGCACGCTTGAGACGCCGCTTGCCCGTGTGGGCGACTTCGCCTGGCTGCGCGTCGCTTGGGTAAACGAGTACGGCGCGTTCTTAGACTGGGGCTTGATGAAAGACCTTTTCGTGCCGTTCAGAGAGCAGAAGACGGTGATGCAGCAAGGTCGCTCGTACATGGTGCATGTGCATGTGGACGAGCAGAGCCGCCGCATCGTGGCTTCGGCAAAGGTGGAGCGCTACCTCACAGAGGCTTCGGAGGAGACGTGCGCCCGCGGGCAGGAGATGGAAGTGACGGTGTACCAGCGCAGTCCGCTTGGCTACAAGGTCATAGCGGACAACAAATACAGCGGCTTGCTTTATGCCGACCAAATGCACGGCGAAGACCCGCGTCCCGGTGACTGTCTCACCGCCACGGTGGTGAGCGTGCGCCCGGACGGCAAGCTCGACCTCTCCTTGCAGCCGCTCGGCACGCGCCGTTTCCGCGACTTTTCGGAGACGCTCCTTGACGAGCTGCGCGAAAACGGCGGTTCGCTCCCGTTCACCGACAAGAGCGCGCCGGAGGATATAGAGGCTCGCTTCCGTGTCAGCAAAAAGACGTTCAAGCGGGCGGTAGGCACGCTCTACAAGCAGCGGCTCATCACGCTCGGGGACAAAGACATTGCCCTCGTTCCGCAAGAATAGCCGCCGCGTTCCCCTTGCCGCTTTCCCGCGCTCCCCGCTCCGTTTTCCTGCGCTTAGCCCGCAGCGGACGCGTCATTAGTAAAGGGCGGAAGAGACATTATACGATGTGTCTCTTCCGCCCTTTTTGCGTGCTTTGCGCCGTGCGGGTTCCGCTGTACGCGCGGGTTCTGTGTCCGCCTGGAGCGTAGCGTTTAGAAAATCTCTACCGAGTAGCCGCCGGTCCATGTGGTTCCGGGCGCGGCGCGGTTGATAAACGGGCGCTCGGATACCGGGCCTTCGAAGTGCTGGTGGTCACACAGACCATACCACGGCTCGGCGCAGACGAAAGGCGAATGCTTGCCCGTTGGGCTCCAAAAGAGCCAGCACGGCGAGCCGCTCTCCACGCGGGCCACAGGCTGTTTTTCGAGGTCGAGCACCGTGGCTGCCGTGACTTGTCCGTTGTCAAAAATCAGCGCTTCGTTGGCAAACGTCGCTACGCAGAGCGGTATCAGTCCGTCCGCCTCGCTCGGTACGGGGTGCTTGTCCGCTTCGAGGCAGCCTTGGTCGCCCGCACGCCAAATGTACTCCGGTTTCCCTTCAAGGCGCAGCCAGCCGTCGACGGCGTTGTCCTCGCTCCATCCCGGCAGGGCTATTGCCGGGTGTCCGCCCATCTGGAACCACAGGTCGCGCCCGCCCGTGTTGGTCACCTCGAAGCGTGCTTTCAGCTTGCGCCCCTCAAGGCTGTACACTACGGCAATGCGGAAAGCGTAAGGGAAAACGGCATAGTCGCCCACTGTGCCGCAGCACTCGAAGCGAGCCTCGTCTTCCGCTGTCTCCGCCACCGTCCACTCGCGCCCTTTCACGAAGCCGTGCTTCGGTATGTGCACTTCCTCGCCGTCCATGCGGCAAACGCCGTTCCACAGACCGCCCACGATGGGGAAGAGGATGGGGGAGCGCCCGCTCCACCAGCGGCTGTCGCCCTGCCAGAGATATTCTTTCCCGGTGCGGATATCCTTCACGCTCTGCACCTCTGCGCCTTTTGAGCTTATCTCTACGGCCATTTCGCCGTTCTTGATAGTCACTGTCATGATAATGGTATTTTAGGATGATTCTCGGTTAGTCTCTTTTTCTTCGGAAAACAATTTCCGCGCTCTGAGGAAAGAATTTCCCGTCTTGGCGAGTATTGTCTTCATTTCTGTAAAACGCCCTTTCCGCCTTATCCAAGCTCTACGCTCTCCACGTCCACCATCTGGTGCATAAAGAGCGCGGCGCTTTGGCGGAACTTCTCCTCGCTCTCCGTCGTGAGATAAGAGCAAAGTCCCTTTTGCGTAAGCCGCTCCTCTATCTCCGGGTGTCTTTGCAGATAGGCTTTGAGGCTCGCTGCCACATACTCCCCTTGCGGCACGATGCGCACGCCCGGCGGGGTGTATTTCACTATTTTGTTCATCAGCAGCGGGTAGTGTGTGCAGCCCAGGATGAGGGTGTCAATCTCCGGGTCCTGGCGCAGTATGCCCTCGATGCGCTTTTTGACGAAATAGTCCGCTCCGGGCGAGTCGAACTCGTAGTTCTCCACCAGCGGCACCCACATAGGGCAGCTCTGCCCCGTCACGGTGATGTCCGGCCAGAGCTTGTGTATCTCCATTGTGTACGAGCCCGAGTTCACCGTGCCGGCTGTGGCCAGCAGTCCCACGTGGCGGCTGCGCGTGAGCGGCCCTACGGCCTCGACGGTGGGGCGTATCACGCCCAGCACGCGCCGTGTGGGGTCGATGCGCGGTATGTCGCGCTCCTGAATGGTGCGCAGTGCCTTGGCCGAGGCGGTGTTGCACGCCAGCACCACAAGGGGGCAGCCTTGGCGAAAAAGCTCCTCGACGGCCTGCAGCGTGTATTTGTATATCACCTCAAACGAGTGCGAGCCGTAGGGCGCGCGGGCGTTGTCGCCGAGGTATAGGTAGTCATACTGCGGCAGCAACTGTCTCATCTGACGCAGTATTGTGAGTCCTCCGTAGCCGGAGTCGAAGACGCCAATCGGTGTCATAGAAAGGGCGTGAATAGTGGTTTTTTCAAGAAAAACGCTTTCTCAGTGCCTCGCCGCCGAAGAAGACAGCGCGGCGGGGCGGCGCGTCACTGAGCGAGACGGCGCAGGACGTAAGCGTTAGCGTCCTCGGCGACAGAGGGGTTGAGGTACGGGCAGGCGTTGTTGTCCGTGTTGAGCATATAGTCGTACCCGCGCTCCGCGCCGACGGCGTGAATCGCTGCGTCGAGCTGCTTGTGCAGCGGCGCCATAAGCTCCGTCTCGGCGGCTTTGAGGAGACTGTCGGCGGAGTGGCGGAAAGCCAGCCCCTTCTCCATTTCTCCCTGCAGGTCGCGTTGCCGCTTGAGGAGAATGGTTTGCGGGAAATCCTTCTGCCCTTGCAGAAATTCGGCGAAAAGCCGGCGGAAGTTCTGCTCGTTATACCGTGCCTCTTCCTCGTACTTCCCTTTCAGCTCCGCCAGGCTCTGCTGTGCGGCGGCGTAGCCCGGCATGGAGTGGAGGAGGTTGTCGTAGCTGATGTATCCCACTTTGTACGCGTTTTGCGCGCGTCCCGCCACGGCGAGCAGCACGAAGAGGAGAAGTGTGAGGTATGAGCGTCTTTTCTGCATGTCTATTCTTTGTCTGTCGGTGTTTTCCCCTCCCGCGCGGCGGCGTGCCGCGCAAGGGTAGGGCAAACTTACGTATTTTTTCCCAACGGACGGCGGTGACGGCGCACGGGGTGCGGGCAAACATGCGAAAGTCGGCGGAAAGGGTGCTGGTCACCGCGAAAAAGCGCGAAAACCCTGCGGGGATTTTCCCCGTCTCCCCGAAATGGCGTTTTAACATATAAGGAGCGGCACTTGCAAAAGGGAGAAAAATTTCGTATCTTTGTATAGAGAAGAGGGTAGAAGCGATACCGTTTCTGCCCTCTTTATTGCATTATTGATTATCAACGGGTTATGCGGCTTGGATATGTACATGTAGCGCCGCCGGCATGTATATGTAGGAAAAACTCCAAGTATTCCCGTCGCTCCGGGGCCTATTCCCGTCGGAAAAAGGTGCGGACTTGTCCCGTTTGAGCACTTTTCAATACCCGCAGAGATGGGGATGGGCGCATTAATGTAAGTTAAAAATGTTAACGGCTTGGCGGCAAAAACGCCGCAATCCCCTTTTCTGCACACACAGCGGCGGTGTGCGGAAAAGGGGATTGCGTATAGTTGGGCGCGGACGCGGCGTGCTATCCCACGCTGCCCTCCAAGGAGACGCTGAGAAGCTTTTGCGCCTCGACGGCAAACTCCATGGGCAGCTTGTTAATCACGTCGCGGGCGTAGCCTCCGACGATGAGCGCCACGGCATCCTCGGTGGGGATGCCGCGCTGGTTGCAGTAGAGAAGCTGGTCCTCTGAGATTTTCGAGGTAGTGGCCTCGTGCTCCACGGTGGCGGTGTCGTTGGCCACGTCAATGTACGGGAAAGTGTGTGCCCCGCAGAGGCTGCCGAGGAGGAGCGAGTCGCAGGACGAGTAGTTGCGCGCCCCTTCCGCCTTGCTCCCCATCTTCACGAGTCCCCGGTAGGAGTTCTGGCTGTGGCCCGCCGAGATGCCTTTCGAGATGATGGTGCTGCGCGTGTTGCGCCCCACGTGCACCATCTTTGTGCCCGTGTCCGCCTCCTGGTAGTTGTTGGTCACGGCGACGGAGTAGAACTCGGCCTGCGAGTTTTCCCCCATCAGCACGCACGAGGGATATTTCCACGTGATGGCGGAGCCGGTCTCCACCTGCGTCCAAGAGAGCTTCGAGTTGCGCCCGCGCAGCTGGCCGCGCTTGGTGACGAGGTTGTACACGCCGCCGCGTCCCTCGCTGTCGCCGGGATACCAGTTCTGCACGGTGGAATACTTCACCTCGGCGTCGTCGTTGACCACAATCTCCACGATGGCGGCGTGCAGCTGGTTTTCGTCGCGCATCGGGGCGGTGCAGCCCTCAAGATAGCTGACGTAGCCGCCGTCGTCGCACACGATGAGCGTGCGCTCAAACTGGCCGGTATTGCGCGCGTTGATGCGGAAATAGGTGCTCAGCTCCATGGGGCAGCGCACACCCTTGGGTATGTAGACGAAAGAGCCGTCGGAAAAGACCGCGCTGTTGAGCGCCGCGAAGAAGTTGTCGCGGTACGGCACTACGGAGCCAAGATATTTGCGGACAAGCTCGGGGTTCTCCCTCACCGCCTCCGAGATAGAGCTGAAAATGATGCCTTTCTCCTGCAAGCGGTCCTTGAAAGTGGTCTTCACGCTCACGGAGTCCATCACCGCGTCCACTGCCACGCCCGCAAGCTGCATGCGCTCCTCGAGCGGAATGCCCAGCTTGTCAAACGTTTTCATCAGCTCGGGGTCAATCTCCTTCTTTCCCTCTCCCGCGTCGGCCGCCGTGGGGTCGGCGTAGTAGGAGATGGCTTGGTAGTCGATGGGTGGCAAAGCCACGTGGCCCCAGTCCGGCTGCTGCAGCGTGAGCCAGTGGCGGAAGGCCTTGAGGCGGAAGTCCAGCAGCCACTGCGGCTCGCCCTTTTTCTCCGAGATAAGGCGCACCACCTCTTCGCTTAGTCCGCGCTCTATCACCTCCGTATGCACGTCGGTGGTGAAGCCGTACTCGTATTTTTTTGCCGCTAACTCGCGTACAAGCTCGTTGTCTGCCATTGGTCTCAATGCTTTTTCGTCATGTCCACCCATACGGTGTCGCTCTTCGTCGCGCCGCCGTCCCCGTCCGCGTCGCCGCCGTTGTCGGGGAAGAAGAGGCGCAGGCTTTCCGTCACGGGGCGGTAGAGATGCGAGGAGGCGGTTTTCTCCTCGTTCATTATGTGCAGCGCCTCCATCACGTTAAGCACGCAGCTGATAAGTAGGAAGAATTTGAGGAAATTCACCAGCGCCCCGAGGATGCTGTTGGGCATTCCGAGGCTCATGCCGCGCACCGCGCGTGTCAGCACGTTGGCCACAAGACCGAGGGCTATGGGCACCACTATCCAGAGCAGGAAGAAAGCTATCACGCTTGTGAGCATGTTGCTCTCCGTTCCCTCCACGGCGAGATATTTGCCAAGGTAAGAGTAGCAGGTGGCGGCCACAAGCAGGCCCACAAGGAAGCCAGCCGAAGAGAGAAGCTCTTTCACAAGTCCGTTGCGCCAGCCGCTGAATACTGCCCAGCCGAGCAGCACAACAATGAATATGTCTATCATAAGCAAGTCTGCGCCCCGTGAGGGGACGCCTGTTTTTTATAAGAAAACTTAGGGGACAGCCCCGCGCCGTGCGGGACTTTCAAGGACGCAAAATTACTACAAAAACGGCACGTGCGTGCCGCCGTCCGCCCAAAGTTGCCCGCCGTGTGCGCTGTGCCGCGTTGTGTGGCGGCGTGTGGCGGGGCAGGCGGGAAAAGCGTTGGCGTTCAGCCGCAGCGGTGCACGTACTGAGAGGGCGTGAGACCGCACACGTTGCGGAAAGCCCGTACAAAAGAAGAGTAGTCGCCGAAGCCGCAGCGCTCTGCCACGGCGGCGAAGCTCTCGCTCGGCTCCGTGTCGAGCATGCGGCAGGCCATCTTCACCTTCACCCGCTGTATGTACGCCGCCGGCGTGTAGCCCGTCAGCGAGGTCATACGCCGGTAGAGCGAGGACGCGCTCATGCACATGCGCTCGGAGACGGTCTGCACGTCCGCCCCGTGGGTCTCGGCAATGGAATGGCGCACGGCGTCCGCCACCTGTGTGAGAAACTGCTTGTCCGCGTCCTTGTAGCGCGAGAGGTCCTCATCGCCTTTTCCCGCCCCCGCCGCAGCGTCTATCTGTGCCTCCTTGCGGCGTTTTAAAAGTCGCGCGGCGTGCGCGAGAAGCTCCTCGCGGCGGAAAGGCTTGGCGAGGTAGGCGTCAGCCCCCGCCTCGAGACAGCGCACGCGCTCCTCGTCGCCTACGCGTGCCGTCACCACCACAATGGGTATGTCGGCCGTGCGCCCGTCCGCACGCAGCTGCCGGCAAAGCTCCTCGCCGTCCATCTTCGGCATGTGAAGGTCGGTGACGACGAGGTCGGGCGTGGCGGCAATGGCCTTTTCCAGAGCCCCTTCGCCGTTGTGGGCGTAAAGCACGTTGTGCTGCCCGCTGAAGAGCGAGCCTATGAAGGAGGCCACACTGCGGTTGTCGTCCACCACGAGTACGGTGCTGCTGTGCCCGTACGCCGTGTCGGAGAGTTCTTTCCCCTTTTCCGGCAAAAGAGGCTTCCCGCCTGTAGCTTCAGTCCCCGCGGCCTCGGTCTCTTCAAAGCCGCCCGCCGCCGCTGCGCCTTTTTTCAAGAGCGGGAGCGTAAGGCGGAAAACGCTTCCGCTTCCGACTTTGCTCTTGACCGTAATGCTGCCGCCCATAGCCGCCGCCGTGTCGCGTGCCAGCGACAGGCCTATGCCGAAGCCTTCCGTGCTTTCTTCGCCCTCGCCCCGGTAGAAGGGCTCGAAGATGTGCGGCAGAGCCTCCTCGGATATGCCGCAGCCCGTGTCGCTCACTTCGATGAAAGCCTGCCGCCCCTCGCTCCACATCGCCACTTCCACGTGGCCGTGCGCGGGCGTATACTTAAATGCGTTGGAGAGCAGGTTGTTAAGCACCTTTTCAAGATAGCCGGTCGAGAAAGCCGTATGCACGCGCTCACGCGCCGAGAAGCGGAAGACTATGTCACGACTGCGGGCGTACTCCTCGTAGCGCTCCGCCACCATTTCCGTATAGGCTGTCAAGTCGCGCATTTGCACGTCCGCCGGAGTTGCCGAGGCTCGCATGTGTTGCAGGTCGAGCATCTCGTTGACAAGGGAGAGGAGGCTTTCGCCTTGTTTCTCTATGTCCGCCGCCTTGTTGGCCACCCCCGCAGCGGTGCACTTGCGCAAGTCGCGGCTGTGGGCAAGGATGAGCGTAAGAGGCCCGCGCAGCTCGTGCGTGATGTTGGCAAAGACGTTCTCCCTCATTTTTATGAAGCCCTGCTGGAGCTTGCTGGTGCGCTTGCGCACAATGGCGAGACGCAGCAAGAGAAGCGACACTGCCCACAAGAGCGCGAAGCCTGCGCCGAAAAGCCATTTCGCCACGCGCTCGCTGTGCAGGCGCGCGCCTATCACAGCCCGCTCGCGCTCGGCGCGGCGACGCTCGGCGTCGTACTGCAGCGTCTCAATCTCGAAGAGGCGGCGCGTGCCGCGCAAGGTGTCCTCCGCAGCCTTGGCGCGAGACATATAGCGGAACGCCCCCTGCCAGTCTCCGCGCGTCCTGCGGCTCTCGGCGTACAGCCCGTAAATGCGTCCGTCAAACTCGGTTGTGCCTATGCGCCGCGCCGTCTCGGCGGACTTGTCAAGATATTTTTCCGCACTGTCTGTCCTGCCCACGCGCACGAAGACCTCCGCCATAGAAAGTTGTGGCTGCATCCACAGCCATAGGTCGCGCTCGCGGTCGAGGGCATGCATAGAGCGGCGGAAGAAATCGAGCGCACGCGGGAAGTCACCCTCTTCGTACGCCATCTGCCCAATGCCCACGTAGGCGTATGCCACGCCTGCGCCGCTGCCCACCACGCGCGCGTTGTACAGGGCGGCGTTGTAGTATGTCAGGGCGGAGTCGCTTTTTTCCTGAGCAGCGAAGACGCGTCCTATGTTGACGCAGTCCTCCACCTTTCCCAAGCGGCTTCCTATGCTTTGGTCCAAGGCGAAGGCGTGGCGTGCCATCTCCTCGGCCTTTTTGTTGTAGCCCACGGACAGGTACACGAAAGCCGCGCCGTTGCAAGCGGCGGCGCGGCAGCCTGTCAGTTTCTCGTTGCTCTTGCCCGCCGACGCGGCGACCTCGGCCGAGGCGATATAGTTAGAGAGTGCCTCGTAGTAGAGCCCCATGCGGCGGTAGTTGAGCCCAATGTCGTTGAGCGCGAAAGCACGCATCAGTGTGTCGTCAAGCTCTTCGGCGAGTCGCAGCTGCCTTTGGTGCGCCTTGATAGCCTCACGGTAGCGGCTCGCGTTGCGGCAAATGTGTCCAAGCTCTGAGAGCGCGGCTGTCTCCTGTGCTTTGTCTCCCGCGCTGTGGCTGCGCTGCACCACGACAAGCATAGAGTCGATGTTTTGCGTATGGTTGCGCGTGGTGTCGAGCATCAGCATGTGCGCGTCGCTGTACGAAGCCGACGCTTTCCGCGCTTTCTTTCCGCACGAAAGCGGCAAAAGCGCGAGCAGAAGCAAGCCTAAAAGGGGAAGAAGCCGCACGGCGCGGCGCAAAGCGGCGGAGTGGGGGCGCATATAATAAAGGCGGATAAAAGGCTGTATGGGTTAGGTCTCTCTCTAAATGTTTTACAAAGGTAGACAAAATGCCCCACGCCCGCTGCACCGCCGACTTCCTTTCGCGCAAAACGCGCTTTTCTTTCGCTCCGCGTCGTGCAAAACGCATTTCCCCCGTCTTTTTCGGCACAAAGACCGCCGTGTCGCCGCGTCTTCTTGCATTGCATAGCCAATAGACTTATATTCAGTGATAAGACAGCTATTCTTGCACGATATTGCAAGGGTGTTTCGGCGTGGAAAACCGGTTTTTTCAGAAAAATGCAAGACGAAATGCGATTATTGCAACGGCGAAAGTATCTCACTGCCGCTTACTTTGCATTCAGAAAAAGGCAGTCACACTCTGATGCCCCTTTCGCCAGAAAAACACCTAAAGACACTATCGCCGTCCTAATTATCTCTCTCTCTCGTAAGGACGGCCGTCCGGGTGGAAAAACCATCGCAAAGAAGAGTGTGTTCATGAGTAAAAAGGTTTTTCCGTAAAGCCGGACGGCACGCCACCCCTAAAAGGACAAGGGCGAAAAGAGCGGACGAAGCGCGATGCTCCGTCCGCTCTGACTTTTTTATATCCCCGCCGCGCTGGCAATCGGCGCCGGCACGCGGGAGAATGACAGGTTAGTGTCGCTCCACAGGCACATCGGACATCACAAAGCGAAGCTCGCCGCCTTTCACCAATGTGGCGTGGGCAATGCTTGCGCCTTTGACGGCTTTCCCGTTCCAAAGTATCTTGCGCACGTACTTGTGCGTTTTGTCAAGTCCCTCAGCCACCACCGTGAGCCTTTTCCCGCCGGGCAGCGAAAGCGAGATGCGCGGCAGCTGCGGCGCGCCGAAGACATACTCGCCGGAAACGGGGTTGACGGGATAGAAGCCCATCGCAGAAAGCATATACCACGCCGACATCTGACCGCAGTCATCGTTGCCGCAAAGGCCTTCGGGCGAGGGGAGATACTGCGTCTCCACAATTTGCCGCACCAGCTCCTGCGTGCGAGAGGGCTTGCCGGCAAGGGCATAGAGGTAGGCGACATGGTGTGAGGGCTCGTTGCCGTGGGCATACTGTCCGATAAGCCCCGTCACGTCACTCAGCGTGGCGTTGAGTTTGAGTGTGAAGAATGAGTCGAGCTTTGCCACGAAAGGCTCTTTGCCGCCAAGCAGGCGGATAAGCCCCGGCACGTCCTGCTGCACGTGCCAGGTGTACTGCCACGCGTTGCCCTCGGTGTAGTCGCCGCCCACGCTCTCGGCGTGTGCGAGGTCGGAGGGGTTGAACGGCGTTTTCCACGCCCCGTCCGTACGGCGCGGGCGCATAAAACGCGTGGAGGGGTCGAAGAGATTTTTGTAAAACTCCTTGCGCCGGGCGAAGTAGCGTTCGTCCTCTTTCTTCCCCATCAGGCGAGCCATGTCCCAGGCGCAATAATCATCGTAGACGCTCTCAAGCGTGGAGGAGACGCTCTCAGACTCGACCGAGTCGGTGGGGAGATAGCCGTAGCGGTTGTAGAGTTCCCAGTCCGACTTCGCGCCGTGGCTTACGGTCTGCGTGCGCTTGACCGCCGCAAAAGCACGCTCGGCGTCGTAGTCGCGCAGCCCTTTGTGGTACGCCTCGGCAACTATGCTGACGGCGTGGTTGCCCACCATGCAGTAGGTTTCCTTGCCCCAAACCGGCCAGATAGGCAGGAAGCCTTGCGCCTCGGCCTGTGAGACGAGCGAGCGGACAAAGGGCGAGACCATCTCGGGCGCGGCGAGCGTGTAGAGCGACGAGGCTGCGCGGTAGATGTCCCAGCAGGAGAACGTGGAGAAGAATTTTCCGCCCTCGGCACTTGCGAGCTGTCCGTTGGCGTCGCGGTACGCGCCGTCCACGTCTGCAATATTGTTGGGCTGAATCAGGGCGTGGTAGAACGAGGTATAGAAGTTGGTCTTCTCGTCTTCAGTCCCCTCGACAGAGAAACGGCTGAGCCAGTCGTTCCATTGCGCGGAAGCCGCGCGGCGTGTGGTCTCGAAGTCCCAGCCCGGCAGCTCCGCCGCCATATTGCGGTGCGCGCCGTCTACGGTCGCCGAAGAAATGGATATTTTCGCTTGCAGCGTTTCGCCCGGCTTTAAGTCAAACGCCACCAGCATGCGCCGTCCGCGCTCCGTGTCGGAGAGCGGGAGCTCGGTGACGCGGCGCATGGGACGGTCGAAAGTGAGGACGAAATAGATGTCCTGTTCCACCCACATCTTCCCCCGTACGTGTCCCGAAAGGGTGCGGTTGTCTTCCCAGTTCACCTCACAGGCGGTCACGGAAGAGTGGTATTGCCGCTCGTTCCAAGTAGGCGCGTGCTGCAAGTCGACGAGCACCGCCGCCGAGTCCGCTTTCTGGAAAGTGTAGCGGTGGAAAGCGACGTGCGAAGTGGCGGTAAGCTCCGCCTGCACCCCCGTTTCGTCAAGAAAAACTTTATAATAGCCCGGGTGCGCCTCCTCGCTATTCTTGTCGAAGCCGCTGCGGTAGTCGCTGCGCCCCGGCCGTGCCGTGGAGGGCATAACGAGAATGTCGCCAAGCTCTACGCAGCCCGTCCCGTTGAGGTGAGTCTGCGTGAAGCCCCATATACGCTTGTCGGAGTAAAGGTATTCGGCGCAGTACTGCCACCCTACGGCTCCCGTCACGGGACTTGTCTGCACCATGCCGAAAGGCGTGCAGGCTCCCGGGAAAGTATGCCCGTTGGCGGCGCACCCGATGAAGGGGTTCACGTAGTCCACCGGCTCGCGCTTGTCCGCCGCCCCGGAG
The DNA here is from genome assembly GCA_963625935.1 of uncultured Oscillospiraceae bacterium. GTDB lineage: Bacteria > Bacteroidota > Bacteroidia > Bacteroidales > Bacteroidaceae > Alloprevotella. The sequence goes on along the minus strand of CAVFVD010000008.1, from coordinate 10,709 downwards.
GCAAGAGCCGGGAGGGAGAGCGAGGCGCAACATAGCATTGCGGAAAAAAGATATTTCATAGTATTGAGGTTAGTGCGGCTTGCGCAGTGCGATGCCGCGTGTTTTTCCATATAAAAGGGGCGGGGGAGAAACGCTCAAAGCGGGTCGGCGTCGAAATACACCTCCACGCTCTTGTACCCCTCTTGCGCCCGCACCGCGTCCCGGGCGGCGAGCAGCGTGCGCCGCACCCCGTATGTGGGGAAAGAGGGACGCACCTTCAGCACAAGCTTGCGTATGTGCAGCAGCTGCACCCGCGCGACGGCGGGACAGTCCGGCCCGAGCAGGTCGCCGGGGAAATGGGGCAGGAGCATAGACGCAAGCTCGCGTGCCGCGCCCTCCGCCCGCCTTTCGTCGCGGTGTTTGATATATATATATATAATGCGTGTCAGCGGGGCGTATCCGAAGTCACGCCGCTCCTCCATCTGCGCCTTATACATCCCGGCGTAGTCGCCGTTCACAGTCTGCGCGACAACAGGAAGCTCGGGCTGGCGCGTCTGCAATACCACCAGGCCGCGCTCGCCCCGCCGTCCGGCGCGTCCCGCCACCTGCGACATCATTTGGAAAGCCCGCTCGTGCGCACGGAAGTCCGGCACGTTGAGCATTTGGTCGGCATTGATAATCCCCACCACCCGCACGCGGTCAAAGTCCAACCCTTTTGTAACCATCTGCGTGCCTATCAGCAGATTGGTGCGCCCGCGCTGGAAATCGTCGATTATTCGCTCGTACGCCGAGCGTGAGCGCGTTGTGTCCAAGTCCATACGCGCGGTGCGTGCCTCGGGGAAGACTTTCTTCGCCTCCTCTTCAATTTTCTCCGTGCCATAGCCCATGTCGCGCAGCTCGGTGTCTGCGCAGTTGGGACACTGGCGCGGCACGTCGTACACCGCGCCGCAGTAGTGGCACACAAGCTTGCCCATGCGCCGGTGATAGGTGAGCGAGACGTCGCACTTAGCGCAGCGCGGCGTCCATCCGCAGGTGCGGCATTCGAGTACGGGCGAGTAGCCTCGGCGATTTTGGAAGAGAATAGCCTGACCGCCGGCGGCGAGCGTGCGTCCCACTTCCTCGACAAGGCGCGGGGAGAAAGGAGACTTCATCAGCTTCTTGCGCCGCAGCTCCTTTACGTCCTCCACCACAATCTCCGGCAGCTGCACGCCGCCGTGCCGTTGCGTCATCTCCACCAGTGCGTAACGTCCGCTTTGGGCGTTATGGTAGCTCTCCAAGGACGGGGTGGCCGAGCCCAAAAGCACTTTCGCGCCGGTCATGTGCCCCAAGACGATGGCGGCGTCACGGGCGTGATAGCGTGGGGCAGGGTCCTGCTGCTTGTAGCTTGCCTCATGCTCCTCGTCTACTACTATCAGCCCCAAGTCGTGAAAGGGGAGAAACAGCGCAGAGCGCACGCCAAGGATGAGGGGAAACGCCCGCTCCGTCAGCTGCCGCCGCCACAGTTCGCTTCGCTCCGTGTCAGGGAACTTGGAATGGTACACCCCCATGCGGTCTCCGAAGACACGGCCGAGGCGTGTGGTTATCTGCGTGGTGAGGGCTATCTCCGGCAAAAGGTAAAGCACTTGCCGTCCAGCTGCGAGCGTCTCCGCGATGAGGTGGGTATAGACCTCCGTCTTTCCGCTGGATGTCACGCCGTGTAAAAGGCACACGTCCTTGTCGCGGAACGACTCTTTTATCTCCGTAAGGGCGCGGCTTTGCTCTGCGTCAAGCGGACGGGGCGGCGAAACGGTGAGTGCGTGCGGGCGGATGCGGTCGACGGCGAAGGGGTAGGTTTCCAGCACGCCCTTCTTCCTAAGTGCGGTGAGCGCACTGTCTGCCCCGTCGCACTCCTCGCAGAGGTCGCGCTTCGAAACCTCGCGCAGCAGCCGCAAGTTGTGCAGCGTGAGCGCGGAGGAAGCTTCGGAAAGGTCGAGATAACGCAGCAAGAGCCGTTCCTGCCTTTCGGTGCGTTTTGTTTTAAGCGAATCGAGCAAGGCGTTAACCTTTTCCTCGCTGTCGTAAGCCTCTGTCAGCCGCACGTGTGTCTCTGTGCGGGGGCGGTAGCCGCGCTGCAGACTCTCGCTCACGCTGACCGCGCCCTTTTCCATTAGGCTCTGCACCGCACGCAGCACGCCCACGCCGCGCAGCGAGCGTCCTACCTCCGCCACCCGCGCAACTTTTCCGCGCGGCAAGGCGGCGAGTACCATTGTCTCCTGTTGCGTGAGTTCCGCCGCCGTCACGTCAAAGTCGGTCTCACGGGCTATGACGGTTTCGCTTTCAAGCTTGAGCCCAGCAGGAAGCGCGGCTTTCATCACCTCCCCTTGGGCGCACATATAATATGCCGACACCCATTTCCAGAAGTCTATTTGCGCGGGCAGAGCCACAGGCGACTCGTCCGCCACTTCCGTGATTTCTTTCTCCTGCACCCCCTCGGGCGGCGGCTCGTTGCCTATCTCGGTGACAATGGCCGTATAGTAGCGTTTCGGACCAAACGACACCACCACGCGCGACCCTACGCGCACCCTGTCCGCCAACTTGGGCGGGAGCGCGTAAGTAAACTCCCCCTGCACGGCAAGGGGCACCAGCACTTTTGCGTATAGCGGCATGGCGTGTGTTTAGGGAAAAACAGGGAAAGGAAGCCTTACAGGCGGAACTGGCGCGGCACGTCGGTCTCGAAGTGCAGCGGCTCGCCGGTAATGGGATGGTAGAAGTTGAGGCGGAAAGCGTGCAGGGCGAGACGGCCTATGGGGTCGTCGCCGTTGCCATACTTGGTGTCTCCGCAAACAGGGTGACCAAGGTCCTGCATATGCACGCGAATCTGATTTTTGCGCCCAGTCTCCAACTTCAGCTCTACGAGCGAGTGCACGCCGTCGGTTCGCAGCACGCGGTAGTGCGTCACAGCGTACTTGCCGCCGTTGTCCGTAGGCGAAGAGTAGGTGAAATACGCCTTGTTGTCTTTGAGCCAGCTGCGCACAGTGCCTTCCTTTTGCGGCAATTCGCCGGATACAAGCGCCATGTAACGGCGGTCGGTGACAATCTCGTGCCAGTTGTGTTCCAAAATCTGCTCCGCCTCCACCGTCTTAGCGTAGACGAGCAGACCGGAAGTGTCGCGGTCGAGGCGGTGCACCACGTGCGCCGTGCACTTTTGCTTTGTGTTGCGGAAATAGCCGTCAAGAAGTTGTTTCACACAGAAAGAGTGGTGGGACGAAGCCATAGAGAGTATGCCCACCGCCTTTTCTATGACGACTACGTGCGGGTCTTCGTAGACAATGCGCACAAACTTGGAGCGCAGGTCGCCCTTTGGCTTGCGCTTCGAAACCTCCACAATCTGCCCGGGCCGCAGCTCGCAGTCGTACTGAGTGACCTTTTTGCGGTCGACCCGCACGCCGCCGCCGGAAAGAATGGCTTTGGCGCGGTTGTGGCTGACGCCGGAGAGGGCGTGAAGCAGGAAGTCAAGCAGCCGCGCGGGCTGCTTCACAGTGAAAGCGGTGTAGAGGTTGGAGGGCGTAGTGTTGCGCATCTTGTGTCTTGTGGTTTTTGCGGCGGGTTGGGGACGCTCCCCATTCTCTCCGCCGTGCGCCGTCACGATGGCGGCGTAGCTGTCTTGCAAAAGTACAACCTGCCGCCCGATTGCGCAAGCACGCCGCCCCTGCAAGCACACCCGCGCCGGCGAGCCTGTCTGCGGTTTTTGCCGCCCGTGCTTTCCTTTATCTCAATAATACCTTATTTTTGCATAACATAGGCTGCGGCTCGGCAATTCAAGCAAGCTTGATTGCGCTCGCCTTGCACTATGTTTGCATAACATAGGCTGCGGCTCGGCAATTCAAGCAAGCTTGATTGCGCTCGCCTTGCACTATGTTTGCATAACATAGGCTGCGGCTCGGCAAAACAAAGATTGCGGCAACAGCAGCCACAGCGGGAACGGAAGCCCGCCCGAAGGAAACGATGAAGATCATACTGAACCCGAAATACGAAAGCCTCCGCGACTATATCACCCACCTTGAAGACCATTTCGAAAAGGAGGGGCAGGAGATACACAGCGGGCGCAACACGATACGCACACTGAGCGTGGACGGCATGACCCTCTGCGTGAAACGCTATGCCGAGCCGTCGCTGCGGCGGCGCGTGCAGCAGATGCTCTACAAGTCATCGAAGGCGAAGCAGGCCTATTTCCGCCCCTTTATGCTGCGCGAGCGCGGCTTCGAGAGTCCCGCTCCGGTGGCGTTCGCCCGTTTCCGGCACGGACTGTTGCACACGCGCTCCTATTTTGTTTGCTTGCACTCCGACTACCGATACAGCATGGAGGGCATCAGCTCTTTGCCGGAGAAAGAGCAGCGCGAGGTGACGGAAAGCTTCGCACGCTTCGCCGCCCACCTTCACGAGGGCGGCTTCCTGCACCGCGACTTTTCCTCGTCCAACATACTCTACGACCGCAAGGACGGGCGTTACCATTTCTCGCTCATAGACACCAACAGTATGAAGTGCGGCTCAGCGGTGAGTCTTGAAGCTGGCTGCCGCAGTCTCGCCCAGCTTTCCGGCGATGAGGCCTTTTTCAGCGTGCTGGCTGAAAGTTATGCCCGCGAGCGAGGCGCGGACGCGTCGCACTGCGCCCGTCTCATCAACGAGGCACGCTCGGGGCTGAGGCTCTGAAAACAGACCTCCTGCCCGTAACACTCCCCACAAAAACGAAACACAAGCCATTTCTGTGTCCCTGACCGTAAACATACCGCCCGCGCTCAAAAGGCGCGTCAGCCTTCCTTCCTCAAAAAGCATAGCCAACCGCGCTCTGCTGCTTGCCCGCCTAAGCGGACCGCACTCGAGCGTGGAGCGTCTCTCGCCGTGTGACGACACACGCGCTATGAGCCACGCTTTGGAAAACGGCGGGCATACGGTGGACATTGGCGCGGCGGGGACTGCTATGCGCTTCCTTACTGCCTACTACGCGCAGGAAGAGGGCGGCGAACATTTGCTTACGGGGACGGAGCGCATGCGCCAACGCCCCATCCGCCCGCTCGTAGAGGCTTTGCGCCAGCTTGGGGCGGACATCGTCTGCACGGGGGAGGAGGGATTTCCTCCTTTGCTTATTAAAGGACGGCGGTTAGACGGCGGGCAGTTAAGTCTGCCGGCAGATGTGAGCTCGCAATATATCTCCGCGCTGCTGATGGTTGCCCCGCTGATGCGGGACGGACTGACGCTGCGGCTTGAGGGAGAAATTATCTCTCGTCCGTACATAGACATGACGCTGAACCTAATGCGCCGCTTTGGCGCACGGGCTGCGTGGACGGGCGAAAGGGAAATAAGCGTACAACACGGCGCGTACACGGACGGCATCCGCTTTTCCGTGGAGAGCGACTGGAGCGCCGCGTCCTACTGGTACGAGATGGTGGCTCTGACGCCCGACAATGACGTGCGGGTCACGCTCTTGGGGCTGCAAGAAAACAGCGTGCAGGGCGATGCCGCCGTGGCGCAGTATTTCGCCCCGCTTGGCGTGCGGACCGAATACGGCTCTGAGGGCGTGACGCTTACGAAAGTTGCGCCTACACTTGGCTTGGGCGAAACTCTTACGCTTGACCTCACAGGACAGCCCGACCTCGCGCAGACCATAATAGTGGCGTGCGCCACGCTGCGCCGTCCTTTCCGCCTTAGCGGCTTGCGGTCGTTGCGCATCAAAGAGACCGACCGCGTCGCCGCGCTGCAAAACGAGCTGCGGAAGATTGGCTCGGAGCTGCGGACGGACGGCGAGGGCACATTATATATAAAGGAGTATCCTGCGGGCGAGGCGCGTTTCACCGGCACGCCGATTGACACCTACAACGACCACCGCATGGCGATGGCGTTTGCGCCCGCCGCGCTGCGCTGCCCGGGTCTGTGCGTCAACGACCCCGGCGTAGTGAGCAAAAGTTACCCGGACTTCTGGGAAGCAATATCCTGAACCGCCACCCTCCTATGAGTCACTACGCCATCCTCCCCATATACTTCGCGCTGCTTGCTTTGCTCGCAGTGGCGGTGCTTTCCGTTGAGCTTTTCCTGAGAAAGCGGCGGAAATCCGCCCAAGCCGAGGACGGCGAGAACAGTATTGACGGAAAAGAGAAAGAAGAAAAACCGCGTCCCGCCGGGTGCTGCGGCATGCACGCCGTATGTGAGAGGGAACTGCTCGCCGCGCCGGGCGAAGAGGTCGTATACTACGAGGACGAAGAGCTTGACCTCTACCGCGGGCGCCCGGCCGAGAGCTATACAGACAAAGAGATTGAGGCTTTCGAAGACGTGCTATACACGATGCGCCCCGACGAAGTGCCGGGATGGACGCGCTCGCTGCGTCTGCGCGGCATTGCCCTTCCGGACACGCTGCGCGACGAGGTGCTGATGATGGTGGGCGACGCGGCGGAAACAGAGGAAGTGAGAACAACGCAAGCACAATGACCGACCTGCTCACATACAGTTTTTTCCAAAACGCCTTGATAGGCAGTCTGCTCGCCTCGCTGCTCTGCGCCGCCGTAGGCACGTACGTCGTGACGCGGCGGCTCGTGATAGCTGGCGGCGGTGTGGCGCACGCCTCGTTGGGCGGTGTGGGCATGGGGGCTTATTTCGGCTTCTCCCCGTTGCTTGGCGCGGCGCTCTTCGCCTTGGCGAGCGGCTTCGGCATACGTCTGCTGAGCGGGCGCAACGCAGTGCGCGAGGACTCGGCCATAGCCATGCTTTGGACATTCGGCATGGCGGTGGGCATACTCTTCGCCTACCTCGCCCCGGGCTTTATGACCGACTTACCCGCTTATCTCTTCGGCGACATTCTCAGCATTTCCCGCAAAGACCTCTTAGGGCTCGGCGCGTTGACAATAGTCGCGTTGACTTTGCACGCCCTGTTGGGGCGCACAATAATAAGTGTAGCGTGCGACAGCGACTTTGCCCGCACGCAGGGGCTGCCCGTCCGCGCCATAGAGAGTGTGATGACCGCGCTCACCGCCCTCACCGTGGTGGCGTGCCTGCACATGGTGGGCATAGTGATGGTTATTTCGCTGCTCAGTGTGCCGCAAGCCACCGCCTCGCTCTTTGCCCGGACCTACCGTGGCATAGCCCTGCTTTCCTTTCCCATAGGTTGGGGCTGCTGCGTAGGCGGTTTGGCAGTGTCGTGCCTTGCCGACGTGCCTTGCGGCGCGGCCATCATAGTGGTGAGCATAGCCCTGTACGCCCTTTGCCGCGCAATAAAAGCCGCGCGGGCGCGTTTTTCCTGACGGAGAGGAAACGAGCAAACTTGCCCCGCGTTTTCCGGTAACGAATTCCCCAGACGAAGCGTTTGAAAAGAATATTCCGCCACATACCGCTTGCTTTGTGCTGCCTCCTCGCGGCGGCACTTGTGTCGTGTTCTGCCAAGAAGAACACGGCCTCGTCGCGTTTCTGGCAATCCTTCGTCTCTCGCTACAACATCTACTATAACGGCCATCAGGCTTTCATCGAAGGGGAGAAAGCGAAAATTGACGGGCATAAGGACGACTATACCGAGCTGCTCCCCGTCTTCCTTGTGGGGAGCGAGAAATCGCGCACTTCGGGCAAAAGCAACTATGAGACGGCCATCACAAAGTGCCAAAAGGCCATCCAGCTCCATTCTATAAAGCGCAAGCCCAAGGTCAGCCCCTCCAAGCGCAATACGCCGAAGATGAAGGCTTACTTGCAGCGCAAGGAGTTTAACCCCTTCTTGAAAAAGGCTTGGATGCTGATGGGCGTGTCGCAGTTTGAGAAAGGCGAATTCTTCGAGGCGGCGGCCACTTTCTCCTATGTGGCGCGTCTCTATGCGGCTGAGCCGGACGTGGCGGCCGACGCGCGGCAGTGGCTTGCCCGCAGCTATGCGCAGGCGGGATGGTTTTACGACGCCGAGGACGCGCTCACGAAGATGCGGCGCGACTCTGTGCCGCCCCGCGTGGCAAAGGAGGCGGACGCGACACAGGCTGACTTGTTGCTGCGTCAGGAGCGCTTCGCCGACGCCTTGCCCTACCTCCAACGCACCGCCCGCAACACGAAGAAGAGTTTCCTTAAAGCGCGCCTTTACTTCCTTCTTGGACAGGTAAACCGCCATTTGGGCAACACGCAGGAGGCTTACAAGTCGCTCGCCAAGTGCATCAAGCAGAGCCCGCCTTACGAGATGGCGTTCAACGCCCGCATCCTGCAAACCGAGGTCGCGGCTGGGGACGCGCGTATGGCGAAGAAGATGATTGCAAAGCTTGGGCGCATGGCAAAGGCAGACAACAACAAGGAATATCTTGACCAAGTATTCTACGCGCAAGGCAACATATACCTCACGCAGCGCGACACCGCCAACGCCATAGCCGCCTACGAGCGCGGACGGAGCAAGTCGAAGCGCACCGGCGTGGAGAAAGGCGTGCTGCTGTTGCGCCTCGCCGGTCTGTATTGGGACAAGCGCAAATTTGCCGACGCGCAGAGATGCTACACGGAGGCTCTTGGGATGATTGACAAGACGCGCGAGGGCTACGAGGAAGCCACCCACCGCTCAAAGGTACTTGACAAGCTCGTCCCCTACACCGAGGCGGTGTACCTGCAAGACAGCCTGCAAGCGCTTTCCCGTATGGACGAGACGAGCCGCAACGCCGCGATAGACCGCGTGATAGCGGCCGTGAAGAAGAAAGAGGAGGAAGAGCGCAAGCAAAAGGCGGACTCTGCGGCGAAAGCCCGCGCGGAGGCGAACGGCAACGACAACACCGCGCAAAACAACAGCAACAGCAAGACGGCAACCAACACGGCGGCAAGCCGTGCGCAGCAGACTAGCAAGACTTGGTACTTCTACAACCCGACGCTCGTTATGCAGGGCAAGGAGGACTTTAAGAAGCACTGGGGAAATCGTAAGAACGCGGACAACTGGCGGCGTTCTAACCTCACCGTGCTCGCTTCCGAGGGGCACGAGGAGTACGACTACGCCGCCGAGGACTCCATCTCTGCGGCACGCGACAGCGTGGCGCGGCAGGAGGAAATAGCCGACAGTCTTGCAAACCAGAAGCTCGCGCCGGAGGATGACCCGCACGAGCGCGCTTACTACCTCAAGCAAATTCCCTTCACGGAGGAAGCGCGGGCTGCGTCGGACGCCATCATAATGGACGGGCTATACAACGCGGGCGTGATAGAGAAAGACGACCTCGAAGACTTGCCCCTCGCGGCGCAGACGCTCGAGCGGCTTGTCGCCAATTACACCTCTTACGAAAACATAGCGGACGCGTACTACCAGCTCTTCCTCCTCTACTCGCGGTGGGGGAAGACCGACCGCGCGTCAGAGATGAAAAACCGGCTCGCCGTGGCATATCCGGACGACGAGCGCACGCGGCTCATCACGTCACCCGACTACGAACTGCTTGCCCGCCACGGAAAGGAAATAGAAGACTCGCTCTACGCCGCCACCTATAAGGCTTACCGCGAGCGCGACAATTACACGGTCGAGCAAAACTACTTGCGCTCCACGGAGAAATTCCCCTCGGGGCTCAATCGCCCGAAGTTTATCTTCGTGCACGCCCTTAGCCGCCTCGGGACAGCGGACACGAAGGAGATAGCCGAGGAGCTGCGCAATTTGGTAAAGGACTTCCCCGAGAGCGACGTAAGTCCTATGGCGGGAATGATAGTGAAAGGCTTGGAGAGCGGGCGCACGATAGGCAGCGGCACGTTCGACCTCGGCTCGCTGTGGAGCCGGCGCACGGCGGAAAGCGATGCGGCGACGGCAGAGGCGGCGAAAGGCCGTGAGCTTACGGCGAAGAGAGACGAGCCGTTTGTCTTCGTGATGGCCTATCCCACCGACTCGCTCGACAGCAACCGCTTGCTGTATGAAATGGCGCATTTCAATTTCTCGAGCTTCGTAGTGCGCGGCTTCGACATGGAGACTGTGCATGAGAGCGGTCTGTCGCAGTTCCGCGTGTCGGGCTTCAACGACTACGACGAGGCGCACGCCTACGCCCAGCGCGTATTCAAGGACAAAAACCTCCTGCCTTTCTTGGAAAAGTGCCGCGTGCTGCTCATATCGAAGTCTAACCTCGACCTCCTCGGAGTGTCCGTCAGCTTCAACGATTACCAGAAATTCTTCGACGCTAACTTTGCGCCGGAGACGCCCGCCGAAGCTCCGACAGAGGAACCCGCTCCGCCCGTAGAACAACACTACGAGGATGAGTACACCCCCGAGGAGCTGGAACGCATACAGAAGAGCGGCGAAAGCAAAACCACCGACGACGAGGACGACGGCGAGTGGTACAGCGACTGATAGGACGCTTCTTCTCCTTCGTCCCGCTTCCGCACGCCCGAAAAGTGCAAAAACGCGCGTAAAATGCGGGTGGGGAAGTGAGAAACTGGGTGCGGTCTGCTCTTTTTTGGGGCAAAAATCTAAAAAGAATAGGGCAAAACTTTGCACGTTTGGGCGGAAGCCCTATCTTTGCACCCGCAATTGCCACTTTCGGCGCGGCAAAACCTACGGGAAAGCAGCGGCGAGCCTAAGGAGAGATGGTAGAGTGGTCGATTACAGTAGTCTTGAAAACTACCGTACCGAGAGGTACCGGGGGTTCGAATCCCTCTCTCTCCGCACACCGCGCGAGCCGCGCAGCGAAGCCTTAAAGGCGGACGGCGGACAAGCCGGATAGGGGCAAAGAGGGGAATATGCGGAAATAGCTCAGTTGGTAGAGCACAACCTTGCCAAGGTTGGGGTCGCGAGT
>CAVFVD010000007.1:0-94341 GCA_963625935.1 uncultured Oscillospiraceae bacterium | reverse complement strand
AGAGCACAACCTTGCCAAGGTTGGGGTCGCGAGTTCGAGTCTCGTTTTCCGCTCATATTCTATTACAGACAAAGCGGCAGCGCTTAGGGCGTTTGTGCCGCTTTTTCTATTTTGGGGCAAAGTTTTTGGTATGAACATTTACGCAAGATATTTCGACAAGGACACACTCGTGGGCGGCTATGACGAGCTGATGGATTTCCTTTCTTCCATAAAGGAGATACCCGTCACAGACAGGCTTGCCGAGGACGTGCGTGCCTATGTGGAAAGCGACATGCCATACCCCAAGCGCTACAAAATACGCCCCCGCGTCTATTTCATCCTCATCAAGACCTCTGCCCGCACGATGGAGGAGTTTAAGGCGCACCGCCGCAGCCAGACAGACGACGGAGCTGAGGAAGCCCGCCACACTTCGCCGGTGACTGCTACGCCGAAAGTGAGCATGAGAGACCTCAAAGCCGCCCGGCTTACTGAGCAGCGCGAGGGCTGGTATCTTTGCAACATCACGTTCAAGCGGGTCATCCAAATTGCCGGCACAACCAAGTTCCGCTACCAAGACACAGACTTCACGGCTTACGTCAAAGCGTCCTCTGGCCAAGAATGCTACGCCCGTATGATAGAGCACATCAAGGCACGCCCCGAGGTCGACCTTCGCAGCCAGCTTCCTTCCGCAAAGGGAGAGAATTTCTCCTTCGAGTACGTAGGCACTGAATTGCCAACGGCTTAAAGCCCTATGCAACTTTCAGCGATACTGATAGCTCGCCTAAATATCACCCGCAATTTGCCCCATAGAGGCCTGCCACGATAAAATACCACGCAATTTGTCTCGTAGCCGAAAAGTGTCCTAAATGTCGGTTTTCAAGATGTGTAAGAGTGTTAACGGTCTCTTGCAAACGGGAGGAAAATGTGTTATCTTTGCATAGAGAAAAGAGGGGATATGCACCACGTGCGTATCCCCTCTTTCCGTATATTGACTATCAACGAGTTACGCGCCGCCGATATGTACATATAGTGCCGCTGGGATGTACATGTAGGAAAGACTCCAAGTATTCCCGTCGCTCCGGGGCCTATTCCCGTGGCGAGATGTCCCCTTTTCGTCGCTCAAAAGCGCTTTTTGCTCGCCGCCGGACTAAGGTTTCCCGTTAAACTTACATAAAAATGCACCCCTCGCCCGCCGAGCGCAAGTGTCCTATTTTTCTTTTTGGTGTACATAAAACCGCGGTGGCCGGACTGAAAACGACACATGTGTTTAAAGGAAGGACTTTGCAGTTTCGCGCTTATATTTTGACACTTCTTTTGCGTTATCCTTGTTGTTGTCCATGATTCTTGTGAAAAAATTGGGCCTTTTGGCCATCTTTTCGTGCGGGGGCTCCGCGGGGGGGCTTTCCTATGTTTTTTGCTGCCCCCGGTGCGGAGCCCGCGCGGGTTAAAGTTTTAAGAGGCGGCAGAGCCGCCAAGGAGAGCGATTTGGCAATCGCTCTTAATGATGCGCATTGCGCGCATCTTAGGGTTCTGCGACGGGGCGGACGGGGTGCCCGTCGTTACGGCCGTGGCTGCCAAAGGCCGAGTAGTGGTCGCCGCTGCTGAAGTAGAGGTAGACCCCGAGGGCGGGGCTGCCTGAGGGGAGCGTAGCGTGCCAGTAGTAGCCGTTCGAGCCGTGGCAGTCGAGGCTGCTCCCGTCGCGGCAGCCCGAGGCCGGGAGGAAAATGGAGTTGCCGTTTGTGCCGGTGACGGTGTAGCCGTTGTGCAAGGAGTCCCAAGTCCAGGTGCAGTTGTCATTGAGTTCGGTGAATTCATCGGATGTGGGCATACGGTAGCCCGCGCCCCAGTTGGCGGTGGCGGCGTCGTCTTCCGCGTCGAGCACGGTCTTGTCATCGGTGAAGCCGTAAGTGGATTTGTCGCAGTACTTGGTGAGCGTAAGACACGAGCCATTGCACCATTTGTAGGTATTCCAACTATAGTCCGACTTTGGCTCGGTCTCGCCCCAAGCAAAATAGTCCCCGTCTTCGTAGGGCGTGGACGCGCCCACGTTGCAAGTCGCCCAAAGCAGGCCGGAGGGGAGACCGAGGTCTACAACCGCATGTGTGTATTGTTTGTCGCCGCTGCCGTCGCCGCCCTTGCTTTCGTCATCGCCAGCCTCACTTTTACCGCCGCCGGCAGTTGCCTTTTCTACATCGTCCTCACCATCTCCGCCGCAGGACGAAAGCAAGGCGGCGGGAAACAACGCCACGCTAAGGCACATCACGATACTGAAAATCTTTCTCATAACGTTTGAATTCTTTCAGGTAATTGGTAAAACATTGCTGCGCAATACTGCTCTTGCTACTCGGCGAATTTACATTTTTTACCCTTCCCCCGGCAAGCTTTTTTGGCAAAGTTTGTTTTTTGTCAGCAAAAAGCGGCGGGGCGGCATAAGCAACAAGGACGGACGTGCGGCATTCAGGCTTAGTGGAAACCGCTCTAAGATATGCGCGGACACAGCACTTTTGCACGGAAAAGGCGAAGGCGTTTCGGGTGAGGGGGAAAGGGGCTGAGCGGATAAGGTTTTATTGCTGTCCGCATCGGTGCAGCAGAGCTAAATCTTTTTGAAGACGAGGCTGTCTGTCTGCGAGCAGAGCGTCATACGGCGCGAGTCGAGGCGCACTATGCGGAAAAGGTCCGTGGGCGCGTGCAAGCCGAGCGGGCTGATGTCGATGGACTGCCCGTCTATTTGTGTGTCGGCGGTTATGGGCGTGTCTGTTGCACGCTCGTGCAAGTAGGTCTCCGTCACGGCGAGGGTGTTGTCCGTATGGCTGAAACGGGCGAAGACCTCGGAGGGCGTGCCTTCGGGCGGCGTGCCGTTCACTCTGATATCGAGGAGCTTCAGCTGGAAAGCCCAGTATATCGTGGTTCCGGGCAAGTCGGCGGAGACGGAATAGGTGGACGCGCCGTCGGGACGCGTGTGCCGCTCCTCAAGCCGCCAGAGTCCGTCGAGGTCGCCGTTTTCGGGAGTTTTGTCGCAGGCGCAGAGCGAGAGGAGAGCAAGCGCCGCCGGCAGTATCTTGTTTGTGACAGTTTTCATCGTTGTGCTTTCAGGGTATGGGCTTGGTTTTTATTTCTTCAAAAATACGCCGGTCTTCGCCACGCGCACTTGCAGGCCGAAGTTGTCGCCGAAGAGCGTGCCGCGGTCAAGTGCCACCGACAGACCGGCGCGCCAGCCGCTCTGTGCCCCGCCTTTGCGGCGGAAGGAGTAGTCGGCCTCGCAGAGGAAGCTGTGGGAGGTGCGGGCGCGGTCGTAGGGCACGGAGTAAGTGCCGAGGTTGCGCTCGTGCGTGTAAAGCACGCGGTAGCGAAGGTCCTCGCAGGGCGAGCCGGTGAGCCCTATGTGGTGGGCGCGGAAGCGGTTGCCCGTGAAGGTGAGCGTGCCGTTGTCCTCGTAGAGCGGCGACATATAGAGCGGGTTGCCTATTGCCTGCCCCCAGTGCTGCCAGCCCGCGTAAAGGTTGTGGTTGTAGTAGTTGTCGATGCCGCTTATCTGGTCGGGCAGGGCGGCGGTGTGGTCGTGGTAAACCGGGCCGCTTTGGTAGGTGGTGGTGAGGTATTCGTACGTCACGGCGTCCACCACGCGGTTGGCGGGGAGGTGAAGCTCCAGGCCGTAGAGACCGTCGCGCCAGCCGTATTGGGCAAACATCATGGAATGGTCCTCAAAGAAATGGTCGTAGTACGCCGAGACGCTCCATCCGCGCCCCTTGTAGTTGAGCCGCAGAAGCCAGCTGCCGAGCGTGTTGCCGCCCGCGTTGGAGTAGCCGTCCCCGTCGGTGGAGTCGCTGCCCGTGCCGAGGAATGCGTCGACGAAGGCTTTCGCCCCGTGCGCGTTTTTCACTGGCTGCGCGGACGTGCCGCCCCATGTGGTGGCGTTGTAGCTCGTCCCGCCGAACTCGCACGCCATCTCCAAGCCGCCCTCAAACGTGAGCGGGAATTTTTCCTCGTTTCCCACCCTCAGGTAGCCCGCTTTGGCGTGGTAGAGCGTGTGGCGTGCGTAGAGCTGCCCCTCGGCGCAGTAGTCGCGCTGGAAGCGCCCGTCGGTGAGCATGCCGTAGCCTATGTAGCCTTTCACCGCCGCCCAGTTGCTGCGCCCCGTGATGCTGACATACTCGGGTATGCCTATGCGCACTTGCGGCACGGGGCGGGCGTTGGTGCCGAATGTCTGCGAGCCGCTGCTTAGATAAGTGTTTTTCAGCTGCATGGGCTGCTCTTTCGCCCCGACTGTCAGGCGCAGGAAGCGCCAGTCGAAGTCAGCGTAGAGCTGCTGCACTATGGCCTTGCTTGTGAAATTGTACGCCACGGCTACGTCCGCGCCGTAGCCGATGCGCCAATGAGCGGCAGAGTCGGTCTCGGCGCGGTGGAAAATGCCCGCCCTAAGGTATCCGTTGTTGTTTTCCACGGAAGAGAGTCCGTGGCGATTGGCCGTGAGCCACAGCGGACTGTGGTCGCCCGTGCCGGTAGTGATGACGGCTTCGGCATCATATTCAATGTTCCGCCCCGCGCGGCTGAGTGCGTTTTGCGCTCCGGCATCGGCGGCAGTGAACGCGGCGAGCGTGGCGGCGAGCAAGTGTTTCGTTCGCATAGATATACAGTGTGTCAGTGTTTTTTCCGTTTCCATTTTCCGTGCGGAGCGTCCGCAGCGGTAGCGGCGTGTTTTTTCTGGTTTCTGTGTTCTTTCCCCTCGTTTTGCCCCCTGCGCTGCTTGCCCGAAGCGTACGGCCTCTCCGCCGTGCGCGTAACGCCCGCCCCGCCGGGGTAGAGCCGCGCGATGAGGTCCGGGCGCCCGATGCGGCGAAGCTCGGAGACGATGCGCGGCCGCTCCTCCGGCTTGTACCAGAAAAAGAACATACGCTGCCGCAGCTTGTCCTCGGGCGTGCGGGCAGAGAAGACAGGCTCGAGCGTATAGGGGTGGTAGCCCGAGTACCAGGCGTCGGTGGAGACGGTCATAGGCGTAGGCGTGAAGTCCTGCACCTGCTCGAGCTTGAAGTCCATGTCGCGCGTCTCGGCAGCAAGCTCCGCCATTTCAGCCTCCGTGCATCCGGGGTGAGAAGATATGAAGTAGGGGATAATCTGCTGTTTGAGCCCCGCCTCGCGGTTGATGCGGTCGAAAATTTCCTTGAACTTGTGGAAAAGTTCAAAGGAAGGCTTGCGCATAAGCCGCAGCACGGCGTCCGAAGTATGCTCGGGAGCCACCTTGAGCCGTCCCGAGACGTGATGGAGAATAAGCTCGCGCGTATAAGCCTCGGCAGCGCGGCGCAAGCGTTCGTCCTTGTAGGGGTGGAGCAGGAGGTCGTAGCGCACTCCACTGCCAATGAAGCTCTTTTTGATGCCCGGAATGGCGTCTACCGCGCGGTAAATTTCAAGGATAGGGGCGTGGTCGGCGTTGAGGTTGGGGCAGACGGCGGGGTGGATGCAGGAAGGGCGTTTGCAGCGCGAGCAAATGTCGCGGTTTTTGCCGTGCATGCCGTACATATTGGCAGACGGGCCGCCGAGGTCGGAGAGATAGCCCTTGAAGTCGGGCATGGCGACAATTTTCCTCACTTCCCGCAGAATGCTCTCCTTGGAGCGGCTCATGATAAACTTTCCCTGGTGCGCCGAAATGGTGCAGAAGGCGCAGCCGCCGAAGCACCCTCGGTGGATGTTTACCGAGAATTTTATCATCTCATAGGCCGGGATGCGCTTCCCCTTGTACTTGGGGTGGGGGAGACGCGTGTAGGGGAAATCGAAAGAGCGGTCAATTTGCTCTGTCGTCATTGGCGGGAAGGGCGGATTTACCACCACCCATTTCCCCTCCAAGCCCTGCAAGAGGCGCTGCGGGTGGAGCTTGTTGCTCTCCTCTTCTATGTGGCGGAAGTTGGCTGCAAACTTCTTGCGGTCGGCGAGGCATTCCTCGTGCGAGTAGAGCGTGATGTCGTCTTCGCGGAAGCCGCCCGGTATGTCCGTTTCGCGCTCCACGGTCACGGTTTGCGGCACGGGGTACTTGCGGAAAAGCGAGCGGAAGTCCGCCGCTGTGCACTCCGCCTCCTCGCGCCCGTGGAGCAGGCGGCGTTCGAGCGTCTCGCAAATGCGTGCCATTGGCAGCTCGCCCATGCCGTAGACAATCATCTCCGCGCCCGTGGCGGGGAGGATGCAGGGCATGAGCTTCCCGCGCCAGTAGTCGTAGTGGGTGACGCGGCGCAGAGACGCCTCAATGCCGCCCAGCACAATCGGCACGTCGGGGAAGAGCCGCTTGAGTATCTGGCTGTACACCACGCTGGGGTACTCGGGGCGCATGTCGTGCCGCCCGTCGGGGCTGTAAGCGTCCTCGGAGCGCAGGCGGCGGTTGGCGGTGTACTTGTTGACCATAGAGTCCATCGCCCCGGGCGACACGCAGAAGAAAAGGCGCGGGCGTCCCAGCTTCTTAAAGTCGCGGAAGTCTCCGTGCCAGTCGGGCTGTGGCACGACGCATACGCGGTAGCCCTCCGCCTCAAAGAGACGGGCTATCACCGCCGCCCCGAAGGAGGGGTGGTCTACGTAGGCGTCGGCCGTGAAAAGTATGATGTCTGCCCTTTCCCAGCCGCGCAGGTCCATTTCCTTGCGCGTGGTGGGCAGCCAGTCTGTGAGTTGCGGCACAGGTCAGAGTGTGTTTTTTGCGCCCAAGTGCTTCAAGGGCGTGCGTAGATGCCGACCGGGGTGCGGACGGCTATATATAATAAGGTGTGTCTGCGCGGGAAAATGGCGCAGATGCGCAGATACGTGGTATGCCCGCGCGGGGACTAATGCGCGGATGCGCAGTGCGTCGCGCTTATGCGCAGAATATTTTATGCATTGCGCGGGATGGTTTTAACCATTGCGCGGGGTGGCTTTTTGCAATGCACAGGAGGGCTTTAACCAATGCACAGAGTGGCTTTAAGCAATGCGCTTGTAGATTGGGCGCAAGGTATGTTCGCGCCAGCGCAAAGCATTTCTGTACGGACGTTACGCCTCTTCCTCAGCCTTGGGCTCGGCAGTGGCGTTGAGGGCTTCCCACTCATTCCACGCCGCGATAAGGTTGCGCAGCCCGTAAGCCTTCATTTTGTCGTGGTAAACCACGTCGATGCAAAGGTCGAGCAAGTCTTTCGTGTCTTCCGGGCGCGAGGCGATGAGTGCGCGTATGTTGAGCTTGAGCTTGTCCAGCTCGTTTTCGGTGACAAAGCCCGTCGACGGCGTGAGGCCGCGGAAGAGGCTGTACTTGCTTATGGTCTTGAGGTTGTTTTCCGACACTTCGAGGTGGTGCGTGCCGGTTGCGTTGAGTTGTATGCTTGTCATAGATTCCGTTGAGTTTAAGGTTGCGTGCGCTTTCAGTAGACGTATGCGGAGCGAATTTAGCACAAAATGGGCGGAAAAGCAGCCACGGCGGCGCACAAAAGCGCGGCGGGCGGCCGCACGGGGCTGGCGCGGCAAAAAAGCACGCCCGCACTTTGCCTTTCGTGCCGCTTGCACTACCTTTGCGGCAATTTGAAACACAGGTGAATATTGTGCCGCCGCGCGGACAAGTCGCCGCCCCGACAGGGTGCGGACTTCCGGGGCAGGCACGCTTACAGCTTTTGTTGTTATGATAAACATCACTTTTCCTGACGGCAGCGTACGCGAGTATGAAAGCGGCGTTACGGGCCTTCAGATAGCGGAAAGCATCTCGCAGCGCCTTGCGCAGGACGTTTTGGCGTGCGGCGTGAACGGCGAAACCGTTGAGCTTAACCGCCCCATCACCTCCGACGCCGTCGTGAAGCTTTTCAAGTGGGACGACGAGGAGGGAAAGCACGCTTTCTGGCACACCTCGGCGCATTTGATGGCTGAGGCTATGCAGGAGCTTTGGCCGGGCACGCAGTTTGGCATTGGCCCTGCCATCGAAAACGGTTTCTATTATGACGTGATGCCGCCCGAGGGCGTGGCTATCAGTGAGGCCGACTTCCCCAAGATTGAGAAGAAAATGCAGGAGCTGGCGCAGCGCAAGGAGACGCTTGTGCGTGCCGACATCAGTAAGGCTGACGCGATCGCTTTCTTTGCGGAGCGCGGCCAGACGTATAAGAACGAGCTCATCGCCGAGCTTGAGGACGGACACATAACCACCTACACGCAAGGTGCGTACACCGACCTCTGCCGAGGTCCGCACCTCCTCTCCACCGCTCCTATCAAGGCCATCAAGGTGACGGCCGTGAGCTCAGCCTACTGGCGCGGCGACGAGAAGCGCCCGATGATGACGCGCGTGTATGGCATCACGTTCCCCAAGAAAAAGATGCTCGACGAGTATCTCCAGATGATAGAGGAGGCGAAACGCCGCGACCACCGCAAGATAGGCAAGGAGATGGAGCTCTTCATGTTCTCCGACCTCGTGGGCAAGGGCTTGCCTATGTGGCTTCCGAAAGGCACGGCGCTGCGCCTGCGCCTGGAGGATTTCCTCAAGAAGATACAGAAACGCTATGGCTACCAGCAGGTAATGACACCGCACATCGGGTCAAAGAACCTGTATGTGACGTCAGGGCATTACGCCAAGTACGGCAAGGACTCTTTCCAGCCGATACACACCCCCGAGGAGGGCGAGGAGTATATGCTCAAGCCCATGAACTGCCCGCACCACTGCGCCATTTACGCCTGGAAGCCGCGCTCGTACAAAGACCTGCCGCTGCGCATTGCCGAGTTTGGCACGGTGTACCGTTACGAGCAGAGCGGCGAGCTCCACGGACTGACGCGCGTGCGCGGTTTCACGCAGGACGACGCGCACATCTTCTGCGCCCCCGAGCAGGTGAAGGGTGAGTTCCTCCGTGTGATGGACATCATCATGATTATCTTCCGCGCCCTCAAGTTTGAGAATTTCGAGGCTCAGATATCGCTCCGCGACAAGGTAAAGCGTGACAAGTACATCGGCTCCGAAGAAAATTGGGAGCGTGCCGAGCAGGCTATCATCGAGGCCTGCGAGGAGAAGGGGCTCAACGCGCACATCGAGTACGGCGAAGCGGCTTTCTACGGTCCGAAGCTCGACTTCATGGTGAAGGACGCGCTTGGCCGCCGCTGGCAGCTTGGCACAATTCAGGTAGACTACAACCTGCCCGAGCGCTTCCAGCTTGAATACACCGGCGCGGACAATCAGAAGCACCGCCCCGTTATGATTCACCGCGCCCCGTTCGGGTCGATGGAGCGCTTCGTCGCTGTGCTTATCGAGCACACGGCGGGCAAGTTCCCGCTTTGGCTTATGCCTGACCAGGTGGCCGTTCTCCCCATCTCCGACAAGTACAACGGCTACGCCGAAGAGGTGCGCCGCCGTCTTGAGGAGCAGGACGTGCGTGCTTTGGTTGACGACCGCTCGGAGAAGATCGGGCGCAAGATACGCGACAACGAGCTCCGCCACATCCCCTACCTGCTCATTGTGGGCGAGAAAGAGGCTGCTGACGGCACGGTGTCTGTGCGCAAGCAGGGAGAGGGCGACCAGGGCACGCTCTCCGTGGACGATTTCGCCGCAAAGGTGAACGCCGAGGTCGCCGAAATGACCAAGGACTATTAAAAACACTTCCCCCGTCACGCCGCGCGGAGTTTTGTCTCTGCGAACGGACTTTTACGGGAAGAAATAACGCATAAAAATCCCCCGCGTCGGGCAAAATCTGCCGACGCGGGGGATTTTTGTGTGAATGTGCACGACTAGGAAGCGGCACCCCTCGGCTTCTCGCCCAATAATACGAGGTCTGGGGAAACAGAGCCTTGTTGCAGGCAGATTGTCTCCCTTCATATGCGCGTATAATACACATTGTGTGCGAAGAATCCGCCCTCTGCGTGAGAAAATCCTCCTTGCATGCGCGAATAATTCCCCACAATGCGCGTTCTCTCCCCCTTGTACGCGAAATTGCGCCTAATAAACAACAGCTGCTATGCGGTTGGCATGCAGAATAGTGTCTGATAGAATAAGGCGGCTCGTATTTGCGCTCAAATTTTGTCCAAGAAGGTGTTTTGCGGGTTAGGGTGCAGCGGTTTAGGCTTATTAGCCCTACTTTTGCGCAAGCAAAAAGCGTTTACTAGAAACAGATATAATATGCACTCGATAAAGAGACTTTTCCTCTTTGCCGCATTTGCTGCGGCACTCGTCCTGTCTTCGTGCAGCGACAGCGAAAACGCTGCGGGGTCGCACGAGGCTTCCGTCCCCACGCTCAGCGGCACGGTGGCTTCTGTGGACGACTACGGGCAGCTCGTAGCCACCTTCACGCCGGCGGAGATGGCGAAGGCCGGCTTTGAGTACTCCGACCTTGTCAATGTGACCTTGTCCGACACCCTATGCTTTAAGAAAGTGCCTTTCGTGACCTCTTTCAATGAGGTGGGAGCCTTTAACCCTATCATTGTGGACTATAACGCACGCGGCACGAGCTGTGCCTTTGGGGTGGTGAACGGCAATTTCCACGCAGAGGTCGGCGGGACGATAGGAGACCGCTTTACCGTGACGCTCGCCGAAAAGGGCGGATACAAGGAGACTTACGAACTGATGAAATCTGTTTACCCCACGGAGCGCAGGGCGGGGGAGACCGCCGAGCAGTACGCCAACTTCCGTGAAGTGGTAACTACGGGAATTGGCCGCGGCGTGCTTTACCGCTCGAGCAATCCCCTCAACAATTCCAAGAACCCCGGGCGCTATGTCGTGGCCGACAGTCTGACCCGCGCCGCAGGGGTGAAGACGGAGATAGACCTCTCCGACACGCCCGAGCGTGTGGCGCAGTGCATTGCGAGCGAGGGTTATGCCGCCACCTACTGCCCGCAGCTTTTCCGCGAGGGTAGGGCTGTGACCTGCGGGATGGACGCCAGCCCGTTTGGCACTGCCTTCAAGGCGGGCGTGGCAAAGGCCGCGCGTTTCATGATAAGTAACGAGCCGCCCTACCTTGTGCACTGCAATGAGGGGAAGGAGCGTTGCGGCTTCGTCTGCATGCTTTTCGAGGCTTTTATGGGAGCGAGCGTCGACGAGATGCGCCGCGACTATATGGTGACGATGCTCAACTTTTACCGCATCCCGGACGGCGGCGAGTCGTACAACCTGCGTCAGCGCATGTCCGTTGACCGGCTTATATGGATGATGAGCAACGAGTCCGCGCGTGACTACGGTTACAACATCGATTGGGACAATATCGACGTGTACACGGGTGGCGGCGGACTGTCGGAGAGTGACCGCAAATGGGAAGCGGTCAGCCCGCGTGCCGCAGCCATTAAGTACTTGACGGGGTGCGGACTTACAGAGGAGGAAATCAATGCCTTGGCCGGTCGCTTGGGCGGTATTGATAAAAACGCAGAGAGATAGGAGAAATAATTGCGATGAGAAGAACTTTTGTATTTGTCGCCGTGGCACTGTCGCTTTGCGCGTGCGGACGGCAAGGGAGAATGGGGGCGGACGGCTGCGGCACTGCTGCCCACGCAGACTCTTCCGCCATAGCGCGTGAGGACACCGCAGCTGACGAGCGCGAGGCGGGCGACAGTCTGCGTGCCGTCTATGCCGATGTTTTCGCTTGGTATGCGAAGGCGGAGAAAGACATTTCGCTTCTCTCCCGCAAGCCCGATTTCGAGACACGCTATATGTCCTCCTCCTACAACACCCCTGTACCGCCGTGTGCTTGCGGCGGACGAGGCGGCGGAAAAAGGCGGGGAGATTGGATTTTTCGATAGCGACCACTGGATTTGCGGGCAGGATTTCCAAAATCTCTCCGCCACAGTGGCTAAGGTCACGCGGCTTGGGGCGGGAAAGTGCGCCGCCGAGGTGGTAGTGACCAACTGCGGGCTGCGCAACACCCTTGGCGTGGACCTTGTGAAAGAGGGCGAGTCGTGGAAAATAGACGATTTCCGCAGGGACGGCGAGTCGGAGAAAGCCCAGATGCGGGCGTATTTGAAGGCTCAGTAAGTCGGCCGCAGCATGTCCGTTTCTTGATAAAGAAGACGTATAGGTCAAATTGCAGGATGGCATAGAGAGAGACCCTTATAGGCACTACATTTACGAGCATTGGAAAGCCTCAGGCCAATATCCAAATGCCCAAAAGCAATGTCCAGCATGGTGCTTTATGCGTAACTATTGCTGTCCGCTAAATGCGTACCGATGTTCATCGTTATCCTATTTTTAGGCTCAAACGAAGGTAACTAAATGGACTGAATTCCAAGCGAGGAATCCAGCCTTATCTATTTCTGCTCAAATGTTTTAACGGACAGCTATAATTCATGACTTTATAAATGCGCACTCGCCCAATATATAAAGGACGAGAAACCGTTTTCAGGTCTCTTTATGTCATATAAGCCGTTTTTTGGGGATAAGTTTCGTTAAGAAGATTTATGTAAGTTTAAGATTTCCTCTTAGGCAATCGAGGCACAAAAAGGGACATCCTCGCCACGGAAATAGGCCCAGGAGCGACTGGAATACTTGGAGTTTTTCCGGGATGTACATCCCGACGGCACTATATGTACATATCGGAGATTTGTAAGTTGCTGATAATCAACAATGCAAAAGCGGGGATGCGCTCAGTGTTCGCATCCCCGCTTTCCGATACACAAAGATAATACATTTTCCTCCGTTTCCCAAATTTGCCTTAACGTATTTTGTGAGAGCAGGTGCGGCAGAATTGGAGACAAAATGGGCTTATCTGCCCGCAGGGCGTATATGTCGCGTACCAACGTGTATGCGCGTGTAAAAGGGACGGGGTGGGGGATATTCGGCGCTTTTGTCTTAACTTTGCAGAAGATAGGCTGCGGCTCGGCAAATCAAGCAGGCTTGTCTGCGCTCGCCTTGCGCTATCTTTGCAGAAGATAGGCTGCGGCTCGGCAAATCAAGCAAGCTTGTCTGCGCTCGCCTTGCGCAATCTTTGCAGAAGATAGGCTGCGGCTCGGCAAATCAAGCAGGCTTGTCT
Organism: uncultured Oscillospiraceae bacterium; assembly: GCA_963625935.1. GTDB lineage: Bacteria > Bacteroidota > Bacteroidia > Bacteroidales > Bacteroidaceae > Alloprevotella. Next base: position 81,445 of record CAVFVD010000007.1, on the reverse strand, counting down.
GCGCTCGCCTTGCGCTATCTTTGCAGAAGATAGGCTGCGGCTCGGCAAACCAAGCGGGGCGCATCGATGTAGCTTTGCGCTGGCAAATAGCCTAATGCAAATGCGTATGGCAAGGGCAGCCGCGCCGCGAGCGGCTTGCGCCGCCGTTTTCACAGTATCACAGAAAGAGAGAATGACACGACTGACGACACTTTTCCTTTGTCTCGCCTTCGGGCTTGCCGTCTCCGCCAAAGCGGCCGCACCCGGCGGCAAGGCGAATGGCGGGCTGTATATGTTCGGGTTGACGACGGACTTCAACGACTCTACCGTCTGCTTCACGTCCGTTATGCGCGTGGACGGCGCGGTTATTGACAAGAAGACGAAATTCCTGCCCGGATGCTCGCTTTACGGCAATCAGCTCAAAGAGTATATAGAGGCGAAAGAGGGCGGAACGAAGACCCCCATTGTCTTCTACGAGGAGAAGCGCAGTAAATTAGAGCAGACGTACGTGCGCGTACGCCGCCGCCTCAAAGCCAACGGCTGGAAGGTAAGCGAGTTGGGAAGCGGCGATTTCGCGTTCGGCTCTTTGGCGCAAAATGATGCGCCCGCGCCGGAGGGTGTAGCTCCCGCGCCCGTTAACGCCGAGGACAAATAACCCCCCAATGCGCGAAACCTTGGAAACACTCCATTTCACCGTGGCGGGACTGCCTTTCGAGCTTTCCGCCGACAGCGCGAAGACCATAAAGGAGCTTTTCCCGTCCTACGCGCCCTTTTGGCGCAAGACGCCGGAGGGCGAGTGCCGCTTGCGGGTGGGGATTGCCGACGACGGACACCCCGCTCCGCCCGCCGAGGCCGAAAAGCTCGGCGTCTTCGACAGCGGCGAGTGCAGCTACGGCGTTTACCGCGTGGGCAGAGGCTACCATATAGCGGTGGCCGACCGGGCTACCGGCGAGTCCACGGCGGTGCTGACCGCCGGAGAGCGTTTTGAGAGCTGCCGCGTCAGTCTCAGCCCCGATGCGCCCTTGGAACGCCGCCAGTTTGGCGCGGGCAACGCCTTGATGGTGGCTTTCGCCTTTATGTCGGCATACCATGGCGTGCTTTTTATGCACTCCTCCGTCACGTTGTACAACGGGCGCGGCTACCTCTTCCTTGGCCACAGCGGCACGGGCAAGAGCACGCACTCGCGTATGTGGCGTGAAAGTGTCGAGGGAGCGGAGCTTCTCAACGACGACAACCCCTGCGTGCGCATTTTCCCCGACGGCACGGCACGCGTGTACGGCACGCCCTGGAGCGGAAGCACGCCTTGCTACCGCGACCTTTCCGCCCCCGTCGGCGCGGTTGTGCGCATAGAGCAGTGGAAAGATAACCTGATAGACCGCGAGCCGCCCCTGCGGGCCTTCGCTTCGCTTTTCAGCTCGTGCAGCACGATGATGTGGGACAAACCGTCCTATGACGCCATTGTGCGCACGGCGGAGAAAGTCGTTTCGGCAGTGCCCGTCTTCACGCTGCGCTGCCGCCCCGACCACGAAGCCGCCGCAGTGTGCCGCGCCGCCGTGTGCGGAGAGCCGGAGAAAAAGGAGGAAGGACGATGACACACGCCGTCTCTGCCGCGAAGGACGCGAAGCGAACGTTTGAAGTGCCTGTGTCCGCGCTTGTGGAGCAGGTGAGTGTCGATTTGCGTGCGGGGCGTGCCGTCACCTTCGTGATAAGGGGGCGCAGCATGCGTCCTATGCTCGAAGACAAGCGCGACAGCGTGCGCCTCGTTCCGCCCCGCGCGGAGAAAGTGCGGCGCGGTGACGTGGTGCTTGCCGCCACCCGCGAGGGGGCTTATGTGCTGCACCGCGTCATATCCCGCGAGGGCGACCAGCTTACGCTTAAAGGGGACGGAAACGTGTGCGGCTGCGAACATTGCGCCGCCCGCGACGTGATAGGCGTGGCGGAGTGTTTCTACCGCCGCCGCTCGCGCCGCCCGCTCCCGGTAAAGTCGCTGCGCTGGCGGATTTACTCCGCGCTTTGGATGCGCCTCAACCCCGTCCGCCGCTACCTGCTCTTTCTGCACCGCAGGCTGTGGCTGCCCGTCTTTGGATGACGCGGCACGGTGCTATGGGACGCTTTAATACAGAATGGCAATCAGCACACAAACAATACATTATACACGCTTATGAAAGCAAAGAAGGGCTTTGAGCTGCGCGAAGTGTGCGGCGAGAAAGTGATACTCGCCACAGGCTTAGAGAACGTGGATTTTGAGAACCTCATCTCCGTCAACGACACCGCCGCGATGCTTTGGGAGAAAATGCAGACCGCAGGCGACTTTACCGCCGAGGACATGGCTTCCTGGCTTTGCGACGCCTACGAAGTGGGGCACGACAAAGCGCTCGAAGACAGCGAGGCGCTCTGCCGCCAATGGATTGGCGACGGACTCATAGAGAAGTGAGACGCGCTCAGAGCTTGCGCCCACGAAACATAGCATTCGACACAATCACTATACGAAAAATGAAAGAACTTTCGCTGAAATACGGCTGCAACCCCAACCAGAAGCCGTCGCGCATCTTTATGGAGGAGGGCGAGCTGCCCATCACCGTGCTCGGCGGCCGTCCGGGTTACATCAATTTCCTTGACGCGCTGAACGGATGGCAGCTTGTGCGCGAGCTGCGCGCCGCCACGGGTCTCCCCGCCGCCGCCTCCTTCAAGCACGTCTCCCCCGCCGGCGCGGCTGTGGGCGTGCCACTCGACGACACGCTTCGGAAAATATACTTCGTCCCGGGCATAGAGCTCTCGCCCTTGGCTGCGGCTTACGCCCGCGCACGTGGCGCGGACCGCATGTCGTCATACGGCGACTTCATCTCCCTTTCCGACACCTGCGATGAAGCCACCGCGATGCTCATCAAGCCGGAGGTGAGCGACGGAGTGATAGCACCGGGCTACACCCCCGAGGCATTGGAGATACTCCGCGCAAAGAAAAAGGGCAACTACGTAATCTTGCAGATGGACACCGACTATCGCCCCGCGCCCGTAGAGCGCAAGCAGGTGTACGGCGTCACTTTCGAGCAGGGCCGCAACGAGATTGACCTCTCGCAGGACGCTCTTTTTGAAAACATCCCCACTAAGAACAAAAACTTCACGGCGGAGGCGCTGCGCGACCTGCGCATCGCGCTCATCACGCTTAAATACACGCAGAGCAACTCCGTTTGCTACGTGAAGGACGGCCAGGCCATAGGTATCGGCGCAGGGCAGCAGAGCCGCATTCACTGTACGCGCCTCGCCGGCAACAAGGCTGACATCTGGTGGCTCCGCCAGCACCCGAAAGTGATGTCCCTGCCCTGGGTGGAGAAGATACGCCGCGCCGACCGCGACAACACCATCGACATTTACATCTCCGAAGACAGCGACGACGTGCTTGCAGAGGGAGCATGGCAGCAGTTTTTCACCACTCGCCCCGAGCCGCTCACGCGCGAGGAGAAAAAGGAGTGGGTGGCACGCCTCACGGGCGTGGCGCTCGGCTCTGACGCTTTCTTCCCCTTCGGCGACAACATAGAGCGCGCGCACAAGAGCGGCGTGGACTTTGTGGCGCAGGCCGGCGGCAGCATCCGCGACGACCATGTCATCGACACCTGCGACAAGTACGGCATAGCCATGGCCTTTACCGGCGTGCGCCTCTTCCACCATTGACACCAAGCCCCCAACTGTATGGAGACAGGAAGAAACGTTTCGCACGAAGAGGTGCAGCAGGCCATCACCTGCGGCATCACCTTCAAGGGAAGCAAGCTCCGTGGAAAAACGGAGGAGAAAGTGAAGACAAAGGCTAAGAAGAAGGCCTACGCCACGGGTTCGCACGGCTCCGGCTCGGCGAAGAAGAAAGCCGACATACGTCGCCGCCGCGCTGCGCGGCACAAGGGCTGACAGCCCAAGGCACACACAATAAGGCGTGTCGCGCCACGTTATACCTATCAATGACGGACGCACGACGGCACGCCGGGCACACAATGGTTTGGAGCGGCGCGGCGGTCACACCGCACGTCCGCCCCAAACCTTTCTCATTTGACGATATGACAAAACCCAAGCGAGCCTCCGCACGCCGCCTGATGTCTCTCGCCCTGCTCTTCGCGCTCTGCCTCCCGGCGGCGGCGCAGCGGCGCACGCGAGTCTTCGGCCAGGTGCGCGACACGGAGGGCAACCCCATAGAGATGGCGTCCGTGCAGGTGACGGGGCAGAAAGTGCTCACGCTCACCAACCTCAAAGGCCACTACACCCTTTGGTGCAGCTCCGAAGACTCCGTGGTGGTGCGCTTCTCTATGATAGGCTACGAGACGCGGAAGCGGCTTCTGCGCTCGCCCGGCGACTCCGTGCGCCTCGACATCACGCTTCCGCTCTACGAGCGCGGCACGCTGGGCGAGGCGGTGGTCACCGGCCAGGCCGTGCAAACGGGCACGGTGCAGCGCATCGCCAAGCCCGACACAAAGCTCGCGCCCTCGACCACAGGCAACGCCGTGGAGGAGATAATAGCCACGCAGGCCGGCGTGTCGACACACAACGAGCTCTCCTCACAGTATAATGTGCGCGGCGGCTCGTTTGACGAAAACGTCGTCTATCTTAACGGCGTGGAGGTGTACCGCCCTATGCTGGTGCGCTCGGGGCAGCAGGAGGGACTCTCTATCATCAACTCCGACATGGTGGAGAGCATCGGTTTTTCCTCCGGCGGCTTTGAGGCTCGTTACGGAGACAAGATGTCCTCCGTGCTCGACATAACCTACAAGCGTCCCGAACACTTCGAGGGCTCGGCGCAAGCCTCTATGCTCGGCGCGGGAGCGTACGTGGGGTGGGGAAACAAGAAGGTGAGCCTGATGAGCAGCGTGCGCTACAAAACCACGCGCTATCTCCTTGGCTCCATGGATACCAACGGAGAGTACCAGCCTAACTTCCTCGACTACCAGGCTTTCTTCTCCTGGAAGCCCAACAGCCGGTGGTCGTTCGAGGCCTTGGGAAACATCTCCGACAACCACTACAACTTCCGCCCGAAAGACCGCGAGACGAAATTCGGCACAATGTACGACGCAAAGACTTTCAAGGTCTATTTCGACGGACAGGAGAAGGACTACTTCCGCACGCTTTTCGGCTCGGCAACCCTTACACGGCATTTTAACCCAGACACTTACCTCGCCGCGCAGTTCTCTTCCTACGCCACGAGGGAGAACGAGACGTACGACATACAAGGCGAGTATTGGCTCAACGAGACTACCTCGCAGGAGCAGCTTGGCGTGGGCACTTACATGGAGCATGCCCGCAACCGGCTGCACGCCCGCGTGATGAACACCGGCCTGCGTTTCCGCACAAAACTTACGGGCCACACGCTGCAAGCCGGCTTCAACTGGACGCGGGAAGTAATCTCCGAGACAGCGCGCGAGTGGGAAATGCGCGACTCAATGGGCTACTCGCTCCCTTATGACGAGAATATGCTGCGCCTTATATACAGTCTGCGCTCGAGCGCGGACATCAGCACCAACCGCTACGCGCTCTTCGCGCAGGACTCTTGGCGCATAAAGGCGAAGAGCGGACTGTGGAACATCACCTACGGCCTGCGCCTCAGCCATTGGAGCTGGAACCGCGAGACGCTGCTTTCGCCGCGCGTCTCCGTCGGTCTCCTCCCGTCCTTCTCCGACCATTGGACGTTCCGCTTTGCTACGGGTTTCTACTACCAAGCTCCGTTCTACAAGGAGCTTAAGGACACTACGCTCGTGGACGGCGTGGCGCAGGTGAGCCTTAATCGCAACATCCGCTCGCAGCGTTCCATTCACTTCGTCCTCGGCGGCGACTACACCTTCCGTATGGCCAACCGCCCCTTCCGCTTTACCACGGAGGTGTACTATAAGGCCCTCTCCAACCTCATCCCTTACACGGTGGACAACGTCCGCGTGGTGTACTACGGGCGCAACGTGGCGTCCGGCTTCGCGGCGGGAATAGACTTCAAGCTTTACGGCGAGTTTGTGCCTGGGACGGACTCCTGGCTCACTTTCTCGCTGATGCGCACGAAAGAGAAGATTGGCGGCGTGTGGGTTCCGCGCCCCACCGACCAGCTCTATAACATCTCGCTCTATTTCACCGACTATTTCCCCGGCACGACGCGTTGGCGTTTCACCCTGAAAGCCGCGCTCGCCGACGGACTGCCTTTCGGTCCGCCGCGCTCCGAGCGCGCCAAGCAGACCTTCCGCGCCCCGGCGTACAAGCGCGTGGACATTGGCATGAACTACCGGCTTCTGCGCAACGATGACAAGCACATCCGCCACGGGTTCTTTTCCGCTTTCAAAAACATCTGGCTCGGCGTGGACTGCTTCAATCTCCTTGGCATCAGCAACGTGAACTCTTACTATTGGGTTACGGACATAACCAACACGCAGTATGCCGTACCCAACTACCTCACGGGTAGGCAAATCAACGCCCGCATCAGCGTCGACTTCTGACCTTCGCCGCGCCGCGCGGGCTGAGGCTTGCGCGGCACGGCTGCGGGGCAGCCGGACGCAGCCGGTTTGACGCTCGAAGCGGCAGAGCCTGCCGGCGGCTTATCGTTGTTGCCGGTCAGCGCAGTCCGCCAGTAAAAGATTTTCCCCAAAAACTCAAAGCGACAAGATATGCAGCCCGTATTGCTCAGCGCGGTCGGACTTTTCGGCGCGACCCTGCTCGGCTCTCTTCTCGGCTTTGCCGTGAAAAGTTTGCCGCACAGATGGAACGACACCCTCCTTGGCTATTGCGCGGGAGTTATGCTCGCCGCCTCCACGCTTGGGCTCATTGTGCCCGCTTTCGGCATGTGCTGCGCCGAGGGAGTATGGGGAAAGGTTCTTGTTGCGACAGGCGTGATGGGTGGCGCGCTTTTCCTCAACGTGCTTGACCTTGTCACGCCTCACTTGCACCATATCACGGGGCTCGACCCCGAGGCGCACCGCAACAACAACCGTGTGGACCGCATCCTGCTCTTTGTCATGGCCATTGCGCTCCATAAGTTTCCCGAGGGCATGGCGGCGGGCGTGAGTCTGCACTCGGACGGCGGCGCGGCGTGGTCGGTGAGCTTCGGCATAGCCCTGCAAAACGTCCCCGAGGGGATGGTGGTCATCGCTCCGCTCCTTATGGCGGGCGTGACGCGCACACGCACTTTCCTGCTTTCCGCCGCCATAGCACTCCTTGAGGTGGCGGGCGTGGCGACGGGTTACGCGATGGGCAGCGTGGATGTCGCGCTCCTGCCCGTGATGCTCGGTTTCGCGGGCGGCGCGATGCTTTATGTGACAAGCGACGAAATGATACCGGAGACGCACGCCCACGGCTTCCAGAAAGAGGCTACCTACGCCTTGCTGCTCGGCTTTATGACCTTGCTCCTGATGACGGAGTAGCCCCCGCTCGCCCGTAGCTCGCACCCCCTCCGCCCTTTCCGCCGCCGACGGACAAAAAGCGGCGGGAATGATTTCCGCGTTTCCGCGCTTTGCGCTACCTTTGCATAAGGTAGGCATCGGCTCAGCAATTCAAGCGAGCTTGATTGCGCTTGCCTCGCACTCCCTTTGCATAAGGTAGGCATCGGCTCGGCAATTCAAGCGAGCTTGATTGCGCTCGCCTCGCACTCCCTTTGCATAAGGTAGGCATCCGTTTGGCATCGGGCGGGGAAGTGCTTGCCTGAAAACGAAACAGCTTAAACTCCATACCGCATATGAAATTCGTAATCTCCAGTTCCGCGCTTTCTTCCCACTTGCAGACTATCGGGCGCGTGATTGTGCAGAAAAACACTATGCAGATACTTGACTGCTTCTGCATGGATATCCAAGGGAAGACGCTGACCGTGACAGCCGCCGACAGCGACGCAACCATGACCACACGGCTCGAACTGGTGGAAAGCGACTCAGATATCCGCTTCGCCGTAAACGCCAAGATACTGCAGGACGCGATAAAGGAAATTCCCGAGCAGCCGCTTGAAATTTACGTCACGCCCGAGACGTTGGCCATCACCATACAGTATCAGAACGGCCACTATAATCTCGTGGGGCAGTCGGCCGACGAGTATCCCATCCCCGCCGGCGACACGGGCGAAAAAGCCACACTTGTGCTGGAGGGTAGCAAGCTGCTCAGCGGCGTGAACCGCGCCATTATGGCGGCGGCAAACGACACAATGCGCCCGCAGCTTAATGCCGTCTGCTTTGACCTTAACGCGGAGGGCGTGAACATTGTTGCCAGCAACGGCAACCACCTTGCGCTGACGAAGTACGGGCTTAGCGATGTGAAATCGCAGGGGACGTTCCTCCTCGGAACGCGTCCCGCAGGTCTGCTCCGCGCCATCCTCAACAAAGAAGAGGGCGACGTGGTGATGACTTTCGGCGAGCGCCGCGCCTCTTTCGCCACGAGCGAGTACACGTTTGACAGTCTCCTTGTCGACGGGCGCTATCCCAATTACTCCAGCGTCATTCCCCGTGACAACCCCAACAAGGTCACGCTCAACCGGCAGGCTTTCATCAGTGCGCTGCGCCGTGTTCTCGTCTTCGCCACTCCGTCCACAGTGCTCGTGAAACTGAGCATCTCGGCCTCTTCCCTAAACATCACGACGGAGGACCTGGACTTCAACAAGTCGGCGCAGGAGAACATCCTCTGCGAGTACAGCGGCGAGCCGATGCGCATAGCCTTCAAGGGCAGCACGCTGCTTGAGCTGGTGCAGAACATAGAATGTGACGACATCACCTTGCGCCTTGCCGACCGCAGCCGCGCAGGTGTCATCGTCCCCGCCGAGCAGAAAGAGGGCGAAGAGGTGCTTATGCTTATCATGCCCTCTGTCTTTATGGACTGAGAATGCGCCCCGAACCCGCAAACGGCGCACAGCCCGGCACGCCCCGCCCGAAGAGGGCAACGGCGTGCCGGGCTGCGGCGTGAAAAAGCACGAGAAGGCCGTTTCGGCGGTTTCTTGACGGCTTGGAGCGGCATTTATAGCTCGTTTGAAAGCGGGTGTGAAAGCACAGAGCGGCTTGTTGAGCCGGTGAGATGTCTGGCAAAATTTGCCGAAAACGCGATTTAGGGAAAGAAAGAGTAAGGAAACAATTAAGGATGAAACTATCACTCAACCGTCCGCTTATTTTCTTTGACATAGAAGCCACGGGGCTGAACGTTGCCACCGACCGCATCGTGGAGCTGTGCTATATCAAGCTGCTTCCCGACGGCGGAGAGGAGACTGTGACGCAGCGCTTCAATCCCGGGCTGCATATCTCTGCCGAGGCTTCGGCGGTCAACGGCATCAAGGACGAAGACGTGGCGGACTGCCCGCATTTCCGCGACAAGGCTGCCGAGCTTGCGGCGGCTTTCGAGGGTTGCGACTTCGCCGGCTTCAATTCCAACCACTTTGACGTGCCGCTCCTTGTCGAGGAGTTTATTCGCGCCGGGGTGAACTTCGATATCTCGGGCTGCAAGTTCGTTGACGTGCAGGGCATCTTCCATAAGATGGAGCGGCGCGACCTGACGGCGGCGTACAAGTTCTATTGCGGCAAAGACCTCACAGAGGCGCACACGGCAGAGGCCGACACCCGCGCCACGCTGGAAGTGCTTGAGGCGCAGCTCGACCGTTACGCCGACACGCTCAAAAATAGCGTGGACTTCCTTGCGCAGTTCTCCCGCCGCAGCCGCAACGTTGACCTCGCCGGACGCATAGTCTACAACGACCAAAACGTGGAGACCATCAATTTCGGCAAGTACCGCGGCCGTGCCGTGGCGGACGTTCTGCGCCGCGATCCGGGCTACTACGCGTGGATGATGCAGGGCGATTTCACGCAAAACACCAAGCAGACGCTTATGCGCCTGAAACTGCGGATGGGGCTGTGACGCGTGTCCCCGCCGTCTGTCTGAGCGGTAGCGGTGACGGCGCAAAAAGGGCTTAGAAACGGAGAAGCACGAAGCAAAAACGGAGAATCAAGAGCCGGATCGCTGAGATAATAAGCCGAAAAGCGGTAAAGAAACAACATAGCACAGACGAGCAAATGCTTCAGTCAAAGCACATAGTACTGGGGATAAGCGGCAGCATCGCCGCATACAAGGCCTGCACGCTCATCCGCCTCCTCGTGAAGGCGGGAGCGGAGGTGCAGGTGGTAATCACGCCGGCCGGACGCGAGTTCATAACGCCCGTCACGCTTTCCGCGTTGACGTCCAAGCCGGTCGTTACAGAATTTTTCTCAGGGCGCGACGGTTCCTGGCACAGCCACGTGCAGCTCGGCCTTTGGGCGGACGCAATGGTGATTGCCCCCGCCACAGCAGCCACAATCGGCAAGATGGCCAACGGCATCGCCGACAATATGCTGATTACGACCTACCTTTCTATGAAAGCGCCCGTCTTCGTCGCTCCTGCGATGGACCTCGACATGTACCGCCACCCGTCCACGCAGCGAAACTTAGACACTCTGCGCTCTTACGGCAACCACATTATTGAGGCAGCCGACGGAGAACTCGCGAGCCACCTTGTGGGCAAGGGGCGGATGGAAGAGCCGGAAGAGATCTTCGCTGTGCTTGACCGCTACTTTGAGGAAAAGGAGAACGGACTGCCGCTCAGTGGCAAGCGCGTGCTGATCACTGCCGGTCCCACGTATGAGCGCATCGACGCGGTGCGTTTCATCGGCAACTACTCCACGGGCAAGATGGGCTTCGCCTTAGCCGAGGAGTGCGCCCGCCTTGGGGCGGAGGTCGACTTGGTAAGCGGACCGGTAAGCGTCCCGTTCCCCGTCCATCCGCGCATATCCCGCACGGACGTGACCACGGCGGCGGAGATGTACGAAGCGGCCACGTCGCTCTTTCCCCGTGCTGACGCGGCAGTGCTTTGCGCGGCGGTGGCGGACTTCACGCTTCCGGAGGCAGCGGAGGGCAAAATAAAGCGCGAGGGCTCGGACGGACTGACACTGCGCCTGAGTCCCACGCGCGACATCGCCGCCGCGCTCGGACAGACAAAGCGCGAGGGGCAGGTGCTTGCGGGCTTCGCGCTCGAGGCAAGCGACGAGATGGCGCACGCCACGGAGAAGATGCGCCGCAAGCGTTTGGACTTCATCGTGCTAAACTCCCTGCGCGACGAGGGCGCGGGCTTCGGCTACGACACCAACAAGGTGCGCATCATCGACGCCGACTCCACCCACACAGATTTCCCTCTCAAAAGCAAGAGCCTTGTTGCGCGTGACATCATAGCCCATCTCTGCGGCGCGATAGAGGCAAAACATCCTTAAAGAGTAGGGGAGACATCCATAATGAGTAGGGAGGTCATCCTTAAAGAAAAGGGCTGACATCTTAAAGAAAAGGGCAAACAACCTTTCAGCTATGCGCAAAACACTTTCCACATTAGCCGCCTTTGTCCTCGCCGCGCTTTCCGCCGCCGCGCAGGAGCTTGACGCCCGCGTCACGGTCAACCACCAGCAGGTGCAGGGTTCAAGCACGTCCGTCTTCGAGACGTTGGAGACCACGCTCAAGCAGTTTCTCAGCGAGCGGCAATGGACAAGCATGCAGTTCCGCCCGTCGGAGCGCATCAGCTGCACGTTCAACATCAACGTGAAAAAGTACACCGTCGCCGAAAACTCCTTTGAGGCAACGCTCACAGTGGCGGCGCAGCGGCCCGTGTACGGCTCTTCGTACACCACAACCACTTTCTCCACCGTCGACGCCAATTTCAATTTCACTTACCAAGAGTACGACCAGCTCGAGTTCCAGCCTGAGAATATCAGCAATGACCTCACGGCGATGCTCGCCTATTACGTCTACCTTATAATAGGTGTGGACATGGACACGATGTCGCCGCTTGGCGGCACGGAGTACCTGCGGGCGGCGCAGAGTGTGGTGAACGGCGCGCAGGGTTTGCAGAACAAAGGGTGGAAAGCCTTTGACGACAGCAAAAACCGCTACGCAATCATCACCGACATGCTTGACGGCGGTATGGAGCCGTTTCGTCAGATGCAATACAAGTACTACCGCGAGGGACTTGACGTGATGGCCGAGAACGCAGAGCGCGGACGCGCCGGCGTGACCGAGGCTATTGCGCTTTTAAAGCAAGCCCGCGAAAACAAGAGTATGAGCATGCTGCCGCAGATATTCACTGAGTACAAGCGCGACGAGCTTGTAAGCATCTACAAAGGAAAGGGCACGTCCAAGGAAAAGGAGGAGGTGGCCAACACCCTTTCCAGCATCAACGCCTCGCAGAACTCCTACTGGAACGAAATAAGGAAATAAATGCTCACACACCTGCATATATCCAACTACGCGCTTATCCGCAGCCTCGACATAGACTGGGACGGCGGCTTCTCCGTGATTACGGGCGAGACGGGCGCGGGAAAGAGCATTATGCTCGGTGCTATAAATCTTCTTCTCGGCGGCCGCGCCGACGCAAAGTCTATTCAGGCGGGCGCGGCAAAGTGCTGCGTGGAGGCCACGTTCTCTTTGGAGGGCAACGGGCTCGCTGAGTTTTTTTCGGAAAACGACATAGACTACGACCCCGCCGAGTGCATCGTGCGCCGCGAAGTGACGCAGACGGGCAAGAGCCGCGCTTTCGTCAACGACACCCCTGTCACCGCTGCGCGGCTCCGGGAGTTGGGCGACAGACTTATAGACGTGCACTCGCAGCACCAAAACCTCCTCATCCGCAACGAGCATTTTCTTCTCGACACGCTTGACCTTGTGGCGGGCAACGCCGGTGTCGCCGCCGCTTACCGTGAGGCTTTTGCCCAGCACCGCCGTGCCAGCGAAGAGCTGAAACGTCTGCGCGAGAGCGCGGAAAGAGCCAAGGCCGAGCAGGAGTATATAGAGTACCGCCTCAAACAGATTGACGACGCGCAGCTCCGAGAGGGCGAGCAGGAAGAGCTTGAGCAGGAGCAGCGCACCCTTTCCCACGCTGAGGAGATACGCCAGGGACTTTACACCGCCCAAGGATGCCTTGACGGGGAAGAGCGCGGCCTGCCCTCCGCCTTGCGCCAAGCCTCCTCCGCGCTTTCCGCTTTGGGCGAAAATCTGTCCGCCGCCCCCGCGCTTGCCGAGCGGCTTGACAGCGTGCGCATAGAGGTGGAGGACATCGCCGGCGAGATAGAGCGGCTCACGGCAGAGACCGAGTACGACCCGCAACGCCTTGAATATGTCGAAGCGCGGCTCGACCTCATCTATGGTTTGGAGCAAAAACACCAAGCGGCGGACCTTACCGCGCTCTTGCAGACCGCAGAGACACTGCGCGGGCAGCTTGACGGAATAGCCAACGCCGATGACGACATAGCGCGTCTCCTGCGTGAGACGGACGCGCTCGCCGCGAAGTTGCATAAGGCGGCAGCGGACTTGACCGCTTCGCGTGAGAAGGCGGCGCGTGCTTTGGAGAATGAGCTTGGCTCTGCGCTGAAAAATCTCGGTATGCCCGCCGTGAATGTGGAGCTCAGGCTCGCGGCGCGTGCTTTGCCCGACGCGACGGGCGCGGACAGCGTGACCTTCCTCTTTTCCGCCAACCGCAACGTGCCGCCTCAGGACGTGAGCCGCATAGCCTCGGGCGGCGAGATTGCCCGTCTTATGCTCGCGCTCAAAGCCATTATGGCGCGGCGCACGCAGCTGCCCGCGATTGTCTTTGACGAAATAGACACGGGCGTATCGGGTACAATGGCTGAAAAGATGGCGCAGCTGATGCGCTCTATGTCAGACAGCTGCCAAGTGATTTGCATCACCCACCTCCCGCAGATAGCCGCCCTCGGCGCGCGGCATTACAAGGTCTATAAGGAGGACGCGGACGGCGCAGCCCAAAGTCACATTGTCTGCCTTACTCCCGAGGAGCGCGTGGCCGAGCTTGCCAATATGCTTTCGGGCGAGAAAGTGACACAAGCCGCGCTCGACAACGCCCGCGCCCTGTTGTCCTGCACGACCGATTAGGGAACAGGCGCAAGGAAACGGGAGGCGATAGTACCCAAGCCTTGCGCAGACGATAAAAACCAACCGAACCAATTCAAGATACGATGAAATCCAACTCCATACTGCTTTCCGCACTGCTATTCTTTGCCACATCCGCCCCCGCGCTCTTTGCCGCGCCGACGGACAAAAACGTGCCGCCCAAGGAGACGGGACGCGCCGCGCTCATCCTGCGGGCGTACGACGCGGACGGCAATCTGCTGCGTGAGGGAAACGCTTTCTTCGTCAGCGTGTCGGGCGATGCCATCGCCCCGTACGGCTTGCTGCTTGGCGCGTCGCGGGCAGAGGTGACGGACTGGAAGGGCAACAGCTACAAGCTCTTCCGCATAACGGGAGCAAACAGCACTGCCGACCTTGTGCGCTTCTCCACCGTGGGCGTAAAGAAGGCTTCTTTCCTTAAACTCGCTGAGGAGGCGGCAGGAGAGGGGGCGCAACTTTTCATCGTGCCGTCCGCTGCCGACAAAAAAGCGCAGGCAAAGGCGTTTTCCGTCACTTCCGTCGAGCCGTTCGGCGACTTGAAATACTACCACGTGACCGTGCCCAACGACTCAGCCGACTTTGGACGGGCTTTGGTGAATCTCGCGGGCGAGGCCGTGGGCGTGGTGCAGCGCAATGTGGGCAAGGACGCAGCAGAAGCCTGCGCCGTCGACGCCCGCTATGTTTCTCGCCTGACGGTGACCGCCACTTCCGCCCTCAGCTCGGACCTCCGCGCCCTGCGCTTGCCCAAAGCCCTTCCGGCAAAAGCCAAAGACGCCCTTACCTATATATATATGACTCCCGCCACCGACAGTCTCGGCAAGGCAACGGCTTGCGATGACTTCATCGCGGCTTGGCCCGAGTTGCCCGACGGCTATGTGCAGCGCGGCACGCTTTCCGCCGCCGCAGGGCGTTACGCCGACTGCGACCGCGACTTCGCCACCGCCGTTTCGCTCGCCGAGAAAGCCGCAGGCGACAGCGTGCTTACTGCCGACGCGGTGCGCTATTCGTGGAGCAACATTATATACGACGTTGCGGCAAACACGCCCGACAGCGCGTCGCTGCCCGCCACGTGGAATTTGCAGCGGGCCTGTGACGAGGCAAAGGCGGCCTATGCCGTCGCCCCGCACACGCTCTACTTGCAGCAGCAAGGCAAATGCTACTTCACTATGAAGCGTTACGCCGAGGCCGCAGCCATTTATGAGAAGGTCGTAGAGGACAAAACGTTTGCCACTCCCGCGGCCTATTTCGCCACAGCCCGCTCCTTGGAGCTTGCGGGCGCGGACAGCTCGCGCGTGCTTGCTCTGCTTGACAGTGCGGTGAACGCCGTGGCGAAACCTGTCTCTTCCCGCGACGCGCAATACTATTTGGAGCGCAGCCAGCGCCTTATCAAGGCTGGGCTTTACCGCCGTGCCGTGGCGGACTACAACGAGTACGAGAAAGCCGTGGGGACGGCCAATCTCAATGAGCGTTTCTATTACCTGCGCGAGCAGGCCGAGGTGGAGGCGCACATGTACCAGCAGGCTCTTGACGACATCCGCACTGCCGTTTCGCGTGCCGAGATGCCCGCGCCTTACCGCCTCGAGGAGGCACTCCTGCTTCTAAGGGTAGGGGAGTTTGAGGACGCTTCGGCAAAGGCTGCCGCCCTTTTACGCGACCTGCCCGAAAATCCCGACTGCTACAAAATCATTGGCATAGCCGCCGGCGAACGCGGACGCAAGGCTGCCGCGCTCGAAAATCTGCGCCGTGCCCGCGACCTGGGCGACGAGAGCGCGGAGATGTTTATAGAGAAATACGAAAAGCTCAAAGCCACGAAGTAAAACGGCACAGCATGTTTGCGGCGCTTTTCCCTAATCATTCCGCCGCAAGCAGGCATCATTAAAGCCCCTTCCCGTAAGACGCGTTACCCGCCCGCAGTCTCCCCGCAAGTTTCCTGACAACGATGAAACACCACTCCCCACACCTTATATATAATATAGTGTGCCGCCTCGCCGCAGGACTGTTTTCCCGCGCCGCTTTCCGGCTCGCCCTGACCGTGGCGCTCGTCCTTCAGTCCGCCGCCGTGACGGCGCAGCGCGTGGAGACCGAGGCCGACAGTCCGCTCGAGCAGCAGCGGCGTCTTGCCGAGGAGGGCGACAGCACCCGCTCTACGGACGTGCCAGAGGGCATCTACGCATGGACGGTAGACAGCCGCTTCGGCGACATACGCCCGGCTGACTACGACACCGTGCCGCACGGCTTCCAAAACGACGCCTTCACTTCCGGGCGCACGGGGCACTACAACTATACGGGCAATCTCGGCGCGCCGCGCGTAAGCCGCCTTTTCACCGAGCAGCTTGTCAACCGCATGTCCGACGGCTTCATCTTCTACCATCCGTACGATTTCTTCATCTCCCGCCCCGACCAGCTACTCTTCACCAATACAAAGTCGCCTTTCACCAATATCACCTACCACGAGTGCGGCAATAAGACCAACGGCGAAGACCGCATCAAGGCGCTCTTTGCCGTCAACGCGGGCAAGAAGCTCGGCATGGGCTTCAAGGCCGATTATCTTTACGGGCGCGGCTACTACGAGGGACAGTCGACGGCGCATTTTGACGGAACGCTTTACGCATCCTATCGGGGAGAGCAATACCAAATGCACGCTTCCGTGCAGCATTTGCAAATGAAAAATCGCGAGAACGGCGGCATCGAGAGCGACGACTACGTGAAGCGCCCCGAGATATTCCCCACGAAATACGGCACGGCGGATATGCCCGTCAATCTTTCCAAGGCGTGGAACAAGCTGCTTGGCAACAACGTCTTTCTCACGCACCGCTACAGTATTGGTTTCCGCCGCTACCGCGACGGCAAAGGGCGCGTAGTGCGGCGTGACGCGCTGCCAAAGTCGTTTGGCGTGCGTGCGGACACCCTCGCAAGCCTTCTTCCCCTTGACAGCGCAGCCGTCGCAATGGCAGACAGCGCAAAAGCGGGCGTGCAAGCGGGCTTGAAAACCGACTCTGAGGGAAAACTCACAGCGCAAGCGGC
The DNA here is from genome assembly GCA_963625935.1 of uncultured Oscillospiraceae bacterium. Classification (GTDB taxonomy): domain Bacteria; phylum Bacteroidota; class Bacteroidia; order Bacteroidales; family Bacteroidaceae; genus Alloprevotella. The sequence continues at coordinate 64,549 of CAVFVD010000007.1, read as the reverse complement.
GCCGGCATCAGACAAGGCGGACGCGGCAAAGCCCTCCGGGGCGCAGCCTCGCATTCCGCGCGGCCTGCCGGGGGAGGACGGAGAGGAAGCGGGCAAAAACGCGCCCGCCGTGCCCGACTCTCTGCGCATCACCGATGAGTTTGTCCCCGTGACGGCTTTCATCCACACCCTGCGCATAGGCGACAACACGCGCCGCTTCGTGGCAAACCAGACCGACAACGCTTCCACGCCCGGCTACTTCCTCGACTTTTACGCCCCGGGCGACTCTGCGTACGACTACACCCATCGCACAAGCATCGAGAACACGCTCGCCATCGAGCTGCACGAGGGCTTCAACCGCTGGATGCCGATGGGTCTGCGCGTCTTCGGCAAGCACCAGTACGAGTGCTACGAGCTGCCCGACACGCGCCGCTTCAAGCACTACTACCGCGAAAACACGATAACCCTCGGAGCGCAGCTCTTGCGCCAGGAGGGCAAGCTGTTCCACTACAACATATTGGGCGAGATGCGCACCACGGGCACGGACTGGGGGGAGTTCAACGTGGAGGGCGACGCCTCGGTCGACATCCCCTTCCGCCGGGACTCCTTGCACATAGCCCTCTTCGGGCACGTGCGAAACGAACGCCCGTCGTTCTATTTCCGCCACTTCCACGGACGCAACGCGTGGTGGGACAACGCGGACTTGAAGAAAATGTTCAGCACAAGGGTGGGGGGCACGCTTTCCTTCCACCGCACGCGTCTCACGGCGGCTTTTGAGAATGTGCAAAACTACACCCACTTCGCCGAGACGCTCTCGCCCTACACGCGCACTGACGGCACGCAGCTTTACAGCCACGGCGTGCGGGTGGCGCAAAGCTCGAAAGGCACGCAGCTGCTTGCCCTGACCCTTTCGCAGGATTTCACCTGGGGACCCTTCAACTGGGAGACCGAGCTCACCTACCAAGCCAGCACCAACAAAGACGCGCTGCCGCTTCCCGCCTTTACGGGATACACCAACATGTACCTCCTCTTCCGCATCGCAAAGGTGCTGCGCACGGAGGTGGGGGCGGACCTGCGCTACTTTACGCGCTACACTGCGCCGACCTATTCGCCCATCATCGGGCAGTATGCCACACAGGACGGCTCGGCGGCTGTCTCGGTGGGAAACTACCCCATCATCAACGCGTACATTAATTTCCACCTCAAGCGCACGCGCTTCTACCTTATGGCCTCGCACGTCAACGGCTCTTCCTCGGGTGGCAACTCTTTCCTCGTGCCGCACTACCCGCTCAACCGCCTTGTTATCCGTTTCGGCCTTTCTTGGAATTTCGTCAACTAAACGTTGTGCGGTGTGACGCAGCCGTTTTCGCACAATGCAATGATATATACAAATAAAACCAAAGTATAATGCAGATACGCAAAGCCACGGCCGCCGATGCGGACGACATACTACGGATGCTTCTTGAAATAAGTAAAGTGCACAACGCCGGGCGGCCCGACCTTTTCCGCGTGGCGACAAAATACGACCGCGAGGGGCTGCTCGCCCTGCTTTCCGCCCCCGGGCACCTCGTGCTTGTGGCGGACGACGGCACGCGTGCCGTGGGCTACGCCATTTGCGTATTGCAGCTGCACGAGGGAGACAGAGTGCTGCAGCCCGTAAAGACGCTCTATCTCGACGACCTTTGCGTGGAGGCCACGGAGCGCGGGCACGGACTTGGCGAACGCCTGCTTGTCGCGGCACGCGAGGAAGCACGCGCAATGGGCTGCCACAATTTCACCCTGAACGTATGGGCGTGCAACGAGCGCGCCCGCCGCTTTTACGAGCGCTGCGGGATGAAGGTGCAGAAAATAGGCATGGAGGTGGTTTTCTGACCGTCCGCCTTTGAAAACGTAACGAATGGAAGCGCAGTGTGGTACGACACCGCGCTTCTTTTTTGCTTTCTTAGCGACAAGGGCAAGCGACCCCAACCGCATCGCATCGCTTTGCCGCCGAAAACACCCAGGAAGGGAGTTTGCCGCAAATAACGTCTATTAAGAAGATTTATGCAAGTTTAAGAAAATCTCTTAGACCTTCAAGGTTTGAAAAGCGTGTTTCGGGGTATGAAAATGCACTTTGTCCGGACGGGAATAGGCTCCGTAGCTGCGGGAATACTTGCAGTTTTTCCTACATGTACATTCCGGCGGCGCTGTATGTACATCTAAGAGCAGTGTAAGTCGTTGATAGTCAAGACAAGCAAAAAGAGAGAAGCAGCGGTTGCTGTTTCTCTCTTTTCTCTACACAAAGATAATACATTTTTCCCCGCTTTCCAAATCGGCGTTAACGTATTTTGTGCTGTTGGTCACTACGATTTCGGGCTTGTCCGTTACGCCCTCAAGGCGCAGAGGGGCGCTTTCCCGCACTTCTTTTTTGATCCGGCAGCGGAGGACGGCACGCGAAATAACGCGGCGCGGGGCGTGCGGCTAAAAGAAAAGTAGTAAATTTGCCCCGCTTTACTGCGACCCTTGCGGGCAGCGGAGGGCTTGCGCCCGAGCCGCTTCCGCGCAGAGAGGGCGCGGCTTTTTATTTTGTATAGGAAACAATCAAAAACAAGCAATTACAAGAGATGGATATTACGTTAGAGAAGACCGGCAACGTGAGCGCGGAGCTCACCGTCAAGATGGTCAAGGCAGACTATGAGGCACAGGTGACCAAGACGCTTAAAGACTATGGCCACAAGGTGCAGATGCCGGGCTTCCGCAAGGGGAAAGTGCCTGCGGGTCTCGTGAAGAAGATGTACGGCACGCAGGTAAAGGCAGACGAGGTGAACAAGCTGCTTCAGGACAGCCTGTTCGGCTACATAAAGGACAATAAGGTGAACATGCTTGGCGAGCCCCTCGGCAGCGACAAGCAGGAGCCGCAGGACATTGAGGCGCAGGACGACTTCACGTTTGTGTTTGATATCGCCCTCGCCCCCGAGTTCAATGCAGAGCTGGGAAGCTCCGACACGGTGGACTACTATGACATAGAGGTGAGCGACGAGACCGTCACCAAGCAGCTCGACGCTATGCGCCAGCAGGCCGGACACCCCGAAGAGGTGGAGGCTTTTGAGGACAAGGACATCCTGCGCGGCACGCTCGCCGAGCTCGGCGAGGACGGCAAGCCCATCGAGGGCGGCGTGGTGGTAGAGACCGCGTCCCTTATGCCCGCATACTTCGTAAGCGACGACCAGAAGAAGCTCTTCGAGGGCGTGAAGAAAAACACCGTCGTGACCTTCAACCCCTCCAAGGCGTATGAGGGCAAGGACGTGGAGATTGCCTCCCTGCTCAAGATTGGCAAAGAGGACGTGGCAGCGCACACGGGCGACTTCAGCTTTGAGGTGACTACTATCAGCCGCTTCACTCCCGCCGCTCTCGACCAGGACTTCTTTGACAAGGTCTTCGGTAAGGACACGGTGAAGAGCGAGGACGAGTGCCGCGCCAAGGTGAAAGAGAACATCCAGGCCCTGCAGGCAAACGACAGCGACTACAAGTTCCTCCTCGACGTGCGCGCCTATATGGACAACAAGGTGGGGACGCTTGAGTTCCCCGACGAGTTGCTCAAAAAGATAATGAAGGCCAACAACAAGGACAAGGACGAGAAGTTTGTTGAGGACAACTACGCCAAGAGCATAGAGGAGCTTAAATGGCATCTCATCAAGGAGCAGCTTGTCGAGGCACAGGGCGTGAAGGTGGACGACAAGGACGTGAAGACCGCCGCCGTGCAGTCCGCCCGCTACCAGTTTGCCCAGTACGGCATGAACAACATCCCCGACGAGTACCTCGAGCAGTACGCCCAGGAGATGCTCAAGCGCAAGGAGCAGGTGAACCAGCTCGTTGAGCGCTGCATCGACAGCAAGCTCACCGCCGCCCTCAAAGGCGTGGTGACGCTCAACCATAAGAGCATCACCCCCGAGGACTTTACCAAGCTCTTCGAGGAGAAGTAAGAAACGGACACGCCGCCGGCCGGCAGGGCGGGGGAGTGCATCCCCTCCCGCCACGGCGCGACCACACAGCCATGCGACACTGAGGCCGCCGACAAGCGCCCCCGGGCGCATGGTTTTTTCTTTATTCGCCGCCGCACACGACACGCGCGGGCGGCGCAAAGCAAAAGGAAAAAAATGATTGCAGACGATTTCAAGAAATTCGCCACCTCGCGCAAGGGCATCGACTCCCTCGCGCTCGACGGCGTGATAAAGGCCCAGAGCCAGTATCTCAACCCCTACATTCTCGAGGAACGCCAGCTCAACGTGACGCAGATGGACGTCTTCTCGCGCCTGATGATGGACCGCATCATCTTCCTCGGCACGCAGATTGACGACTACACGGCCAACACCCTGCAGGCGCAGCTGCTTTACCTCGACTCCACCGACCCGGGCAAGGACATCTCCATTTACGTCAACTCGCCCGGCGGCTCCGTCTCCGCAGGCCTGGGCATATACGACACGATGCAGTTTATACAAAGCGACGTGTCCACCATCTGCACCGGCATGGCCGCTTCCATGGCCGCCGTGCTGCTTGTGGCTGGCGCGGAGGGCAAGCGCTGGGCATTGCCCCACAGCCGCGTGATGATACACCAGCCGCTCGGCGGAGTGCAGGGCCAGGCATCGGACATAGAAATCACGGCCCGCGAGATACAGAAGCTCAAGCGCGAGCTATACACCATCATTGCCGAGCATTCGCACACCGACTTCGACAAAGTTTGGGCGGACTCCGACCGCGACTACTGGATGACGGCGGCCGAGGCCAAGGAGTACGGCATGATAGACAACGTCTACGAGCCGCGCAAGCACGGCAAGGCCAAGAGTGAGAACGACGCAAAGTGACAAGGCATAGCAGAAATGGCTAGGAAAAGACAGACAGACGGCAAGGACCACTGCGACTTTTGCGGACGCACGGAGGAAGACGGCGTGCGCCTGCTTGGCAACACGGAGGGGATGCATATCTGCTCGGCCTGCATCGCGCAGGCGTACAGCGTGCTTAACGAGTACGCGCCCGGAGAGATGGCAAACCTCATGGCCGAGCAGCGCAAGACGGCGCCCGGCGTGCCGGAGCTGAAAGAAGTGCCCAAGCCCAAGGAAATAAAAGAGTACCTCGACCAATATATCATAGGGCAGGACAGCGCAAAGCGCTACCTCAGCGTGGCGGTGTACAACCACTACAAGCGCCTGCGCCAAGGCGCGGACGCAAAGGACGGGGACGACGGCGTGGAGATAGAGAAGTCCAACATCGTGATGGTAGGTTCCACCGGCACGGGAAAGACTTTGCTCGCACGCACCATAGCGCGCCTGCTCGACGTGCCGTTCACTATCGTCGACGCGACGGTTTTCACCGAAGCCGGATACGTGGGCGAGGACGTGGAGAGCATACTCTCGCGCCTCTTGCAGGTGGCGGACTTTGACGTGGCGCGGGCAGAGCGCGGCATTGTCTTCATTGACGAGATAGACAAAATAGCCCGCAAGTCCGACAACCCCTCCATCACGCGCGACGTGAGCGGAGAGGGCGTGCAGCAAGGTTTGCTCAAGCTCCTCGAGGGCTCGGTGGTGAACGTGCCGCCCAAGGGCGGGCGCAAGCATCCCGACCAGGACTACGTGCATGTGGACACGCGCAACATTCTCTTTATCTGCGGCGGAGCGTTCGACGGCATAGAGAAGAAGATTGCCCAGCGCCTCAACTCGCACACCGTAGGCTTCAACTCCGTGCAAAACGCCCAGCGCGTCAATCCCGGCGAGCTGATACAGTACGTTGAGCCGCAGGACTTGAAAAGCTTCGGCCTGATACCCGAGATAATAGGGCGTCTGCCGGTGCTCACCTACCTGCGCCCGCTCGACCGCGCGGCTTTGCACAAAATACTCACTGAGCCGAAAAACTCCCTCGTGCGGCAGTACACCAAGCTCTTTGCCATGGACGGCGTGAAGCTTGAGTTCGCCCCCGAGGCTATTGACTACATCGTCGACAAGGCGGTGGAGTACAAGCTCGGCGCACGCGGGCTGCGCTCCATCGTGGAGACGGTGATGACGGACGCAATGTACGAGACACCGTCCTCGGACAAGAAGGAGTTTGTCGTGACGAAAGAGTACGCCGAGCGTCAGCTCGCAGCCAGCAACCGCCGGCTCGCGTAGCGCGAAAGGGAAGGGCTGCCTATATATATAATGCGTGCGGCATGGCGTAAGCGCATGCGCACTTCTGCAAAAGAGTTTGCACGCGTCGGGCTAAGCTCGCGCACGCATATATATAATGCGTCCACGTCCCGTCCGCTTGGGCATCGGGGTTTTGCCGCAAAAAAATATTGTGGCGAGGCACGGCATTGGAATTTTGTTATAACTTTGCTAAGGGGAACAAGGGCGACCACGCGTCTGCACGGCGCGTGCCGCGCTTTTCTCCCAAGGGACTAACAAGACCAGTGCCATGATGGAAAACACCGACCTGCGCAAGGAGCTGAAAAAGTATTTTGGCTTCGACACCTTTAAGAGCAACCAGGAAGCGGTCATACGCACCCTGTTAGGGGGCGGCAACGCTTTTGTCCTGATGCCTACGGGTGGCGGAAAGTCGTTGTGCTACCAGCTTCCCTCCCTCCTTATGGAAGGGACGGCGATAGTGATTTCCCCGCTCATAGCCCTGATGAAAAACCAGGTGGACGCTATCCGCCACACCTGCCAAGAGAACGGCGTAGCCCATTTCCTCAACTCCTCGCTCTCGCGGTCGCAGACAGAGGAAGTGAAAGCGGACATACTCAACGGGGTGACCAAGCTGCTTTACGTGGCGCCGGAGTCGCTGACCAAGGAAGAGAACGTGGCGTTCCTGAAAAAGGTGCGCATCTCCTTCTACGCTATTGACGAGGCGCACTGCATCTCGGAGTGGGGGCACGACTTCCGTCCCGAGTACCGCAAGATACGTCCCGTCATCAACGAGATTGGCGACGCGCCCGTCATCGCGCTTACGGCGACGGCCACTGACAAGGTGCGCACGGACATAAAGAAAAACCTTGGCATCACGGACGCGGCGGAGTTCAAAAGCTCGTTCAACCGCCCCAACCTCTATTACGAGGTGCGCCCCAAGACCAAGGACATCGACAAGGACATCATACGCTTCATCAAGCAGCAGCCGCGCTGCAGCGGCATCATCTACTGCCTGAGCCGCAAGCGCGTGGAGCTTCTTGCCGAGGTGTTGCGCACCAACGACATCAAGGCCGAGGCCTACCACGCCGGGTTGGACCCCGCCACGCGGTCGCGCACGCAAGACGACTTCCTGATGGAGCGCATCGACGTCATAGTCGCCACCATCGCTTTTGGCATGGGCATCGACAAGCCCGACGTGCGCTTCGTCATACACTACGACATACCCAAGAGCCTTGAGGGCTACTACCAGGAGACGGGACGAGCCGGCCGCGACGGCGGCGAAGGCAAGTGCGTCGCCTTCTATTCACACAAAGACTTACAAAAACTAGAGAAATTCATGGAGGGGAAGCCCGTGGCCGAGCAGGACATAGGGCGCCAGCTCCTGAAAGAGACCGCAGCTTACGCGGAAAGCTCCGTCTGCCGCCGCAAACTGCTTTTGCACTATTTCGGCGAGCGGTATGACAAGGACAACTGCGGCAACTGCGACAACTGTTTACATCCCCAAATCAAAGTGGAAGCAAAAGAAGAACTGTTGAAGACGCTGGAGGTGATTGTTGCTACCAAGGAAAACTTCAGAGACGACTATATAAAAGACATACTGTGCGGGCGGCGCACCGAGGAGGTTAGCGCCCACCGCCACGACCAGCTGGAAGAGTTCGGTTGCGGAGAGGACAAGGACGACCGCATATGGAACGCCGTGATACGACAAGCCCTCATATCGGGCTATCTGCGCAAGGACGTGGACAACTACGGCGTGTTGAAAATGACGGACGAGGGACGCGCTTTCATTTCGCACCCCGTTCCGTTCTCCATCGTCGAAGATCGCAGCTACGAGGACTTTGAGGATGCCGTCGAGCCGCAGAGCGGTGCCGAGTGCGCCGTTGACCCTGCGCTCTACCAAATGCTCAAGGACCTCAGGAAGAAAGTGTCCATCGACCTTGACGTTCCGCCTTACGTCATCTTCCAAGACAGCTCCCTGGAGGCTATGTCCACCGTCTACCCGCAGACGCTCGAGGAGCTGCAGAATATTCCCGGCGTAGGCGCAGGCAAGGCGAAACGCTACGGAGCGGAATTCTGCAAGCTCATAAAGCGACACTGCGAGGAGAACGAGATAGAGCGTCCCGAGGACATGCGCATCCGCACCGTAGCCAACAAGTCCAAGATAAAGGTGAGCATAATCCACAGCATCGACCGAAAGGTTGCGCTGGACGACATTGCCGTCTCAAAGGGAATAGAATTCGGCGAGCTGCTCGACGAAATAGAGGCGATAGTCTACTCCGGCACGAAGCTGAACATAGATTACTTTATCGAGGACGTGATGGACGAGGACCACGTAGACGAGATATACCAGTATTTCAAGGAAAGCGAGACCGACGACCTCGAAGCCGCGCTCGACGAGCTGGGCGAAGACTTCACCGAGGAGGAGATACGCCTCGTGCGTGTGAAGTTCATCTCCGAGATGGCCAACTGACGCGGTTTGCCCCACGGGAGTCCGGCCGAGTGGGCGGGCAGCTATCATTCCGCAGCAAGACCAAACACGATTATGACAACCAACGAAAGCATAGAGGCTCCGGAGAGGCGGAGCTTGAACTTCATTGAGCAGATAGTAGAGAACGACCTCAAAGAGGGCAAGAACGGGGGGCGGCTTCAGACGCGCTTCCCGCCAGAGCCCAACGGCTATCTGCACATTGGGCACGCCAAGGCAATATGCATGGACTTCGGCGTGGCGGAGAAATTCGGCGGAGTGTGCAACCTGCGCCTTGACGACACCAACCCTCAGAAAGAGGACACGGAGTACGTCGAGGCAATCAAACAGGACATAGAGTGGCTCGGCTTTAAGTGGGGCAACATCTACCACGCTTCCGACTATTTCCAGCAGCTCTGGGACTTCGCCGTGCGTCTCATCAAGGAGGGGAAAGCATACGTCGACGAGCAGACAAGCGAGCAGATAGCGGCACAGAAAGGCACGCCCACGCAGGCCGGCACGCCGAGCCCGTTCCGCGACCGTCCCGCCGAGGAGAGCCTTGCGCTTTTTGAGAAGATGAACAGCGGCGAGCTGCCCGAAGGCTCAATGGTGCTTCGCGCCAAAATAGACATGGCGAGCCCCAATATGCACTTCCGCGACCCCATCATATACCGCATCATCAACAAAGAGCACCACCGCACGGGCGCAAAGTGGAAAGCCTATCCTATGTACGACTTTGCCCACGGGCAGAGCGACTACTTCGAGGGTGTAACCCATTCCATTTGCACGCTTGAGTTTGTCCCGCACCGCCCGCTCTACGACTATTTCGTCGACGAGCTTAAAGAGGGCAAGGACTTGGACGACAACCGCCCCAGGCAGTATGAGTTCAACCGTCTGAACCTGACCTACACTGTCATGAGCAAGCGAAAGCTCCTCGCGCTTGTGCAGGAAGGGCTTGTGGACGGCTGGGACGACCCCCGCATGCCGACGGTTTGCGGCTTGCGCCGCCGTGGCTATTCGCCCGAGGCCGTGCGCCGCTTCATCGACATGATTGGCTACACCAAGTTTGACGCGCTCAACGACTACGCCATGCTTGAAGCCGCTGCTCGCGAGGATCTCAATGCCCGCGCGCTCCGTATCTCTGCTGTGCTCAACCCTGTGAAGCTCATCATCACCAACTATCCCGAAGGACAGACCGAAGAGATGGAGGCGGTGAATAACCCCGAGCGCGAAGCAGACGGCACGCACACCATCACGTTCAGCCGCGAGCTCTGGATGGAGCGCGATGACTTTATGGAGGATGCGCCGAAGAAGTTCTTCCGCATGGTTCCTGGCAAGGAGGTTCGCCTTAAAAACGCCTACATCGTCAAGTGCACGGGCTGCAAGAAAGCGGCTGACGGCACGGTAGAGGAGATTTACGCCGAGTACGACCCGCTGAGCCGCAGCGGCCTTGAGGGCGCTAACCGCAAGGTAAAGGGCACACTCCATTGGGTCAGCGCGGCACATTGCCTGCCCGCCGAGGTGCGCCTTTACGACCGCCTCTTTACGGTGGAGAACCCCTCTGCCGACGAGCGCGACTTCCGCGAGTTGCTCAACCCCGACTCTTTGAAGACGCTCACCAACTGCTACGTGGAGCGCTTTGCCGCTGAGAACGCGACGGGCAACCGTTACCTGCAGTTCCAGCGCATTGGCTATTTCACCTACGACAAAGAGTCTGCCCCCGGTCACCTTGTCTTCAACCGCACAGTCGGCTTGAAGGACAGTTGGGCTAAGAAATGACACACACGCGCCGCCGGCGGGCGGGCGCACACATACACTGACGCCGGCGGCGCGGTCTGCGCGGCTTCCTTATGCGGGAGGCTGGCAGGCTGCGCCGCCTGTGTTTTCCAACCACAGCCAATCCAACTTTATGAAAGACCGTTATCTTGCGAAAGCCGTCCGCGAGTACGAAGAGGGCATCCAAAGCGGTAAGCCTTTCTATATGGACGCGCTCATGCTGCTTGACGTGCGCGACTATTACGTGCACGAAAATCGGCCCTTCGATGCCGAGCAGTGCCTTCGCGTTGCGCTCCGCCTCCATCCCGACAACGAGGAAGTGCTTGTGGAAAAGGCCTACGACATGCGGGCAAAGGGGCAAAGGAGCGAGGCCGAGAGGCTTGTGAAGAGCCTTCCCGACCAAGACAACCGTGAGGTGCAGCTATTCTATATCGAGACGGCAGTGGCAGGCGGCGACTTGGAGAGGGCCGACCTTTTGTATCGGAGAAAGCTGGACAACATGTACGGGGACGAGGCAAACGACTGGAAGGTGGATTATGGAGAAATACTCCTCGACTACGGCTACGCCGCGCGTGCGGCGCAATGTCTGCGCAGCGTACCGGCGGACTACCGTGACGCGAAGCATTACCTCGAACTCCTCGCCGACGCGGAGGATCTTGCCGGCAACAAGGACGAGGGCGAGCGTGCCGCCAACCGTCTTATCGACACCGACCCCTATGACGTGGTGTCGTGGTGCCAGCTCGCCGAGCTCCAGCAGCGTAAATGCGCGTACGAGGACTGTCTGAAAAGCTGCGACTACGCGCTTGCAATTGACCCGCAGGCTCTGCAGGCTATGAGCATGAAAGTCTTTTCCCTCTACGCCTTAAAGCGTGACGACGAGGCCCTTGCCTGCGCCCGCGAGTATATTAAGGCGCAGCCCGAAGACTATACAATACCTATGTATGTCGGCGAAAATTTATGCACGCAGATAGCGGCGGAAAAGCCGGGAAAGCGCAAGAGCGAATTGACCGAGCTTTCCCACACCTACCTCTCTATGGCGCTGTCGCGCTGTCCGCTTGAAGAGGCCGACCATACCCGCATCTCCAACGGCGTAGCCCACACGCTGTGCTGGCTGTCTATGCCTGCCAAGGCCGAGGAGCAGATGCTCTCGTCCCTCGCTGCGGGCATGTCACGCTATGAGGCGCACCTACAGCTTGCAGAATGGATGCTCGATGCGGCGGAAACGGACGGGATGGTTCAGCAACTAAAAAAGGCGTACGCCTGCCGTGCCGCAGGGGGCGACCCTGACGGCTACTCCATCGCGTGCTGGCTGCACGAGAAAGGGCAATACGTCCTGATGGATGAGGTCTGGCGACTGTTTGCGCCGCCCGCCGAGGGCTTTGTGCACAAAGACATGTACGCCATACTGGCAGTGGCTATGTTCCTTCTGCAAGACTTGAAGACTTTCTCGGTTTACTTCAAAGCGGCTGAGACACAGTGCTATTTTGACCTCATGCGCCTCTTCTACGAAGAAGTCCCCGGCGTTGAGCCATCCGCAATGCCGGAATTTCTGAAAGGCCTAAGCAAGTTGCTTGACGAAGCGTTCGGTGAAGAATGACTCTTCCTAATTCTGGCAAAACACCCGCTTTCCGGCAATAAGTCCATTTAGACAAACAAGAAAAACAAAGGATACACACACACGATGAGATTATCCCCCCACGTCAAGCACGCGGCTTTCGCGCTGCTTCTTGCCCTTTTCGCAGCCCTGCCGGCCAACGCCGTGCTGAAAGAAAAGAACCTTGCCGCCACGCTCGCCGTGCTTCGTGCCGAGCTTGAGGGCTCGTACAGCGAGCAGCAGCAAAACATGGCTCGCTACAACACGATGACGCAGCTGCAGCACCGGCAGATGGTGTCGCTCATGCAGCGCAGCGACCAGATAGGGCTTATGCTCTACTCGCAGAAGCAGGACTTCACCTTCGACATGACCTATGCCTGCCACGAGGCCACGTCGCTCTACCGCGAGTTCAGCAAGCGCAGTGTGCCTTACCAGAAGATACTCGACCGCGTGAACACGGAACTCAACCGCTACAACGCGCTCATAGCCTCGCTCGAGGCGATACCGCCCGCAAAGGGAGCAAAGCAGGCCCATCCGCAAGTGGCCGTGAGCGGAGGAAAAACCACCCCGCAGCTCATCGGTCCGCTCGGCGGCACGCCGCCAAAGGGTGGGGGGCAGCCTTTCATGCTCGACAAGGCGGGCGAAGCCGACCGCGACTCCTGCCTCAAATACGCCGTAGCCCTGCGCGACAACCTGGAGCGCATAAAGGAAAGCGTCGTGCAGGACACCGAGCATTACAAGATGACGGCGGGCAAGCTGGGCAAGCTCAACAACTACGCCCTGCAGCGCTACACAAGCATACAAAACAACATCTTCCTCAACGGCGACGCCAACTACTTTGAGATTCTCGCCCAGTTCTCCCGCTACGTGAGCATGGCAAGGGCTGATGCGAGCGAAAAGTACGACACCGAGCACGTCGACGGCAGCGGACACAAGCACAAGGTGCAGTCGCAGTGGCGCGGGCCCATCGTGAGCGGGCTCACGGTCTTTGTGCTTTTCTACATCCTCGTTGCCGCGCTGCTCAGCAATGTGCTTGTGCGCTGGATTGTGCCGCGCCGCTTCCGCACGGAGGGGTTCATGAAGAAGAAAGTCTGCCTCATCCTCGCCGCGGCAATGATAATCTTCGCCATCTCCATAATGGTGTGCCGCGCCTTCATGTACCACAACTTCTTCCTAATGGCCTCGAAGCTGCTCATAGAGTACTCCTGGCTGCTTTGCGCCATCTTCATTTCGCTTCTCATACGCCTGAGCGGAGACCAGATAAAGAGCGGCTTCCGCATCTATACTCCCGTGATGCTGATGTCCTTTGTGGTCATCTCCTTCCGCATAGTCTTCATCCCCAACAACCTCGTGCAGCTCATTTTCCCGCCTGTGCTGCTCGTCTTCACCCTTTGGCAGTGGAGCGTCATAAGGCGGCATAACGACAACATACCGCGCAACGACATCTTCTACACTTGGGTGTCGCTCGTCATTATGGTCTGCTCCACCTTCGCCGCATGGTACGGCTACACGCTGCTTTCCGTGCAGATACTCATTTGGTGGATGTTCCAGCTGGCCTGCATACAGACGGTGACGTGCGTGTACGACCTGCTCGCGCTCTACGAGGAGCGCTACCTGCTGCGCCGCATCGGGGAGAAACGCGCCGACGCCCCCTCGCGTGCCATACACCTCAACATACTCGAGGCCATACGCAAGCGCCACGAGAGGCACATCAACCAGACTTGGCTCTTCGACCTCGTGGCGATGGCCGTTGTGCCCGTGCTTGGGGTATTCTCCGTCCTGCTCTCGATATGGTGGGCCGCCGATGTCTTCGACCTCACCGCCACGGTCTTCAACATCTTCCTCACCAACTTCCTCAACGTCGAGGGCGTGGTGCAGCTCTCTCTGGCGAAAATAGTGTTGGTGGCGTCGCTGTACTTTGTCTTCCGGTACATCAACTACCTCGTCAAGGCACTCTACCACAAATACCACAAGTCAAAGGTGGTGGTGAACGGCAAGCCCAATTTCACGCTCGCCAACAACGTTATCTCCATCTGCGTCTGGGGGCTTTACGCCGTCATTTCCGTGAAGATGCTCAAGATACCCTCCACTGCCGTGTCCGTAATCTCCGCCGGTCTCGCCACTGGTGTCGGCTTCGCCATGAAGGGCCTGCTTGAAAACTTCTTCTACGGCATTTCCCTCATGGCGGGGCGTGTGCGCGTGGGCGACTTCATAGAGTGCGACGGCATACGTGGCAAGGTGGAGAGCATCACCTACCAAAGCACGCAGGTGGTGACCGCAGACGGCTGCGTCATAGCTTTCCTCAACAGCTCGCTCTTCTCTAAGAATTTCAAGAACATCACGCGCAACCACTCCTACGAAATGGTGGCCGTGCCCGTGGGCGTGGCTTACGGGGCCAACGTGGACGAGGTGCGCCGCCTCCTTGTGGAGGCCGTGAGCGCGCTTGCCGTGAAAGGCGCGGACGGGCGCGACGTGATAAGCCGTAAAAAGCCCGTGAGCGTGGTGTTCAGCGACTTCGGCGACAGCAGCGTGAACCTCTACGTCACCTACTGGGTTCTTGTTGAGGAAAAATTCGCTGTCACGGGCCGCGTAAAGGAGGTTATTTACAACACGCTTAACGCGCACAACATCGAGATACCTTTCCCGCAGCGCGACCTGCACATACGCTCCGCCGAGGGTCTGTCCCTCGCTTCCGCCCCGCAAGCGGAAAAGGCTTAGCCCACCGCCCGCAATAAGCGCATTATGCGCTGGCGCGAAAGCAAAGTACTGTCACGCAAATGCCGTCTCAGTGGTCCTGCCCCATTGAGATAGGGGGAGGGGGATACACCCGGCAATTTGGTCTGTACGCCCCTTCCTCTTCCCCCGTAAAAGAAGTATTGCTGTCCGCTAAAACTTCTTTGAGCGGAAAAAAGAAGGGGCTGGATTCCTCGCTTGGAATTCAGCCCATTTAGTTACCTTCGTTTGAGCCTAAAAATAGCATAACTATGAACAAAGGCACACATTTTAGCGGACAGCCGCTGAATAGTTTCTGATGGTCATACAAAAGCGTATCGAACGTTCGTGGAGCTTCTCCGGACTGGCCACAATGGTAAGGATAATGCTCATGTATTACGTGAACTGCTGCACTTTTCTTGAAGAGCCGGAAAAGGACTAGGCGAAAATGGTTCAAGAGACCAAGAAAACGCCTCCCGAACCGGTTCTGTTTGACTAACGGGGCTTACTTTTTGAAAAAGCGACCCCGAAGCCCTATTTTAAAGGACTTCGGTCGGGATGTTTTTGGCGTTTTGAGTTTTAGCGGACAGCAATATAAAAGAAGCAACACATAAAAATCCCCTGCGGTATGCCGTCAAGCTCCGCAGGGGATTTTGTGATTTTGCTCTATTGGGGACGCGCCTTATATGGGGCTTTTCTTGCTTTAAGCTTTTCTTGTGAAAACCGGCTTTAAGCCTTAGAAGTCAATCTCCAAGCCTATGCCGAAGACATCGTTGGTGCGGTGGAACGTCTCCACGCCTGCGATGGGCGACATAATGCGCTGCGCGGCGGCGAGTTGGGCGTTCACGCCGTCAAGCTTCTGCTGGTACTGCTCGCGTGCGGCGGCGGGCAGGGCGGGATTTTGCAAGGCGGCGGTGAGCTGCTCCTTGCCGCTTTGCAGCTGCTGCACGGCGGGACCGAGCACGGGGGTAAGCGTGGCGGCGTACTTCTCGTTGAGTCCGTAAAAGTCGCTCTGCTTGCGCTCGTAGCGTTTGTAGAAAGTCTTAAAGTACGCAATGTTGAGAGCCACCTTCTTTCTCAGCTGAAAGCGCGCGCCCAGACCGAGGGAGTTGGAGTTGGTGACGAAGCTCATGTCGCTGATGAAGCGGCTGTCCTTTCCAAGGCCGTAGTTGGTGGTTTGCCAGCCCGCGCTCACCGTCCAGCGCTTGTTGATGTCATACTCCGCGCCGGCCAGCACTTCCCATCCGCCGCTCTGCAAGTAGTTGTGGCGGTTTTCGTGCTGTGTGGCCTGCTTGTCGAAGTAGTAGTGGAAGCCCGCGTTGAGGTGCAGGTTGTCCAGCACGTCATAGCGCGCGCCGACGGAGAGTATGGCAGGGATGTCCGCCTTCACTTTCAGACCGTCGTCGTACTCGGAAAGTCCGCTGGTGTTCTCGCCCGCCTGGTTTTTCAGGCGGAGTTTTGTCTTAAACTCGTACCGCGCGGAGAAATTGAAGCGTCCCGTCTTGTAGTCCACGCTGACGATGGGCGTGAAGCCCCAGCCCGTCTGGTCGCAGTTGAGCTCGCGGTCGGCCACAAGGCTCTTGAAGGCGCCAAGTCCGTTTGCTTCGAGGAAGGCGCTTGCCGGCATTTGCTGTCCGCCCGCCGTCACGCCGATGTTGCGCACATATCCGTAATAGTTGCACTGTGCGTACACCACGCGTCCGCCTACGCTGACGTTGAGTTTCGGGAGAATTTTGTATCCCACGCCAAACTGTCCGCCGAAATAGTATTGCCGGCCGCGCATGTAAGTGTCCATGGAGTAGCCCGTCACCGCGCCGGGCGATAGCACGTCGGCTATGAGCGGCAGCATCGCCACTTGGCTTTCAAAGGAGGGCAGGCCGTCGGAGAAGGTGCACTTTCCGCCGCCGCCCGTCACGCCGAAGTGGAAGGAGGCAAACCATTTCTCGCCTACGCGAGCGAGGTCGAAGGAGGGGATGACGGGGGCCTTCGCCTTTCCCGTGTATTTCTTATATCCGCTTTCGCCGTTTGCCACGCCGTTTACCGTGCCCAAGGCGAGCGGACCGAAGACCGTCTCGTCCGTGCGCGTCTGGTAGGCGCTCTGGAGGTCAAAGCCCAAGTGCCAGCCGATAGGCATGAAGCCCAGGCCGGCGGGGTTGGCGTAAGCGCCGTCTATCGCTATCACCGCGTCGCGGGCGGGGTTGCGCAGGAAAGAGACGCTTTGGTTAGTGTTGGTAAGATAACCGCCAGCTCCGGCCGGCAGCGCGGCACAGAGCATGGCTGCCGCACCGATGAGCTTAGTTTTTCTCATTTTTTTCTTCTTTGTTGGTAAAAACGGCGGCAAAGGTACGGGGAAAATGCACACGGACAAAAACTTTGTGCAAATATTTACCGCAGGCTGACACCCGGTCTGGCAGCCCACGCCCTTAATACGCGCGTGCTAAAGCGTAAGAAAGGCGCAGAGGAGCACGGAGTATTTTCGTCCCAGCGCAAGATGATTTTTCCTGTCGGGCGGCTTGCAAAACAGCAGCCTTAAATCCGCAGCGCGACAGACCGCAAACAGTACGCTTCCCGTAGCGAGCAGAGAAAAAATCCCCGCAGCTATTTCCATAAAATTGGTTAAACGGCGTTTGGAAAACGGGGAAAAATGTATTATCTTTGGGTAGAGAAAAGAGAGAAACCGCGACCGCCGTTTCTCTCTTTTTGCTTGTCTTGACTATCAGTGACTTACGCGCCCCTTACATGTACATATAGCGCCGCCGGGATGTACATGTAGGGAAAACTCCAAGTATTCCAGTCGAAACTCCAAGCATTCCCGTCCGCGCAAGCCCGCTTTCCGTGCATAGGAAATGCTTTCGCGTAGGCGCGGAGCCCGGTTTCATAGTTAAACTTCCATAAAGTTTTTGTAGCGGAAAACAGACTTTTCGGGAGAGTGGGGGGAAGAGTTTCCTCTGTCCTTGGGACGAGAAAAAGGGTGTAAGCGCAGTATGCGTCCGTACTGCCAACCGCAGCCGTTTTCAGAGCGTGGCAGTGAAACGGCATCGGGGGAAATTGGCGCAGCCATAGAAAGCACCGAACTTTCCGTTGCGCCGCACAAGCTTTCCGCCGCACTCGGGGCAAACGCCGCCGGCTATCTGCCGCTCCGTCCGGCGGCGGCGCGACTCGATGTGGGCTTTGTTTCCGTTTTACTCCGACATCGACTTTAAGTATTGGGCAATGTCCGCCCGCAGATGGCTGCAATGCAGCCCGGTCATGCAATCGATGAAGATGTCGAGCCTATCTTCCTCCCTTGTGTCTACCAAGGCTTGAATGTACTCCGCCTTGTCTTCTTTCATCACTTTCGTTGGCAGCACGCCAAACTCTATTTGCAGCAAATTCATAAGCAGGCGGCTTGTCCTCCCGTTGCCGTCTGCCCACGGGTGGATGGTGACCAGCTCATAGTGCGCCCAGAAGCTCAGCTCGTAGACGGCTGCCGCGTCGTCGGGATTTATCGTCTGCCGGCGTTTGTTGAGTTCTTCGCAGAAAGCTGCAAGCCTTCCCGGCACTTTTTGAAAGGCCATGTACGAGCGTCCGCCGAAGCCGGCCGTTACGTTTAGCTTGCGCAGCTCACCCTTTGAGGCGTCGAAGTGGCCGCCAAGGGAGTTGTACTCGCTCCCCGTGCGGGCCATCACCTTGGCTGCAAGCGTGACGAGCCATTCCGTAGTGATGGGCGCGTGGCTCTTAATCCATTCCATGCCATACTCGTACGCCTCTTTCAGGTCAAGGTTCATCATTTGCTCTATGATGGTGCGCCTTGAAGAGGTGATGCCTTCGTCAAAAAGCAGCTGCGCCTCCACCTCCGTCACGGTGCTTCCCTCGATGGCGGTAGAGTGCGTAATGATGGAGTACAGATAAAACTTGTCGTAGTCTATCTGTTGCGAAATCCCCAGCTCTTCGTGCTGCCGGAGCAGGGAAAGCAATATGTCTTTGTTGCCTGCGTTCATGGTCGTGCAAACAATAAGGAGTGTTTCAGCTTGTAAAGCTACTACAAAGCGTTTTTCCCTGCAAAGTTAAGCCCTGTGCGCTTTTGCTTTGCACAAGTCTCGTCAACGGGCTTGGGGGCAGGGGCGTTTCAGCCTTGCAAAATAGCGCAAGCGGAGAGAAAACGCTTCGTTTTGTCACAGCACAAGCAATTCCGGGTGGTTTAATAGTCGAAAGGCATCTTAGCCCAGCTCTGTCTCGCTCTTCACATCGCGGACGTGGGCGGTGTCGTGGGGGAAGTCGCGCTTGCGCTGGCTGTGGCTGACGGCGAGGGCGAGGACGCTGACGCGTACGCCGGGGACGGCGGAGAGGGCGGCGGCGCAGGCGGCGAGCGTGCCGCCGAAGGTCACCACGTCGTCTATGAGCAGCACGTGCCGCCCCGCGAGTGTCTTCTCTGCGCCGGGAGAAAGGGAGAATGCCTTGCGGATGTTGCGCTCACGCTCCTCTTTCCCGAAGAGCGTCTGCGACACCGTCTCCGTAGTGCGCCGCAGCGCGTGGGGCAGGACGGGCAGGCCGGTGACGCGCGAAACGCCCTCGGCGAGCCGCTCGCTTTGGTTGAAGCCGCGCTGCTTTTCCCTCTTCGGAAAGAGCGGCACTGGTACGATGCAGTCCACGCCGTCGAAGAAAGGCGTGCCGGCGAGGTCCTCCGCCATCATCTCTCCGAGGTACACGGCAAGCTCCGGCTTCCCGTCGTACTTGGGCGCGTAGACGGTGACGGCGTTGCGCGTGTGCGGGTAGTGGAAGAGAAAGGCGCTTGCCCGCACCACCGTCACGCGCCCCCATAGCAGTCGCTCCACCACGTTGCCTTTCTCCCCGCGCATCTCCGTGCGCGGCAACTGCGAGAGGCACACGCCGCACACCATGCGCTCCTTGCCTACAAGCGTGCCGCCGCACAGCTCGCACCGGCGCGGCAGGAAAAGGTCGGAAAGCCCGGAGATCGTGGCGCGGAATGTGCGCCGTATGTCGGCTAAAACATGCATCGTGTGCGTAGAGCCTGTTGGGTTTTTATAGGGAATTATTGCCGTGCCCGCTCGGAAGCAGCACTTTCAAGCGTGGCTTTATTTAATGGTTGTAATATGCTATGGGAAAATGATATAAAGAACGTCTCTTTATTTCGTTCTTATATCTCCGACATTGCGCTTAGCGTCCGCAGTGCACTTTGTTCGCTTTTTCAGAGTATCTGTCAAAAACAGATTTTCGCGCTAATGCTATCCCCTCCGCTCAGGGCCGTTTTCTTACGAAATCCATTTTGCCTTCCGTCTTGACGAGCTTGCGTCCGACGGCGCGGCGGACGGCGTTGGAGCCGAGGGCGCGGTATTGGAAGGTGCTGTCCGAGGTGAGCGTAAGCTCCACGTCCTGCGTGTCCGAGCCTATGTCGTTGGCGAAGCGCAGGGTGGCTTTTCCGTCTTTTATCTCGTGGCGGGTGAGCATCCACGTGCCGTATATGCTGCCGTTCATATACCCGTTTACTTTGCCCAGGAAAGCGAAGCCCGGGACATCGAGGCTGGCTTCGTAGAGATCGAGATATAGGTGCACGTTTTGCTCCTTGCAGACGAAGTGACCGCGAAAGGGATGCTCTGACGAGCTTTTCCCGACTGCGCTTTGGGCAAAGGCGGCAAGCTGGAAGAGGGTAAGCGCGGCGAGGAGCAAAGCCGCGTGCAGTAGCTTTTTCATAGCAGGTGGAATGAAGAGGAGAGGGGAGGAGTTCAGCCGAGATGCACTATCATTGTTGTCGCCCCAATGTTGATGATGTCGCCGTCGGAGAGGTACGCCGTCTCGCGCGGACCGAGCAGCTCGCCTTGCAGGAATGTGCCCGTGCCCGACGGGGCGTCGCGCAGCGAGAGACGCGTCACGCCGGCGGGGGACGTCTTCACGCTCACCACGCAATGGGTGGTGTCGACGCTGGGGTCTACGGTGCGTATGGGAGCGTTGGCTGACGTGCCTTTGACGTAGCGGCCTATGACGTTTTCGCCGGGGAAGAGCGGTATCTCCTGGCGGAAGTGGAACTCGTTTTCCAGCACGGTGAGCGTAGCCACGGGCTGTGCCTCGTTTTCCTCCTCGGGCGTGTCCTCGCTTTCTTGGGACTCGGGGGCGGGCTTCGGCTTGGGGATGCGTATCTTAAACTGCTTGTTGCACTCCGGACATTGGAAGACAAGCACGCGCCCGGGCTCGTAGCGGCTTTCGTCAAACTGTATGGAAGCGTCGCACTTGGGACAACGTATCTTTCTCATCTTTGTGCTTTTTGATATGTATTCTTTTGGCTTTGCTGTAATGCTTTCCGTGGCGGCTAAAACGGGGCGTGTGCGCTCAGCTCCGCTCTCCGGCCGCTCCTATAACGGCTTTGGGGTCACGAGGCGGGAGCTTGCCCGCCTTACGGCTGCGGCTGCCTCTCTCGGCCTCATGACCCCAAAGTCTTTTCGCGGTGCGTGCCGCTCGTGACGGCGTGCCGCGTCATTTTGTCTCTATCACCCAAGCCTGCGCGAAACGGCTGTCGCCGCCGTGGGCGCGGAGCGCGGCTTGCGCGGCCTCGCGTGTGGCGTAGCTGCCGCACACCACGCGGGTCATCTTGCCGCGCGTGTAGACCCTTGCGCCGTCCACGCCGTCGCTTTGCAGCTCTGCAGAGTAGCTTTCGGCGTTTCGCTTCGTAATGGCGCTTGCCAGCACGATGGCGAAGCCGGGGTTACTTTTTTCGGCCTTGCTCTCCGTCGTGGCGGGCGCGGCGGGTGCAGCCTTTTCTTCCGTGGCTTCGCTTTCGCCGCTAAGCTCTTGTGCGTCAGTCGCGGTGGCGGCTTTTGCCGAATTGCTTTCTAAGTCCGCAACTTCCGGCTTTGCCGCTGCGTTCTGTGTCTTCGGCGCAACGGGCTTGGCGGGCTTTGCCGCTCTCTGCGGCAGGACGGACGCGCTGTTTACGCCCTCTTCTGCGGGAGCTATGGTAGCGGGTGTCGCCCAAAGGAAGTAGCACACCACGGCCGCCACGATGGCCGCCGCGTAATTGACCAGCTCGCGGTTAAGACTAAGCGTGTAGTTTTTCTCTGTGCGGCGCACGAGCGGCGTGCGGCGGCTCTTTGTACGTGCCGCAGTTTCCTCGCCATCCCGTCCCTTGCTCTCGGCAACGGGGACGGCGGGGCAGGAGTCGAGCGCGTAGAGGTCGGGCGAAAGCACGCCGGCCTCGCAGGGCTCAAAGTCGTAGTCGCCCGCTTCGTTGAGCGAAAGGCGACCAATGCCCTTTATGTCGCAGCCGCCCTCGCGCAGGATTGCCTCGCGCAGCTGGCGCACGTCCTCGTCGACAATGCGCGCAGCCTCGGGGAAGCTGGTGTCGTAAGCCTGCATGTACGACTGCACAACGAGTCCGTCGTTGATGGTCAGCCGCGGATTGAAGCCCACGGTGCGGCAAGGCGGGAGGAAGATGTTTTCCCCCTCAACAAAGCGTGCGGGGACGTACTGCGTGACGAAGCCGCCCAAGCCGGGGACTATCACGCAGTTGTGCCGCAGCACGAGGCTTTCTATGTGCCTTGCGAGTTCGCGCATCGAGAGTGTGTTTTTCCTATACGTCTTGCAAAGTTAAGCCTTTTTTGCGGATATTTCCCCGTTCCGCGCCGCACATTTCCCGCCGCTCTCCGCGCCGCCGCGTGCTTTATGCGGCGCTATGCTCTGTTTCTGAAAAAATTAGGACGAGCGAAAATTTTTCCCGGATATTTGGCGCGGAACGTGTGCGGCTCGCTTTGCGCCGGAGCGTAGGGACTCTTGGCGGCAAAGCGGATGCCGTCTTGTGCGCCCCGTCATTACGCCCACGCAGATACGCCCGCTGTGCCGTGCTTGCGCTTTTCATTGGAAAAGCATTATACGCGGCGCAGCGGTAATTGCTACTTTTGCGGCGAAATTCCGTCCGCCGCAGCCTCAGCTTGCTAACGCTCGGGAGGGGGATGGATTTACCCAATATAAGATGCGCAGGACATTTATATATATAAGGACACTTGCCGGCTTGCTTGCATTTTCGTTGCTCCCTCGCCTTTCCGTGGGGCAAACAGTCCCGGACTCGGAGACGCAGCGAAAGATGCTTGAAGAGGAGAAAGCTTTTCTCGCGGAAATGGAGCCCGGGCTGCAGCACAAGCAGACTTTGGCCGTGCGTGCCGCGATAGAGGGAGATTTTTCCGCCCTGGAAGAAATTCGAGCCAGCCGCAACAAAGCGCCCGCGCTGCCGGAGGGGGTGACGAGGTCGTTCCCGAGTGAGGGGCTGTGCCTGTTTGCCCCGTCCGCACCAGCCAAGCGCGTCCGCCCGCTGTTGCTCTATCTGCACGGCGGAGGGTGGTGTTTTGGCAGCACAAACAGCTGCACGCGGTTTTGCGCCGCACTCGCCTTGCAGGGTGACTGCTGCGTGGCGGCGCTCGATTACCGCTTTTCGCCCGCGTATCCCTTTCCCGCGCCCTTGGAAGACTGCCAAGAAGCCCTTTCATACATGAAGCAGCACGCGGCAGAGTGGGGCTGCGACTCGGCCCGCGTCTCGGTGGGCGGCGACAGCGCGGGCGGAAATCTCGCCCTTGCCACAGCGATGACTGCGGCGGGCGTGTGGAAAGTGGCAGCCATTTATCCCGTGACAAAACTATTTCGCGAGACTACGCCCTCTTGGACGCGCTACGCCACGGGCTATGGCGACGACGCCGAGCTGCTTGAGGCTTTTTGCGAGGCTTATGCCAAAGGCGCGGAGCGTAATCCCGCCGCTTCCGTGGCTCTGGCGTCGGACAGCGTGTTGCGCACACTCCCGCCCGTGCTTCTCCTTTCGGCGGGGCACGATGTGCTTTTTGACCAGACGGCTGACTTTGCCCGCCGCCTTGCAGGGCTTGGCTGCCCGCTTGCCTACCACGTGTTCCCCACGGCCACCCATCTCTTTGCCACCGTCCCCGGTCAGCCCACCGCATTCGCCGAGGCGGTTAGGATTGTCGCGGATTTCCTTAATGCAGAATAGGGGCGGACGGGTTGCGGGAGGGAGCGCAAGCATTCTTCAAACAACTTTTGTAGCTTTGCACTTGCAGCAGGCTCGCCGACTTTGCCTTGTGGGAAAGGGCAAGTCCGGACGCAGAGTCTGCAAACAATAAGTCTATGTACAGAAAGATATTTTCCCTTCTTCCTAAGAAAGCGTATGCCGTGGCGGCGCTGGCTTTTGTGTCGCTAAGCCTCCCTGCGCTGACCGTTTTGACCTCGTGCGGGGATGGTGCAAATAATATATGCGTGCCGGACGGCGGGAAAAGCGCGACGAACGGCGAACCGGACTGGAGCGACAGCGCGATGTGGTACGGCGGCGCGGAGCGGCTGGCGGCGGCAAGCGACACGCTGCCCGATGTTTTCTACCTTCTTCCCACCTGCGTCACGGCATGGCAGGACGCGGAAGGGCGCACGCACTACAACGCCGACCCCGCCAACCCCGACCACCGCGAGGCGTGGCGGCTTTCCGCCGAACTCGCCGACACGGTCTTCGCCTCCCGCGCCAACCTCTTCTTGCCCTATTGCCGCCAAGCCGTTTTCGAGGGGCTTGAAGGCGAACACGCTGCCGAGGCGGCGCGGACGGCGGAGGAGGACGCCAAGGCGGCGTTTGACTACTACCTTGCCCACTTCAACGGCGACCGGCCTTTCGTCCTTGCAGGATACAGTCAGGGCGGCCGGCTCGTGACGGAGGTGCTGAAACATATAAGCGACGAGGATTTTTCGCGCCTCATTGCCGCTTACGTCGTGGGCTACGGCGTGACGGCGGCAGACACAGTGGCGCTTCCCGGGCAGCGCGTCCCGCACATAAAGCTTGCGGCGGACGCTGCGTCGCGCGGCGTGACCGTCAACTTCAATAGCGTGACGGACACGTCGGCAGTCTGTCCTCTGCTTTGCGAGGGAAACGTGGGCTGCATTAATCCCGTTTCGTGGACAACGGACACCGTTCCCGCCGTGCTGCTTCCGGCTGGCGCGAAAGCGGGCGAGGACGACCCGCGTTTCCCTTACGCCACGGCGGTGGCTGCGGCTGACGGCACGCAGGACGTGACAGTGCGCGTGGACAAGCGGCGCAAGGTGCTCGTGGTAGACGGTATAGACGCACAGCGCTACCATTTCCAGCCTCTGGACGGCTTCTTCCCCGTGGGAAATCTGCACTTGCAGGAGCTTTTCTTCTTTGGCGACCACCTGAGGCGCAACGTGCTTCTGCGCAGCGGGCAGTAGAGGGCGAACAGCTCCGGCGGCGCATCTTTTGCAAGTGGCGGCGTTGCCGTTCGTCCGCGTTTCGCTAATTTTGCAGCTGCAATGCGTTTTACGGAAAAGCACACATACGCCGCCCGCGCGGCGAGGGTGTCGGTGACAGTCCTGTTGCTGCTCTTGCTCCCCTTGTGGGCTGTGGCGGAAGACGGCGTGTGGACAACCGAGACGCTTCCCATTCCCTATCTGAAAGACGCGCGGCGGCATGTGTCCAATCCTGACAGCGTGCTCTCCGCGGCAGCTGTAGACAGCATAGACCGCACGCTCTCCCTGCTCGAAAGCGAGAAAGGCGTGCAAACGGTCGTCGTGGCGGTGAAAAGGATAGAGGGCGGCGACGCTTACTCTTTCGGTATGGAGCTTGCGCGGCGCTACGGCGTGGGCTCGAAGAAAAACACGGGACTTGTGGTGTTGCTCTCAACGGAAGACCGCTGCTACACCATTCTGACGGGCAGCGGGCTTGAGGGCACGTTGCCCGACGCTGTTTGCCGCCGTGTGCAAAACCGCGTGATGGTTCCCGCACTGAAAGAGAGCGACTGGGACGGCGCGATGCGTGCCACGGTGGACACGCTCGCCGCTTGCGTGCGCGGCGACTCCGCGCTTGCAGTGGAGGAGGGCGATGACGACGACCTCGACGCTTGGGACTTGTCCGTCATCGCTGCATTTGTCTGCGGCGTGGGCGGCTTGGGCGTTTGGTCGCACCGCCGCCAAAGGCGCTGTCCCCGCTGCAAGAGCCAAATGAAAGAGATTGGCGTGTCCGAGGTAACATCTCCGCCGGGAAAAGCCCGCAGGATAAGGCGGCTGCGCTGCCCGAAATGCGGCTTCGAGCGCAACCTCGTTGAAAATGTCTCCAAGGACGGAAGCGACGACGGCTTTCCGCCAATTTTCGGCGGCGGAAGCGGCAGAAGCTCCTCGGGCGGCACATTCGGCGGCGGCTCTTTCGGCGGCGGAGGAAGCAGCGGACGATTTTGAAAGACACTCCTACAACCCACACATACACACTCTTAACCGCGTATCCTTATTTATGAAAGGAAAGCACATACTTCTCGCCTTGGGCGTCGTTATCCTGATAATAGTGGGCGGCACGCTCACATCGTACAACAGCCTTGTGGCGAAAGACGAGGCCGTGGCCACGGCTTTGGGAAACGTGAAGGTGCAGTACCAGCGGCGGGCTGACCTCGTCCCCAACCTTGTCAGCACCGTGAAAGCCTATGCCAAGCACGAGAGCGAAACGTTTGCAAGCGTGGTGGAAGCACGCGCCAAAGCCATGCAAGTGACGGGCGACACCTCAGCCCTGACCCCGCAGAAAGTACGTCAAATAGAGACGGCGCAGGGACGCTTGTCGCAGGCCATAAGCCGCATTGTGGCGGTTTCGGAATCCTACCCGGAGCTGAAGGCAAGCGAAAACTTCTCCGAACTCCAAGCCCAGCTCGAAGGCACAGAGAACCGCATCGGCGAGAGCCGCCGCTCGTACAACGAGGCAGTGCGCGACTACAACGTGAGTGTGCGGAGCTTCCCCGGCAACATTGTTGCGGGCATGTTCGGGTTCGGCACGCGCACGCCGTTTGAAAGCGAGGCGGGTACGGAAAACGCGCCCAAGGTGGAGTTTTAACCAAGCAAGCAAGTAACGGGAGGCGGCAGGGCGCACCAATGTCGCGCCGCAGCCCGTACGTATATATAGGAAGTAAGCATAAAAGCATTTTGTCCATGGACAGCAAACAGAGATATATGATGCGCGGCGTGTCCGCCATGAAGGAAGACGTGCACAATGCCATCAAGAATATAGACAAGGGACTCTACCCGCAGGCCTTCTGCAAGATAATCCCCGACATTCTCGGCGGCGACCCTGAGTATTGCAACATAATGCACGCCGACGGCGCGGGCACCAAATCGAGCCTCGCCTACATGTACTGGCGCGAGACGGGCGACCTGTCCGTGTGGAAAGGCATCGCGCAGGACGCGCTCATAATGAACACCGACGACCTCCTTTGCGTGGGCGCAGTGGACAACATCCTTGTGAGCTCGACGATTGGGCGCAACAAAATGCTCATCCCCGGGGAGGTTATCTCCGCCATCATAAACGGCACCGACGAGCTCTTGCAGACACTGCGCTCTATGGGCGTTGGCGTGTATGCCACGGGCGGCGAAACAGCCGATGTGGGCGACCTTGTGCGCACCATCATAGTCGACTCCACCGTTACGTGCCGCATGCGCCGCAGTGACGTGATTGACAACGCCAACATCCGCCCGGGCGACGTCATCGTGGGGCTTTCCTCCTCCGGCCAGGCCACTTACGAGAAGGGCTACAACGGAGGCATGGGCTCCAACGGACTTACCTCCGCGCGCCATGACGTTTTTGCCAAATACTTGGTCGAGAAATATCCCGAGAGCTATGACCACGCCGTGCCCGAGGAACTTGTCTACAGCGGCAAGTACCGCCTGACGGATAGCGTAGAGGGTGCGCCCATCGACGCGGGCCGTCTTGTGCTTTCGCCCACGCGTACCTATGCCCCCGTGGTCAAGCGCCTGCTTGACGAGCTGCGTCCCGAGATTCACGGAATGGTGCACTGCACCGGCGGGGCGCAGACAAAGGTGCTGCACTTTGTGGGAGAAAACTGCCGCGTGGTAAAGGACAACATGTTCCCCGTACCGCCGCTCTTCCGCGCCATAGCCGAGCAGAGCGGCACGGACTGGGCGGAGATGTATAAAGTATTCAACATGGGCCACCGCTTGGAGGTGTACGTGCGCCCCGAGGTCGCCGACAAGGTGATTGCTGTGAGCCGTGCCTTCAACATAGACGCGCAGGTGGTGGGCCACATCGAAGAGGGCCCGCGCTCGCTGACAATAAAGAGCGAGTTCGGCGTATTCGAGTATTAGCTTATCGGCGCGGCACGGCGGGAAAGCTCCCGCTAAGAGCCGCGCCCGTAGAAATGGAGTCTTGAGAGGCGGCGGGTCGGTCCGGTCCGCGCTCCCGGACTCCTTTTGTTTTGCATTGTTTTATATAGGAAACCAAGAAGTTTTGAACACACTTATAGAAAAACTTGACGGCCTTGTTGCCCGTTTCGAGGAAGTGGGGACGCTCATCACCGACCCCGCCGTCATCGCCGACCAAAGCCGTTATGTGAAACTCACGCGAGAGTACAAGGAACTCGAGGACCTGATGGCGGCACGGCACGAATACGCCTCGCTGCTCGCCTCGCAGGATGAGAGCAAGGATTTGTTGCTCAACGAGAGCGACCCCGAGCTTCGCGAGATGGCGAGGGAGGAACTTGCGGAGTGCGAGAAGCGCATCCCCGAGTGCGAGGAACGCATCAAGCTGATGCTTGTCCCGCGCGACCCCGAGGACGCAAAGAACGCCATCCTCGAGATACGCGGCGGCACGGGCGGCGACGAGGCTGCGCTTTTCGCCGGAGACCTTTTCCGCATGTACACAAAGTACTGCGAGCGCAAGGGCTGGCGGCTCGAGGTGTCGAGCGCCAGTGAGGGCGCGGCGGGCGGCTTTAAGGAGATTGTCTGCTCGGTGACGGGCGCCGACGTGTACGGCACGCTCAAGTACGAGAGCGGCGTACACCGCGTGCAGCGCGTGCCGGCGACGGAGACGCAAGGGCGCGTGCACACCTCGGCCGCAACCGTGGCGGTGCTGCCCGAGGCTGAAGCTTTCGACGTAGTGATAAACGAGGGCGAGATAAAGTGGGACACGTTCCGTTCCAGCGGCGCGGGCGGCCAGAACGTCAACAAGGTGGAGAGCGGCGTGCGCCTGCGCTACAACTGGAAGAACCCCATCACCGGCGCGGTAGAGGAAATTCTCATCGAGTGCACAGAGACGCGCGACCAGCCCAAGAACAAGGAACGTGCTTTGGCTCGCCTGCGAACCTTCATCTACGACCGCGAGCACCAGAAATACGTAGACGACATAGCCAGCCGCCGCAAGACGCTCGTGAGCACGGGCGACCGCTCCGCGAAAATACGCACCTACAACTACCCCCAGGGACGCATCACCGACCACCGCATCAACTACACGATATATAACCTCCAAGCCTTTATGGACGGCGACATACAGGACTGCATCGACCATCTCATAGTGGCTG
Source organism: uncultured Oscillospiraceae bacterium (assembly GCA_963625935.1). GTDB lineage: Bacteria > Bacteroidota > Bacteroidia > Bacteroidales > Bacteroidaceae > Alloprevotella. The sequence continues at coordinate 35,557 of CAVFVD010000007.1, read as the reverse complement.
AAAACGCCGAAAGGCTCAAAGAGAGCGAACTCTAAGCGGGAAGGAACGCTCCCTGTGTTTCTGGCTGTATTTTATTAATTTTCTCGGCAGTATCCCAAAGGCTGCCACAATGTTTTTCAGCTCCGTGCGCTTAATACAAATAGTGCTTGTCTCGTTTGCTCTCATCGCTCTTGCCGGCTGCAAAGGCGAGGGGCAGCGGCGCGACACGCCCGGCAACGGGGCTTTTGCCAAGACTTCGGCGAAGGATAGCCCCACGCTCGAACGCATTGCGCAGTCGGGCGAACTCATTGTGGGCACAATAAGCGGACCGGACACCTACTTTGACTACCAAGGGCACGGACTCGGCTTGCAGTACGCCCTCGCCGAGGACTTCGCGGCTACGCAGGGCGTGGCAGTGCGGGTGGAGACGGCGACGGACACGCTCGCGCTGGTGCGAATGCTGGAAAAAGGCGACATTGACGTGATTGCCTTGCAGCTTCCGCGCGGTTATATTGGGAAAAACGGACTCACGGCCGCCGGTGCTTCCGACGCGAAACGTGGCACATCGTGGGCTGCTTTGGCTTCGGCGGGCGACCTTTGCTCTGCGCTCGACGACTGGTACGGAGAGGGCGTGGAAGTCGCAGCCGAGCGCACGCAGAAAGAGTGGATGAAACAGCGCACTGTAGTGCGCCGCCATGTGCGAGCCCCTTACATTTCGCGCGAAAAAGGCATCATCTCCACCTACGACCATCTGTTCCGCGAGGCGGCGCGTGCCACCGGTTGGGACTGGCGGCTCATTGCTGCTCAGTGCTATCAGGAGTCGGGCTTCGACCCCTCCGCTGTCTCGTGGGCTGGGGCTAAGGGCTTGATGCAGATAATGCCCGCTACGGCGGCGCAGCTCGGACTCGCTTCCGACCGCCTTGCCGACCCTGTGGCCAACGTGGCGGCCGCCGCGCGCTATATACGCCAGTTGCAGGAACACTATTCCTCCGTGCGCGACGCAGGGCAGCGCGTGCGCTTTGTCCTTGCCGCCTACAACGCGGGCCCGGGACACATTGACGACGCGCGGGCTTTGGCATGCAAGCACGGGCGCGACGCCGACCGCTGGGAGGACGTGGGCTTCGTTGTACGCAACATGTCGGACCCTCGCTACTACCGCGACCCCGTCGCGCGGCACGGCTATATGATAGGCTCGGAGACCTACGGCTACGTGGAGGGCATAATGGCACGCTGGCAGCAGTACGGCGGCGACCCACGCCGTGTCGGTTCGCCCTCGTTGCCCGCCTCCGCGCCGTCATCCCTTTCCGGCGAAGCCCCGCAGCACAAGCGCAACCGCTACAGCCGGCAGCAGCACATCCTCTCCCCGGACGAGCTCGCCGCGCAAAAGTCCGGCGCGGCAGAGTAGGGGAGATCGCCTTTATTTCCCGCCAAGCAAATGCCCCGGACATAAGCCCCGTCCGTTGAAAGCCTTTCCTATGAACGACAAGAATATGACACGTTTGGGCAAAAACGCAACTATTTTGTCTGACAATACAGACGTGCGAAGCGTTGTCACGGCCGACGCGCCCTACGTCGGCAATGTGACGCGCATACCGCAGGAAATACAAGAGCGGGCGCGGCATCTATGCTGGAAATACAACATTACCGACCCGTCAGACACGGCGGCACAGTGCGCCGTACTGCGCGAGCTGCTCGGCTCCTGGCGGGAGAACGTGGTGATAATGCCGCACATTCACTTCGACTACGGGATAAACACCCACTTCGCGGGAGGGCGTTTCACGTTGGTCAATTTCGACTGCGTCTTCCTCGACACATCGCCCATACACATCGGCGCGGACGTCTTTATAGGCCCAAAATGCGTGCTGGCATGCGCCGGACATCCCGTCAATTCGGCGCAGCGCCGAACGGAGCCGCTCACGCTCAGCAAGCCCATCCGCCTTTGCGACAACGTATGGCTGGGCGCAAGCGTAACGGTATTGGGCGGAGTGACTATTGGCGAGGGAAGTGTTGTAGCGGCTGGCGCGGTAGTAACCAAGGACATACCCGCAGGTGTCGTGGCGGGCGGCGTGCCGTGCAAGGTGATTAGGCCTGTGACGGGGGCGGATAGGGTTAAGCCCGAAGAAATAAGGTTCTGACATTTTCAGCGTGGAAAGATACATACATTGTCTTAGTGCGGCGGGGTCCGACCCATCGGGCGGAGCTGGCATACAGGCGGACTTGAAGACTTTTGCCGCGCTTGGCTGCTACGGACAGGCGGCGGTGACGGCGCTCACTGTGCAGAACACCGTCGGTGTGCGGCGGAGCGTGCCGGTGGAGCCCGCGCTTGTGGCGGAGCAAATGGAGGCAGTGATGGAAGACCGCCTTCCCGATGCGGTGAAAATAGGCATCACGGGCACTGCCGCCATGGCTCGTGCCGTGGCGGACGTGCTGCGGCGATGGAGACCGCCTTTCGTGGTGCTCGACCCCGTGCTGCGCTCCTCTTCCGGGCTTCCTCTTTGCGAGGACACGGCGGTAGAGGCTGTCATGTCAGAGCTTGCGCCGCTTTGCACGCTCCTCACGCCCAATCTTCCCGAGCTGCGCGTGCTTTCGCGCCTTGACGGCGTGCCGGAAAACGTGGCACGGGCGCCGGAAAACGGGGAAACGGACGAGGAGACCGAAGAGCGGATACGCGAGATGGCAGAGGCTTTGCGCAGCGCTTGCGGCGCGGCGGTGCTTGCCAAGGGCGGACACCGCGAGGGCGCGGCGGCCGACCTGCTTCTCTGTGACGACGGGTGGCACGCCTATTCCGCTCCGCGCGTGCTTACGGTCAACACGCACGGCACGGGCTGCACGCTCTCCTCGGCCGTCGCGGCATACGCGGCGCGGGGGCTTTCACTGCCCGAGGCGGTGGGCGAGGCAAAACGTTACCTCACCCGCGCGATGGAGGCGGGCAGGGGCGTGACGGCGGGAAAGGGACACGGTCCGCTCTGCCACTTTTTCAGTCCGCTCCCCACGATAATAGAAAGAGATTGAGTAATTTTGCGCTGGTTTTTTCGGCGGCAAGGCGGCTCTCGCTGAGGCTTTGCCGCAATACATCCGCACAAAGACACACTAATAGATAAGATGAACGCATTTGTATTCCCCGGGCAGGGGGCACAGTTCGTAGGGATGGGCAAGGATCTCTACGAGAAGCACCCCGTAGCCAAGCAGTTTTTTGAGAAGGCCAATGAGATTCTCGGCTTCCGCATAACCGACGTGATGTTTGACGGCACGGACGAGGAGCTCAAGCAGACCAAGGTGACGCAGCCCGCCATGTTCCTGCACAGCGTGGTAAGCGCGCTCTGCCTCGGCTCGGACTTCCAGCCGGCTATGGTGGCAGGCCACTCCCTCGGCGAGATTTCCGCTCTCACCGCAGCCCGTTGCCTCAGCTTTGAGGACGGCTTGAAGCTGGTTGCAGCCCGTGCGAAGGCCATGCAGAAGGCTTGCGAGGCGCAGCCCGGCACGATGGCTGCCATCATCGCGCTTCCCGATGACGTGGTAGAGAAAGCCTGCGCCGAGGCGAGCGCGGAGACGGGCAAGGTGGTCGTTCCGGCCAACTACAACTGCCCGGGCCAGCTCGTGATTTCCGGCAGCAAGGAAGGCGTAGAGGCGGCTTGCGTGAAGCTCAAAGAGGCCGGCGCGAAGCGTGCCATAGTGCTGCCCGTAGGCGGAGCGTTCCACTCCCCGCTGATGTTGCCCGCACAGGAGGAGCTTGAGGCTGCCATTGCCACGACAGAGTTTCATAAGCCCATCTGTCCCGTTTACCAGAACGTGGACGGGCTTCCTCACACCGACCCGGAGGAAATCAAGGCAAACCTCATACAGCAGCTCACCGCGTCTGTGCGTTGGACGAAGGAGGTGCAGAACATGGTGGCGGACGGCGCAACGGACTTCACCGAGTGCGGTCCGGGCAAGACGCTGCAGGGCATGATTGCCAAGATATGCAAGGGCAACGCGGACGTGGCCGCGCACGGCGTGACCGACTGACGCCGCCGCTCTGACATCTGTTTTTAGGCGAAAACACACAGCCGCGCCGTCCGGACTTTCGCGCCGGACGGCGCGGCTTGCTTTATACAATAGCGCGGCTTACTTTTTCCATAAAGAAATGAACAAGAAAGAGAAACTCCTTATATACCAAGTATTCACCCGCTTGTACGGAAATCCCGTCACGCGCAACGTGCGCGGCGGCTCGCTCGCAGAGAACGGCTGCGCGAAGCTAAACGGCTTCACCCTCGCCCGCCTGCGCCGCATTGCCGCGTGCGGCTACACGCACATCTGGTACACGGGCTTGCTGGAGCACGCCACGGCGACCGACTACACAGCCTCGGGCATAGCGCACGACAATCCGCAGGTGGTGAAAGGTGCGGCGGGTTCGCCTTACGCCGTGAAAGACTACTACGACATCGACCCCGACCTTGCCGAGGACGTGCCGGGGCGTATGAAGGAATTTTCGCGCCTTGTGGACCGCACCCACCGTGCGGGGCTGCGCATGATAATGGACTTTGTGCCCAACCACGTCGCGCGGCAGTACGGCAGCGACGCCCGTCCCGCCGGCGTGCGCGACTTGGGCGAGGACGACGACCGCACGCTTGCCTTCTCGCCGCAAAACAACTTTTACTACATTCCCGGCGAGACGCTCCGCACCGACTTCCGCCCCGCGCCCTTGGGCTGTGAGCCTTACGTGGAATGTCCCGCCCGTGCCACGGGCAATGACCGTTTTGACGCCTCGCCCTCGCGGGACGACTGGTACGAGACCGTGAAGCTTAACTACGGCGTGGACTATCTCGGCGGTCGCTCGTGCCACTTCTCGCCCGTTCCCAGCACTTGGGAGAAAATGACAGCCATCCTCAAATACTGGGCGGCAAAGGGCGTGGACGGCTTCCGCTGCGACATGGCAGAGATGGTGCCGGCGGAGTTCTGGGACTATGCCATCGCGTCCGTGCGCCGCGACTTCCCCGGCGTGGTCTTTATCGCGGAGATATACAACCCGCAAAGCTACCGCCGCTACATAGGCGCGGGCTTCGACTACCTGTATGACAAGGTGGGGCTGTACGACACGCTGCGTGCCGTGGTATGCGGACAGGCTTCTGCCTCCGCCATCACGGGCACTTGGCAGGGCATTGACGACATACGCGGGCATATGCTCAATTTCCTCGAAAACCATGACGAGCAGCGCATAGCTTCCCGCTTCTTCGCGGGCGATGCTCGCCGGGCTTTCCCTGCGGTGGTGGTGAGCGCGACGATGGGCGGCAACCCCTTTATGGTATACGCCGGCCAGGAACTTGGCGAGCCTGCCGCCGACGCGGAGGGGTTTAGCGGCGCGGACGGACGCACCACCATTTTCGACTATTGGCACGTCGCCACGCTCTCGCGTCTTTTCGCCCTGCAAAAGGCGGGGGACGAGAAAAAACTGCCCGAGGCGGAACGCGGAATTTACGACTTCTACCGCCGCGTCACCACTTTGTGCCACGAAAGCGAAGCTATTGCCGAGGGCGGATTCTTCGACTTGCAGTATGCCAATTACGACCGCTCGCACGGTTACGACTGCGACCGCCAGTACGCCTTCTTCCGCCACAGCGCGGGCGAGACGCTACTTGTCGTGGCAAACTTCGCCGCAGAGGCCGTGCGCGTGGGTGTGAACATACCGCGCCACGCTTTCGAGTGCATCGGTCTCGCAGAAGGCACACGCTCTGCCGCCGACGCGTTGGGCGGAAAGACGCAGACGCTAGACCTGCGCGCCGATGCGCCCGCATACGTCGAGGTGCCGGGCTACGGCGCGGTTGTCCTGCGCGTGTGACGCTCCCGCGCCCTCCGTTTTGTGTGCGAAACAATCCGTTTTCGCAGCGCGATTAGCAGTCAAATTCGCGAAACAAACAAAGTTTCGCAATGGACTTTTTGGGGAGCTTTGCCGCCCTAAAAGCCACTGAAAACGTGCCGTCTATGCCGATGTCTTCGCGTGGTATGCGAAGGCGGAGAAAGACATTTCGCTTCTCTCCCGCAAGCCCGATTTCGAGACACGCTATATGTCCTCCTCCTACAACACCCCTGTACCGCCGTGTGCTTGCGGCGGACGAGGCGGCGGAAAAAGGCGGGGAGATTGGATTTTTCGATAGCGACCACTGGATTTGCGGGCAGGATTTCCAAAATCTCTCCGCCACAGTGGCTAAGGTCACGCGGCTTGGGGCGGGAAAGTGCGCCGCCGAGGTGGTAGTGACCAACTGCGGGCTGCGCAACACCCTTGGCGTGGACCTTGTGAAAGAGGGCGAGTCGTGGAAAATAGACGATTTCCGCAGGGACGGCGAGTCGGAGAAAGCCCGGATGCGGGCGTATTTGAAGGCTCAGTAAAGTCGCGCGCAGCACGTCCGTTTCTTGATAAAGAGGACTTATAGGTCAAATTGCAGCATGGCATAGAGAGCGACCCTTATAGGCACTACATTTACGAGCATTGGAAAGCCTCAGGCCAATATGTCGAATGCATAAAAGCAATGTCCTGTATGTGCCTTCATGCGTAACAGTGAAATTTCGAACGTTTACGGTGTAACGTTGTAAAAACGAAGAGAGCCGCGCGCCTTCCCTTAGCGGGTGAGGCGGCGGCTCTCTGTTTTATGCGATAGTGTCGCTTTCTGGTCGGCGTATTACTCGCCTCCCTCCATCTTAGCCTTCAGAGCGGCGAGCGCGTCGTTGTCGCCGAGGCTGGTGGAAGCGGCCTGGTTCTGGATCTGAGCCACGCTGTCGTCCTTGCGCGGTGCCTTGCGTGCGGCCTTGCGCTCGGGGCGGGGCTCGCCGCCGCGCTGCTCGTCCTCGAAGGTGCGGCTGTGGGAAAGGATGATGCGCTTGCTGTCCTTGTTGAACTCAATAACCTTGAACGGGAGCTTCTCTCCGTCCTTGGCCTTGGAGCCGTCCTCTTTCACGAGGTGCTTCGGAGTGGCGAAGCCCTCTACGCCGTACTCGAGCTGTACTACTGCGCCCTTGTCCATCATCTCTACGATGGTGCCCTCGTGGATGCTGCCCTCGGTGAATACCGTGGAGAAGACCTCCCAGGGGTTCTCCTCCAGCTGCTTGTGGCCGAGGGAGAGGCGGCGGTTGTCCTTGTCGATTTCAAGCACAACTACCTCGATGTCCGCGCCGATCTGCGTGAACTCGGAGGGGTGCTTAACCTTCTTCGTCCAGGAGAGGTCGGAGATGTGGATAAGACCGTCTACGCCTTCCTCCAGCTCTACGAAGACGCCGAAGTTGGTGAAGTTGCGCACCTTGGCGTGGTGGCGGGAGTTAACCGGGTACTTAACCTCGATGTCCTTCCAGGGGTCGTCCTTGAGCTGCTTGATGCCGAGCGACATCTTGCGGTCCTGACGGTCGAGTGTAAGGATAACGGCCTCTACGCTGTCGCCCACCTTGAGGAAGTCCTGTGCAGAGCGGAGGTGCTGGCTCCAGCTCATCTCGCTCACGTGGATAAGACCCTCTACGCCGGGGGCAACCTCTACGAATGCGCCGTAGTCTGCCATCACGACAACCTTGCCCTGAATCTTGTCGCCAACCTTGAGGTCGGGGTCAAGAGCGTCCCAGGGATGCGGGGTGAGCTGCTTGAGACCGAGAGCGATGCGCTTCTTCTCTTCGTCGAAGTCGAGGATAACGACATTGAGCTTCTGGTCGAGCTCTACTATTTCGTGCGGGTCGTTCACGCGGCCCCAGGAGAGGTCGGTTATGTGCACGAGACCGTCTACGCCGCCAAGGTCGATGAAGACACCGTAGGAGGTGATGTTCTTCACCGTGCCCTCGAGCACCTGACCCTTCTCGAGCTTGGAGATAATCTCCTGCTTCTGAGCCTCAAGCTCTGCCTCGATGAGTGCCTTGTGCGAAACAACGACGTTCTTGTACTCCTGATTGATTTTCACTACTTGGAACTCCATCGTCTTGCCTACGAACACGTCGTAGTCGCGGATGGGCTTCACGTCGATCTGCGAGCCGGGCAGGAAGGCCTCTATGCCGAAGATGTCGACAATCATACCGCCCTTCGTGCGGCACTTGATGTAGCCGAGGATGACCTCTTTGCTTTCAAGCGCAGCGTTGATGCGCTCCCAGGACTTGCTTGCGCGTGCTTTCTTGTGGGAGAGGACGAGCTGTCCGCGCTTGTCTTCCAGGCTTTCCACGTACACTTCCACTTTGTCGCCCGGCTTGAGGTCGGGGTTGTAGCGGAACTCGGAAACCGGGATAATGCCATTGCTCTTGCAGTCGATGTTGACCACTACTTCGCGCTTGCCGACAGAGAGGACGGTGCCTTCAACGACGTCGTTCTCGCTTACCTGTCCGAGCGTGCTTTCGTAGGCTTTCTGCTGATCTTCGTGGCTTTGGGTGGACTGTGTAGCACCGTTCTCAAAGCTTTCCCAGTCAAAGTCGGCCAAAGGCGCAATGTTTTTCAAATTCTCCATTTAATTTGTTAGTAATAAAGTGAATAATAGCGGCTCCGGCTTATGGCGGCGAGTGGGGCGGGGGAGCGGGGCGGGTGCGCGACCCAAGGTTGGAGAAATTGCTCCGGGCCTCCTCTTTCCGTCTTTCCGGAAACTCGGGCGCAAAGTTAGCACTTTCTCTCTGTATCTTACACCCTTGGAACTTTCTTTTCTTCTCTGTGCGAGCGTATTTGCGGCTTCCGCGCCTTTGGCGTATGAAAAAAAGAAGAACGGGCGTGCGATTTTCCGCTGCGTCCGTTCTTCTTGTCCTTAAAAATATGCCTTTGTGAGCCTCTTGTCGGATTCGAACCAACGACCCCGAGATTACAAATCACGTGCTCTGGCCAACTGAGCTAAAGAGGCGGGTGGGTAAGCTAACTGTATCGCGCCGCTACAACCAACTACCTTTGCTGCGGTCAAGCCCTGGAGGATTCGAAGGGAGCTGGCCGTACAGCACTTACCCGTGTTTGCTGCGGGGTTTCCCCCGAATGCGGATGCAAAGATATGTGTTAGCGTGCAAACAGCCAAGCCTGCGCCGCGTTTTTTCGCTTTCGCCTTGACGGGCTGCACGCAAAGGGCGTGTGGGTCGGACGAATATGCGCGTTGGCGCTGCGCCGTGTGCTGTGTTGTTCCGCTTTCGCGCGGTGTCGGCTTCGCCCTTTTCCTGTGTCACTCCACTTCGAGGACGAGGCCTTTGAGATACTCTCCCTCGGGGTGGTAGATGTTGACGGGATGGTCGGCGGGCTGGTGCAGCTGGTGTAGGATGCGCACGTGGCGGCCGGTCTGTGCGGCTGCGGTGAAGACGGCAAGGCGGAACTGCTCCTTGCTTACGGCCTGCGAGCAGCTGAAGGTGAATATCACGCCGCCGGGCTTAATCTTGCGCATTGCGGCAGCGTTGAGCCGCGTGTAGCCTTTAAGCGCGTTGCGCAGGGCCGACTGGTGCTTGGCAAAGGCCGGCGGGTCGAGCACCACGAGGTCGTAGTCTCCGCCCGCGCGGTCAAGATATTTGAAGGCATCCTCGGCGTATGCCTCGTGGCGCGTGTCTCCGGGGAAATTGAGCGCCACGTTGTCGCGCGTCAGGTCTGTGGCGCGTGCCGATGCGTCTACGGAGTGCACGAGGTTTGCGCCGCCGCGCAGGGCATAGACCGAGAAGCCGCCGGTGTAGCAAAACATGTTGAGCACGTTGCGCCCTTTTGCGAAACGCTCGAGCAGGGCGCGGTTGTCGCGCTGGTCTACGAAGAAGCCTGTTTTCTGCCCGCCCGTCCAGTCGATGTGGAATTTCAGTCCGTTCTCCGTTGCGGTGTCTGCCTGCGTGCCGCCGACGAGGAAGCCGTCTTTCGCTCCGAGTCCCGCTTTGTAGGGGAGTGTGGTCTCCGACTTGTAGTAGACGCTCTCCACCAGTCCGTCTGTGGCGGCGGTCAGCGCGTGGGCTATTTCCTCGCGGTGCAGGTGCATGCCCACCGAGTGGGCTTGCATCACCGCCGTGCGCCCGTACAGGTCCACCACAAGCCCGGGCAGACGGTCGCCCTCGCCGTGGACGAGGCGGCAGATGTCGTTGTCGTCGCGTCCCGTCAGTCCCAAGGCGCGGCGCAGGCGGTAGGCCTCGGCAAGGCGTTCGGTCCAGAATCCGTCTGCGGGCTGCTCTTCTCCGAAAGAGAGCATGCGCACGGCTATGGAGCCTATCTGGTAGTGCCCGTAGCCCAGTGTCTGTCCGTCAAAGGTCGCCACGCGCACCGTCTCGCCCTCGGCGGGCTGGCGGTCGCAGCTGTCTATCGCCCCCGAGAATACCCAAGGGTGAAAACGTTTGAGGCTTTCCTGCTTCCCCCGTTTGAGGAAGAGCGTGCAAGGAGCGGTGGTCTCCATACTATATATATAATAGGTGTGTGTGCGGTGGGTGGATTGTGGCGGCGGCGCGTGCGGCCGCCGTGTCATACAAGCTCGTAGCCGTTGTTCTCTTTAAGCTGCGTCAGCTCGCGGTAGAGCTGAATGCAGGTGTAAGCGTCGGTGGCGGCGTACACTTTCTGCGAGTCGCTCAGCACATCGGCCTCCCAGTTGGAGAGTCGGGCGTTTTTGGAGATGCGCATGTGGAAAACGTTGGCGTAGAGCTTTTGCAGGCTCATGTCCTCTATGCCCATCTCCTTTGCCACGTTTTGCAGGTCGACGCAGCCGCCGGGCTGGAAGCCGGGGTCGCGCTGCCGCAGCATCAGAAAGTCGTCTTTCAGCGAGAGCCCCACTTTCAGCACGCCCTCGTCGGCGAGCAGGGCAGAGAGGCACGGCGGGAAGCCGAGCGAGTTGAGCCTGAAGAGAAAACACATCTGCTCGTCGGAGACTTGCAGCAGGGACACCTTGTGAGACTCGCCTTTGCGGAAGGCAGGGCGCGTTTCCGTGTCTATGCCCAGTATCGGGGCGCGGCGCAGTGCGGCGGCGGCCTGCTCGGCTTCGTGCTGTGACTGCACCACTATTATTTTGCCCGTGAAGGCGAAGCGGGGAAGCTCGGGGATGAAACTCTTTTCTGTATGCTTGAATAACTGACGCATCGGCTCAGTGTGTGGGGATTTTTGTGCTGTGTCGTAGTGTGTGTGAAAATCTCTCTCGGCGGCGCGGCCTAATATTCCGCGTCTCCGTGCGCGTGGCGTATGTCGTGCAGGGCGCGCAGGGCTGAGAGCAGCTTGCGCCCCCATTGCAGGCCAAACTCCTCGCACGTCTCGGCGAGCGCGGCCTCCATGGCGTCCTCGTAGCCCTGGCGGAAGGCCTCGACAAGCTCGCGCAGTTGCTGGTAGACGTCGGCGAGGCACTCGCTGACTGTGCACACGGCGGGCTCGCCGCCCCCATATCCGCCGTCGGCGGCGGGCAGGTCGAGAAAGTCGTCGTGCGCTCCGAGCGTGGCAGCCACGGAGTGGCGCACGTAGTCATAGTCCTCCTCCGTCACCTTGTGGGCGTTCCACCCCTCCGCCTCGGGCACGTCGCCCAAGAGTGCGGTTTTCAAGTAAATCATAGGGAGAAGCCCGCCCATCACTTTGAGGAAATCGTCCTCCTTGTGGCTTTCGGCGGCTTCGAGGTAGCGGCAGTATTCCGTGCCCACCGTGACGAGGTCGAGCACGGGCTGCGAGTAGATATGTTTTGCCTCTGCGTCCATAGCGGAAGCAAAATTACTAATAAATGTTGTTACCCGCGTGCCTCGCGCCCCGCCGCCGTTGCGCCCCGTGCCGCCGCGCCTTGACAGGTCCCCCTCTTTGGTGTGCATTTTCGTCCCGTTTGTGATGCCGTTTTCGCCGTTTTCACTCCCTCAAAAGGGGGCGTTTTTGCGCGGGCGAGGGGACTGGCGAAAAAGGGAAAAATAGAACACTTTTGCGTGCCGGACTTCGGACGAATTTTTATGTAAGTTTAACGGTGAAACTTAGCTTGCGTGCGGCGGAAAGGGCGCGCGGCGGAGCTGAAAGGCATCTTTTCGCTACGGAAATAGGCCCCGGAGCGACGGGAATACTTGGAGTTTTTCCTGCATGTACATCCCGGCGGCGCTACATGTACATATAGGCGGCTCGTAAGTCGTTGATAGTCAATAGCACGAAAGCGGGGACACGCACGCTGTGCGCATCCCCGCTTTTCTTTCCACAAAGATAATACATTTTCGCCCCGTTTGCAAGAGGCCGTTAACGTTTGTACACGTTTCGAAAAAGGAAAAATAGAACACTTTTCGGCTCTCCGGCGGGGCGAAAAAGCGTCTTTTTCTCCATATCTCTCGTCACTTGAGCCGCAGGGGACGTATGCCCACGGAGGAGGGATGCTCGGCGAGGTACTGGCGCAGCGTTTTCGGCTCCTCCACCACCTTGTGGTGTATGGACGAGGCGTTGAGCAAGTGCAGTTTTCCGTCTTTCCCCCACACGGCAAAGCCGAGGTGGGAGTAGTCGAGCCCGTCTTTCGTGGTGACTATCGCTATGATGTCGCCGTCCTCTATGGTGTTGAGCCGCTCGTGCGGCAGGGCTGTGCGCCCCTCGGCGAGGTATGCGCCGCCCGGTCCGTTGGCAGCCCGCTCCATGGCGGCGATGCTGTCCGTCCACTCGGGGTGTCGGCGCAGCATTTCGTACTTGTCGGCGTGGCGGCTCATATAGTGGTTTTTCACCACAAGGGGCGTGCCCATCCCGGCGGGCAGGGCGACTTCGCTGACATAGCCGCAGTCGATATTGTCGTGCAGCCACCATGAGAAATAGTGCAGGCGTGAGAGGTAGCCGTCCATTCGTCCGGCGCGGTAGCGCAGCTTCTCGAGGTTGGCGCAGTAGGAGGCGAAGTCCGTTTGCCCCTCGCGGCGCGTCTTGGCAAGCGCGAGGACGGTCTCCACAAGCGTGGTGCAGTCCAGCTCGCGCATATTTATCACAAGGCGCTCGGGGTCGGCTTTCTCAAGCGTGGCTGCCACGTATGGCAGACCTTTCAGCTTGCGGGCGTAAAACAACACGTCGCTGCCGTTCTTGGGGGGCGAGAGCCGCAGGAGGGTCTCCACCTTGACGGAGTCGGCGGCGGTGTAGAGACACCGCGACAGGTCGTAAGCGGGCGCGGCGGCTTGCTCGGCGGTGTCGGCGGGAACGGGCGCGGCGGCTGGGGCTTGAGTCTTTTCAGCCTGAACCTTGGGCGTGCGGCCGCAAGCCACGGCGGCGAGGGCGGGCAGCAGCAGTGCCGCCGTCCAAAGCAGCCGTTTCGTTTTGCTTTTGTGTGTCTCGGCCATTGTTCTCTGTTTTTATCTTATCACTTTCCGTGTCACCACACTGCCGTCCGCCGCCTTGCGGGAAAGGAGGAAAACGCCGTGGGCGGGGGCTGCGACGCGGCGGCCGCTGAGGTCGGTGCAGAAGGTCTCCGCCGCCGCTTCGCTGTCAGCAGTGGCGGAGTGTACGCCCGCGACGTAGTCGCTCGCGTCGACGGCGCAGATGGCGGCGTTTGCCACTGTGCCCTCCTCGCGGTCTATGAGCAGAGCCACGATGTGGAGCTTTTTCAGGTCGAGCGGCAGGAGATGCCCCGAAAGGCTCATTGTGCCGGCGGCGGGCAGGGACGCGGCCACGCTGTAGTCTTTGTACGCCTCCATCTCCTCGGGCAGTGTGGCGTTGCCGCCATTGAGCCGCGTAGTGGCAATGGCTACGTCGTCAAAGTGAAGCCCCTGCACGTAGCTGGAGCCGTTGACGAAGATGTCAAACTCCTTTTCGGGGAAGAGCGTGCGGTCTGCGCCGACGAGGTCGTTGCTCTGCGCCCAGTAGCCGCCCGTGCCGTGCAGGTCGTCCGCCGTCAGCACAAACTCTACTGCGTATCTCGCGCCGTCCGTCTTTCGCGGAGCGGTGACCGTGGCTTGGGCTGCGACCTCAGTGCCGTCGGCAGAGAGCTTGGCAGAGGCGGAGATGTCGGCAGGGGCGGGGACTGCGGTAGCTTCGAGCCAGTCCTGCTCGATATGGAAAGGCGAACCAAACGTCGTGCCAAAGTAGGGGTCCATCCAGTCGCTGCGGTCGAGCGTGCAGCTCGGGAAAGACTCCACATCCGCAGGGAACTGTTTGCTGTCGAAAACCTCCATCGAGTCCTTGTTGTGGTAGGCGATGGCAATGAAATCGTCTGCGTGGAGACGTTTCATAATTTCGATGGCCGCATAACCGCGCGGGCAGTTGGAACACCAGGCCCCGGTGTACTCTTCCATCACTGTGCGGCGGCGCGGCACGAAACGGCGGGCGTCTATCTCACTCTCCGCCGTGGCGCGGGCAAAGCCGTTGGGCTCGCCGTTCACTTTCGTGAGCGTGAGGTTAAGCGGATAAGTCCCGTCCTCCGTCATCGCGGGCAGCGTGACTTCCACCTCCGCGCTTTCGCCGAAGCGTGCGGCGAGCTGCTGGCTCTCGGGCAGCGTGAAGGTCTGGCTGCGCGTCTGCCCGCCTGCGGTGTATTCCACCTCAAACGACTTTACGCCCGCCGTGCCCTGGTTGTAGACCGTGAGGGGAAGTTTTCCCTCCTCTCCCGTGACGGTGTATGCCATCTCGGCCGCTTCGGCGGACGCGCCGTTGGCAGGCACGCCGGTGAGGTTGACGGAGAAAGCGAGCGAGCCAAGCGAGGAGAGGTCCTTCCAAGCGAGGTAGGTGCGTGTGGTGTGGATGAAGAAGCCGTCCTCATAGGTGTTGTAGCTGAGCAAAATAGGTTTCGACGCGTTCCCCTCTTTATCGGTGGCGGTGAGCGTATAGCCCACGTACACGCCCTCCTCGGTCAGCGTGTAGGGATGCTCGAAGGGGATGTACAGCTCTTTGAAAGCCTTTTGTATGTCGGCTTCCTGCGAGGTGATGTCGGGGGCGTTTTGCTTTTTCCCGTCAACGCTTTCGAGGGAAAGCTCTTTTGTGAGCCATATCTTCAAGTCGCCGAGCGCGTCGCTCTCGGGCACGCGGAGCGTGACGCCGGAGACGGTTGCGCCGACAAGGTCGGGCTGCTTTATGCGTAAGGCCACGTCGTAGGTCTCTTTCTTGTTGGTGCCCCAAATGCCCGTCCCTGCCTTGCCGTCGTCGTAGGTGTAGGGCAGTCCGTCGGCGGTCTGCGCGATGGCGGATAGGGCGCAGAGCGCGGGGAGCAGGAGCAGCGAGAGTATTCTTGCTTTCATTGGTGTCAGGTTGTCGTTTGGTCTTGTTTTTGTTCGTGTTTCTGAAAAAACAAATTCAGGAAAAACGCGACCGCCGTCCCGCCTCGCAATGGGGCGGGACGGCGGTGTGGCGTGGAAGCGGGCGGACAGGGTGCGAAAGGCTGCCGCCGCCCGCTTGGGAATGCTTGCTTATTTCACGCGCTTCACGCTTTGCTGCGTGCCGTCTGCGTAGGTGACAGTCTCGACGTATATGCCCTTTTCGGGGGCTGCGACGCGGCGGCCGCTGAGGTCGGTGTACGTGCGCGAAACGGCGGCTCCGTGCGAGGTGACGCGGCTTATGCCGTCGGTGGCGTCGCAGTAGACGATAGCGGATTTGCGGGTCTCGCCGCCGCCCTTGTAAACCATCTGCACGCCGATGCGCTCGAAGCCGGTGACGTAGAGGTACACGTTGTACAGGCCGGCGTAGTTGGTGAAGCTGACGCGGTCGGTGAAGCCGAAGGGCACGTCGGTCATTTCCTCGGAAAGGGTGGGGTAGTCCTCAGGGTCGAAGGTGTATTTCTCGTCGTCAAGGAAAATGTTGTAGTAAAGCGCGGCGGGGTCAAGCTGCTCGTCGTCTTTGCTGAACTCGTAGGGGGCAAAGAGGAATATGCCGTACCCGAGGTCCTCCTCGTAGGGCGTGTAGCTGAGGTCGGTGGGGTCGGCCGGGGTGTAGGGCTTGTCTTCCCACGGGGAGAACTTGGCCTCCTCGTAGGGGAAAAGCTGGTTGACGACGTTTTTCCCCTGATTGACGCAGAAAGTGCTGTCGGTGGCGAAAGTGGCAGCGGCTTCGTCAAAGGTGAAATCTATCGTTTCGGCGAGGAAAGGCTCGGAGTAGTACTCGCCCGTGCCGTCCCCGAAGTCGTACCATACGTCCTTGTGCTCGATGGGCTGGAAGTAGGCGTAAGACTCCGTCACCTTGTCGAGTCCCATATACTGGTTGCCCTTGAAGGTGAGCTTCGTCCCATCGAGCGTGCCTTTCGCCCATGCGTCGGGCAAGTTGTCGCTCAGTCCGGAGACGAAGATGTTGTCGCCCTCGCGCACCACCTTGGCGAGGCGGCCGTACTCCTGGCCGGAGTCCACATAGCGCAGGCCGTACGTGGCGGCTTTGCTTGCGTCCTTGGGGGCTACGGGTGTCTCGGCAAACGGGGCGTAGCTTTGCACGTAGTCTCCGTAGCCGTACCAGTTGCCTTCCTCGTCGCACATGCCGAGGAGCTTGCTGTCCGCCGTCGTGTTGATGAAGGAAAGGGTGTCGTTGCGCCAGACAAACTTGGCGGTCTGGTCGTCATCGGGAATGAAAGTGAGGTAAGTGCTTCCCTCATACTCTTCCCTCGTGGCTTTCAGCTTATAGAGGTAGCCGTCCTGGGCGTAGCCGTCACTGTACTCCTCGTGCACGAAGTGAATAGGCAGCGACATGGTGAGCGTGTCACCGTTGGCACGCTCCATCTTCACCCACGTGTCGGCGTAATATGCGTTGATGGGGTTGTGCACCCAGACGGTCTTTCCGTCCGTGCCCTCCACCACTTGCCCCCAGAGGCCGTCCACTTCAAGGGAGAGAATGGAGCCCATCACGTCTACAAAGCTCTCGCCGGAGCGGTAATAGCTGTCGTGCAGCGTGCCCTCGGGCTGCTCGGTCACTACGGCGAGCGTGGAGGCCGTGGCGTGTGCTTTCGCGGCTGCTGCCGCTTTTTTGTGCAAGGGGGCGTCAAGCGCGGCTGCCGCGCTTTTGGGCGCGTGGAGCAAGGTGGCTTTGGCGCGGTAGCCCGTGAGCGGCTTGGCCGAAAGGCTTTGCGCCGTGGCTGTGCCGCAGTCTGCCGTCGCTGTCAGCGCGCCGGTGAGGAGAAGGGTGTAAAGTGTTCTCATTGGCTTGGTTTTTGTGTCGTGGTAAATATTTTGTTCGGTTGGGAATTTGCTTTGTGCGCGAGCAACGGGGTATTGCGCGGACGCAGTGAAGATTCTGCACGCTTGCAGTTGGGATTCCGCAGTCACACAATTTAGATTCTGCAGTCACACAATTTGGATTCTGCAATCACACAGTTGGGGACTATGTGCACGCAGGTAAAAGAGAAGCCCTCGCAGCCGTTTCTCTGCGGCCGCAGGGCTTTCTGTCTTTGTCGCGTGACACTTTAGCTGTGTTCAGGCCTCGTCTTCCTCTTCGCCAAACTCGTAGTCCATCTCGGCTTGCACCACGAAGAGGAGGTCTTCGGGGGAGTATTCGCCCATTCCCTCCTTTTTCGCTTTCTTGGCGACGTAGGCCGCCACTTCTTCGCCGTCAATGTCGACGAAACCGTCCTCGTCCGGCTCCGCGTCGAGTATGCCGCTTTGCGCGTAGTACTCTACGATGAGGTCGAGAAAGTAGTAGAGCTTCTCCTCGTCAAAGAGCTCTTGCAGCTCCTGGGGGAGGTGGGAGGATATGTAGGCTACTGCGCGGGCGTCGTCCTGCGCGTCCTGCATCAGTTCTTCGTCAAGTATTGCCATTGGGATAGTCTTTGGCGGGGTGGTACTTAGGGCAAAGGGGCAAAACTGCCGTGCCCTGTGTGTGTTGCCGCGCTGGCGTAACGCTTACTTGAGGAGGTTGGCTGCCTTTTCGGCGAACACGCTCTTCGAGGCCGCGCCCACCTGCTTGTCAACTACCTCTCCGCCCTTGATGAAAAGCACGGTGGGGACGTTGCGCACGCCGTACTTGGCGGTGAGTTCCTCGCTCTCGTCCACGTCGCACTTGCCTACGCAGATTTTGCCGTCATACTCTTCGGCGAGTTCGGCGATGTAGGGGGCTATCTTCTGGCAGGGACCGCACCATGTGGCGGAGAAGTCAAGAATTATGGGGAGTCCGCTGGCTTCGATCTCGGCGAAATTTGCGTCAGTGATAGTTTTTTCCATTGTTGTATTCCTTTCTTTTGTTAGAGTTAGCGTGTCTGTAGCTTGTGTTGTGCGCGGGCAAAGGTAGGCATTAAAGTTAGTATTGCAAAATAAGGCGTCCGCGCCTTCGGAAAGCATTGCCTTGCGCTGCAAAGTTACCATCCACGGCAAGCCGACTTGCCGCAGCATCCCCATACCCCGAACTTTGCCAGAAAAACAGTAATGCCCAGTCAAAGCACATCCCGCCAAATGCGTTTGCACTTGGCGGGATGTCTGCAATAACTAATGGTTGTGGTCTTGCGGCCGGGATTAAGCAGAAAATGTGTGCTGTGCAGACCTGCCGCTATACGCGAATGCTTTCCGAAAAGGGTAGACGGCACGCAGCGGAAGGCTCTCCGCTCCCGAAGTCAGAGGATAACACCGTCGAGCGTGTCTTCCGCAGTGAAAGTGTCGGCGCGGTATTGCACGCACAGCATAAGCAGCGGCTTGTCGGAGTTGTTGCGAAGCGTGCGCTTTGCCGCAGGAGCGACTCTTACCACGCTGCCTTCAGTGACGGGAAATATGTCGTTGTCAACCTGAAACTCTCCGTCTCCGCCAAGGAAGAAGTAAAGCTCTTCGTGCGTCTTGTGGGTATGGAGAAGTCCCCCTTGCCCGGGGGCTAACGACTGGAAGGAGAACTCCGCTCCCGTAGCGTTGACGCTTTGTCCGCCGAACACTTTGCCCGGAATGCTTACACCGGCGGGAAGCTGCAAGACGTAATCCTGAATCTCATTAAGTTTGCCGAAATTTACGGCTGTGTAGTTGTCCGCGCCTGTAATAGGCTTTGTCTCTTTCATCTTTTTTTCTGTAATTTTGTTGAACTCTTTCGTCCGCAAAGGTATTCTGCCTTTCACGCTCTTGCAAGAAGGCACAATTGGGTAAGATACTTACAAAAGGGTTACTAATGCAGAGGATGAGGGAAATGTGAAAAGCAGAATTACGGAGTATTAACAAATTGCGTCAGGTAAGAGGCGGCGTGCGAGTTGCCTTTATTGGCCTGACGCGGAAGAGCAATGCAAGTATGCCAGTACCCATTAAAGAGAAAGTGCTTCAAGACTGTCCCATACGCAATATCTTGTCCCGGATATGCGACAAATGGTCGATGCTGGTTCTATATACTCTGAAAGATGCCGGCGGGGAACCAACGCGCTTCAATGAGCTGCGCCGGAGGATTCCCGATATATCGCAGAAGATGCTGGCCAGCACCCTGCGCACGCTGGAAGCCGACGGCTACGTAGTGCGCAAGGTGTACGCCGAAGTGCCGCCAAGGGTGGAGTATTCGCTCACGCCCCGTTCGCTCTCGCTCATCCCTTTAATAGAAAATCTTATAGATTGGGCGGCAGACAACATGGCTGTTATAATGAAAGAGAGAAGCGAAAGAGGCGAAGCGTATGCAGAATGCGCCAAAAGTTAGAAACTAAAAGACAGAGCCAAACGCAGATGCTTAGCTTTGAGAGGCAAACTGCAAAAAGAAAGAAAGCGTGTGATGACAGATTTTCTACAACTTGTGGCGAAGTCGCTGCTTAAAAAGCACGGAGGCGACCTTAAAAAGCACGGAGGCGACCTTAGCCGCGTGGCGGTGATATTCCCAAACAAGCGTGCGAGCCTTTTCCTTAACGACTATCTCGCCACGGAGGGGCGGCCGCCCCTTTGGGCGCCGAGGTATATGACGGTAAACGAGCTTTTCCGCACGCTCTCCCCCTTGCGCCTTGCCGACCCCATCGACACCGTCTGCCGCATGTACCGCCACTACGTGCGGCTTACAGGCAGCGAGGATACGCTCGACTTCTTCTACGGCTGGGGCGAGCGACTCTTGGCCGACTTTGACGACGTGGACAAAAACATGGCTCCGCCCGAGCGCCTATTCCGCGACCTAGCCGACTATGAGGAGATTGGTGCGGACGGCTTTCTAGACGAGGAGCAGACGCGGCAGCTCACGCGCTTCCTAGACGGCTTCGCCAAGGGCGGGCGCACTGCCATAAAAGACAAGTACCTTGCCCTTTGGCGCAGCCTCCTCCCGCTTTACGAGGCGTTGCGTGCCGAGCTCAGCGCGGACGGACTCGCCTATGAGGGGCAGCTCTTCCGCAGCGTGGCGGAGGGCGCGGCAAGCGGCGGCGTTTCGCTTCCGGCTGGCATAGACCGCGTGGCGGTGGTGGGGTTTAATGTGATAGACCGCGCCGAGCATACGCTCTTCACAGCCTTGAAAAAAGAGGACAAGGCCGATTTCTACTGGGACTACGACACCTACTACGCCCGCCCGGACGGCAAGGCGGCGGGCGAGGCTGGCTTCTTTATGCAGCGCAACCTGCACGACTTCCCCAATGCCCTTGGCGACGCGCCCGGGCTCTTTGACAATTTCTTGCGGGAGCGCGAGGAGCGCGAGCTTGTCTATGTCAGCTCGTCCACCGACACGGCACAGGCGAAATGTGTGACGGACTGGCTGCGCGACAAGCACAATTTTGACGAGAAACACGCCCGCCGCACCGCCATTGTCTTGTGCAACGAGGCACTTCTCCAAGGCGTGCTGCACGCCATACCCTCCGACACCGTGCCCGCCGTCAATGTCACGAAAGGCTTCCCTATGGGGCAGACCGCCGCGTTCGCCCTTGTGGAGCGGCTGATGGCGGACTTTGTTTCGCGCAAAGACACCGAGGCTGCCCGCCGCGCAAGAGCCGCAGGCGCGGCTTCCCCGTCAGCCGTGAGCGACGGGGCGGGGGAGGGGGAAAACAATAAATCTTCCCTTGACGCATCTCTTTCCACAGAAAGCTTGAAAGCCGCTACGCCGTCCGCCGCCGCATCTGCATCGTCCGTCGCCGGCTTTTCGGAAACAGACGCTGCCGCCGAGTGCCGCGCATTCCTGCTTTCCGCCCAGGCGGCAATAGAGGAGGAGGCACGCCGTCCGGGTCTGGCGGAAGACAACACGGCCGAGGGCATACTCAGCCGCGAGGCGCACTTCCAAGCTTACGCCACGCTTTCGCGTTTCCTGCTTCTTGTGGACGACGGGCGGCTTGCCGTGCGCCCCGAGACGCTTTTCCGCCTTGTGCGGCAGGTGATGCGCCGCACCACAATACCTTTCCACGGCGAGCCGGCGCGGGGCTTGCAGGTCATGGGCGTGCTTGAGACGCGCTGTCTTGATTTTGACAATCTCCTTGTGCTTTCTGCTGAGGAGGGAACGCTTCCCCAGCGCGCCGCCGAGGCTTCGTTTATCCCCTACCTGCTGCGCGTGCGCTTCGGGCTTACCACCTCCCAGCACAAAACCGCCGTCTCCGCCTACTACTTCCACCGCATGCTGCAACGCGCCCGCCGCGTGCAGATATGCTACAACAACTCCACGCAGGGAAGCCGGCGCGGCGAGATGTCGCGCTTTATGCGTGCCCTGCTTGTAGAGAGCGGCGTGAAAGTCAAGCACCGCGCCCTCCACGCCACTCCGAACCCCCTTTCTCGCCAGGTGCGGGAGATAGCGAAAAGTGCCGAGTGGGTGCGCTCAGTCAAGGGTTTCTCTCCCTCCGCCATTAACGACTACCTCCGCTGCCCCCTTGCCTTCTACTACAAGCGCGTAATGGGGCTGGCCGACGAAATAAAGACCGACGAGCTTATCGCCGCCAACGACTTCGGCACGCTCTTCCACGACGCGGCGCAACGCTTCCACGAGCCTTTCGTGGGAAAACAATTCTCTCCGAGCCTGTTGGAGCAGATGGGAAAAGACGGGCGCGAGCGGCAGATGACGGAGTGCGTGCGTGCGGCTTTCAAGAAGAACGGCGTGCGTGAGACGGAGATAGTTTTCCGCGCCGTCTACGGCTTCCTTTCCCGCCTTGTGCGGTACGAAATGCGCGATAACGGCGACCGCGACATAGTTATCGGCGGCTTGGAAAAGGAGGCCGAGTGCAGCCTCAACGTGCCCTGCACTGCAGAAGAGGGCGGCGTGAAAAGCCTGCGCATTCACGGCATAATAGACCGCTACGAAGAGGTCACCCCCCCCGACGGTCTGCGCCGCCTGCGCGTGGTAGACTACAAGACGGGCGGGAGTCAGGAAAATTTCCCCTCTGTCTCTGAGGTATTCTCTAAGAGCAAGCACCACTACGCCTTGCAGACTTTCCTCTACTCCCTTATGATGGAAGACCGCACCGCTTTGCCCATCGCCCCCTCGCTGCTTTATGTCAATCTGCTTGGCAAGCCCGACTACAGCCCCTACCTTTGCCACAGTTCGGGGCGCGGCGCAGCGAAGGAGAATGTATTGCGCTTTCAGGACTATTCCGCCGAGGTGCGCGAGGCACTCTCTGCGCTTTTGGAGGAAATGCTCGACACGTCCAAGCCCTTCGGCTTTGAGGGCGGGCCGCAGGTTTCCGGCCAGTTGTGCCGCGATTGCTCTTTCCGCGCATTGTGTGGGAGGTAGAGTGGAAAACGTGAATTCTTTTCTGAGTGCGCCGGATTATGGCATTGTAATAAAGGAAACGATGGTCAGTTCAATAAGCATACTTGATAAAGATTACTTGCAGTGGGTTGACGACCTATGCATGAGGTACCGCAAAAGCCAAATAAGAGCAGCTGTAAGGGTTAACGACGAAATGATGCGCTTTTATTGGGATTTGGGGCAGGACATCGAAGCAAAAGGTGCTTCTAACAAATACGGACGTGGCTTTTATGCGGCGTTGAGCCGTGACTTGAAACGAAAACTCCCCGGCGCAGAGGGACTCTCGGAAACGTCTGTGCGGTATGCAAGGCGGTTTTATTGTTTGTACGTGGCTTTAGAGAAAAATCCACAGCCGCTCGTGGGAGAAAAGACAGTTTGTGCAAATCTTCCACAAGTTGTGGAAGATTTGCACAAACTGCTGTTTTCCATTCCTTGGGGGCATCATCGTTACATTATAGATAAGTGTTCGGGCAATGCTCCTAAGGCTTTGTTCTATGTCCGACAGACAATAGAAAATGGTTGGAGCAGGTCTATGCTGCTTAATTTCCTTTGTACAGACTTGTATGAGCGAAGCGGCAGGGCGTTGACCAATTATAAGAAGACATTGCCAGACATAAACAGTGATTTGGCGCAGGAGATGACGAGAGACCCTTATGATTTCTCTTTTGCGGGAGTAAGGGGCAAATATAACGAGCGCAAGCTAAAGGACGCGCTGTTGGCAAACATCACCAACTTCTTACTTGAACTGGGTACAGGCTTTGCGTATGTTGGAAAGGAGTATCGTTTGCAGATAGACGAAAAGGAGAAGTTTATAGACTTGCTCTTTTATAATCTCAGGCTGTCATGCTATGTCGTGGTCGAGGTGAAAATAGGCGAGTTTGACTTTCCCGATGCTGGGCAACTCAGCGGCTATGTGGTCGCTTGCAACCACCTTCTTCGGAAAGAGGGGAGAGACAACCCGACAATAGGGTTGCTTATTTGCAAGCAGAAAAATAATACACTTGCGCAATATGCTTTGGAAGGCTGCAGTCAGCCCATAGGCATATCCGAATATGAGCTTTCCAGGTTGTATCCCCAAAAGGTGGAGGGGACAATCCCATCTGTCAAGGAGTTGGAGGAAAAGTTGGAAAACGAATCAAAGGGATTAAACCCTGGCTGAGACGCGTTTGTTTACCTCCTGCCCAAAGGCTGGGCGGGATGCCTCAGCAAACTGTATTTATATAGAAAACGACAATCCGCGCCATGGTACCCTCTTTGAAAGCCCTTGTGCTGCGCGACACGCCTTTCGCCAGCCTGATGAACAAGCGCGTCTTCAACGTGCTGCTCATCGCCACCAAGTACGACGCTTTCATGCTTGAGGACGACGGGCGCGTGGACGAGCGCATTTTCAACGAGTATACGGAGCTTAACCTCCGCTACCCGCCCCGTTTCACGCAGGTGGGCGATAAGGAGGAAGCGCTGGCGGAGATGGCGGAGCGCAACTTTGAGCTTGTCATCATCATGCCCAACCTCTCCGACCCGGACGTGTTTGCCGCCGCCGCCGACATTAAGGCTGCGCACCCGCTCACGTCCATAGTGGTGCTGACACCCTTTTCGCGCGAGGTGAGCCGGCGCATGGAGGGGGCGGACTTATCCCATATTGACTACGTCTTCTCTTGGCTGGGCAACAGCGAGCTTCTTCTCGCCATAATAAAGCTTATGGAGGACAAGCTCAACGCGCCCGACGACATGGCCTCCGCCGGCGTGCAGGCGCTTCTGCTTGTGGAGGACTCCGTGCGCTTTTACTCGTCCGCCCTGCCGCATATCTACCGCCTTGTGCTCGAACAGAGCCGCGAGTTTGCCAAGGAGGCGCTCAACGACCACCTGCGCATGCTCCGCTCGCGCGGTCGGCCTAAGGTGATGCTTGCCCGCACGTACGAGGAGGCGCGGGAAATCATCGATGCCTTCCCGCGCCATATCCTCGGCGTCGTTTCCGACATGAGTTTCGCCCGTGACGGGCGCAAGGACCCGCTTGCCGGTTTCGCCTTGGGCGAATACCTGCGCTCCGTCGACCCGCACATTCCGCTTTTGCTCGAGTCGAGCGACGCCGCCAACGAGGAGTACGCCCGCCGCCTCCGTGCCCCTTTTGTGGTGAAACACACGAAGAGCTACCCGCAGGATTTGCGGCGCGAGATAATGCGCCACTTTGGCTTCGGCGACTTTGTCATAGAGCACCCCGACACGGGGCGGGAGCTGCTGCGCATACACAGTCTGAAAGACCTTCAAGACAATCTTTACCGCATCCCCGACGACGCGCTGCGCCACCACCTCTCGCGCTGCCATTTCTCGCGTTTTTTCTTCTCCCGCGCCATTTTCCCGCTCGCCGAGGTGCTTCGCGCCCACGACGTGACCGAGTACAAGGACATGGACGAGGCTCGCCGCTTCATCTCCGACCTCATCGCGCAGTACCGCCGCATGTCCGCCGCCGGCGTAGTGGCGGAGTACCGGCGCGACCGCTTCGACCGTTTCGGCACGTTTGCCCGCATCGGCAACGGGTCGTTGGGCGGAAAGGGACGTGGCTTGGCTTTTATGGGAAAACTCGCCCGCAGCCTGCCCGTGCCGGACGGCGAGGACGGCACGTTCTCCGTGGGCATTCCCAAGACGGTGGTGATTTGCACCGACGTCTTCGACCGTTTTATGGAGGAGAACGCGCTCTATCCCGTTGCCCTCAGTGACGCGCCCGACGCGGACATTCTCGCTGCCTTCGAGCGTGCGCGGCTTCCCGAGGAGCTTATTGGCGACCTCGCCGGACTGCTTGACACGTGCGACGGGCCTGTGGCGGTGCGCTCCTCCGGCGTGCTTGAGGACTCCCACTACCAGCCCTTCGCCGGCGTGTATGCCACCTATATGGTGCCTCGCTCGCCCGAGCCGCAGACAATGCTTGCTATGCTGCGCTCTGCGGTAAAGGCCGTGTACGCTTCCGTCTTTTTCAGAGAGAGCAAAAGCTATATGACGGCTACGCAAAACGTCATCGACCAGGAGAAGATGGCTGTCGTCTTGCAGGAAGTGGTGGGCACCGAGCACGACGGCAGTTTCTACCCCACGGCGTCCGGCGTGGCGCGTTCGCTCAATTTCTATCCCGCCCCCGGCGAGCGTGCCGAGGACGGCGTGGTGTGCCTTGCCGCCGGCTTGGGCAAGCACATCGTCGACGGCGGCACGGCGCTGCGTTTCTCGCCCGCCCGTCCGCGCCACATTTTGCAGCTTGGCGACACGCGCACAGCCCTTTCGCAGACGCAGAAAACCTTTCTCGCGCTCGACACGCGGCGTACTCCCGCGCGTTTTGAGCCCGAC
The DNA here is from genome assembly GCA_963625935.1 of uncultured Oscillospiraceae bacterium. Taxonomy (GTDB): domain Bacteria; phylum Bacteroidota; class Bacteroidia; order Bacteroidales; family Bacteroidaceae; genus Alloprevotella. The sequence goes on along the minus strand of CAVFVD010000007.1, from coordinate 9,855 downwards.
GATGCCTTCAATCTGCGCCGCCTCCCGCTCTCCGCCCTTGCCGCGCACGGCGGCGAGGCGCGTTATGTGCTTTCCAAGTACGTATACGCCGACGGCCGCCTTTTGCCGGGGCTCTGCGACGAGGCGGGGACGTACGTCGCCACGTTCGACAATCTGCTTTCCTCGCCCTTCATCCCCCTCGCCCGCATCGTCTCCCGCATCTTAGAGACCGGCGCGCGGGAGATGGGGCGGCCCGTGGAAGTGGAGTTTGCCTTGCAAGTGGAGGGGACGCGGGCGCGTTTCTATCTCTTGCAGATACGCCCCATTGTCGACCTTGGCGAGGACTGCGGACGCGACTTTGTCCCGCGTCCCGGCGAGCGCGTGCTGGTAAGCTCGGAGGACGTGCTGGGAAACGGACTTATTGCCGATGTCGCCGACGTGGTAGTCGTGGAGGGCGTGGAGAGCCTCGCCGCCGAGAGCCGCGATGTGGCGGAGACCTTGCGCGGACTCAACGCGCGTCTGCTTGCCGAGGGCAGGGGATACCTGCTCATAGGGCCCGGGCGGTGGGGCAGCGCCGACCCGTGCCTTGGCGTGCCGGTGAGGTGGGGCGACATTTCCGGCGCGCGTGCCATTGTCGAGACGCGCTTGCCGGGGCAGCCCATAGAGCCGAGCCAAGGCAGCCATTTCTTCCAAAACCTCACGTCCTTGGGCGTGGGCTATTTCACGATGCGCGGCGCGGGGGAGACACTCGACCTCTCCGTCCTCGCCGCTTTCCCCTCCGAGCGGCTCTCGCCCCGCGTGCGCCTTGTGCGCCTTCCGCGCCCGCTGTCCCTGCGCATGGACGGTCCGCGCCACCGGGGGCTTGCCGCTTTGCCGCCGGAAAGGGAGTAGGGGAGTTTTCAGGGAAAACAAAAATGGCAGAGCCGTCCGCCGGGTATGTGAACCCGTGCGGACGGCTCTGCCGTTGCTTTGAGAGTGTCTTATTTCGCGGGACGCTGCCCTTGCGGACGCTGTCCCTGCGGGCGTCGCTTCTTTGCAAGCTGCTGGAGCATTTTGTGCTCTATCTCGTAGACGCGCTCAATTTGCTTCTGCGTGAGAAATTTGCTGTACTCTTTGTAGTACTTCTGGCGGATGTCAAGCATTTTCTGGCTGCGGTCAAAGCGCTGCTGCAGCTGCTTGCCGGCTTCCTCCTCCGTGCTCTGCGGCGCGGCGGGCTTGGTCTCAGTGTTGCCCTGCGCTTTGGCGGGGGTGCCTTTGGGCTTGCCCGGTCTTGCGCCTTGCGGCTTGTGCTGCGGGCCGAGCGCCCACACTTCCTTTTGGCACTTGGCGTAGGTGCTGACAAATTTGTCTGTGGTGGCCTTGTCGAAAGCCAGCTCGGTGGCGATGCGGCGTGCCTGAGCGTCGGCGAGCTGCTCGCGTGTGAGCCGCTGGCGCTTTTCGGTCTGCTGGTTGCCCGTGGCGCTTTCCTGCGCTGAGGCTGCCGTGCCCGCCGTGATGGCGGCCAGAAGCAGCACGAGGCTAAGAAGTCTTCTCATAGTTGTACGGTCTTTGTTTGTGGTTAGGGCGATTTTACTCGCTGAAAAATATGTCGTCTTGGTATACCTCTATATAAAAGGCGCGGTCTTCCGGGCTGAGGCGTGCGAAAGCCTGCTCCACTTGCGCCTGTCCCACCGCCGGGGCGGAGGGCTGGGCGGTGTGCCGCACGGACACCAGCGCCACTGCCGCCACGCACGCCGCTGCCGCCACGCCGGCCGTGACGCGCCACCGCGCCTTTTGCCACCAGCGGGGGCGTGGCGCGCTTTCCATGGGCGCAGTCTTGGGTTCGGCGGCTATTTCGCGCAAGACGTTTGCCTCAATCTCTCTCATAAACCCCTCGGGGGCGAGGTAAGGCATGCGCTTGCCTGCCGCGAAGAGCGGCTTCGTGCCGGCACGGCCGCTGTCGGCGTGGGGCGCAGCGTGCTTCCTATCGTGTATGGTGCTTTTAGTCATGGGTTTGCAGATATCGTGTCACTTTCTCTTTCGCCGTATGGTAGGAGGCTTTCGCCGAGGTGGGGGTTGTGCCTACGGCGGCGGCGATTGCCTCGTAGTCCATCTCTTCGTAGTAGCGCAGGGAAAAGACCGCCAGCTGCTTGGGCGGCAGCGTGTGCAGAGCCTTTTGCAGGCGCACGGATTCGAGATCGGTGTAGTCTACGTACGAGTCCGCCGCCGCTTCGAAGCTGACGGGCGTGTCGCCGTCCGTGCCGTAGTCGGCGTCAAGCGAGAGCGTGTCCCGCCGGCGGGAAAGCAGACGCAGCGCCTCGTTGGTGGCAATGCGCAGAAGCCAGACGCGCAGCGTAGCCCGTCCCTCATACTGCGCCAGCCCGCGGAAAGCCCGCACGAAGGTCTCTTGTGTAGCGTCCTGCGCGTCGTCGTGCGCCACCACCATGCGCCTTATGTGCCAGTACACGCCCTCGCCGTACAGTTCCATCAAGCGTCGGAAGCCCCTTTCCGGGTCTTCCCTCAGCGTGGCGAGGAGCACGCGCTCCGTGTCTTTTCGCTTGTCTTGCATAGGCCTTTGCGGCGGAGGTGAGGTGCGTCACCGGCGTGCGCCCCTTCCTTACCCGCCTCCTGACTATATGACAGCCGGGAAGGCGGAAAGTAAAATAGGGCGGCCAAGTTTTTCTTCGTAAAGCGTGCGGGCGTACATGGCTTTGCGTGGAAGTTGATTATAGCCTTGCTTAGCCGTTGTGTACAGTCCCGTTCTGCATAAAGCGTTTGTTTCCCAGATTTTCGCGTAAGTCGCATTTTTATACAATAGAATATGCGTAAACGGGAATAATCGGACTCGCTTGCGACTTATGCGGCGTGCGCAATTTTTATGTAAGTTTAACTGCAAGCCCCGGCTTCGTCGTCGCTGGAAAGCACTTGCGCGTGCCGGAAAGGCACTTTCCCTGCACGGGAATAGGGCGCGGAGCGACGGGAATACTTGGAGTTTTTCGCAGACGTACATGCCGGCGGCGCTATATGTACATCTCGGGGCTGTGTAACTTGCTGATACTCAATAATGCAAAAGAGAGGATACGCACAATGTGCATATCCTCTCTTTTCTCTACACAAAGATAATACATTTTCGCCCGTTTTCCAAATGCCGTTTAACGTTATTTGCAGGTCGGGGGCTGCGGGCGGAAGTATTATTTCATATAGTCGTAAATGAAAAATGAGGATTTTTTAATACCTGTACCAACCTTATTTTGCCTTCAAGTTTCAGTGCCATTCTTAGCCGCCCGCCACTGCGCCCGCACAACGTCTGCGGAGGGCGCAAGCCGGGGCACGTGCCGCGTTTGCGCCGCCGCGCGTCACGCTTTGGGGCATGCGGGCAGGGATTGTGGGCGGCGAAAGTGAAAAAACGTAACGCAAAATCCCCCCGCGTGCGGTTATTTGGCTTATCTTTGCCAAGGTAGAAGCCCCGTGTGCGGGGCAGAGGCATGAAGAAGAAACACTTACGCGCCGCAGCGTCCCCGCAGGGCGGCGGGCGCGCGGAAAACAATATAGCGTAGCGCGGCAGCTATGAAACCGGACGGTACGGCGGACCACACTACAAGCTCTGCGGCGAAAGCAGAATTGACCTCTTGCGGCGGCGCAATGCGAGCCGGCGAGGGACGCTTGGCGCAGGGCAAGGCACTTCCCGCAGCGGGCGAAAGCCGGACGCGGGGAGGGGAGAGTGTGTCTGCGCGAATCTTGGAAAGCCGCAAGGGAAAGTACGACGACCCTACGGCGTGGTGCTACCTCAAAGTGCCGCACGCCAGCGTGGAGCGTTTTGCCGCAGGCGTGGAGGCGGACGGGCTGCACCGCTGCTTTGTGCACCGAAGCGTGGTTTACCGCAAAGAGGCGGGCGGCGTAAAGCGCGAGGAAAAGCCCACCATAAGCGGTCTCGTCTTTCTGCAAGGCTCAAGCAAGGAGTTGCGGGCCTACCTGCGCGAGCGCTATCCCCAATGCCATCTCGCCTGCGACCGCGCGACGGGTCTGCCCGCCGTCATCTCCGACGCGCAGATGCAACCCTTCATAAGTCTGTCGCTCGTCGAGCCGACCCGCCTCCGCGTGCTTGAGAAACCCGTCGGGCAGTACGCCAAAGGCAATGTGCTGCTGCGCGTCCTTTCCGGACCGTTTGCGGGCTATGAGGGCTACCTCGTGCGCATACACAAGGACCGCCGCCTCGTAGTGGACTTCGGCGGTATGGCCGTCGCCATCGGCGGCGTGCACAAGGAAGCCTTCGAGGAGGTACGGGCGGCGGCGCAGGAGTAAGGCGAGGGCGGCCGCGCGGGGTTTCCCGCTTTGCCGTCCACTGGCTTGCTGCTTGTGTCGGAGGAATGAAAGCCCGACTTAATTATAGGTGAGAGAATGACAGCGATGAAAGTCAGAAATTTCGGCCCTATCAAGGAAGCCGATGTCCCGTTTGGCGACCTGACCATATTGGTCGGGCCGCAGGCGAGCGGCAAGAGTCTCTTCTTGGAGCTCTTCAAGCTCGTCCGCGACAGGGACAGCGTGGCGGATTTGCTGCGGAAATACAACTATATACTGCCCGAGACTGATGCCGGGCCTGCGCTTGACGTATACTTCGGCGAAGGGCTTCGCTTGCTTTTCCGGGAAGAGACGCTCGTAGAGCTTGACGGCGTCCGTTATGACGCTGACGCGCTGTTTCGAGGCGGGGGCGTGGAGGACGGCGCCGGCGAGTCGGTGTTTTATGTCCCCGCCCAGCGCATATTGAGTATGTCCGACGGGCGGCCCAAAAACTTTATGGAGTTTGACAGCTCCGTCCCTTTCGTCCTGCGCAAGTTCAGCGAGTCGCTGCGCCTCTTCCTGCAGGGCGGATTGGGCAACCCCGACGTGCTGTTCCCCATGCGCGGGCGTTTGGCTGAGGCTGTGAGCAGCTCCATCGATGCGTCCGTCTTCCACGGCGCAAGTGTCGTGATGGACCAAAGCGGCGGGCAGCGCAAAATGAAATTGGACGTGGGCGGGACGAGGCTGCCTTTTATGGCTTGGAGCGCGGGGCAGAAAGAGTTTATGCCCCTGCTGCTTGCCTTGTTTTTCCTTTCCGGTCCGCAGACCTCCGTCATAGACAAGCGCAACTACAAGTGCGTGGTCATTGAAGAGCCTGAGATGGGGCTGCACCCGCGGGCTGTGGAGACCGTGCTGCTTGAAATTGCTGAGCTGGTGCGCGGCGGCTACAAAGTAGTCGTTTCCACCCATTCGGCGACGGTGCTTGAGTTTGCCTGGGTCGTGCAGACGCTCGGTGGGCTGAATGCCTCGAACTTCAAGACTGCTATGTGCGAGCTATTCGGCATAGAGCCGGGCGGCGCGGCTGCGGAGCTTTTCGGCGGAATATATGGAAAAGACGTGCGCACGCATTATTTTTCTCCCGGCGCGGACGGCGTGACGACGCGCGACATATCGTCGCTTGACGTTGGCGCGCTTGACCGCCTCGAGGCGGACTGGGGCGGCATTTCGTCTTTCTCCGAGAAAGCCTCCGATGTGGTAGGAAAATACTATAGAGAAAGGGTTGTTCTGTAAAATACCACCATAATTAGTCAAAATAGCTCCGAAGCCAAACAAAACAAATATATAGAACCGCCCTATATGTATAGCAGACCGTAGAAACGACATAGGCACTGCGCCAAGCAACATCTTTGAGGAAGCCGTCAAGGCCATTCCGCAAATAAGCCACGCCTACTGTATGGGGCTGCGCGCAATGGGGAAAGACTCCTCTCGCGTGTGCGCCGCCGACACCAAGCTCCTTACGGGAAGCGTGGACATAGACCGCGCCACGAAAAAGCTATACCCCGAGGAGGCCAGATGGGATTTCGCCATAGGCTACGGCGCGGGGGCGTATTTCGTAGAGGTGCATCCTGCCAGCACAAGCAATGTGGCGGAAGTCATAAACAAAGCCCGGCGGCTGAGGCTGTGGCTGCGCGAAACTGGCAAGCCCTTGTGCGAGCTGTGGGCAGACGGCCTGCTGCATTGGGTGGCTTCCGGAAAAGTGGCGATAGCCAAAACCTCGCCGCAGTACCGCCGCCTTTCCGTGGCGGGCGTGCGGCTCGCGGGCGGCGCGCTGCGCTTGCCGTGAAATGGGGCGCGATGGGCGGCGCTTCAGACGCGGATTTTTCCAAGAATAACAAAGGAGAGGGCGGTTTGCCCCTTTCGCACGACAAGAAAATCAGAGAAATATGACTGATTTCAAGGACATCAAAATAGCCGTGGCCGGGACAGGCTACGTGGGACTTAGCATCGCCACGCTCCTGGCGCAGCACCACCACGTGACGGCCGTGGACGTGATAGCCGAAAAGGTGGAGAAACTAAACAGGCGCGTCTCCCCCATACAGGACGAGTACATAGAGAAGTTTCTCTCCAGCCCCGACATCCTCCCCCGAGTGGGCGAGGAGGCAGCCGCCGCGCCCGCGGACGGAAAGGGCACGCTCGTGGCGACGCTGGACGGAAAGGCGGCGTATGCGGCCGCCGACTTCGTCGTCATAGCCGCGCCCACTAACTACGACCCCGTAAAGAACTACTTCGACACGAGCCACGTGGAAGAGGTGATAGACCTCGTGATCAAGGCAAACCCCGAGGCGGTGATGGTGATAAAGTCCACCATACCCGTGGGCTATACCCGCAGCCTTTACCTCAAATACGCGCAGCGCGGCGTGAAGCGGCTCAACCTGCTCTTCTCGCCCGAGTTTCTGCGCGAAAGCAAAGCCCTTTACGACAACCTCTATCCCAGCCGCATCATCGTGGGCTACCCGAAGATTGTGGACAAGCCCGGGATGGAGGCGGAAAACGCGGCGATAGAGGCAGTGGCGGACGTGGAGAAGCTGCGTGCGGCGGCGGAGACTTTCGCCGCGCTCTTGAAAGAGGGCGCGCGCAAGGAGGACATCGCCACGCTCTTTATGGGCATGAAGGAGGCGGAGGCCGTGAAGCTCTTCGCCAACACCTACCTCGCCCTGCGCGTGAGCTATTTCAACGAGCTCGACACCTACGCCGAAATGAAAGGGCTCGACAGCCGCGCCATCATAGAGGGCGTGGGGCTCGACCCCCGCATCGGCACGCACTACAACAATCCCTCCTTCGGCTACGGCGGCTACTGCCTCCCCAAAGATACCAAGCAGCTCCTTGCCAACTATCAGGACGTGCCGCAAAACATGATGTCGGCCATCGTGGAAAGCAACCGCACGCGCAAGGACTACATAGCCGACGCCGTGCTGCGCAAGGCGGGCTACTACGCCGAGAACGGGCAGTGGGACGCTGGGCGCGAGCACACGTGCGTAATAGGCGTGTACCGCCTCACGATGAAGTCCAACTCCGACAACTTCCGCCAAAGTGCCATACAGGGCATCATGAAACGCATCAAGGCCAAGGGCGCGGAGGTAATAGTCTACGAGCCCACGCTCGAGGATGGGGCTACTTTCTTCGGCAGCCGTGTGGTGAACGACCTTGCCGCTTTCAAGGCGCAGAGCAAGGCTATCATCGCCAACCGCTTTGACGACAGCCTGAAAGACGTGGCGGAGAAAGTGTACACGCGCGACATATTCAGAAGAGACTGACCCATGCTGCAGCCTAACGTGAGCCTTGAAGGCAAAACAATACTCGTGACGGGTGCCGCCGGCTTCATCGGCAGCAACCTCGTGAAGCGCCTCTTCCGCGACGTGGCGGGTGTGAGGATAATAGGCATAGACTCGCTCACCGACTACTACGACGTGCGCATAAAGCAAGCGCGGCTGGAGGAGATAGGGCGGCTTGGCGGCGACTGGACGTTTGTCCGCGCCTCCATAGCCGACAGGACGGCGGTGGAGCGGATATTCTGCGAGGAGAAAGTGTCCGTCGTAGTGAACCTCGCCGCCCAAGCGGGCGTGCGGTACAGCATCACCAACCCCGACGCATATATTGAGAGCAACCTCATAGGCTTTTACAATCTGCTCGAGGCTTGCCGCCGCCACGAGGTGGAGCATCTCGTCTACGCCTCCTCGTCTTCGGTCTACGGCAGCAACAAGAAGGTGCCGTACTCCACAGACGACAAGGTGGACAACCCCGTAAGCCTCTACGCGGCGACAAAGAAGAGCAACGAGCTGATGGCGCACGCCTACGCGAAGCTCTACAACATCCCCTCCACGGGCCTGCGCTTCTTCACCGTTTACGGCCCGGCGGGGCGGCCCGACATGGCTTACTTCGGCTTTACGGACAAGCTGGTGCGCGGCGAGACGATAAAGATTTTCAACTACGGGCACTGCAAGCGCGACTTCACCTACGTGGACGACATCGTTGAGGGCGTTGTGCGCGTCATGCAGCACGCCCCGGAGAAGCGCACCGGCGAGGACGGGCTGCCCGTGCCGCCTTACAAGGTGTACAACATAGGCAACAACGCGCCCGAAAACCTCCTCGACTTTGTCACCATACTGCAAGAGGAGCTTGTCCGCGCGGGCGTCCTGCCAGAGGGCTACGACTTCGAGGCGCACAAAGAGCTTGTGCCCATGCAGCCCGGCGACGTGCCGGTGACCTACGCCGACACAGCTCCCTTGGAGCGCGACTTCGGCTTCAAGCCCTCCACGCCCCTGCGCGACGGCCTGCGCCGCTTTGCCCAGTGGTACGCGAAGTATTACGGCGGAAAGGCGTAAAGTCTTTTCCGCGCCAATCCGTGTCCGTCCGGAAAGCGGCCAGGCGTGATTGCTTTGCCCCTTTGCCTCCCCTAAAACCGCAACAAAAAACACCCTGCCCGGAAATATCTTTGAGAAAGATTATCTTTGTGAAAGATAATCCTAAAAGCTATGATTCTAAGCAACTTCGTAGACAGAGATAACGACAAGAGCCGGCTCGTGGCGGCGTTAGCCCGACCCGACAGCCAGTTTTTGGTGGTGTACGGAAGGCGGCGCATAGGCAAGTCCACCCTCCTGAAGCACGTACTGCGTCAGGACAGAGACTTGTACTTCCTAAGCGACCAGACCTCCGAGCAAAACCAGCGGCAGTTGTTTGCCAATATGGTGGCGGGTCGCATAGAGGGATTCGAAAAAGTGAAGTACCCCGACTGGGAGACCTTGCTTAGGGCGATGAACAGCCAGATTGGCGAAAGGCTGACCGTATGCTGGGACGAGTTCCCCTATATGGTGAAAAGCTGCCCTTCGCTTCCATCGGTGCTGCAAAAGCTGCTTAACTTGCGAATCCTCAAATTCGACTTGATTTTGTGCGGGTCTTCGCAGCAGCTTATGTATAACTGCGTGTTCGACAAAAAGTCGCCGCTCTACGGTCTCGCCGACGAAGTGATAAAGTTAGCACCCATACCGGCACGCTATATAATGGAGGCGCTTGGCTGTGACGCAGAGCAGGCCGTGAGAGAGTATGCCGTCTGGGGCGGCATCCCAAGATATTGGGAACTTCGCAGGGATTATGTAACGCTCGATGAGGCTATAAGAAATTTGTTGCTTGACACGCAGGGCATTTTAGCCGAGGAGCCGCAGCGCTTGCTGCGTGACGATATGCGGGACACCGTGCAAACGGCGACTTTGCTTTCTGTCATAGGCAACGGAGCAAACAAACTGTCGGAAATTGCTTCAAGGACAGGAAAGAGCGCCAACGAGTTCAGTTTGACTTTCTCCTGACGCAGGACGCAAGCGGAGGCTACGAAGAGGAGGCGGCAGCGATGGGGGCGCGGATATACCACATCCCGCCGCGCAACAAAGGCTTCAAGGCCTACAACCGCGCGTTGGACGGCTTCTTCCGCACGCACAGCGGCTACGCGGCGGTACACCAGCACGTCTCGTCGCTTACTTCCATAGCTACGCTCCGATATGCGAAAAAGCAGGTCTATGGGTCAAATTGCGTGGTATTTTTTCGTGGTATGTCTCTATGGGTCATTTT
>CAVFVD010000006.1:0-108219 GCA_963625935.1 uncultured Oscillospiraceae bacterium | reverse complement strand
TAGAGCAACTGACTCTTAATCAGTGGGTCCAGGGTTCGAACCCCTGAGAGTGTACAATACGCAAAGACAGACGAGGCACGATTGGCGGGAAACGCCGACCGCGCCTTTTTCTTTATAAAGCCGGGCAACACAGCCGCCGCGCCCCATGGCAAGAGGCCGCAGCCTATGAGAAGAAGCCGCGAACTATGCGGAGAGGGCATGCTAACTATGGCAAGAGGGCGTGCAACCTACGCGAAGAGGGCGCGACCTATGGGAAGAAGCCACGACCTATACGAAGAGAGCGTGCAACCTACGCGAAGAGGGCGTGCGACCTATGTGAAGAGGGCATACGGCCCACGCGAAGAAGGCGTGTCCCCTATGGCAAGAGGGCATCGCCTATGAAAAGTGAGGCGCGGAAAGGTCACATCTTTACCGAAAAGCACGACAAGCAATGATAGACACCGCTACAGAAAAATGGATATACCTGCTCTACGGGATGGAGATAATGTACTTCGCCCTGATGGCGTGGCTATTCTGGTTTCGCTCGCACGGACGTGTGAAGCGGATGCTTGCCGTGCTGATGGCAATATTCGTGGCGCAGTACGTCAAAGACCTTTTCTTCATCGACACGTTCTGCCGGCAGCCCGGCGGCGCGGTCTCGCGGCTCGTGGGCTGCACAGACTTTGTGGCAGTCCCCGTATACGGCTTCATCCTCGCCGAGCTCTGCCGCCCCGGTTGGCTCAAATTGAGGGCGATGGCTTGGGCGGAGCTGCCCTTTCTGCTTTTGCCCGCGCTCTATGCCGCTTTCAGTCAAGAGTGGATATATTACGCGCTCTCCGCCCTCGCCGCCGCTTACGGCGTGGCGTGTTTCGTCTGGATGTGGACCGAGCTTCCGCGCTACCACAAGCGGCTCAGGGACGAGTACTCGTACGAGGAGGACATCAACCTCCATTGGCTTCGCGGCGTGACCGCGCTCTATTTCCTCATTCTCCTGCTTTGGCTCGCCGACTGCGTGCGCCCTTCCGCGCAGACTATACTCGCCTACCTCGTCCTCTCTCTTGCGGGCTGGATGGCCGTTTGCCGTTTCATTTACAAACAGGAGATTGTCATCAGCGCCGTGCGCGACAACGCCCCCGCCGCAGACTGCGCGAGACGGAGCGCGGAGCGCGGAAAAGCGGAAACAAGCGAAGCGCACGCCGAAACGGACGCAACGCCAGAGGGCGCGTCCCCCGACGAAGCCTTCGCGCTGATTGAGGAAAAACTCAGGAAGCTCTTTGAAGAAGAGAAAGCATATCTCGAGCCGCGCCTGCGCCTGCAGGACCTCGCCTTACGCCTCGGCACCAACCGCACCTATCTCAGCCGTTATCTCAATACGCGCCTGCACGCCACCTTCTACGACTTTGTGAACAACTACCGGCTCGCCCACGCCGAAAGTCTTTTGCGTGGCACGGACTACCCGCTCGACGCCGTCGCCTCGCTCTCCGGCTTCAACAGCCTCTCCACTTTCCGCCGCGCTTTCGCCGCCGCGCACAACGGGGACAGTCCGCAAAAGTTCCGCACACAGACCTCTGACGGCGAAAGAGCCTGACTTTTTCAAGGGAAAACGACTTTGCCCTATGCAGGCTGTTTTCCCAAAACAACGGCGCATGCCCAAGCGGAAGGAAACCGCCTCCCGCTCCGTTTCCCCGCGTAAAAAGAAGCCGAAGAAAGGGCGTTTTTACCCGATGACACCAAAGGTTTACGCTTTGACACCGGGCGCGGCGCGGGTCTATGTACGTTTGCGCAAGCAATTGACTAACCGCAAACATACATACAGCCATGAGAAACACTATTATCCCCCTATTGCTGGCTCTGCCGCTATGCTGCGTGCAGCTTTCCTCCTGCACAGACGACGACACACAGGACTGTGTCACCAACGGCGTGGTCACTTCCGGACAAGCAGAAACGGTTTCGCTCGGCGCGGAAGGCAGCGAGGCACGCCTTACCGTACCCCTCTCCACGCAATGGACGGCGCAAAGCGACGCGCCCTGGTGCCAGCTCTCACGCATGGGCGGCACGGGCGGCGAGCAAGTAGAGATAGTGGCGGCGCGAAACCTCACAGGCAAAACGCGCTACGCCACAATCACTTTCGCCACGGACGCAGCCGCCGCAAAAGCCATGCGCCGCCGCACGCACACCGCTTTCTCCGACACTTCCGGCTACACGCCGGCTGACACAACCGTCACCACGCCGCCCCGCCCCGACACGCCCACGCCAAGCGACAGCGCGGGCGCCTCTCCCACCCTGCCCGACACCGACACGCCCGTAGCTCAGCCGCAGGGAAACCAGATACGCGTGGAGCAACCGCCCTACACACAGCCCAACACCGACCTCGTGCTCACGGGAGCGGCTTTTGACAGCACGCTGATGACCGTGCGCGTGGACGTGACCAACGGCAGCTCCGCCGGCACAAGCCTCAACTCGCCAACTGACGGGGTGGAATTCCAAATAATGACGGGCGGCTCGCAGTTTGCCTACTACCCCAAAGTGACGCAAGGGCAGGAGACGGCCGTGCCGCTGTACCTTAAATTCAACGAGAGCGGCGAGCTTGTGGCGGACTTCTACGTGGGCAGCCAGGAGACCGGCGCAGCGGTTAACCGCCTATACGCACGGCAGACTCCCTTCTTTAAGAAAGCGCAGGAAAACCTTTCGCTTGCGACTGACGGCGGCATTCATTTCGCCTCAAACGGGAAACTCTACTTCGGCGGCGGCTCTGAGTCGTACTGGAAGAAAACATTTAGCGGCTACTCCGGTCCGGGTGCCAACGAAAAGCGCACACTGTCGCGCCTGATGAAGACCTACGACCCCGCCACCAAGACGCTCGCCTCCCTGCCCTCCCTCCCCGCCACCGCCAGCACGTACGGCTCGGGCTTTGACTATAACGGCACGCCCTGCGTCGTAGTGCGCACCGGCTTTTACCTGCTTGAAAGCGGCAAATGGACGGCTTGCGGCGGAAGCGGCGGCACGCCCGTCGGCGCGGCGTACCGCAACGGGCTGGCCTACGTAGTGGACGGCGCGAGTGTAAGGGTTTACACAATGACGGGAAACAAAGTCACGCTCAGCAAAACCCTCTCTCACGGTCTCAGCCTCGACACCGCCAACGTGTACCACACACACGCCGCCGACGGCTCGCTTTGGCTCTACACCACCGCCAGCTCGGACAGCAAGACAAAAGCGTGGCGGCTCAACGAAGACGGGACGCTGACGCAGTTTGACCTTGGAAACGAAACGCCCCTCGGCATCGACGGCGACTATATGTATACGTGGCGCAACGACAACGGGCGGCACACCGTGCTCTACCGCCGCAGCGTCAGCACGGGAAAGCGGGAAATGCTGCAGTCGTCCGTCTTGGAAAAGATTGACCACTACGCCGAGTGCGTGGACGGCTGTTTCGTCCTCTTCGGAAAGCTTGTGAAAAACTCCTCAAACGCCTACACTTCCGACACCGCCTATCCGCAGACCACCATCTTCACTATGGAGCCCGGCAAATACACGCCCATGTCGCTCACCATCGTGAACAAATAGAGACACCTTACCTAAAAGACCCTATACTTTTGCCCAGAAAGCCGGCGGAGCGACGACCTCCGCCGGCTTTCCCCGCGTTTTGAGGTCACTAAAAAGGCGGGCGGCTTGGGGCATTAGGGCTTAGGGAGCTATTTTTGCACATTATACACAAAGAAAGACCCTTATGATTGTCAACAGCGCAGAGTTTGTGATAAGCAACAGCCGTGCGGACAAGTGTCCCGACAACGTGCGCCGCGAGTACGCGTTCATCGGACGCAGCAACGTAGGCAAAAGCAGCCTCATCAATATGCTCACCGGCCGCAACGGGCTGGCAATGACCTCGGCAACGCCGGGAAAGACGATGCTCATCAACCATTTCCTCATCAACAAGGACTGGCACATCGTCGACCTCCCCGGCTACGGATACGCAAAGCGAAGCAAGAGCGACCAGGAGAAGCTGCGGCAGCTCATACGCCATTACGTGCTGGACCGCCACCAGCTCACCACGCTCTTCGTGCTTATCGACTCGCGCCTGCCGCCCCAGCCCATCGACCTCGACTTCATCCGCTTCCTTGGAGAAAACGGCGTGCCTTTCAGCATCATATTCACCAAGGCGGACAAGTCCACGCGCACCGTCCTCGCCCGCAACGTCGCCGTCTTCCTTGACAAGCTGCGCGAGGAGTGGGAAGAGCTGCCGCCGCACTTCGTCACAAGCAGCAGCGACAAGCGCGGGCGCGACGAGGTGCTCGACTACATTGAGAGCCTCAACAATGCCGACCTCGGCTGACCCTGTCAGAGAAAAACGCCACAAGCCCCAAGTCTATGAACTGGACGGACAAAATACAGAAAGTGAAGACCGCGCTGGCCGTCGCCGCCTTGGCGATAGCCCTCGGCTCGCTGTACACGTCCCACCGGCTCACGCAGGACCTCTCGAAAGAGGAAATATCAAAAATGGAAGTGTGGGCGGAGGCTATGCGCTCGCTCACGGAGGCTGAGGCGGAGACCGACCTTTCGCTCGTGCTGCGCGTCATCAACAGCAACAACACCATACCCGTCATCGTGACGGACTCGCGCGGAGACATCCTCGCCTCGCGCAACCTGCCCGCACGCCCCGCCGGCGCGGACAGCCTCGCCACGCTGCAAAAGGAAGCGGAAACGATGCGCGAGCAAGGGCGCTGCATGCGCATGGACCTGCGCGGCGGAGAGGAGAACACGTCAAAGCACGACTACATTTACGTCTACTACAGCGAGTCGCTTATGCTGCGGCGGCTCGCCGTTTTCCCCTATGTGCAGCTCGGCGTGGCGGGCTTCTTCATGCTGCTCGCCCTTTTTGCCTTGCTCGCCTTCAAGCGGGCGGAGCAAAACCGCGTATGGGTGGGCCTTTCGAGAGAGACGGCGCACCAGCTCGGCACGCCCATCTCGTCACTGATGGCATGGAGCGAGGTGCTGAAAGAGACCTACCCGGACGACTCCCTGCTTCTCGAGATGGACAAAGACATCCGCCGCCTGCAGCTTGTGGCGGACCGTTTCTCGAAAATAGGCTCCGCGCCCGAGCTACGGCGCGAGGACATACGCGCCTCAGTGGAGCGCGTGGTAGAATACTTCGACCGCCGCACCTCGCGCAAGGTGGCCACCTCGGTGCACGCCCCCGAAGAGCCGCTCCCTGCGGACATCAACGCGCCGCTCTTTGAGTGGGTCATAGAAAACCTCTGCAAAAACGCCGTCGACGCGATGGAGGGCG
Organism: uncultured Oscillospiraceae bacterium; assembly: GCA_963625935.1. Lineage (GTDB taxonomy): Bacteria > Bacteroidota > Bacteroidia > Bacteroidales > Bacteroidaceae > Alloprevotella. The sequence goes on along the minus strand of CAVFVD010000006.1, from coordinate 102,956 downwards.
CGGGGACCATCACCGTCACGCTCTACCCGCAGGGACGGCAGGGCGGCGTGTGCGTGGAAGTGACGGACACGGGGAAAGGCATCGCGCACAAGCACTTCAAAAGCGTTTTCCGCCCGGGCTTCACCACGAAAAAGCGCGGCTGGGGCCTGGGGCTGTCGCTCGCCAAGCGCATCATAGAGGAGTACCACCACGGCCGCATTTTCGTGAAGCGCAGCGAACCGGGCGAGGGCACCACGTTTGCCATCCTGCTGCGCCCCGCCGCCAACGCCGCGCCACAGGGATAAGGCAAAGGAAAATTCGGGCTTATAGGTAAAAACCACTGATTTGACGTTTGAAAGCATTCAAACTCGGGAAAAGCCTGTCTGCATCGGGGAAGTGAGGCTATCCCATACTGCAATTTGACCTATAAGCCTTTTGGGGAGCCATAACTTCGCTGAACAAATTCCCCTCAAAACACGCTGTCGCGAGCCTTAAATATAGCCTGACAGAAGAGGAAAAAAAGGACACTTGAGCGAGCCGTTCGCAAGGTGCATTTTTATGTAAGTTTAACTAAAAGACATAGGGATGGCGGTTGCAGAAAGGCACTTCCGAGGCACAGATATAGGCCCTCCAGCCACGGGAATAGGCTCTGGAGCGACGGGAATACTTGGAGTTTTTCCTACATGTACACCCCGGCGGCGCTACATGTACATATAAGAGCCGCGTAAGTCGCTGATAGTCAACATAGCAAAAGAGAGGATACGCACGGTGTGCATATCCTCTCTTTTCACTACGCAAAGATAATACATTTTTCTCCGTTTTCCAAATCGCCATTAACACTATTTACCAAAGCGGGAAAGGAAAAATAGAACACTTTTCCGCTCTTTCGCGGCGGACGGAAACGGCTTTGAGGACGCTGAGCCGCGAGCCGCGAAAACGTAGCAAGGACGCGAGACATTGGGCGGCGTTGCGCGAAAAAGTATTTTGCGCTAACTTTGCATTCCGCCCCAACGCGCGGCGCGTCCGCCCATATTTACGGGCAGCGGCGCTTGGGCGGAAGAGAAAAAGGCAAAGGGATGATAGACAGAGCTACCATACAAAGAGTGATGGACGCCACGGACATTGTAGACGTGGTGGGAGAGTTTGTCACCCTCAAACGCTCGGGAGCCAACTACAAGGGCCTCTGCCCGTTCCACAACGAGAAGACGCCGAGCTTCAGCGTCTCCCCCGCACGCCAGACCTGCAAATGCTTCTCCTGCGGAAAGGGCGGCAACGCCGTGCACTTCCTTATGGAGATTGAGCAGCTCACTTACCCCGAGGCCATAAAGTGGCTCGGGCGCAAGTACGGCATTGAGGTGCGCGAGAAAGAGCTGACCGACGACGAGCGCCGCGCCGAAAGCGAGCGCGAGAGCATGTTTGTGGTGAACGACTGGGCGCGGGGCTACTTTCAGGACATACTGCACAACACCGTGGACGGCGTGGCAAAGGGACTGGCCTACTTCCGCTCGCGCGGCTTCCGCGACGACACGATAAAGAAGTTCCAGCTCGGCTTCTCGCCCGACGAGCGCGACGCACTGTCTTCCAAAGCCCTCGCGGCGGGATACACTGAGGAGTATCTCATAAAGACCGGGCTTTGCTACAAAACCGAAGACGGCCGGCTTTGCGACCGCTACCGAGGGCGTGTGATATTCCCCGTGCACACCGTCTCCGGGCGCGTGGTGGCCTTCGGCGGGCGCATACTGGGCAGCGACAAGAAGCTCGCCAAGTACGTCAATTCCCCCGAAAGCGCCATATACAGCAAAAGCCACGAGCTATACGGCCTTTTCCTCGCCAAGTCGGCCATCATACGCAAGGATTGCTGTTACCTCGTCGAGGGATATACCGACGTGATATCCATGCACCAGAGCGGCGTGGAAAACGTGGTTGCCTCCTCCGGCACGTCCCTCACCGAGGGGCAGATACACCTGCTGCACCGCTTCACAAGCAACATCACCGTGCTTTACGACGGCGACAGCGCCGGCATCAAGGCGAGTCTGCGAGGCATAGATATGCTGCTTGCCGAGGGGCTTAACGTGAAAGTGCTGCTGCTGCCCGACGGCGACGACCCGGACAGTTTCGCCCGCAAGCACACGGCGGAGGAGTTTCAGAGCTATATTGACAGCCACCAGACGGACTTTATTAAGTTCAAGGCGGGGCTGCTTCTCGAAGAGGCGAAAGGCGACCCCATCAAGCGCGCCGAGCTCGTGACGAGCGTGGTGCGCAGCGTGTCCGTCATCCCCGACCAAGTGGTGCGCCAGGTCTACATACACGAGTGCGCAACCCTGCTCTCCGTCACCGAGACGCTTATCGTCAACGAGATAAACAAGCTGCACCGCGAGCGGAAATACGGCACAAAACCCGGAGAAAAGCCCGAGGAGAACGCCGCGCCCGAGCCCGCCCCCGCCGCCCTGCCCACCGACGGCGTGGAGGCCGAGGAGCGGCAGCTCATCTCCCTTGTGCTGCGCTACGGAGAGCTTCCCGTCAACCTGCCGGACGAAGAGGCGGAAGAGGGGACGGAAGAGGAAAACGACACGCCGCCCGCCACGCTGCCCGTGGCGCGTTACATCGCCGCCGACCTCGAAGCCGACGGGCTCGAGCTGCACTCGCCGCTCTGCCGCCGCGTGCTTGCCGAGGCCGTGGAGCAATGCGCCGCGCCCGAATGGAAGTCCCTGCCCTACTTCTCCGCCCACCCCGACGGCGACGTGAGCCGCCTGGCCGCAGAGCTTGGCGAGGACGCCTTCGTGCTGAGCACCCGCCAGCGCGAGCAGTACGTGGAAGAGCGCTACCGCCTTGACGAAATAGTGCCACGCCTGCTGCACGACTTCAAGCACGCCGTCGTGAAAAGCCGCCTCAAGCAGCTACTCGCCGACATGCGCGACCCCGCCGTGGCAAAAGACCGCGCACGCGCCGAGCAAGTGATGCGCGAGTACATGGAGCTTAGCGCCGTCGACCGCAGGCTTGCCCAAGTGCTGGGCGACCGCGTCGTGATGTGCTGAGCTACCGGAGTTGCAGGCGTTTTTTATATAATCCGTTCTAAGACGCTAAGCGTGAACAAATTCATTCTCCATTCCCCCTACTCCCCCACAGGCGACCAGCCCGAGGCGATACGCCAGCTCTCCGAGGGCTGCCTTGCCGGCGAGCCGGCGCAAGTGCTGCTCGGCGTGACGGGGTCGGGAAAGACTTTCACCGTAGCCAACGTCATAGCGAAGCTCAACAAGCCCACGCTCATCCTGAGCCACAACAAGACGCTCGCGGCGCAGCTCTACACGGAGTTCAAGGGCTTCTTCCCCGAGAACGCCGTGGAGTACTACGTCTCCTACTACGACTACTACCAGCCCGAGGCTTACATCGCCTCCACAGACACTTATATAGAAAAGGACCTCGCCATCAACGAGGACATCGACCGCCTGCGGCTCGCCGCCACGTCCGCCTTGCTCAGCGGGCGCAACGACGTGGTGGTGGTTTCGTCCGTCTCGTGCATTTACGGAATGGGCAACCCCGCCGCGTTCTACGAGAACGTGATAGACCTGAGGGTCGGGATGACCCTCGCGCAGGGCACGCTGCTGCAAAGGCTCGTCTCCAGCCTCTACACCCGCAACGACGCCGCGCCGAAGACCGGAAGCTTCCGCGTGCGCGGCGACACGGTGGACATTTTCCTCGCTTACGCCGAGGAGGTGATACGCGTCTGCTTCTGGGGCGACGAGGTGGAGAGCATCGAGCAAGTGGACGCCGTCAGCGGCACGCGGATGGCCGTCTTCGACGAGTACCGCGTCTACCCCGCCAACCTTTTCCTCACCTCCAAGGAGACGCAGGAGGCGGCGATACGCCAGATACAGGACGACCTCACCGCACGCGTGGCCGAGCTGCAAGAGGAAGGCAAGACATTCGAAGCGAAGCGCCTGAAAGAGAGAGTGGAGTACGACATAGAGATGATACGCGAGCTGGGACACTGCTCGGGCATCGAAAACTACTCCCGCTACTTCGACGGCCGGGCCCCGGGCACGCGCCCTTACTGCCTGCTCGACTTCTTCCCGGATGACTTTCTCATCGTCATAGACGAGAGCCACGTCACCATTCCCCAGATACGCGCCATGTACGGCGGCGACCGCTCGCGGAAAGTCTCGCTTGTAGACTACGGCTTCCGCCTCCCCGCCGCGCTCGACAACCGCCCGCTGCGCTTTGAAGAGTTCAAGGAGATGGCAAAACAGGTCATCTACATCAGCGCAACGCCCGCCGAGTACGAGCTCGCCGAGAGCGGCGGCGTGGTGGTAGACCAGGTGATACGGCCCACGGGGCTGCTCGACCCGCCCATAGAGGTGCGCGACACAGACTACCCCGTCGACGACCTCATGGAGGAGATCCAACGCGCCTCGGAGCGCGACGAGCGCGTGCTTGTCACTACCCTTACGAAGCGCATGGCGGAGGAGCTGACCGAGTACCTTTTGCACAACGGCGTCTCTACGGCCTACATCCACAGCGACGTAGACACCCTGGAGCGCGTGCAGATTATGCAGGACCTGCGCCGCGGCATCTACACCGTGCTCGTAGGCGTCAACCTCCTGCGCGAGGGACTCGACCTGCCCGAAGTGGCCCTCGTGGCAATACTTGACGCAGACAAGGAGGGATTCCTGCGCTCCAACCGCTCGCTGACGCAGACCGCCGGACGCGCAGCCCGAAACGTCAACGGAAGGGTAATTATGTACGCCAAGCAAATTACCGCATCGATGCAGGCAACCATTGACGAGACTGAGCGCCGGCGCATGAAGCAAATTGCCTATAACACCGAGCATAACATCACGCCGCGCCCCATCGTGAAAGCCGTGGAGGACAACGAGTTGGTTGCTCTTTCCAAAGCGAAAGACGAACGCCGCAAAGCCGCCGGATACGCCGAGAGCAAAGACTTTGCACCCGCCACGGCGGCAGAAGCGGCTCCCGTCTACGGCGGAGCGGCGGACGAGCCGGTGGAAAAGCGCGTGGAACGGCTCAGACGGCAGATGAAGGCGGCGGCGGCGAAGTTCGATTTCGTCACTGCGGCACAGCTGCGCGACGAAATATTGCGCCTCGAAAAGGAAGCGGGCTTGTGACCCGGCCAAACGCGAAAAGACGCACACGGTTTGGCGCGGACGGCGCAATGGTATAATTTTGCACCCGAAAACGCGCTCCCCCGCCCCACGCGGCACGCCCGAAAGAGCGGCAGACGCGCTTTCACGCTAAACAAATGGAAAGAGACTTGACCGCGCGCGCCGCGCTTTTCGACCTCGACGGCGTGCTTCTTGACACCGAGACGCTTTACACGCACTTCTGGAAAGAGGCGGGACGGAAATACAAGCCCGCAAATCCCACTTTCGCCCAAGACATCAAAGGCAACTCGCTTACGCAAATCTTCGCCGACCATTTCGCCGGCGACACCGCGCGGCAAGAGGAGATAAAGGCGGCGTTGGAGCGCTTCGAGAGCGAAATGGACTTCCGCTGGATAGCCGGCGCGGAGCGTTTCGTCCAAGCTCTGCGCAGCGCGGGCGTGCCTACGGCGGTAGTGACAAGCTCCAACAAGCAAAAAATGGCGTGCATAAGCCGCAAGCTCCCCGGCTTTGCCTCGCTCTTCACGCGTATATTCACCGCCGAAGACGCTACGCGCTCCAAGCCCGCGCCGGACTGTTACCTCCACGCCGCAAGCGAACTTGGCGTGCCACCCGAAGAGTGCGTAGTGTTTGAGGACTCGGCAAACGGACTCTTAGCCGCGTGGGAAAGCGGAGCGTCCGTGGTGGGACTTTCCACGACACTGCCGCCAGAGGCCATATCTCCGCTCAGCGACAGAGTGATAGCAGACTTTGAGGGAGCGACAATCGAAGATTTGTTAGGGACAGAAAAGCACGCGAAACGCTCCCAGCACTAAGCACGCCGCAGGCAAGGGGCAGAGAAATATTTTTCAGAAAAACATCCAAAGACCATGTCACAATACATCGTAGAGGACACGCGCAAGGTAACCACCAACCGCCTGCGCGAAATGAAAGCCGCCGGCAAGCGAATAGCCATGCTCACGGCTTATGACTACACCACCGCCGCCATCGTAGACGGCGCGGGCGTGGACATGATACTTATTGGCGACAGCGCCGCAAACGTGATGCACGGATACGCCACCACGCTCCCCATAACCGTGGACGAGATGATTTTCCACGCCCGGGCGGTGGCGCGGGCGGCTAAGCGTGCCTTCGTGGTGTGCGACATGCCTTTCGGGTCATACCAAGTGTGCCCCGAAGACGGTGTGCACGCGGCTGTGCGCATAATGAAGGAGACAGGATGTGACGGCGTGAAGCTGGAAGGCGGCGCGGAAATCATAGAGACCGTAAGGCGCATCATAGCGGCAGGCATCCCCGTCTGCGGACATCTGGGACTGACACCGCAGAGCGTAAACCAGTTTGGCGGATACGGGCTTCGCGCGAAAGAGGCCGCCGAGGCGGAGAAACTGCTTTCAGACGTGAAGCTGCTCTCTGACGCTGGCTGCTGCGCGATAGTAGTGGAGAAGATTCCTGCCGCGCTCACAAAGAAGGCGGTCGATATCTCCGCCGCTCCCATCATAGGCATCGGCGGCGGAATGGCGGACGGACAAGTGTTGGTGATAGACGATATGCTGGGGAAGAACAAGGGTTTCAAGCCCAAGTTCCTGCGCCAGTACGCCGACCTGCACACCATAATGACCGACGCCATAGGACAGTACGTCTCAGACGTGAAAGAGGGGACATTCCCCTCAGAGGAGGAGAGCTACTAAGCAAGCGCCATGCCACAGCCCCTGCACACCTCGCTCGGAAGCCCGCGCTTCGTCTGCCTTTGCGCGGCCAACTTCCTCGTCCACCTGTCGCTCTTCGCCGTCCTCCCGCAGTGGGTGTGGATGGCGACGCGGAGCGAGGGGACGGCGGCGGCTTGGCTGCTCCCGATGTTCTTTTTAGGGATGGCACTCCCCGGCGCGGCGGGCGCAAGGATGCTTGAAAGGTACTCGCGCAAAGGGGTGTGCCTGCGCTCCACTGCGGCTTTGTGCGCCGTGTCCCTGCTTTCGCTGCTTCTAATGCCGAAAGGCTTCGCCGTGCTGCCGCTCTTGCTTTTGCAGGGCGCGGCTTACGGTCTGCTGCAAATGTCGCTCGGCTCCACACTCGTAAACGACATACTCCCCTCCCCGCTCCGCAGCCGGGGAGACGCGGCGTACGCTTGGGCAGGCCGCTCGGCGATTGCCATCGGCTTGCTCTCAGGCACGCTCGCAAGCAAGCTGCTGCCCACGGCGCAAGGCGTGGGCTTCACACTCGTGCCGGCAGCACTGGCTTTCCTGCTTGTGGCGCAGACGCAAATACCGGTGAAAGCTCCGGTGCGTACTCCGCTGTTTTCGCTCGACCGTTTCTTTCTCCCCTCGCTCGCTCCTTTCTTCCTCACGCTCGCCGCCGCGCCGGCAGCCCTCGGCTGCTACGCGGCAGCGGACACCACCGCCGAGGCATACGCCCTATTGGCGGCGGGACAACTTGCGGCGATACCTTTCTCGCGCCTTTTAGGGAAGACACGCCGCGCGGCGGCGGCACTTGCGGGCGCGGGCTACTTGCTATTGGGAGCGTCTGCCGTAGTTTTCTTCCAGACCGGGAGCGCGGCGAGCCACGGCTGCGACCTCTCCGCCCTATTCTGCGGCGCAGGGGCGGCAACCTTGTCGCACGCGCACCTTATATATATGCTGCGCCGCGCCGACCATTGCCAGCGCGGCACAGTGCAAAACAGCTACCTCCTATTTTGGTGGCTTTCTTTCGCGGCGGGCTTCGCGTTCACCCTATGGCATGCGGCATAAAGTACGCTTTGCATAAGCGCAGCCCGCGATTATGCGACACAAAATCATAATGCCGCCCACTTAAAGCACCTTCTTCGGGCGGCACAAACCCTCTGCTGCGAACCGCCGCCCTTGCAAAATCAGTGGTTGCATATCTTTGACGCGTCGACGGTGAAGTCCCCGTCCGCGTTGTCCGCCGCCGGCATGAATTTTCCCCGGGCTTCGAGGAAATCCACCAGTCCCTCCGCCGTCAAGTCGGTAGCGGAGCAGGTGTAAAAACGCTCTTCCGCGCCAAAGCGAGCGACAATGGCGTCGACAAGTTCTTTTTTCGTGGCGTAGCTGTAGCCCTCCATCATGTGGAGAACCTCATGTCCGTGTGTCATGGTTGGTGTCTGTGTAAAGTTTCTGTATTATTGCTGTCCGCTAAAACCTAAAAGGACATTATTGCTGTATGATGCTGCGGAGAGACTTGCAGAGTGCGGGTTCGCGCTCTGTCTATCTTGCAGCGGGAAGCGTATTACAAAGAAAAGTCTGCGTCACTCTTCCTTCGTGCTTGAAGCTTCGATTATGTCCTTTATTCCCTGCACAAAAGAGCGGTAAGACTTCACTATGCCGCGACCAGCCCCGCGCACGCCGGCAAAGAAGCCGCGCACAGCAGCCCGCAGACCGATGCCCGCAAAACGCGCCGCGATGACGGCGAAACCGAGCGCGTAGCCTCCCGCGTCTTTCCACGTGAGCGTGACACGGGCGGAGAGGGCGCGCCATGCCGCGAGCCACGCCAAGGGCAAGGCCACGCCGACGACGAAATAGGCCACTGCCCAAACGGCATCGCCGCTTTGCCCGCTTATGACGGGATGGCTGCCCACGGCCTCCCACGGGAGCGGGAGCGTAGCCACGCGCACCGCGCTCACAACCTTGAACGCGAGAAAATGGAAAGCGAAAATGTGCAGCGTGTGGTCTCCTATGTAAAGCAGGCCTTTCCGCAGCGCGCCGCCAAGCTTTGCAAGTTTGCTTGAAACGAAGAGCAGCAGCACGAAGCCCGCCACCGCTGCCGGCACAAGCTCTATGAAGCGCAGCGCGTCGGCTTTGTAGTCCATGCAAGAGGGAAACCACAGTCCGGCGGCCAAGAAGAAGGCGAGACAGGGAAGCAGGACGCGCAGCGAAAGCCGTTCGGCCAAGCCATACTGACGCAGCAGGAAGCCCGCCGACATAAGCGTCAGGGCCGTAAGCTCACGATAGCCGCCCTGCGCAACGCCCGGGACGGTAAGCCCCCCGAGCGCCATCCAAAGCGCAAGGGCCGCCGACACGCAGAAAAGCCCCCAGCCCGCCGCCTTGTCGTCGGCGAAGCGGCTCGAACGCCGCAAGAGCTTGAAAAGAACGAGGAAGGCGACAGAGGAAAGCAGCAACGTGCGGAAAAACCAGAACGTGCCGCAAATGAAAGGGTCGTAGCCGCGCAGGCCAAAGACTATGTCCCACGCGTGCTGCGCCGTCTGCGTCCAAGTATAGGGATGGGTGACGCCGCCCGCCGCGTTGCCGTACGTCTCGCTAAGCAAGCCGAGCGGGAAAAGCAGGTTGTGCACAACGAGGAAGAAGAGACTCCATTTCACAAAGGGCACGTACAGCCGCCGAAGCCTTGCCGTGACAAACGCGGCGGGCTCTGCGAGGTGGCGCGTATGGAAAAACCACCCGGCGCACAGGAAAAACGCGGGCACGTGTACGATAAAGAGGAAATGGTTTAGCCACCCTGCCACGCCGGCGTGGGACAGCACGACGAGCATTATGGCGAGGGCTTTCTGTATGGTGAAACGCGGGTCACGCATCGGGCAATTTCTTTTCGGTAATCATTGGTATGAACTCGGCGGGCGTTCCGTCAGGGTCCTTGTCGTAACTGTTTTCCACGAAAGGCGTGAGGAAATGGAAGAACCACCCTTTCGCCCTGCGCCACTTGCCGAACTCGCGCCACAGCTCGGGCGTGAGGAGGCGGCAGCGCGTGTCGCGGTCGTGCATGAATATGGCTCGCAGCTGCTCGGTGGTGCACGGGTCGTCGACGAGCAGGTTGCACTCGTAGTCGAAAGAGAGGCTGCGGCTGTTGAGATTAGCCGAGCCGAGGAAAGAATACTCCCCGTCCACCATCATTATCTTGCTGTGGTGGAAGCCTCCTTGGAAGAACCAAGTCTTAACGCCCGCCTTCATCAGCCTATGCACGTTGTGCTCCACGATGCGCGGCGTGATAGGGATGTCGCTCTTGTCCGAAACCATCACCTGCACGTCCACGCCGCGCCGGGCCGCTTCTTTGAGGGCGCGTTTGAGGTGTCGGCAGAGCGTGAAATAGGGATTGATGATAAGCACCTCGCGCCGGGCGTGCGTGATGGCGTGCAAGAAGGTGTCGTGAATAATGGTGGGGTGCTGCTCGGGGTCTCGGTTGACCACGCCCACGCGCTTGTGCCCGGCGGTGGCGGTGGTGTCTTGCCGCAGCATAGGGAAGCTCTCGCTCGCCACGCGCTCGCCGGGAAAGTACTGCGTGCCGCAGATGTTCTGCCGCGTCACGTTGTTCCAGAAATGGAGGAAAACGCCCTGCAGCTGCGCCACGGCGTCGCCCTCAATGCGCGTGTGTATGTCGCGCCAGTCTCCAAGCCCCTCTTTCCCCGTGATGTAGTAGTCGGCAACGTTCATGCCGCCGGTGTAAGCCACGAGTCCGTCTATCACCACTATTTTGCGGTGGTCGCGATGGAACGCGTGGTTTATCCAAGGGAAGCGCATGGGGTCGAACTCGTAAATCTCCACGCCGCGTGCGCGGAGGCTGTCGAGGTGTCGGGCGCGCAGTGGGCGGTTGTTGCTGCTGTTGCCGAAACCGTCAAAGAGCGCGCGCACCTTCACCCCCTCTTCGGCTTTGCGCACAAGCACGCGGAAGAGCCGCTCAGAGATGGAGTCGTTGCGGAAATTGAAGTACTCGAGGTGTATGCTGCGTTTCGCCGCCTCAATGGCGGGGAAAAGGTCGTCGAACTTCTCTTGCCCTGTCTTGAAGATTACGATGCGGTTGTTGTCCGAAAAGCTCACGCCGAAACGGTCTTGCAGGAAGTGGACAATGTCCGAATCCCTGCTTTCAGGCTTTACGCATCGCGCGGCCAGCTTCGGTATGTTGAGCAGTAGGGTCAAGAGTATAATTAATGTAAGTCTGTATTTCATCGGCTTGCGCTTCGGCCGGGCGCGTCTGCGCGTCCTTTTGCCGTGTGCCTTGCGGCGGGTGTGGGGCGGGTATGCCGCGCCGCACTCAAATCATGGTGCTGAACGAGTCCACCACGCCCAGCAGTTCGCCGTTCTCGCCCGTGACAAGGACGGAGTGTATCTTGTACTGGTGGAGCGTGCGCTCTATTTCGGCAATTTTGGTGTCGGGGGAGACGGTCTTCGGGTCGCGCGTCATGATGTCTGCCATAGTGAGGCGGAAGAAGCTGTCTTGCGAATTTTCCATCGCGCGGCGTATGTCGCCGTCGGTGATGATGCCCGCCACGCGGCCGTCCTTGTCCACGCCGACGCACAGCCCGAGACGGCCGTTGCTCATGTGTATGACGGCCTCGCCCAAAGGCATTTCGGGACTGATGACGGGCAGGTCATCGGTGCGCATCACGTCACGGGCGCGGGTGAGAAGCCGCTTGCCGAGCGTGCCGCCGGGGTGGTACTGAGCGAAGTCGGCCGCCTTGAAATGGCGTGCCTCCATCAGGGCGCAGGCAAGGGCGTCGCCGAGCGCGAGCGCGGCCGTCGTGGACGACGTGGGGGCGAGGCCCAGCGGACAAGCCTCATGGGAGACGGAGGCGTTGAGGTGCGCCGTGGCATACTGCGCGAGGAGCGACTTGGGGTTGCCGCTCATGCCTATGACGGGTATTTTGTTGTCGAGCAGGTAAGGGAGAAAACGCAGCAGCTCGTCGGTCTGTCCCGAGTTGGATATGGCGAGCACCACGTCCTCGCGCTGTATGACGCCGAGGTCGCCGTGGAATACGTCGAGCGGATTGATGAAGAAGCTCGGTGTGCCGGTGGAGGACAGCGTGGCGGCTATCTTCGCGCCGATGTGGCCGCTTTTCCCCACGCCGGTGACTATGAGTTTACCCTTGCAATGGAGGATTATGTCGACGGTCTTGTCAAAATCGCCGTCAATGTGGGGTATGAGTTCGAGCAAGGCCTGTGCTTCGTCGCGCAGGCACTTTATCGCGGTTTCGGTGTAAAGGCTCATCAGATTGTTTCGGTTAACAAATCCCCTCAAAAGGCAGAGAAGGCAGCCGCGCTTTGCGCCTGCGCCCCGCCCAACGGGAGGTAATGTCTTAGAGTAGGCTCTCTATGGTTTTTTCAAGGTCGGAAAGGTAAAGCATGTTGGGCCCGTCGCTGAGCGCCTCGTCGGGCGTGGGATGGGTCTCGAAGAAGAATCCGTCCGCGCCGAAGGCTTTTGCGGCGAGTGCCATTTGCGGGATGAAGCGGCGGTCTCCCCCCGTCGTCCCGCCCGCTCCGCCGGGCCGCTGCACGCAGTGTGTGCAGTCCATCACTACGCGGTCGGCGTACTGCGCCATAAGCGGGAGGTTGCGGAAGTCCACCACGAGGTTGTTGTACCCGTACATATTGCCGCGCTCGGTGAGCCAGACGGTCTCCGCCCCGGCCTCGCGGCATTTTTCCACGGGGAAGCGCATGTCTTCTCCGGAGAGAAACTGCGCCTTCTTTATGTTGACCACGCGCCCCGTGCGGGCTGCCTCGACGAGGAGGTCGGTCTGGCGGCAGAGGAAAGCGGGTATCTGCAGCACGTCCGCCACCTCGCCGGCGGGCTTAGCCTGCCAGCTTTCGTGTATGTCGGTGAGGACGGGGAGCGAATAGCGCGCTTTTACGTCGGACAGCATCTGCATGCCGCGCTCAATGCCCGGACCGCGGAAGGAGCGTATGGACGTGCGGTTTGCCTTGTCGAAAGAGGCTTTGAAATATATGTCTATATGCAGCTTGTCGCGCAGCCGCGCAAGCTCCGCCGCCACGGTGTCGAGCAGCTCCGCGCTCTCGATGACACAGGGTCCGGCGATGAATACGGGTTTCATAGGTTTCTCTGGGTTATCGCGCAAAGAAAACGCGCGGCACGCTATGGCTGACCGAAAGGGCTGCACGCGCCGCCGCAATGCGCCTTTTTACAAAGGTACGGAAAAAGCGCGGAAAAAGCGGATTGCGGCGGCTTTCTTTGGGCGGAAAACGAGCGCGGACGGACATTAGCCGTGCCGCGAGCGGCAATTTGTCGGAAAATATGGCGAATTTCGCGTCTGATAACCGCAAAAACGCTTTTATGTCTGACGGAAACTACAACCGCAACCTGCTCCCCTACCACCAGTATGAGAGCGGACTGCGAGCCGGCCGCGCCCAAGCCCGCACGCTCGCTCTCCGCGCTTTCGCCCAATGGCTCGAAGAGCAGGGCTGCGACGCGGAAAGCCGCGAGAAGCACCTCCTCCGCTTCCGCGAAATAATGGGTGCGTAAAACGCAGCGCCAAAAACCGAAGAGGGCTTCGGGCGAACAGGACTTTCACTTTTGCAGAACGGGGACAAAATTCAACAAACCGGGGCCAAGCGGCACTTGACCGATGGACACCCCACCCTCTTTCGGGAAAAGCCAACGTTTTCCCTTGGAAAATCCCCACCCTCCCGCAGCCGCTTCCAACTCCCCGCGACAGCGTTTCAAGCAAGCCCCCAAAGAGGAGGAAATGAGCCCACTTATCGCGCTGAAAAGCTCGGATAACGCAGCACAAAAAGCCGTTTTCGTCCCATTTTCAGGCAGGCCGAACCGGTAAAATACGTTAACGGCGATTTGGGAAACGGAGAAAAATGTATTATCTTTGTGTAGTGAAAAGAGGGGATATGCACCGCGTGCGTATCCCCTCTTTCGCAGTATTGAGTATCAGCAAGTTACGAAGCCCGTATATGTACATATAGCGCCGCCGGCATGTACATATAGGAAAAACTGCAAGTATTCCCGTAGCTACAAAGCCTATTTCCGTCCGGAGAAAGCCCCTATCCGTGCTTCGAAAATGCTTTTCAGCGTTCCCTCGCCTAAGGTTTTTAGTTAAACTTACATAAAAGTTTTACCCGATATCCGCACTACTTTTCCACGCAGTCAAAGCGCTTCAGCACTCCAATAAAGAAGCGCTTTTCAAAGACTATTTTCAGGTGGAAAATGAGTTTTCCGATGGTGGGAAATAAGCTTCCGCTGGTGAAGAAAGAGCTTTCAGCTAAAATACAAATGGCGCAAGACGGTCCAACGCATGCTCAACTTGCGCAAAAGTCCGTACCGGCTCTTCGAGGCCGTAGTGGACGCGTTTTCTCCGCTGCGGCGGAATAGCAGATAAGGCTTGTCGATGAAAGCCACCTTGCCCGTACGCGCGGCCACGTTGCCAATCCAGATGTCGTGCATGGGTATGTCCGAGGGGAAAGGCAGGCTTTTCTTAACCACGTCACGGGTGAACGCCATACAACAGCCGAGGTAGCCGTTCTTCACAAGCAGATTGTAAAGCCGCCCCGTGCGCGTGCCGTTAAGCTGAAAGAAAGAAGGAGCGGTGGTGTTAAGGTCGCGGTCCGTAACCACGCAGTCCGTCACCACACAGTCGTTTCCCTCCCGAAGTTTCTCTATGCAAGCCGCCACTTTTCCCGGAAGCCACTTGTCGTCCTGGTCGGAAAGGAATATAAAATCGCCATTAGCGTGGCGCAGAGCATTCTCAAAATTGGGTATAGGCGACCCTGTCGCAGGCCCGTCTACAATACGTACCCGTTTGTCCCCAAGTTCCTCTATCAGAAGACGGGTATCGTCGCTCGAGGCATCGTCAGACACCACCACTTCGTCCCCGTCAGAAAGCTGGTCAAGTATGCTATGTAGTTGCGTCAGCACAACGGAAGCCCCGTTGTATGTTGCCATGCAAACTGAAATCATCTACGTTTCTTGTTTTTCACCGTGACAGCCTTACCAAAAGCTTAGCATATCTTCCTGCAAAGATACCAAATCCCGCGTTATCCGTGAAACAAGCATTAAAAAACCTTGAACGAGCCGTCAAAATACGGCACTTGCCCGCACTGTCGCAGACCGGTTTCCAATAAAAAGGAGAAAGGCTCTTTCACTTTGCCGCAAGGACTTTGCGCGCCAAGGGCTGTGTCACAGACTCACCGTATAAGAACGGGGGACGGCGGAAGATATTGCATACGGGAATGGGAGTTGTGCCATCTAATACAGACTTAAGCGGCACATAATACAGACTCAAGCGGCATATAATACAGACTATTGGCACACAAGTCAGACGGAAGCGACACAAATAACTGAATAAAGCGGCACGCGAACCGTTCTTGTGCCCCCTACTCCGTTTTAGCCGTTGCGTCGGCGCAGGCAATATCCTCTCACGTACTGAGAGAGGAAAGCCGGCTTGCGGGTGCGGGCGGAAAGTGCCAAGGCGTGAAGCCCCACAAGCAGGTTGTGCCTCATTTGAGTCACTGTTTCCTCCGTCTTGAAATTGCGCGCGCTCTGCAAATAAAGTTGGAAACGCGCCAAAAGCCTATCGGCGTCGCGGCAGTCATTGGAAAAGTCCTGCACGGCCTGCGTCTCCATCAAGAGAAAGCGGGGGAAATGCTTCCTCGCACGCACTTGGAACTGAAAGTCGGAGTAGTCGAGCGGCACGTCCTCGGCATAGCCCTGCGCCTCTTCGTAAAGGCTGAGCGGTATGCAGCAGCCGCTGTTCACCACGCCGTATTTGCGCAAGCAGTACTCCCCTTTCGGCAGGGACATCCCCTTGAAGCGGAAGCCGCCGATGTACGTCGGAGAGAAGGGAAGCCCCCCGTTTGTGACAATCTGCGGCGCGACAATGCCGGGGTAGTCCGCGTTCTGCCTATACTCCTCCCAAGCCCCTGCGGCGAAACGCGTGTCTT
Source organism: uncultured Oscillospiraceae bacterium (assembly GCA_963625935.1). GTDB lineage: Bacteria > Bacteroidota > Bacteroidia > Bacteroidales > Bacteroidaceae > Alloprevotella. The sequence continues at coordinate 87,220 of CAVFVD010000006.1, read as the reverse complement.
GATCCAAGAGCAACACTCGCCGGTAGCCGAGCTTGCGGGCGTAAGCCGCTCCCACGTTATAGGCGTGCGACAAGCCAGAGTTGGCGGTGTCGCGCACATAGCGCACGGACGGCGGCAGACAGTCCTGCGAGGCGTCAAAGCCGGCCGGGGAGTTGTCGTAAACGAAAAACTCGCTTATGCCGTTGGGCTCTATCAGCGTCTTATAAGACTCCGCATCGGCCAGCTGCGCCTTGTAAAGTACTACTATTATATATATGTCGCGTTTCTCCACGTTTTTCTTCCAACTTACTTCAACCAAATGCCGGCGGCGCGCTTTGTCACCACGCGGCGGTACTGGACGTAATTGACCACAAGCCCCGGAATGTTCACAAGGCACATCACAAGCAGCAGCCCCCGTATGTCGTGCGTCAGACGGCACACGCCAACCGAAAGGGGAATATACACTATAGCCGCCGAAACGGTCATCACGAGCTGCAGGCGCAGGAAGCCGAAGCCGTTGAGTATGTACGAGTAGCGCATGCTCACGGTCAGAATCAGCACATACAAGGCCACGATGACTGTCATATCAAAAGGTATCTCCGTCCCCTTTCCCACCCACAGCGCAAAAGCCACAGGCGCGGCGACTACCATCAGTGCGGTCAGCGCCGCAAGCCCCGCCACCAGACGGTTAAGCATACGGTTGGACCGCCTTATCCACGCATAGTCGCCCCTATTGTACGCGTCGGTGGTAGCCGTCCAAAAGGGCATGCATATTATGTAGAAGAGCAGCTGCACTATGCTGAAATAGCGGTAGGATATTTGGTAGGGCGTCACCATCGCCGGCGTGAAATAGCGGGAAATAAGCAAATTGGTCAGCTGAAAGAGCACCAAGCCGGAAATCTGCAAGACGAAGAACTGCACGCCCGTACCGAAAAGCGAACGGACGCTCTCACGGTCCACATACCGCAGCGAAGGGCGCAGCGCGGGGTAGCGCCGGCAAAAGGTGACGGGGAATGCCACCGCGTACACCAAGAGCGGGGCGACAGTGTTTGCCACCGCCACGAGAAGCATAGACCGGCTGCCGCTGAGATATACGGCAAATGTCCCGAGCAAAGCAAGCGTCTGCCCCAGCATCCCGAGCAAATTGCTCACGGCAGGCAGCTGCATGCCCATGTAAAAGTTGCCGACAAATTTCAAAATAAACGTGGAGCAGACAAACACCGCCGAAACGGACAGAACCACGTCAAGCGCGCCAACCCTCGCGCTGTCAACGTTGAGGAAAGAGTAAGTGTCGGCGAAATGGATAAGCAGCAAAAGCAGCGCAGCCACGGGCACGACTATCATGACCAGCATCGCAAGCGTGGAAGAGACCGCACGCCTCGCGCCGGTGTTGTCCCCCACGGCAAGACACGCCGCGAGTTTGTTGCGCAAGCCGTTGCCAAGTCCCACGTCGAGGTTGTCTATCCAGAGAAGCATAGAGCTGATGGTGAGCCAAATGCCGTTTTCGTACACGCCAAGCGTGTGCAGCGTCAAAGGCACGGAGAGCAGCTGCACAAGCACAAGCCCGCCCTTGATGAGAAAGGACGCGGCGATGTTTTTCTTTATCAGGGCCGTGCGCCGGCTGTCGCTCTTCAGTGTGAACCTCATAGTGCCACGCCCTCCCCATTAGACGAGGCGCAAAGCCCCGTATGCGATTTGCAAGACAAAGCGGCCGCGCGCTCCCGTCCCTCGACATACGAGTAGGCCATCAGTATGACCGCCATTCCGGTAGAGCTTACGATAAGCGGATTTGTGCCGGCAATTATGAGGAATACGGCGTATGTCAGCAGCACGCCTACCGAGCACTTGTCCCGCAAGCGTCTGAAAGCCGCGAGCGGGTAAAGCAGCGTCAAGAAGATGAAGACGCAGGACACGCCGCACCATCTCAGAAGCTCTATATAAGTCCACTCTGTCTGCGGGCAGCACATCCGGAAGCCGGAGGAGTAAATCCAGGCTCCCGTGCCCTGTCCCAGGATGAAATACTGCGGGAAGAGGTCCCACATCTCCCGGTAAGAGAGCAGATGGCCAAACTTGACGAAGTTGGACTCCTCGGAGGTCTCGGAAGCGAGAGCCACCACCAGCCCCACGAAAAAGCACACGCCCAGCACAACTGCGGGGTAAATCACGAGCTTGGCGTACCGTGTGTCTTTCAGCCTCATGAAAACCACGCCCGCAACCATCACAAACGGCAGCAGCATAGTGGAGCGCGAGCCGCTGACAAGGAACGGGGCTATAAGCAGTACGGCGCAAAACCCGTTGCGCCACTTGCGCTTCCCCTCAACTATCGCTTCGTTGAGGAAAAGGTACAGAGGCAGCACAGTAGTAATGATTGAGGAATAGTTCATACCGTAAATCGTCACGCCAAGGAAGCTGCGCTCCGCAATCATTATCATGTTGTTGTGATCCTTGGCGAAAAACCACACGGCATGGTCGAGTCCGTCCACAAGGACTATTGCCACGTACAGGGCGATAACGACCAGAGCAAGCACAACGCTTGAAGCCTTCGCCGCGCCCGTCACATTGTAATGGTGTATCCAAGGCAAGAGGAAGAGCATAGAAAAGCCTTTCATCATGCCTAAGAAGAAATCCCAGCTAATCTGCGTGGAGAGCAGCTGAGAAGAGGTGAAGCTGAAAACAAGAGCGACGTAGGGCGCAAGGACATAGGGCACGAGCTTTCCCTCGGGCTTGTAGAAGACGACATTAAACAGGAGGAAGAGGACGAAAAGGGCGTTCTTGGCATGAAGCACCGACCCGCTCGGGTCGAGCATTACCACCAACAACAAGAGAAACAGCAGCGTCCTTCCTGCAAAAGACACAACGCCGTCCCAGCCTTTTATGCGCACCGTTCCGTCCATAGGAAAGCCGTCACCTTACGCTTCCGCCTGCACCGACTTGCCGCCCCGCCACTGCTCGCGTACGAAGAGGTAGACGTACGTGCCGAAGAATGCCACGAAGACGTATGCCAGCACCAGCGTGAGACGCTTGGGCGAGTCGTGCCTTGCCGGGACGCTCGCGCGCTCAATGACCGTGAAAGCCGGAGTGCGCTCCTGCACCTTTCCCTCGGCAAGCGCCACCTGCTGGCATTTCTGCGAGTACTCGGTGTAAGCAAGCTGGAGGGCGTTTTCCAGCGACTCCGACTCGAGCTGGTAGGACTTCAGCGCCAAGTCGGCGTGACTGTCGCTGTACGCCGCGTATTCCTTTTTCGCCTTGCCGTATTTTGCGTACGCCTCGTCGCGGAGCTTGCAGTAGTAGTCAAGGTCTATGCGCGCCTTGTTTGTGCGGTAGTCGGTGATGAACTCCTGCAAGTGGCGCGTGACAAGCTCCACCATCTGCTTGGAAACAACGGGGTCCTGCGAGGTAAAGGAGATGTTGATGATACCGTCGCTTTTGTCCACGGCGCAGACTATCTGTCCTTTCAGTCCCTTTACAAGCTGCTCCTCCTTTCTCGTCAGGCTCTGCGGGTCGATGCGCTTTCCCTGCCCCACACCCGCTTTGTCGCCGGCTAAGAGACGGACTACCGCGCCGGCAGCCTTAGTCCACCAAGGCGCGGTCTGGCGTTTGAGCATATAGTCAATATAGCGGATGGAGTCTCCGCCGTCTTTCGTCGCCACTTTCGCGTAGAGGAGGTCAACGAGGAAGTCGTTTGTCACCACCACGTTGGGATAAAGCTCCGGCACGATGGCATCGTTTCCGCCCGAAAGCGAGACTCCGGCGAGCGAGGCAAGGCCTCCGAGGCCACTGCTTCCGAGCGGGCTGTCGTCCTTAGTCTCTGCGGCGAGGCTGGTAGACGACTTGTAGGTCTTGGGGATACTGAACGCCGCCACTACGCCCCACACGAAAGCGGCGAGCGTGACGATAGAAAGTATTTTCTTGTTTTGCTTGGCGAGACCAAGCAGGAAGCCGAAGCTTATGTCGTTCATACGGATTGTCGGGCTAAGGGGAATGCTTTTATTTCACCAGCGTGGCGATGACGGAAGCGAGGGTTGCGGTGCTCATGCCTATGCTGAGTATCTCGCCAAAGGTGAGGCGGTTGCGCTTGCGCTTGGCGGGCACAACGATGTTGCAGCCCGGCTGAATATCCTTTGAGGAGTGCACGCGCGTCACCGTTCCGTTGAGGTTCACGGCAAACACTTTGCCCCTCTTCGCCTGCTGGCCGAAGCCGCCGCTTTGGTTGATGTAGTAAGAGAGATTGGCTCCCTGCACAAAGGCAACGGTGTTGGGGTACATCACCTCGCCGTTTATCGTCACGGTGTTGTTGTACTGCGGGATGACAAGGCGGTCGTTCTCTTGCAGGACTATGTCCCACTTGTCCGTGCCGGGGTATTTGAGCGCGTTCTCAAGGTTTATGCCGACGTTCTTCACGTCCGCCAGCTCCAGCTTGCGCACGTCGGTGCTGTCGCCTATTTGCGCCAGCTTCATCATGCTCTGCTGCTTCAGCTTCTCCGCCGCCGTGAGCGTGCGCTCAAGGTGCGCGCCGGCCGCGTAAGCCTCAGGCGTGAGTCCGCCGGCTGCCTTGATGGCGTCGGAAAGGCGCATGTTTTTGTTGGTAAGCACATACGTGCCGCCGAAAGCCACTTCGCCTTCGACATAGATATGCTGCTGCTCGACGTATCCCGGGCTGCGGCGCACAATCACCTCGTCAAAGGGCTCAAGCACAAAGCCCGGCTCGCCGCTGACTACAAAGCCGTCCTTCAGAGAGAACGAGAAGCTCTGCGCCACCTGCGCGGAAGCCGTCAGAGCCTTGGCGTCGCGCACGCGGCGCATTACGTCCACTTTCGTCGTGCTTGCCGCGTCTTTCAGTCCGCCCGCACGCAGTATGAGCGTCTCAAGCGTGGTGTTGTCGGCGTACTCATATTCGCCGGGATAGTTGACCTCCCCGCCGATGGTGAGTATACGCTCCTCTTGCAGGGCTTTAAGGGAGGGGATGTAAACAACGTCCTCGTTGCGCAGGGCAATGTCTGCCACGGAGCGTCCCATAAGCCCCTCCGTGTCAAAGTCCACCACTTCGAGCGTGCGGTCTTTCTTCATGCGGTGCATAATGCCGCGCGTGGTCATGGCATCCTCTGCCAAGCCGCCCGCAGCCTCAATGAGCTGGCGCACGGTGGTGATGTTGCCGTCCATCTGGTACATGCCGGGGCGCTTCACCGCGCCTTTCACCTCCACCATGTTGCGGTAACGCTGCAGCGTGCTGTCTACTGCCACGCTGTCGCCGTCGGCAAGCTGGAAGCCGTTGCGCTCAAACTCGTCGATGGAGTACACCGACATCTCGCCGCCGCTTTTGCGAACGAGGCGGACGCTCGCCGTGTAGGCGTCGCCGGCGAAGCCGCCCGCATACTTTATGAGCGTGCCGACGCTCTCGCGCTGCTTCATCTCGTAGTACATCGGCCGCTTCACTTTGCCGGTCACATTGACGAGACACTCGTACGGCCCGACGATTATCACGTCGCCCGAGGCGAGGCGGACGTTTCCGCGCATATTTCCGTTAAGGATATAGTCGTATATGTCGCACGTGGAGACGAGCCGCCCCTTTCGGTACACCTTGATGTTGCGCAGGGTGCCTATTTCGTTGGTTCCGCCCGCCATATAGAGGGCGTTGAAGACGGTGGAGAACGCCGACAGCGTGTACGAGCCCGGAGTCTGCACCTCGCCCATAACGTCTACGGTGATGGTGCGCGTCTGCCCCACGGTGAGGCGCACGCTCGAGCCGCCGTAGCGCTTTCCGAGGGTGGAGCGCAGGCGCGAGTTGGCCTGCTCGACGGTGAGTCCGTCAAGGTGCACCGGTCCGTATCCCTCTATCGTCACTGTCCCGTCCGGCGAAACGGTGTCTTCGAAGCGCTCCTGCGAAGCGCCCCACACGTCTATGTACACTGCGTCGCCCGGCCCGAGGCGGTAGTCCTGCGGGGTGGCGATGTTCATGTTAGGCTCAAAGGAGAGCTTCTTGTTGTTGAATATATTACGTCCGAAGACCTCTATTTTCTTTTTCTTCTCGGTGTCGCGCAAGTAGTAATAGTCCTCGTCATCGTAGCCGTCAAGCGTATCGGGGAGCATCTCGTCCATCTCGTCGAGATACTCGTCCTGCTTTTGCCGCTCGTAGCGCTTGCGCTGCTTTTCGGTCATCGTGGAAGTGTCCACCTTCTTCTCCTGAGCCTTGCGCTGCATTTCGCCTTCGGTGCGCTTGTCGCCGTTGTTTTTGCGCAGGCGCGAGCCGTCCCCGTCGCTGTCCTTTGAGGATGTCTTCTTAGAGCCGAGCGTGCTGGCGTTCTGCTTCTGGTATTTGTCGCGTATGCGGCGTATCTGCTCGATGCTGACGCCCTTTTCTATCAGCTTGGTGACGATGTCGGAGCGCGACGTGCCGCGTGCCTGTTCTTTCACCATGTACTGCATCACCTGCTGGTCCGTCATGCCGCCGCTCTGCGCATACGCGCCCGCGCCGGCAAGGAAAGGGAGGATAAGGAGGAAGAGTATTTTTCTTATCTGCATGTCGCTCTCTCTGGGGAATATATATGCTTTTGCGGCCGAGAAGCCGCCGTGGCTCACACTAAAAATAACTAACGCGGGAGGGGCGGATATATTGTGTCCCGTCCTACTGCCGCAGTACGCCCGCACTCCCCTATCCCGCACAACGCCACCGCCTGCCGCACGCATGCGCGGCAAGTGGCTGCACGCTTTCTTCTCGGGACGCTGCTGCACGCCCCTGTGCGATTGCGCGGAACGGGAGTATACGTTCTGCAAAAATAGCCTTTTCAGACCATTCCGCAAAGCGGCGGCGGCACGCAAGGGCGCAAGGGACTCACCGTCCTGTCTTTTCCGCCGCCGCGCAAGACGCTCTTTGCGTGCCATCCGCCGTAAAAAGATGGGCGTGAAAGCGGCCTCAAATTCCCCGCCCCGGCGACCCTCGGGAAAAGGAAAAATAGAACACTTGAGCGAACCGCTCCCCGCACGAATTTTTATGTAAGTTTAACTAAAACTCTAAGGGTTCGCGGGTGCAGGAAGGCACTCCCGAAGCACAGATATAGGCTTTCCCGCCACGGGAATAGGCTCTGTAGCGACGGGAATACTTGGAGTTTTTCCTACATGTACACCCCGGCGGCGCTACATGTACATATAGGAGCCGCGTAAGTCACTGATACTCAATATGGCAAAAGAGAGGATACGCACAGTGTGCATATCCTCTCTTTTCACTACACAAAGATAATACATTTTTCTCCGTTTTCCAAATCGCCATTAACACTATTTACCTAAGCGAGAAAGGAAAAATAGAACACTAAACGGCGTTTTCGACGGCTGGAAAACAGCTTTCACACCCCATCGGCTTGGAGGCGGAAACACATAAAAAGTCCGCCCCTCGATCTCGCGCAGATGCGGGAGAACGGGAGGCGAACTCGTCTTTTATCATAATGCGTGCCGCTTACATATTATATATGCGTGCGCGCACGAAAGTCCGATTTTGCCGCTCGACTTAGCTGAACCAGCGCACGTAGCAGAAGTCCTGGCGGTTGGGCAGCTCTTGGTTCTTCGGATACATGCGGTATGCCACCTTGTACGAGCCGGCGAGGTCGATGGAGGACGTAAGGGAGAAGGTGTAGAGGTTACCCTCGTGCTTCACCACGTTCATAGGCATCACCTCCTCGATGGTTTCGCTGCCGTCCGCGCCGCTCATCACCACGAGGTCAATGCCGATTGCGTCCTCAAGTCCCTGCTCGTCCACCACGTGGGACACGGTGAATTCCTTGCCGCTTATGAGCGAGCCGTTAAGCAAGTTTTCGCTGCGCTCGCTGGAAACCACGCTGATGTTGTCCCAACGCTCTGCGACGCTCTCCTTCCAGGCCGCGATGGACTTCGCCACTTGGTTGTCGTTGGCCGAAAGGCGCTTGAAGCGTGCTGCCTCGGGGTTGTAGAAGCGGTCATAGTAGTCGTCGAGCTGGCGCTTCATTGTGTAGTGCGGCGCGATGCGGGCGATGGAGTTTTTCACCGTGCGCACCCAATCCTCGGAGTAGCCCTTGCGGTTGCGGGCGTAGAACTTGGGTATTATCTCCTGTTCGAGCATCGAGTAGATGGTAGACGCGTCGAGGCGGTCCTGATGCTCTTGGTTCTGGTAGGTGCGGCGGTCGGTGAGCGCCCAGCCGGCGCCCTCGCGGTAGCCCTCGTACCACCAGCCGTCAAGCACGGAGAGGTTGACGACGCCGTTCATCAGAGCCTTTTCTCCGGACGTGCCGCTGGCCTCAAGCGGGCGCGTCGGCGTGTTCATCCAGATGTCGACGCCGGAGACAAGGCGGCGTGCGAGCTGCATGTCGTAGTTGTCAAGGAAGAGTATCTTGCCGATGAACTCGGGACGCTGCGAGATGTCGTAAATCTTCTTTATGAGCCCCTGGCCCGCGCCGTCGGCGGGATGGGCCTTGCCCGCGAAGAGGAACTGTACGGGGTAGTCCGGATTGTTCACTATCTTCGAGAGACGGTCGAGGTCTGAGAAGAGCAGGTGAGCGCGCTTGTAGGTGGCAAAACGGCGGGCGAAGCCAATGAGAAGCGCGTTGGGGTTGATTTTGTCAAGAAGGCTCACGACAAGCGAGGGGTCGCCTTGGTTGCGCAGCCAGTTCTCGCGGAAGCGGGCGCGGATGTATTCGATGAGACGCGTTTTGAGCGCCACGCGGGTGTTCCACACCACCTCGTCGGGCACGGTATAGATTTTCTCCCAAATATTCTCGTTGCTCTGGTCGTTGATGTAGTCCTTGCCGAAATACTTTGCGTAGACAGCCTGCCATTCCTTGGCGCACCAAGTGGGGAAGTGCACGCCGTTGGTGACGTAGCCCACGTGGCTCTCCTCGGGATGCGGGTTATAGATGCCGGCCCACTCGTCGTGCGAACGCTCGGCGTGCTCAGGGTGTTCGGCGGAGGGCAGATAACCTGACCAGATGCCCTTGAACATCTGCTGGCTCACGCGGCCGTGAAGCCAGCTTACGCCGTTCACCTCCTGGCACGTCTTGCAGAGGAACGTGGACATGCAGAACTTCTCGCCTTTGTCCTCCGGGTTGGTGCGGCCCAGGCCCATGAAGTCGTCCCAAGAGATGCCAAGGCGTGCGGGGAACTGGTTCATATACTTATTGAAGAGACCCTCGTCAAAGTAGTCGTGGCCGGCGGGCACGGGCGTGTGCACGGTGTAGAGCGAGGAAGCACGCACAAGCTCGAGCGCCTCCGTGAAGGAAAGCCCGCTCTCGACGTAGTCCACAAGGCGCTGCGCGTTGCAGAGCGCGGCGTGGCCCTCGTTGCAATGGTAGATGTCCTTCTTTATGCCGAGCTTCTTGAGCGCGAGCATACCGCCGATGCCAAGGAGATACTCCTGCTTGATGCGGTTCTCCCAGTCGCCGCCGTAGAGCGCGTGCGTGATGCGGCGGTCAAACTCCGAGTTCATTTCGTTGTCGGTGTCGAGCAGGTAGAGAGGCACGCGGCCCACATTGGCACGCCAAAGCGAGGCGTGAACCATAAAGTTGGGGTACGGCACGTCTACTACCACCTGGTTGCCGTCCTTGTCAAGCACGCGCTCGATGGGGAGGCTGTCGAAGTCCTGCGCTTCGTAGTTGGCTATCTGCTGACCGTCCATCGAGAGGGTCTGCGTGAAGTAGCCGTAGCGGTACAGGAAGCCGACGGCAACCATATCCACGTTGCTGTCCGAAGCCTCCTTGAGGTAGTCGCCCGCAAGGATGCCAAGGCCGCCCGAGTATATCTTGAGCACGTGGCTTATGCCGTACTCCATGCAGAAGTATGCCACTGAGGCGCGCTTGGCATTGGGCTTCACGTCCATATATTTGCGGAAGTCGGCATACACTTTCTCCATGCGTGCCACTACTTCCTCGTCCGTCGAGAGCTCTTTGAGCTTGTCGTAGTCTATGCTGCGCAGCAGCTCGATGGGGTTCTGGCGCACCTTCTTCCACAGCTTGTGGTCGAGGGCCTCGAAGAGGGCGAGCGCCTCAGGCGACCAAGTCCACCAAAGGTTGTGGGCGATTTCGTCCAACTTCTTCAACGCCTCGGGGATGTGGCTTTTCACGTTCACCACCCGCCACGTGGGCTGGTTGGAGTTGCTGATTTTTACGTTCATTGATTATGATAAGTTTGGGATTGTCTATTCTTGTACTGTCTGAGACGCTCACTTCGCGCTCTTTTTCGCTGCGGCTTTCTTGGCGCACGCTTTCTTTGGCGCGGAGGCCTTTTTCGCTGCCGCCGGCTTTGCGGCGCACGGCTTCGCGCCTAAGCCCGCTTTTGCGAGTGCCTTGCCGTACGCCTCCATATAATAGCCTATGAAGTGGCGCCAACGGGCTTTCGCGGCAAGCGCCGCCGCGCCCTTTGCCATCGCTCCGACCTCCTTCGCGCCAGCACCGAGCATAGCGCGCATCGCAGCGACTATGCCGTCGGCCACCTCGGAGAAGTTGGCGTCCGTGCGGTGCAGCACCGCCACGCCGTCCGACAGCGTGCCGCCGTGTCCCAAGACCGCGTCCACCCACTGCCCGAAGCCGCTCAGGTCGGTGGTAAGGCAGGGCACGCCAAAGGCGCAGCTCTCCAGCGGGGTGTATCCCCACGGCTCGTAGTAGGAAGGATAGAGCGTGAGGTCGTTGGCCGTGAGCATATCGTAATAGGGCATGTCGAAAATTCCGTCGCGCCCGTCGAGATAACAAGGTATGAGGAGAATTTTGAGCCGGTCTTCAGCGCGGTTGAGCAAGCCGAGGCGGTTTATCTCGCAGTATATGCGGTCCTCATGCAAGTTGTGCAGCTCGTGCGTGATTGCGGGCTCGGGCAGCGGCGCGGCAAACGTTTTGCCCGGGCGCTCTTTCGCCTCCTCCATGCGAGCGGCGAGGTCGGCGCGCGGTCCTTTCAGCCAGCACGGCACTTCTATGAGCGCCAGCACTTGCCGCCCATCGCCCTCCGCATTGAGCTGCGCGCGGAGACGGGCAAGGGCTTCGAGGTACACGTCAAAGCCTTTGCAGCGGTAGTCGTTGCGGCCGCTTGTGGAGACTATCAGGGTGTCTTCGCCCATGGCGCAGCCCGTCAGCGCGCCGGCGGCGGAGAGCAAGCGGCGGCGTGCCTCCGCGCGTATCACGGCGCAGGCTTTCGGCGCAGGGACAAAGTCGGGCTCGAAGCCGTTAGGCAACACGACGTCTGCGGGCTTATTCAGAAGCTGGGCGCACTCTTTGTCGGTGAAGCTGCTCACGGTGGTGAAACAGTCAGCCCGCATCGCGCTCTGCTTTTCCACGCTGTGCTTTGCCTCCATGTTAAGCTCCGCCGCCATCTGGTCGCCGTCGTAGCCTTCGAAGTAGGCATACAGTTGCTTGTTGTTGCCGGTGATTGAGCGCCCAATACTTGTGGCGTGCGTGGTGAATACGGTCGCGACGGACGGAATGCGGTTTTTCAGGAAAAGCATCCCAAGCCCCGACATCCACTCGTGCGCCTGGTAGACCACAGCCGCGTCCTTGGGCAGGCACTCCCCCACCACCGCCTCGGCGAAAAGCGCGGCGGCGCACGAAAACATAGACGCCTCGTCATAGTCTCCGTAGGCGTGCAGCGAGTCCACGCCGAAAAGCTCCCAGGCCTCGGCGTAGATGTCGTTTTTCCTTGAAAACAATGGGGTGAAGTCTACGAGCGCGACGACCGGAAGCCCCGGCACGTCCCAGCGCCCTATGCGGCAAGGCACGCCCTTGCGGGCTGCCGCCTCCCGCCACTCGGGGTGCAGATTTTCGTCAGGCAGGAAATCCACATTCGCGCCGTCTCGGTTGAAATCCGGCCCGATGTAAACGAGATTTCCCTTGGTTTCTGTTTGCAGGGTCTTGGCCTGCGTGGAGAGCACGGTATATATGCCTCCCACTTTGTTGCACACTTCCCAGCTCGTGGCAAGCACGAAGTCCGGGGTACGCCACTCTTTCTCCATAAAAGGTCTAAGCAAACTACTATTAGCCGCCGTGCCGGGACACGCAACAGCACCAAGTCACCCCCTCCCTCCGCCGGCACTTGCCGCGGCGTTACGCGGCGCGGACGTTCTGAGGCTTTCCCTGCGGCTCTCTCCTGTCCGCCGGCCGCCTTTGTCACGCGCCGCGCAAAAGTAGATATTTTTTGTTGATTAACAAAGTAGCCCAGCCCGCCCCAAAAATATGCCTCCGCCAGCCCGCTCCCTTGCAAAAATCTCTTTTCGTAAGTCGTTATGCGGGCGTTCGCTGAAATGTTTTTACGCAGAACGTTTTTGTCTTTACATTTGCGTACCGACAATGCGCGGGAACGGGCAAAATGTCAAGGAGGAAAGCGCGGAAGGCAAGAAGTCCGCGACTTGGCAGCGCCCAAACGCACGCCGCTCCCCCGCCCCGCCTTGCCGGCGTCACACGTTCTTACCGAAAACTGCGAAAAGACGATGAAGAAAACATTGCTTTCCCTCGCGCTGCTCACCGGCTGGGCCGGGGCGGGCGCGACCGACTACACCACGCTGGCTTTCCGCCACACGGACGGCACGGTGAGCTATATGGCGGCGGACGGGCTGGACATGGCTTTCTCCGGCGGAAGCCTCGTCGCCACTAACACAGACGCCAGCCTCACGATGCAGCTCAGCACGCTCGAGGCGATGTATTTCAGCACCACCACGACGGGCATCAGCGCCGCCACCGCCGGCGGACGCTGCGTGCGCGCCGGACTTGGCAGCATAATGGTTACGGGACGCGCCGGCGACGAGGTGCGCGTGTACGACACGGCCGGGACGCTGCGCGGCAAGCGCACGCTCTCCGGCTCTCAGCCCGCCGCCGTGACGGAGAACCTCCCTTCCGGCGTCTACATTGTCCGCGTTGGGGACGAAACCACTAAAATCCTTGTAAAATGAAAACAAGACACGCCTTATTATATATAGCGCTCGCCCTGCTGCCCCTACCCCTCTCCGCGCAGACCCTGAACGTGCGCACGGGCAGCGTAGTGACAGCTTTCACGGCAAACGGCGACGAAATGCCTTTCTCAGACGGAGAGACGCTGGCCATAGGGGGAAAAACTTTTTCCGTGGCGGACATCAGCCGCATGTATGTCACAAGCGGGACTGTCAAAGACAACACCGTGCACGTGTCGTACGACGGCACTTCGGCGCTTGTGACCGTGGCGGGAAACCTCGCCCCGCTGGTCACCGTGAGCGTGGACGGCGCACACGTGTCGGTCATACAGAGCGCGGACGTGCAGGACGAGATAACGTACACCCTGACAGGCAGCTCCACCAACGGCTCTTTCTGGATGGACGGCAAACTCAAAGCCTCGCTCGTGCTTGACGGACTCACGCTCGCCTGCGCCGACAGCGCGGCGATAAACATACGCGACGGCAAGCGCATCAGCGTGACGCTCGCTGACGGGACAGCCAACTCGCTCTCCGACGGCGCGGGCGGCTCGCAGAAGGCCTGCTTCGCGGTGAAAGGGCACACGGAGTTCAAGGGCGGCGGCTCGCTCACGCTATGCGGCAACGCCAAGCACGCCTTCGCCTCCAACGAGTACGTCGAACTTAAAAAGACAACGGGAAGCATAACCGTCACCTCGGCGAAAAGCGACGGATTCAACATCAGCCAGTACCTTCTCGTCAAGGGCGGCAAGGTCACCATCTCGGGCGTAGGCGACGACGGCATACAAGTAGACGCCACCGACGACACCACCGACGAGGACAACGGCAAAGTCTTTATCAACGGCGGCGAGCTGCACATCACCACCACTGCGGCAGGCAGCAAGGGGCTGAAGTGCGCCGACTCGCTCTTCGTGAGCGGCGGAACGGTGGAAATCACAACCACGGGCAACGCCACCTACGCCGACAACGACGTGACGAGCTGCGCCGCCATCAAGTGCGCCGGCACGGCGGTCATATCAGACGGCACGCTCACGCTGAAAAGCACGGGCACGGGCGGCAAAGGCCTTAGCGGCGATGCCGACATCCTCATCAGCGGCGGCACAATCGACATAACCACGACGGGCAAGCAGTACTCTTACGGGTGGAACAACAGTTCCTCGCCCAAGGGCATACGCGCCGACAACAACGTGGTTATCTCCGGCGGCACCGTCACCGTCACCACCTCCGGCGGCGAAGGGGCTGAGGGCATAGAGAGCAAGAACGAGCTGCACATAGACGGCGGCGAAGTGGTGGTGAACGCCTACGACGACGCGCTGAACGCCTCTAACAAAATAAGCATCTCGGGCGGAAAGGTCTACGCCTACGGCAGCAACAACGACGGCATAGACTCCAACGGCACGCTCTATATCTCCGGCGGACTGGTGATAGCCAACGGCACCACACAGCCTGAGGAGGGCTTCGACTGCGACCAAAACACCTTCTCCGTGACGGGCGGAACGCTCATCGGCATCGGCGGCAGCACGTCCACGCCCACCACCTCGGTGACCACGCAGCCGGTCATCATCTTCAGCGGGCTGCAACTCTCGCAAAACCAGTACCTCACGCTCGCCAACTCCTCGGGCGAGGCTATCTGGGCGTTCAAGCTCCCGCGCGGCCTCAACCAAGCCACCGTCCTCGTCTCCTCGCCCTCCATCAGCCAGGGCAGCAGCTACACGCTCGCCGCGGGCGCGACGGTCAGCGGAGGCACGTCCTGGCAGGGCTACACTGACGATGCCACGATAAGCGGCGGCAGCACGCTCTCCACGGTCACCGCCTCGTCGATGGTGACAACCTCGGGCGGCGGCAGCGGCGGCGGCCCGGGCGGAGGAGGAGGCACAGGCCCCGGCGGTAGCGGCGGAGGTCCCGGCGGCGGTGGCGGCCCGGGTGGAGGCGGCGGACGCTGGTAAGCCCGCGCCCCGTATCTCTCCCAACAAGAAACGGCGCAATACCGACAGAAATACGACACAACACCGACACAAAAACGCCCCACCGGCAAGGCAAGCACGCACACGCGTACAGCCTTGCCGGTTTTTCTTGGCAAAAGTGTTCCATTTTTCCTTTTTGCCCCGTTTTTGAGCCGTCCGAAATGTTAAAGCCATTTGCAAACGGCGGAAAAATGTATTATCTTTGTGCAGAGGGAAAGACGCATGCCCAAGGCTGTGTCTTTCCCTTATTTTGTCGTATTGAGTATCAATAAGTTACAAAGCCAAAATATGTACATGTAGGAAAAACTCCAAGTATTCCCGTCGGCACGGAGCCTATTCCCGTCGCCACAAAGTGCCTTTCCGTCGCTCCGAAGTCCCTTTTTGTGTCAAGAAAGCGCACTTTTCCGTGCAAACAGAGGTTAAAAATGTTAATGTTGTCCGGTGCAGCAAAAAATGTCCTATTTTCCCGCTTCAAGTACATGTACGCCTCCACGCAAGCTGCCCGCGGTCCGATTATCCGAGCCACCGATTCGCTACCGCAAGTCGCCGACTTCGCCCTCACAGACACGCCCGCAGTCAAAGCGGAAAAAGGGAAAGCAAAACCGCAATCCAAGCCATTGAGGGGAAAAGCGGCGGTGGAAACGACAAATTTTGTTACTTTTGCATATTATCGGCGGTTTGGGACGACAACGGAAACGGACGATATACCACGAAAGTCCGGCTCCGCCGCCCGCAAGCCCCGCCGCCCGCACCGCTTGCGGGACGCACGACAAGCACATCACAGACAGAAATGGGATTTTTCAGCAACATCTTTTCAAAGAAAGAGAAACAGGAGGCGCTCGACAGCGGCCTTGAAAAGACCAAAACGAGCCTTTTCGAAAAAATCACACGCGCCGTAGCCGGAAAAAGCAAGGTGGACGACGAGGTGTTGGACCAGCTGGAGGAGACCCTTATCACCTCGGACGTAGGCACAGACACCACGCTCGACATCATACGGCGCATCGAGGAGCGCGTGGCTCGCGACAAGTACGTCGGTACGGGCGAGCTCAACAGGATACTTAAAGAGGAGATTGCAGACCTGCTCACGTCGAGCGGAAACGATGACGGCGAAGGCTTCGCCCTACCCTCCGACAAAAAGCCATACGTAATTATGGTTGTGGGCGTTAACGGCGTAGGCAAAACTACCACGATAGGCAAACTGGCTTGGCAGTTCCGCCAAGAGGGAAAGAAGGTTGTGCTCGGCGCGGCCGACACTTTCCGCGCCGCCGCCGTGGAGCAGCTCGTCATTTGGGGCGAGCGTGCGGGCGTGCCGGTGGTGAAGCAGCAAATGGGCAGCGACCCCGCCAGCGTGGCATACGACACGGTGGCCTCCGCCAAGGCCTCGGACGCGGACGTAGTATTGATAGACACTGCCGGACGCTTGCACAACAAAGTGGGCCTGATGAACGAGCTTACGAAAATAAAGCGCGTGATGCAGAAAGTGGTGCCCGACGCGCCGCATGAGGTTCTGCTCGTCCTGGACGGCAGCACGGGGCAAAACGCCTACGAGCAGGCACGGCAGTTTGTAAAGGCCACGGAGGTGACCTCCCTTGCCATCACCAAGCTTGACGGCACAGCGAAGGGCGGAGTAGTCATCGGCATCTCACACCAGCTTAAAGTGCCGGTGAAATATATCGGACTGGGCGAGAAGATGACCGACCTCCAGCCGTTCTCCCGCAAAGATTTCGTGGAAACGCTCTTCAACGGGCAGTGCTTAGGCTGAGCCGCCACGAAAAGCGGCATGGCTCGGTTAAGCAAGCGATTGTAAAGCGATAAGCCGCAGGAGATTGCAGATTTTTATAAGAGAAAAAGACAAAATGCCGCCGCGCGGCGGCACACGGCATAAGACAAGAGGAAAAGAAAGACGTGCGCAAAGTAGACATCATAACAATGGGGTGCTCGAAAAACCTCGTTGACTCCGAGCGGCTGCTCGGCAAATTCCGCGAAAACGGCTTCGAAGCATACCACAACCCCGACACCACGCACGGAGACATTGCAGTGGTGAACACCTGCGGCTTCATTGCCGACGCCAAGCAGGAAAGCATCGACACCATCATAGAGCTGTGCGACCTGAAAGAGGCGGGAGACCTCCGCGCCGTATACGTGATGGGCTGCCTCTCCGAGCGCTACATGGACGAACTGCGCCAAGAGCTGCCGCAAGTAGACAAATACTACGGAAAGTTCAACTGGAACGCGCTCATCACCGACCTCGGCGGACAAGCCCCCGCCGCCGCGCAGTGCAAAGACACAAGCCGCGCCGTCACCACGCCGCCCCACTACGCCTACGTCAAGATTTCGGAAGGCTGCGACCGCAAGTGCGCCTACTGCGCTATTCCCATCATCACGGGCAAGCACCACAGCCGCCCCATGGAGGAAATCCTCGACGAGGTGAAAGGGCTTGTGGCGAAAGGCGTGCGCGAGTTTCAGGTCATAGCCCAGGAGCTGACCTACTACGGCGTAGACCTCTACCACGAGCAACGCCTGCCCGAGCTCATCGAACGCATGGCGGAGATAGAGGGCGTAGAATGGATAAGGCTGCATTACGCCTACCCCACCAACTTCCCCGAGGGACTGACGCGCGTAATGCGCGAACACAAAAATGTGTGCAACTACCTCGACATTGCCTTGCAGCACATCAGCGACAACATATTAAGCCGCATGCGCAGGCATATCACAAAAGCGGAAACCTTGGCTCTTATAGAAAAACTGCGCCGGGAAGTGCCGGGCATCTGCCTGCGCACCACGCTGATGGTGGGTTTCCCGGGCGAGACGGAGGAGGACTTCAACGAGCTGCTCGCTTTTGTGCGCTCCGCGCGCTTTGACCGCATGGGTGCATTCGCTTACAGCGAGGAGGAGGGCACTTACGCGGAGCAAAACTACGAGGACGACGTGCCCGAGGGAGTAAAGCAGAGGCGGCTCGACCGCCTGATGTTGCTGCAAGAGGGCATTTCCGCCGAACTCTCACAGGAAAAAGTGGGACAGACATACCGCGTGGTTATCGACCGCCGCGAGGGCGAGTACTTCATAGGGCGCACCGAGCACGACTCTCCCGAGGTGGACTGCGAAGTCCTTGTCTCCGCCGAAGCCTCCCCCTCCCTGCAGCCCGGAAGCTTCTACAACGTGCGCGTGACCTCGGCCGAGGAGTTCGACCTTTACGGCGAAATAGTCCCTTGACCCTTACTCCCGCAAAAAGCATCTAAGACATGAACAACAAGGACTTTATCTCTGCGGTGTCATCCCGTTCGGACCTCACGCCGCAACAGGTGCAGAAAGCCGTCAACGCCTTTGTGAAGGCACTGCCCGAGATGCTCGACGACGAGCAAGTGTTGAGCATACAAGGCTTCGGCAATTTCGAGGTAAAGAAAAAGATGGAGCGCGTGGTGGTAAACCCCGCCACCAAGCAGCGAAAGCTCATCCCGCCCAAGCTCGCCCTCTCCTTCAAGCCCAGCGCGGTGCTTAAAGACAAGATAAACTAAGACGCCTCACACGCGGCGGCAACGCCACAAAGCCACACACGGATGAAAAAGAAACTACTCCTGCAAGACTTGGCCGCACAACTGGCCACGGGAAGCGGACTCACGAGGAAGGAGTCCGAGAGCTTCGCCCGCGCTTTCTTCGAAGTGATAGAAAGCGGACTGCTTGAGGACAAATTCGTGAAGATAAAGGGTTTCGGCACGTTCAAACTAATCGTGGTGAGCGAGAGAGAGAGCGTCAACGTGAACACCGGCGAGCGCTTCCAGATAGGCCGCCACAGCAAGGTGAGCTTCACGCCTGAGGCCTCGCTGAAAGAGCTTGTAAACCGCCCGTTTGCCCATTTCGAGGCCGTCGACCTTAACGACGCTACCGACGTGGCCGAGCTCAACAGCGTGGACGGCGGCTTGGCGGAGGAAGCGGCAGAGGCAGAGGACGCACTCGCCGCAACCGAATGGGCTGAGGAAAGAGCCGAAAATACAGCAGAAACGGAAGAAGAGAACGCACTGACCGTCAGCGGTGTGCAGAACGATATTGAAGCAGAGAAAGAAAACGGGAAAGAACCTGCGGAAACGGATTCTGACAAGAAAGAAACTAACGCAGACAAGGGAGAAACAGACACTGACAAGAGAGGAACGGATTCTGACAAGAGGGAAACGGGCGTTGACGAAAAAGAAACGAACACTGCTGAAAAAGAGACGGAGTCTGACGAGGGAGAAACAGACGAAGCAAACGATATAAGGGTGAGTCCGCCTACGCCCATAAGCCGCGGCGAGCAAGCCTCCGAGGAAGAAACGCCCAGTCCGCTCCCTGCCGCCCCTGCGCCCGTTCCGCAAGAGCCAACGCCCGCCGACGCGCCCGCTGCGACGGTGAGTGTTGCGGAGAATGTGACGGAGAGCGCGGCAGACAGACTGGACCAAACCGCCCCAAATACCCAACAAGCCGCAAAAGAGCCTCAGCAAGCATCCCCAACGCCGGAGCAAACCGCAACAAAGCCACAGCAAGCCGCACAAGAGCCGCAGCAAACCGCTGCGCAAAACGGCACACAGAGCGCAAGCTCCGACAAACAATGCCTGAACGCGGCTGGCGAGGGCGCGGTAAGCATCAGTTACACGGAGACACCCCGCCCCGCCGGGCGCAACTGGTGGAAAACCGCCACGCTGACCATTTGCGTGCTGCTGCTTATGGCATTGAGCTACTTCGCAGGCTATTTCCAGCTGCTCTGCCCCTGCACCTTCCTCGGGCGCGAAGTGCCGCCCCCCGCTCTGCCAAGCCGCCCGCAGCACGTGCCCGCACCGGAGAGCCGCCCCGCCCCCGCGCAAACGTCCGCTGCACCCGCAGACACACCGCAGCAGTCCGAAACCGCTGGCGGCACACCCGCAGCCTCAAACGGCAAAGACGCACCTACGCCCTGCAAAGACGCGGCTGAAAGCGGCAAAGACACACCCGCAAGCGCGAAAAACGCCGCCAATAACGGCAAAAACGCGACAGAAGCGACTGAGGGAAAGTGCGCCCCAGCCCAGCCCGCAGCCCCAGCGGCAGACAACGCCTTGCCGCGCACGCACAAAGTGAAGGCGGGCGACAACCTTTCGCGACTCTCGCGCCGCTATTACGGCTCGGACAAGCACATAGACTTTATTATAAAGACAAACAAGCTGCGCGACGCGGACAACATACCCCTCGGCTCCACGCTCACGTTCCCCCCACTGCCGCAAAACGGACGCTGACATGGAGACAACGCAGGACATTTTGCGCGAAACAGACTTCGCCGCGCCGGCCGCCGCAAGATATTTCGCCTACATAGCCTACGACGGCACGGCATACCACGGCTGGCAGATACAGCCCAACGCGGACAGCGTGCAGCAGCGCGTAAACGCCGCGCTCTCCACACTCCTGCGCGAGGAGGTGGCGGTGACGGGCGCGGGACGCACGGACACGGGCGTGCACGCGGCAATGATGGCGGCTCACTTTGACTTTTCGCCCGAGCTTGACACGGAGTGGCTCTGCGCAAGGCTCAACCGCGTGCTGCCGCGCGACATTTCCGTCACGCGCATCGTGCGGGTCAACCCCAAGGCGCACGCACGTTTTGACGCCACAGCCCGCACCTACCACTACCACGTGTACACAAGGAAAGACCCCTTCCTGCGCCACTTCGCCGCACGCCTTGTCTACACGCCCGACTTCCGCCTGATGAACGAGACGGCGCGGCTCTTGCTCGCGACGAGCGACTTCACGAGCTTCAGCAAAGTGCACACCGACACAAAGACCAACATTTGCCGCCTCACCCGCGCCGAGTGGGTGGAGGCCGCGCCCGGCCTTTGGCGTTTTGAGATAACGGCAGACCGTTTCCTCCGCAACATGGTGCGCGCAGTCGTAGGCACGCTGCTCGATGTGGGGCGGGGAAAAATCACGCCAAGGGAGTTCGAGCAAATCATAGACAGTCACGACCGCTGCTCGGCCGGCGACTCCGTCCCCGCAAACGCGCTCTCGCTCGTCGACATACAGTACCCCGACTGGGTTTTCCGCTATTAAACGCGCCGCAGCCGCAAGGCAGAGCGCACTGCCGCGCTTTTCTGGAAAATCCGCCCGCACGCCGCCAACACAAAAACCTTAGAAGAAAGCCATGTGGCTATTGCTTTCCTTTCTCTCCGCCGCACTGCTCGGCCTTTATGACGTATCGAAGAAGACAGCCCTCCGTGACAACGCCGTCCTCCCCATACTTCTGCTCAACACACTCGCCTGCGCCCTCATCTTCGCCCCGCTGCTTGTGGCGTCGGGCCTGGGCCTCAGCCACGCCGTGCCAAGCGGAGACGCGCGGATGCACGGGCTGGTTGTATTGAAGTCGTGCATCGTCCTCTCCTCGTGGGTTTGCGGGTACTACGCAATGAAGCACCTGCCGCTCACGATAGTGGGGCCCGTCAACGCCACGCGCCCCGTCATGACGCTCATAGGCGCGCTGCTCATTTACGGCGAGCGGCTCAACGCCTGGCAATGGTGCGGCGTGACGCTGGCCGTTGTCTCCTTCTTCCTCCTCGGGCGCGGCGGGAAGAAAGAGGGAATCAGCTTCGCCCACAACCGCTGGATATTACTCCTCGTCCTTGCCGCCGTGCTCGGCGCCGCGAGCGGGCTATACGACAAATACCTCCTCTCCTCCCCCGCCACGGGCGGCGCGGGCGTCGACCGTCTTTTCGTGCAAGGGTGGTACAACGTCTACCAAGCCGCAATGATGTCCGTGGCAGTGCTTTGCATCTGGTACCCCCAGCGCCGCCGCACCACGCCCTTCCATTGGCGGTGGAGCATACTGCTCATACCCGTCTTCCTCACGGCGGCGGACATGGCCTACTTTTACGCCCTCGCGCAGCCCGGCGCAATGATTTCGGTGGTGTCGATGGTAAGGCGCGGCAGCGTGCTCGTGTCTTTCCTCTTCGGCGCGTTCCTCCTGCGCGAGCGCAACCTCAAGGCGAAAGCCCTCGACTTGCTCCTCGTGCTGCTTGGCATGGTGTGCCTCTACATCGGGCGGTGAGTTCCCCGTGCAGAGCCTTGGGGAAAAATTCCTCTTTGCGGTGGCATTGCTCCCCCAATAAGGACGCCCAGCACCCGCTCGGAGAAATTCTCTTCTAAAGCGGGAAAATTCGCCCCAAACCGCCGCTTTGCGTTTTAACATAGTACGGACACCCCACTTGCAAAACGCTCAAAAATTTCGTATCTTTGGGTAGAGAAAAGAGAGGATATGCACCGCGTGCGTACCCTCTCTTTTGCCGTATTGACTATCAGCGACTTACGCTGCCCCGATATGTACATATAGCGCCGCCGGGATGTACATGTAGGAAAAACAGCAAGTATTCCCGTCGCTACAGAGCCTATTTCCGTCCGAAGAAGATGCCTTTCTCGCGCCACAAATCCGCTTTCTGCCGCCGCGAGGAACGTCCTCCGACTTAAAAAAACATAAAGTTTGTTATCGCAAAACGGGCGAAAAGGCGTTCTCCCGAGCCTGTGTGCCACCCGTCATAACCCACCGTCCAGCCGCCCCGGACGCGCCGTTTCCCGGACTATGCGGCAAACGGCAAATGCTCTTCTTGTCGGCACGCTACGCACAAAAATTGCGCACGAAAAAGGAGCGGGGCATCGCGAGGAGCGCTTCTACATTTCGTTACGATATAGAAAGTGTAAACGGACAGCGACAAAATCCGTCCGCAAGCGGGCGCGTTTCGCACAATCTGTCAGATTTTTCCCCTTAAAAACAAAGAGCGCAAAACGAGAAAGAAGCGCCGGACGACAGCCACGCGCCGCGCAAAGCCGCCGTCGCGCTTTGAAATTCCGCGCCGTAAAGCTAACTTTGCATAACCGTATCAATCTTTCTTTTTTGTATGCAGCAAAAAATCATAATCCTTGATTTCGGCTCACAGACAACGCAGCTCATCGGGCGGCGCGTGCGCGAGCTGGACACATTCTGCGAGATACTCCCCTACAACAAGTTTCCGCACGGCGACGAGTCGGTCATAGGCGTGATACTCTCCGGCTCCCCGTATAGCGTCTACGACCCCGAGGCGTTCAAGGTAGACCTTTCGCAAATTCGCGGCAAGCTCCCCATCCTCGGGATATGCTACGGAGCGCAGTACATGGCGCAAACCTACGGCGGAAAGGTAGAGCCCGCCGGCAGCCGCGAGTACGGCCGGGCCAAGCTTAGCTACATAGAAAAAGAAAACCCGCTCTTCGCCGGCTTCACCGACAACTCGCAGGTGTGGATGAGCCACGGGGACACAATCACCGCATTGCCCGACGGCTTCCGCCGCATCGCCTCGACCGACAAAGTGAGCTTCGCCGCCTACCAAGCCGAAGGCGAGCCACTCTGGGGCGTGCAGTTCCACCCGGAAGTGTTCCACTCGCTGCAAGGCACCGAGCTCCTGCGCAACTTCGTAGTGGGCGTGTGCGGAAGCCGCCAGGACTGGAGCCCCGACTCCTTTGTAGACACCACCGTGTCCGAGCTCCGCGCACAGCTCGGCGAGGACAAAGTGATACTCGGGCTCTCAGGCGGCGTGGACAGCTCTGTCGCCGCCGTGCTGCTGCACCGCGCCATCGGAGACAGGCTCACCTGCATCTTCGTCGACCACGGAATGCTGCGCAAAAACGAGTTCCGCGACGTGATGAACGACTACAAATGCCTTGGGCTTAACGTAGTGGGCGTGGACGCGTCAGAAAAATTCTTCGCCGACCTCGCCGGCGTGACCGACCCCGAGCAAAAGCGCAAGATAATAGGCCGCGACTTCGTGGAAGTGTTCAACGCCGAGGCACGCAAGCAGACCGGAGCAAAATGGCTGGCGCAAGGCACCATTTACCCCGACCGCATCGAGTCGCTCAACATCACCGGCAAAGTGATAAAGAGCCACCACAACGTGGGCGGGCTTCCCAAAGAGATGAACCTTAGTCTCTGCGAGCCGCTCAAGTGGCTCTTCAAAGACGAGGTGCGCCGCGTGGGCCGCTCGCTGGGCATGCCCGAGCACCTCATTACGCGCCACCCGTTCCCCGGACCGGGCCTGGCAGTCCGCATCCTTGGCGACATCACGCCGGAAAAGGTGCGCATCCTCCAAGACGCGGACGACATCTACATACGAGGCTTGCGCGACTACAAAGTAAAGCTCTCAGGCGAAGAGGCACGCCGCGTGCTCGCCGCCGGAGTACCCGCCGACATGCGCGACGGCGAGATTGAGGTGAGCCTCTACGACCAAATTTGGCAGGCAGGCACTGTGCTGCTCTCCACCGTGCGCTCCGTCGGCGTGATGGGCGACGAGCGCACCTACGAGCACCCCGTCGCGCTGCGCGCAGTCACCTCCACGGACGCCATGACGGCGGACTGGGCGCACCTCCCCTACGACTTCATGGCGAAAGTCTCCAACGACATCATCAACCACGTAAAGGGAGTGAACCGCGTATGCTATGACATTTCCTCAAAGCCGCCCTCAACGATAGAGTGGGAATAACCCCGCTGCGAAACTGAGGGAAAGGGACACAACCCGCATACAGACGGCTTCCCGCAGAACGGGGCTTCATCCCCCGCCCTGCGGGAAGCCTTTTCATAGGCGGCACTGCGCCGCCACACACCTTATATATATATGTCAAGGAAAAACTATTCCGCCGCAGACCCTACGCGACAGGACGAAGACACCGCCGGCACGCGGCGAAAGGGCGCGACCACCGGCCGCCTGCGCGAGTACGCCGACGACATACGCCGGGCGGTGGAGGTGATGTCAAGCGGAGGCGTGATAGTCTACCCCACCGACACCATCTGGGGCATAGGCTGCGACGCGTGCAACCCAGACGCCGTGCGAAAAGTGTACGAGATAAAGCGGCGTAGCGACGCGAAAGCGCTCATCACGCTGGTAGACTCCGTCGCCAAAGTGCAGTTTTACGTGCGCGAGATGCCCGACGTGGCGTGGGACCTCGTGGACCTGGCCACAGAGCCCCTGACCGTCATCTACGACGGAGCGCGAAACCTCGCCCCAAACCTGCTCGCCGAGGACGGAAGCGCCGCCATCCGCGTCACACGCGAAGAGTTCAGCCGCAACCTCTGCATGCGTATGCGCAGAGCAATAGTCTCCACGTCCGCCAACATAAGCGGGACACCCGCGCCAAAGTGCTTCGCCGACATTTCCCCGGAGATACTCGACGCCGCCGACTATGTCTGCACCTCGCGGCGCGAAGAGACGCACAACCCGCCCGCCTCGTCCATCGTCAAGCTCGGCACGGGCGGCGAAGTGCAAATACTGCGCGGCCCCGGAGCAACGGGAAAATCCAACTAAGCCACGACATCAGCGAAGCAAGAAACAAGGAAAAAGAAAGAAGAAAGCACCCCATATATGCCAGACACCATCACCCACCAGGGTGACTACCGCAGCCGCCCCATGCGCCTTATCGCCGCATGGACGCAACGCCACCTCAGCCCAAAACAGTTTATCATCTTCCTCAGCCTCCTCGTCGGAGTGGGCGCGGCGCTTGCCGCACAAGCCCTGAAGCTGCTTATACACGAGATAGAGCACCTGCTCACCTCGCAGTTTGACGTGACACAAGCCAACTGGCTGTTTCTCGTCTACCCCGTCATAGGCATATACCTCACGGCGCTATTCATCAAATACATTGTAAGGGACGACATCGGCCACGGCGTAACGAAAATACTGTACGCACTATCGCGCCGCCAGGGACTCATTAAGCCGCACAACTGCTGGACCAGCGTCGTGGCCTCGGCGCTTACCATCGGCTTCGGCGGGTCGGTGGGAGCCGAGTCGCCGATAGTGCTCACCGGCTCGGCGATAGGCAGCGACCTGGGGCGCATATTCCGCCTCGACCACAAAACCCTTATGCTGCTCATCGGCTGCGGCGCGTCGGGCGCTGTCGCAGGCATCTTCAAGGCTCCGATAGCCGGACTGATGTTCACCCTTGAAGTGCTGATGGTAGACCTTACGATGGCCTCGCTCCTCCCCCTGCTTGTGAGCTGCCTCACCGCCACCTGCATCACCTACGCCCTGACCGGCACGCAGCCCATGTTCGCCTTCACGCTCGCCGCCCCCTTTGTGGTGAACCGCGTCCCGAGCGCCGTGCTGCTCGGCGTGTTCTGCGGCTTCATATCCCTATACTTCACACGCGTGATGAACTGGTTTGAGCAGATTTTCGGGCGCATGCCGGGAATGTACACCCGCCTCGCGCTGGGCGGAGCCGTCCTCGCCGTGCTCATCTACTGTTTCCCGCCGCTATACGGCGAGGGCTACAACACCATCTCCGTCCTGCTCAGCGGCGAAAACGGCAAAGGCGCGGAGGCGGTACTGAACAACTCGCTCTTCTACGGCCACCCCGAGATGCTCTTGCCGTGCCTCGGGCTTATCCTGCTTCTCAAAGTCTTTGCCTCTACCGCCACCAACGGCGGCGGCGGCTGCGGCGGAACGTTCGCCCCGAGCCTGTTCCTTGGCTGCATCGGCGGCTTCGTTTTCTCCCGAGTATGGAACGATTACTTGCCCTTCGCCGTCAATGTGCCCGAGACAAACTACGCGCTCCTTGGGATGGCCGGCGTGATGAGCGGAGTATTCCACGCTCCGCTTACAGGCGTGTTCCTCATCGCCGAGCTCACGGGCGGCTACTCGCTTTTCCTGCCGCTGATGATAGTTTCCGTCTCCTCTTACCTTACCATCATAGCCTTCGAGCGGCACAGCATCTACGCCATGCGCCTTGCCCGCTCGGGCGAGTTGCTCACCCACCACAAGGACCGCTCGGTCATCACGCTCATGTCCCTTGACGCCATCATCGACAAAGAGCGCCCGCGCCTCCGCCCCGACATGTACCTCGGGCAGGTTGTGCAGACCGTCTCCGCCAGCAAGTCGCTTCACTTCGCCGTCGTAGATGCCAAAGGCGGACTCTTGGGGGTAATCAACTTGAACAGCATCCGCAAGATAATTTTCCGCAGCGAGCTGTACCGAATGTACCGAGCCAGCCAGCTGATGCAACAGCCCGAGCTCACGCTCCGAACGGACGACGCGATGCAGGACGTAATGGACAAGTTCCAAAAATGCAGCGCCGGCACGCTTCCCGTAGTGACTCCCGACGGTGTCTTCGCGGGCTTCGTCTCGCGGACGCGGCTTCTTGAGGCGTACCGGCAAGTTTTGCAGGACTTCTCCGAGGAGTGAACACCCGCCCTGCCTTTGGGCAAAACGAAAAAGCACATTCAAGATGAAGAAAGAAGAACTCAGGATAGTGTATATGGGCACGCCGGACTTCGCGGTAGAGACCCTCGACAGCCTCGTCCGGGGCGGCTACAACGTGGTAGGCGTGGTGACCATGCCCGACAAGCCCGTCGGCCGCCACCAAACGGAGCTGTCCGCCTCGCCCGTAAAGCAGTACGCCGCAGAACACGGACTGCCCGTGCTGCAACCCGCCAAGCTGAAAGACCCCGACTTCCTGGAGCAGCTGCGCGCCTTGCAGGCCGACCTTCAAATAGTGGTGGCCTTCCGCATGCTGCCCGAAGCGGTGTGGGCAATGCCGCGCCTCGGCACGTTCAACCTCCACGCCGCCCTCCTGCCGCAGTACCGCGGCGCCGCGCCTATTAACTGGGCTGTAATAAACGGCGACCGCGAGACGGGCATAACCACATTTTTCCTCGACAAGGACATTGACACGGGCGCGATAATCCAGCGCGTGCCTGTCCCTATCCTCGACACCGACAACGCGGGCGACGTGCACGACAAGCTTATGCACCTCGGCGCGAAGCTCGTTTGCGAGACGGTGGACAACATTATCGCGGGCACTGTGCGCCCCATTCCGCAGAGCGAGCTCGCCACCGACGAGCCGCTGCGCCCCGCTCCCAAAATTTTCAAAGAGACATGCCGCATCGACTGGTCGCTCGGCGTGAAACGCGTATACGACTTCGTGCGCGGACTCTCCCCCTACCCCGCCGCGTGGACGGAGCTGGCTCACGGGGGAAAGAACTCCGCGCTGAAAATATACCGCGCCGCGAAAGAGTCTGCCGGCGGCGCCGCCCTGCCGCCCGTCGGCACGGTGCTGAGCGACGGAAAGACGTGGCTCAAAGTGGCGCTCGCTGACGGCTACCTGCGTCTCGAGACGCTGCAGCTCGCGGGAAAGAAGCGCATGGACGCGGCCGACTTCCTGCGCGGCTTCCATCTCGACGGAAGCGAACGCTGCCTCTGACAATTTTCTCCCTTACAAACAAAACGCAAGCCCTATGTCAGACCTATCCGAACTCTACAAAATCTCCGACTACCTGAGAGAGAAAATCCCGTCAGGGCTGGAGAAGATAAAAGACGACATTGCGAAAGCCGAGGAAGATATTATAAAGAAAGAGATACTGCCCCGGCTGCGCGAGATAGTGGGCGACGCGCTCCGCGAGGTGCGTGACGAGCTGGTCCTTGTGGTTGACTACAAGCCCGGGCAGCCTGTCAGCCTCCACCTCTCCCGTGAGGCGGGCGTCGTGGAAAGTCTCACGGACGCGAAAGAGATTGTGCTTGACGAGGAAGTCACGCACACCACGCGCGAGAGCCGGGAGGGGAAAATCACGCGGCAGAACTCCTACGACCTGGCAGTGACTTTCCCGGACGGCACTACCGTCTCCGAGCCGAAGGCCATAGACACTTTCCAAAAGGCGATAGAGATAATCGGCGTAGAGCGCGTGCGAAAAGCCACGATCGACCACAACATACGCCTCAGCCGCGTTCCGCTCATCTCCAACCGCCGTGACTCTAAGTACACCACCTCTCAGCGCGACCTCGGAGACGGACTGTACCTCATCTGCCACGGGTCCAACATCAGCAAGAAACGGGTGCTCGACACACTTTCAGACAAGCTCGGCCTGCGGCTAACCGTGCACGCCACAAACACAAAGGGCACGGAGACGGAAGCAGAAGCCATCGTCGCAGCAGCAACGGCCGCGCCATACGACGAAACGTCCGGCGGCGAAACGCCTGCGCACATCGTGGCGGAGGACACGCCGCCTGCCGCAGACGAAAGCCAGAATGCGGCGCGCGGCGGCACTACGCTTACGGTGAAATTCCCAGACGGGACGGTCATCTCCGAGCCTATGGCCAAGGAAACCTTGAAGAAAGCCATAGAGAAAATAGGCGTGGAGCGCGTGCGCCAAGTTTCGCAAGAACACGGCATAGGCTTCTCTGGCATCCCCCTTGTCTCCGACAAACAAAGCACTAAGTACAAAAGCGAGCATCACCCAATCGGCGACGGTCTCTTCCTCATCACAAAGAGCGACAACATCGGGAAGCGGCGTGTCCTTAACAAGCTGTCCGACATCCTCGACCTTGGCCTCACCGTGACCGTGGAGAAAAACGGGAAATAAGGGAAAACGACTCCCAAGCTCCGCGCCGCAACCGTGCGCTCAATAGCCAAGCCGCCGCAAAGTGGCTTCGGCGTCGGGCACGGCGGCGGGGGCTTGGGAGTTGTCGTATACGCGTCCCGGACGCAAAGGATTGGGCAAGGCGGCGTTGCAGCGGAGTCCGTGCGCTATGAGATAGGAAAGCGAAAGGTCGGCGCGGTTGGTAAAAAGTCCGTCAAGGCGCACCGCCGCCGAGTCCGTCTCCGTGAAGACAGTGTGCGCGGTGGGCGGCACAGCCACCCTCAGCAGCGTGTCATAGTCCGACTTCTCCGCCTTGTCGCCGTGACCCGTGTAAAAATCCATCTGTGCCTCCGTGTCGAAGGTGTACGGATGGCAGAGCATGCCCGCCTGCCGCGTCAGCGCGGCCTGCCACGGCGCGTCGAGCTCGGCATAGTTGCTTGGCTCGCCCGCGATGGAGGGTCCCATAATGTGCGCCCCGTTCTCAAGCCCCTCTTTAATGAAGGCGGCGTAACCCTCCCGCGTGTCGTACTGCGCCGCCGCGTCGCCGTCTTTCCGCCACAACAGGTAACACATCGGCACTTTTCCCCTGAAAACCTCAAAGGCTCTTCCGAGCGCGTCCTTTGAGAATGTCTGCAAAACCACGCGCCCGTCCGTTTTCCCCACGTTCACGCGCCCGTCCTTATAGAACGGCGCATCGCCGGCGGGGGCGGTCACGGCGTTCCATCCTTCCTCGGCGAGGAGATTGTACGTCCGCACCTCCATGTCGCCGGGGTTCGCCTCCGGCTTCTTGAACTCTATGTACAACCCCGGGCGGTGTCCCGTGTCCTGCGGGTCGTCTGTGTAAGCGCCGGCGAAGTCGTACTCCACAAAGTCCATATAGCTCTGCGCGAAACCGTACGCCACGCCCGCCTCGTCGCACTTTGCCGTGCTCTTCTCCGACGCGTAGATTTCGGCAAGCGTCATGCCCCGGTATTTGTCCTTGACCTTATAAGGCAAAACGCGCTCTCCGTCCGCATCACGCCGGAGCATGCGCCCCGTGGCGTAAGCCATCTGGTCCTGCAACGCGGAGACGTAGAGATGCGTGCCTCCCTCCTTGGCGAAAGAAGCTCGCGCGCGCTCTGGGCAAGCCGTGTTGAACCACGCCCCCGCGTCGAGCGCCAACAGCTCGCGGTAGTAGTATGACGCGGTGCGGTACGGCACGAAGTCGGCCTCGTCCCGCTGCAGCTGCGCCTCGATGTCGTCCTCCGTGAAAAGCTGCGTGCCGTCAGCAGAAACGAAACTGCGGTAAAAATCCCGCCGCGTGGAGGGCACTTTCCCGCCGTACACCGCATCGATGTCCGTGGTGCGGCGCAGACTCTCGTCATGGTTGGCAAGCAGCACCCCGTCCTTTGACGACTGCAAGTCGCTCTCCAAGTAGTCCGCCCCCATCTCGCGCGCCCAACGCCAAGCCGCCTCCGTCTCCTCGGGTGCCCAGTACGTCGTTCCCCGGTGCGCCACGACGGCGTAAAGCGGAACAAGGTCGCGCACGGCGGCCATCTCTTCCGACATCCGCGCCACGGCGGCCTCACCGCCTCTCTCCTGCGCCGTCTCCCGCTCGTCCGCGCAAGAGCCTAACGCCCCGCACGCGGCAAACACGGCGGAAAGGGCAAAAAACATATTTCGTCTCATCGTAATTTCTTTTTTTCGTGGCGCTGCAATCAAATTTCGTCTGATAAAGCCACCCTTGGCACAGACGCCCAACGTCTGTGCCGCGCCCCCTTACGCGCCCGCGCCAGGGGAAACGCGGCGCAAACTTGCGAAAAACACACACCACGGCAAAGCGAAAGGAAGCAAAACAACCGCCACGCAGCCCTCCATCGGCCATGAGGCAGGCTGTGCGACAAAGGACGTAACGCCGCGCTCATTATACTATAAGCACGCAGTGCAAAAGCCGCTAAAACACACCTTACGCCCTTCCCTCTTCCGATAAATAACGTTAATGTCCATTTGGAAAACGGCCGAGAATGTATTATCTTTGCTTAGCGAAAAGAGAGGATATGCACACTGTGCGTACCCTCTCTTTTGTCATATTGAGTATCAAGAACTTACACAGCCCATAGATGTACATATAGTGCCGCCGGGATGTACATGTAGGAAAAACTCCAAGTATTCCAGTCGCCCCGGGGCCTATTCCCGTCGCCGCAAAGTGCCTTTTCGTGCCAAGAGAAACCCTTTCCGTACCCGCAAAGCCTATTTTCCGTGTTAAACATTCATAAAGTTTTGCCACAAAGATTAGACTAAGAATAAGCCATATATTTATTCTGTTTTCATACTCAGCAATAAAACCTATGCCACAACCTTTGGAATAAGGATTTGCCACCATTTTGACAGCACGCCACATACTGCGCGGAGGCTGAGAAAAGGCTGCAACAGGCGCAGAATAATGCGTGCCGACGCACAAAATGGGATTTTCACTCGCAAACCCGCCCCCGCCACAGCCCGGAATAGACTTTCACAGCGAAAAAGCGAACAAGAAGACACGCGTACGGGAAGAAATCGCTATTTTTGCCGATATGGACATATCACGCCTGACACACCACATAGGACGCACGGCCCGCTGCGCCGCAGCCGTGCTCGCAATAGCCATACTCGCCCCCGCAAACGCAGAGGCACGCAAGAAAGACAAGAAAGAGCCGCTCGAAGAGACCATCGGCGCCGCGCTGCCCGACGAGCTGGCCGCCAAGGCGCAGGGCGAGAGCCGCATGGAGCACGCAGCCGCCGTTTTCCTGCAAGCCCCCTCCCACGCCCGCATCAACTCGCGCTATCGCGAGGGCATCGACGTATCCCACTACCAGGGCAACATCAACTGGGACGCGGTAGCGGAAGGCACGCCCATCTCCTACGTATACCTCAAAGCCACAGAGGGAGAGTCGCTCGTCGACGACACCTACGAGCGCAACATCGCCGAAGCGCGGCGCGTGGGGCTGAGCGTGGGGAGCTACCACTTCTACCGCCCCAACGTGCAGTGGGAAAAGCAGTTTGACAACATGGTGTCCGTGGTGCGCAAGGAAGACCAAGACCTCGTGCCCATCATCGATATCGAACACCGCGGCTCGGTTAGCGAAGAGACCTTCCTCACCGACCTCCGCGCCTTCGTAGAGCAAGTCACCGCCTACTACGGCAAGAAGCCGCTGCTCTACACCTACCACAATTTCTACAACCGCTATCTCCTCGGCGCCTTCAAGGACTACCATTTCATGATAGCGCGTTACCGCAGCGACTCCCCCACTCTTGACGACGGCAAAGACTATATCATGTGGCAGTACACCTCCACCGGCTCCATACCGGGCATACGCGGCCACGTGGACCGAAGCAAGATAATGGGCGAATACTCCCTCCGCCAAGTGATGATGTGACATCGGCCGCAAGGCCCCGACGCAGCCCGCCGCACACAGGCGCGGGCAAGAGGGACATGAAAAAGAAAGCACTTTACGTCATTAACCCCATCTCCGGCACACGCGGCAAAGACGGCGTGGCCAGTCTTGTCGTGCGCCTCGCCGACCGCACGCGCTACGACATCGAAATAATCCACACGCAGTACGCCGGGCACGCCGCCGAGCTCACCCGCAAGGCCGTGACGTGCGGCGTGGACATCGTGGTGGCCGTGGGCGGAGACGGGACGGTAAACGAAGTCGCGGGCGCGCTGGTCAACACCCCCGCCGCCCTCGGCATAGTGCCCTGCGGCTCGGGCAACGGTCTGGCACGCCACCTCTGCATCCCCATGGACGCGGCACGCGCCGTGGAGATTATCAACAACGGGGAAGTGCACACCCTCGACTACGGCACCATCAACGACCGCCCTTTCTTCTGCACCTGCGGCGTAGGCTTCGACGCCTTCATCAGCCAAAAGTTCGCAGAGTCGGGCAAGCGCGGCCTTCTCACCTACGTGGAGAACGCCCTGCGCGAGGGGCTGCGCTACAAGCCACAGACCTACGAGATAGAGGACGCCGCCGGACGGCTCAGCTGCCGCGCCTTCCTCATAGCGTGCGCCAACGCCTCGCAGTACGGAAACGACGCGCTCATCGCGCCGCACGCCAGTATGAAGGACGGGTTGCTTGACGTGGTGGTGATGTCGCCTTTCAACGCCATCGACGCGCCGCAAGTGGCGCTACAGCTATTCAACGGCACACTGCCCGACAACAGCCACGTGCGCACATTCAAGACCGACACGCTGCGCATACACCGCAATGGCGCGGGGGCGGCGCACTGCGACGGCGAGCCCTTTCTCACGGGCGACGTGATTGAGGTGAAACTCCACCACAAGGCTTTTAACGTGGTGGTCAACCCCGACGCCTCCGCCATCAAGCGCGAGAGCGCGGGCAAACCCCTGCTGCAGCTGCTGCCGGAGTTTTTTGACGAATGGAGACAGCTTCCCGAGACGCTCATCGCAAAGACGGGAAGCGACATAAGAAAGGTGAACCGCACGCTCTTCGGCAAGCTGAAGCGCAAAGGCTGAGACGCCCGCGAGGCTCGCACACGCCCGGCGCGGAAGCCGAGAGAGAGAAATGGACGCGAAAACCAAGCCACACAAAATAGAACTGCTCGCCCCGGCACGCGACACGCGCTGCGCCCGCGAGGCGATACTCCACGGAGCGGACGCCGTATACATCGGCGGCCCGGGCTTCGGGGCAAGAGCCGCCGCCGGCAATGCCGTCGACGACATAGCCAGCCTGTGCGACTTTGCCCACGTCTTCGGAGCGAGGGTGTACGTCACGCTCAACACCATTCTGTACGACGCGGAGCTGAAAGAGGCGGAGAGCCTTGTGTGGCAGCTTTACAAGGCGGGCGCAGACGCGCTCATCGTGCAGGACCTCGCGCTTCTCGAGATGCAGCTCCCGCCCATCGCGCTCCACGCCTCGACGCAGATGGACAACCGCACGCCCGAGAAGGCGCGGTGGCTGGAAGCTGCGGGCTTCAAGCAGATTGTCCTGGCTCGCGAAACGTCACTTGAAGAGACGCGCCGCATCAGCCAAGCCGTGCGCGTGCCGCTCGAAGCTTTTGTGCACGGCGCGCTGTGCGTGAGTTACAGCGGCCGCTGCTACGCCTCCGAGTACTGCTTCGCCCGCTCCGCCAACCGCGGCCGCTGCGCCCAGTTCTGCCGCCTCGCCTTTGACCTTGTGGACAGCGAGGGGCGGGTCTGGCAAAACGACCGCCATCTGCTTTCCCTGCGCGATATGAACCGCACCGCCTCGCTCGAAGAGATGATGGACGCGGGCGTGCGCTCGTTCAAGATAGAGGGACGGCTGAAAGACAGCGACTACGTGAAAAACGTCACGGCTTGGTATCGCGCGGAGATAGACAAGGTCATCGCGCGCCGCCCCGAAAGCTACGCGCGGGCGTCATACGGGAAAACGGAGCTGAAATTCGCCCCCAATCCCGCCCGGAGCTTCAACCGCGGCTTCACGGACTATTTTCTGCACGGCTCTTGCGAGGCCTCGCCCGTCCACTCCTTTGACACGCCGAAAGCCACCGGGGCTTACGTCGGCACGGCCGGGCGCGTCACGCGACGCTCCTTTGTGCTGCGCCCCGCGAAAGGCTGCCCATCGCCGGTAGTGGCGGGAGACGGACTTTGTTTCGCTGACACGGAGGGAAAGCTCAAAGGTTTCCGCGTCAACAAGGTGGAGGGTGACGAAATTTTCCCCGCGACTATGCCGCGCATGACGGTCGGCGCGAAACTGTACCGCAACCTCGACCACGCTTTCACCCAACTTCTCGCCAAGCCCACCGCCGTCCGCACGCTCGCGGCGGACATCACGCTGCGCGAAACGCCGCAGGGCTACTCTTTGGAGCTTGCCGACGAAAGCGGAGCCACGACTTCGCTCCATTTCCCCCATCCGCACGAAGACGCACACACGCCGCAGCGCGACACAATAGTGCGCCAGCTCGCCAAGCTCGGCGGCACGGTTTTCTCTCCGCGACATATCGCCGTGGAGACCGCCGGCGAGCGTTTCATTCCCTCTTCCGCGCTCGCCGAGTGGCGGCGCGAGCTTGTGGAAAAACATCTCCGCACGCTGCGGCTCAGTTATCACGCCGACACCGCCGCGCCGCAAGATGAGGAAGCCTTGGACAAGGCGGCCGAGCAAGCGGACTCGTTCACCTCTAACGTGGCAAACCGCCTCGCGCGGCGTTTTTACACACGGCACGGAGCGACCGCGCCCGCCCCGGCTTTCGAGCTGCGGCAGCCGGACGGCGACGCGGCGCTGATGACCTGCCGCCACTGCATACGCCGCGCCTTGGGCTGCTGCCTGAAAACGGCCGACGGAAAAAAACTCCCCCAACGGCTTGCCCTGCGCCTTGGCGACGGACGCGTCTTCCCGCTCCGCTTCGACTGCAAACGCTGCGAAATGTCGGTGATGCGCCCCGACAACGCGACAAACTCACGCGCCGCACATCCTTGACAAAGACATGAAGACACGCCGCCACGCCCCAACCCTCCTTGGCATACTCCTGCCGCTGCTCGCAGCCCTGCTTGTGTCGTGCCATTACAGCCACCCGAGCGGCGAAGACCATTGGGCGGGCGCGGAAGAGGGGGTGGACAGCGTGGACTTCTACATAGCCCACCACTACTGGACGGGCTTTAATTTCCAAACAACCGACACTCTGCGCCTGCTCACCGTGCCGCCGCTCACAGCGCAGCCGGACTTTGGCGACGTGCCGCAAGACACGCTGACCATACAGCGGGACGAGCGCATCGTGGTGGCTCGCGTGGCGTACGTGCCCGCCGACAGCGTGGACACGGTTTGGGTGAAAGTGGCGCGCGACCAGTTCACGCAAGGCTGGACGCACGAGAGCGATCTGCTCAAAGCCACCGTGCCCGACGACCCTATATCGCGGCTCATCCACCGTTTCTCCGACCGCCGCTCCGTCCTGGCTCTGAGCGTGCTGGCCGCCGCAGTCGCGCTCTGGCTCGTACAGACGATACGCCGCAAACGCTTCCGCATCGTGCACTTCCGCGACATACGCAGCTTCTACCCGACCCTGCTCTGCCTCTGCGTAAGCGCCTCCGCCACACTATACGGCAGCATACAGCATTTCATACCCGAGACATGGGTGGAGTACTATTTCCACCCCACACTTAACCCGCTCGACCCGTCGCTCCCGCCCGTGCTCGCGCTTTTCGTGGCTTCGGTGTGGACTATCCTTATCGCCGCCGCCGCCGTCGTGGAGGAAATAAGACGGCAGCCCGACATCGGCGACACGCTCGCCTATGTCGCCTCGCTCGGGGGCGTGTGCATGGTGGTGTACTTGCTTTTCACGCAAACCACACCTATATATATAGGATACATCCTCCTGCCCGCGTACTGGACATTCGCCATCCGGCAGTACCTGCGCCACCAACCCTCGCACCTGCTCTGCGGCGTATGCAACCATCCCATACCGGGAAAAGGACGCTGCCCGCACTGCGGCGCGATAAACAAGTGACTTTGGCTGCGCGAAAAGGTCTTCTGTTATACAAGGAAACCGCTTCGCAGCCTTAAAGAGTTTTTTCGGAAACACAAGAAGCCTGTTTAAGGGAAGAAAGAACTGTTTTAGACATACCAAAATACGTCCCGCATGCTCAGAAAAACAATTTTGCTCCTACTCCTCCCCTTCTGCCTGAACGCCTCCGCCGACAACGGGGCGCAGCTCGCCGAGAAAGCCCTGCAATGGCTGACCGCGGCACAAGGAGACAGCTTGCTGTCGCACTGCACGGCGGAGGTGCGGGCGCAGATGCCGGCCGACGCGCTCAACGCCGTATGGCAGCAAGTGCAGGCACAGACAGGCGCGTTAGAGAGACGCGGCGCGTGGCGGCACACAACGCAGGACGGCTACGACATACACTCCGTGACGCTCGTCTCGGCAAGCGCCGCGCTCGACTTCAACGTGGTTATCGACAAAGAGAGCCTCATCGCGGGCTTCACGTTTACTCCCGCTGCAAGCGTGCCGCAGGACACTGCGGAGGTAGATACGGACGAGAGTGAGGAAAACGTAGCATGGACGGAGCAAGACTTTGTCATCGAGAACGGCGCGGCACGCCTGCCCGGCACGCTTACTTTGCCCAAGGAATGGGCTAAGGGGAGACGCGCCGTGGTGGTAATGGTGGCGGGAAGCGGCCCTTGCGACCGCGACGAGACAACGGGTCCCAACAAGCCGTTCCGCGACATAGCGCGACAGCTCGCGGCAAAGGGGATAGCAACACTGCGCTACGACAAACGCACAGCGGTTTACGGCGCACGCACGGCGGAAGTGAGCGGCGGAAAAATGGACTTCGACACCGAAGTGACGGACGACGCGGCACAAGCCCTGTCGCTGGCGGCAAAAGTCCCCGAGCTGAAAGGAGGGAAAGTTTTTCTCTTAGGACACAGCCTTGGCGCCGCACTCGCGCCCCGCATTGTGGAGAAAGCGGAAAAGGCAAAAGCTCGCCCCGCCGGCGTGGTATTGCTCGCCGCCCCGGCCCGGCCGCTCGCCGAACTGATGGCCGAGCAACTGCGATACGCCGCCTCGCTCAAAGGCCTGACCCCGAAGCGCGTGGCCGCCGAGGCAGACACGCTGCTTGCCCGGGCAAAGGCCGCCCTACCGGCTGAGTACTGGGCGGAAGCCGTCTCATACCGCCCAGTGGCGGACGCGGCAAAACTCAGCCGCTGCCCGCAGCTCTTCATTCAGGGCGGCAACGACTACCAAGTGACGCAAACAGACTTCTCCCTATGGCAGGACGCGGCGAAAGCGGAGAAAGAGGAGGTCGTCTTCCGTTTCTTCCCCACGCTCGACCATCTGCTGCGACCGCAGACGCGGATGGCCGTGCCCGCCGACTATGCGAAGAAAGGCAAAGTAGCCGCCGCCGTCACAGACGAAATAGCCGACTTCGTGCAAAGACACTCTTCTTAGCTACGAATCCTGACACATTCGCCACAAGCCCTTTTCCATTCATTTCAAATCCTAACACATTCGCCACAAATATGCTCCACCACATCGTAATGTTCAAGTTTCGCGACGACGTAAACGAAGACACGCGCCGCGCCGCCCGGGAGGCTTTCAAGAGCGGCATTGAGGCTCTGCCCGCCGCTATTCCCTTCATACGCAGCGTCCGTGTCGGCTTCAACGCCAACCCCGCCGAGGCGTGGGACATCTGTCTCACCTCCACCTTCGACACCTTGGAGGAGGCAAAGGCCTACGGCGCGCACCCCGCCCACAAGGCGGTGGCCTGCGAACTAATGAAGCACATCGCCGGGCGTGCCTGCACCGATTTCTACGACTAAGCTCCAGAAATAAGCACCGCCGCCCGAAAGCCCGCGCAAGCGGCGCAATAAAGCGCGGAGGCAGCCGTTTATATCGGTAGAAACGACTAATTTTGTTTCCCGCTAAACCCAAGCCCCGCACTAAGGGGAAGGGTTTTCAGGGACACCTAATCTCGACAACCAATGAAAGGCATCGTACTGGCCGGAGGCAGCGGCACGCGTCTCTACCCCATCACAAAAGGCATAAGCAAGCAGCTCATCCCCATTTTCGACAAGCCAATGGTGTATTACCCCATCTCCGTGCTTATGCTCGCGGGGATAAGGGACATTCTCATCATCTCCACGCCGCAGGACCTGCCGGGCTTCCGCCGCCTCCTCGGCGACGGCTCCGACTACGGCGTGCACTTTGAGTACGCCGAGCAGCCCTCGCCCGACGGACTTGCGCAGGCTTTCATCATAGGCGAGGACTTTGTGGGCAAAGACAGCGTCTGCCTCGTCCTGGGAGACAACATCTTCCACGGAAGCAACTTCCGCGCGATGCTGCGCAACGCGGTCAATACGGCGGAGACGGACGGACTCGCCACAGTCTTCGGCTACCGCGTGAACGACCCCGAGCGCTACGGCGTGGTAGAGTTTGACCGCAGCGGCAAGTGCGTAAGCATTGAGGAGAAACCCGCAGAGCCTAAATCCAACTACGCCGTTGTGGGCCTCTACTTCTACCCCAACTCCGTCCTCGAAATAGCGAAGAACATAAAGCCCTCGGCTCGCGGCGAGCTGGAAATAACCTCGGTGAACCAGGAATACTTGCAGCGCGGCGAACTTATGGTGCAGACGCTCGGCTCCGGCTTTGCGTGGCTCGACACCGGCACGCACGACAGTCTGAGTGAGGCCTCGACGTTCATCGAAGTGATAGAGAAGCGCACGGGCCTGAAAGTGGGCTGCCTCGAAGCCATCGCCTTGCAGCAAGGATGGATTACGACGGAAAAAATACGCGAGCTGGCCTACCCGATGCGGAAGAACGAGTACGGGCAATACTTGCTCAAGCAAGCCGAAAGAGCCGAGAAGAAAAATTGAGAGAGATAATGCGAGCGGGCTGCGACCCCATTCCGCCCGCCACGCCCCGCAAACGCCGGCAAACCCACGCCGCGCTGAGGGCGATAGGCGCAATTGTCCTGCTGTGGCTGCAAGCCATGGCGGGCTTTGCGTATGTAGGGGCGCAAAAGGCGGACGAGGACGAGGGACTGCTTCCCGCTGAGTTCTGCCGCGTAAGCAGCCTCTCCGAAATAGCTTCCGGCAACCATATACTCATAGGAGCGTGCGACGCGGAAAGCGGGAAGTTCTACCTGCTCTCCTGCGTGGCGGGCGGAAGCAAGTCCGCCAAGAAACTCACAGCATACCTCCACCGCGCGGGAACGGAAGAAAGATTCACAACCAGCACCTCCGCCGTGCTTTGGCAATTGACCCGCGACACGGAGACGGGCGAAGTAGCCCTTCTCTCCCCCGACAGCGCGAAATGCCTTAGCCGCGACGGCGAGACAAACACGCAGCTGACGCTCAAAGACGCGGAAGAGAGCGGCGACACGCGGTGGGGCGTCGCCGAATGCGGTGACGGCACATTCATGCTATACGCCCCCGGCTCCTCGCCCCAGCAGAGCGGCTCGCGCCACCTTTCCCTCAACGCCTCGGTCACGCCCGCCGTCTTCGCACACTATGCGGGGGCAGGGTACGCATACGGACTGTACATTTACAAAAGGAGCGGCGAGGACGGCGGAAGCACGCCCGACGCACCGCCCGCAGACGGCACGACGGTGAGCCTATGCGAGGGGACAACAGCCCTGCTCTCCGGCGGCGCATCCTGCGACATAAGCGCGCTTCGCCTTAGCGACGGCACGCTCGCACCCTCTCCCGCCCTCGCGGCATGGCGCGTTGAGTGCAAGGTAGACGGCACGTTTGCCCTCAAAGACACGCTTTCCGGGCAATATCTCGGAGAAAATCTCACCAACTCCCCCACCGCCCAACTCTGGTCCGTCACCAACGGGCGCATCGCCACGGCCGGGGACGCGCCGCGCCTGCTCTGCCACGACCGGGAAAGCGGCAAATGGTTTCTTTTCCCTTCCGGCTCCACACTGCCACAAGGCACATACGCAGCGAACGCGGCACAGGTGAAAGCGCAACCCACCCAGCACACAGACGCGGCGGGGGTGACGACACTCGAAGGCGGATGGACGGGCGAGGCTCTCTCTTCCGCCGATTTCTCCGCGACGCTCTGCCTCGACCTAACCAATCTCGCCCTCCCGCTTGAGGCCGGGACGCTCGGGGGACTGGCTGAAGAGGGAAACACACCGGTATTCGTGGCAGCGAGCCAAGCCTCGTACACGCCCGCCGGCTGGCCGTTTGTTATGGTCTGCGGCTCGGCAGCCAACACCCTGCGGGACGACACGCAGCTTGCCGACCGAAAGCCGTTCCATACCGACCGCGCCATTACGCTCTCCGGCGCACACATCAGCTACTCCCGGGATATGGGCGACGCGCTGCTTTGGCAGACGCTTTGCCTGCCTTTCCCTTGCGAGACTCCCGCCGGCCTCATCGCTGAGGAACTGACGGCGGACGGAGACGGCACGCTTTCCGCCACCGCCGCAAGCTCTCTCGAGGCAGGGAAAGCTTATCTCGTTCGGCGCAAAAGCGCGGAGTCGCCCACAAGCTTTACTTTCACCTCCACACTCGGGGCGAAAATTCCCGCCAAGCCTACCGCCGCGCACACCAGCGACGCGCTGCAAGGCACTATGTCGCCGCTCACTGTGACGGAAGACGGAGGGAAAACTTACATGCTCCGCTCTGCGGAAAACACATTCCGGCTCGCGGCAGCGGGAAGCCGGCTCGCGCCTTTCCGTGCCGCACTGCGACTGCCGGCAGACACCAAGGCAGCCACGCTGAAACTGCCCGTGACGGCGGCACAAAACTGATTTAGCAACACAAACTATACCATTATGGTCATCGCAGTAGACTTCGACGGCACAATCGTAGAGCACAGATATCCGGAGATAGGCAAAGAGCTGCCTTTCGCCACTTCCACCCTGAGACAGCTTATAGAAGACGGGCACAAACTCATTCTGTGGAGCGTGCGCGAGGGCGACCTGCTCGCCGACGCCGTGAAATGGTGCGAGGAGCGCGGCGTGCGCTTCTACGCCGTCAATGCCGACATCGACGAGGACGCTTCCGACCACCAAGGGACGGCGCACTTCAGCCGCAAAGTCAAAGCAAATGTCTTCATAGACGACCGCAATCTCGGCGGACTGCCCGACTGGGGCTCCATCTACCAAATGATACGCCACCGCGAGACGGCCGAGCAGTTCTACACGCGTCTGCTGACCGACACGGAAGAGAAGCCGCGCAAGAAGTCCTGGTGGCGGCGGTAAGCGCACAGGCGGAAGAGCAAACAAAAACAAACAAGCAGAGGAAGGAAAGCAATGAAAATTCTCAACGCAATACAGATAAAGGAACTCGATGCCGCCACGCTGCAAGAGCAAGGCGTGGCAGAGCTTGACCTTATGGAACGCGCGGCGGCGCAATGCACCAGTTTTCTCATCACCAACTATCCCGACCGCGAACGCCCCGTGGTGGTGTTCAGCGGGCCGGGCAACAACGGCGGCGACGGGCTTGCCATTTCGCGCCAGCTGCTTCTTCACGGCTACCAGGACGTGCGCACTTTCCTCTTCAATACGAGCGGGACGCTGAGCCACGCTTGCGCCGAGAACGCCGAACGGCTGCGCGAGGTCTGCGCCGCCGACAAATTTTTCGAAATAACCTCGCAGTTTGAAGCGCCAGAGTGCACGGAACGCACGCTCATAGTGGACGCGCTCTTCGGCACGGGCCTCAACAAGCCGCTCGCCGGCGGATTTGCCGCGCTCGCGCAGTTTATCAACGGCACGGGGGCGGAAGTGGTGTCGATAGATATCCCCTCCGGCCTGATGTGTGAGGATAACAGCGGCAACGCCGCCGCCTCCATCGTGCGGGCGGCGCACACGCTCACATTCCACGCACCTAAGCTCGCCTTCCTGCTTCCCGACAGCGCGGTGTTTGCCGGTCAGGTGCATTTGCTGGACATTGGGTTGTCAGCGGAAAAGACCGCGTCGCTCTCCTCGCCGTTCTCCCTTACCGAAAGCGAGGAGATGCGCCCGCTTCTCCGCCCGCGCCCCGCTTTCGGGCACAAGGGCACATTCGGCCACGCCCTGCTTGTGGCGGGCAGCCGCGGCATGGCGGGCGCGGCAGTGCTTGTAGCCAAAGCGTGCCTGCGCGGCGGCGCGGGAAAAGTGACCGTACACACCGCCGGCTGCAACTCCGACATCATACAAAGCACAGTGCCTTGCGCCATTCTGCACGCCGACGCCGACAGCGACGCCGTCACCGCCGCCCTCCCCGCCGCTTCATACGACAGCATTGGGGTTGGCCCGGGCATAGGCCAAGGAAAACGCACGGCGCACGCGCTTATGGACATGCTGCGCCAGGCCTCCGCGCCCCTCGTCCTTGACGCGGACGCGCTCAACATACTCGCCTCGCAACGCGGCTGGCTCTCGCAAGTGCCGCCCCAGTCCGTCCTCACGCCCCACCCCGCCGAGATGCGCCGCCTCAGCCCCTGCAACGAAAGCGCATACTGCCTCTTGCACGAGGCAATGGCCACCGCCCGCAACCACCGCGTCTACGTGGTGCTGAAAGGGCATTTCACGGCAATATGCACGCCCGAGGGCGCAGTGCACTTCAACCCCACGGGCAACGCGGGTATGGCCACCGCCGGCAGCGGCGACGTACTGACGGGCCTGCTTACCGCTCTGCTCGCGCAAGGGTACGCCCCGCTTGACGCGTGCCGCCTGGGCGTCTTCCTACACGGGCTCGCCGGCGACCTCGCCGCCGCCGACCTCACCGAGGACTGTCTCACGGCGGAGGACATCATAGCCTACCTCCCCAAAGCCTTTAAGAAACTGAGATAAACCGCCACCCAGAGTCCTACGCGCTGTGCTTCACGACACCATGCCGCAAGGCTGGGAAAAGAGGAAAAATAGGACACTTGAGCGAGCTGCGGGGCAGATAAACTTTTATGTAAGTTTAACGAAGCCCCACGCATTTCGCCGCTCAAGACAAGGGGGGGCGAGGCACAGAAAGGCACATCCCGGCGACGGGAATAGGCCTAGGAGCGACGGGAATACTTGGAGTTTTTCCTACATGTACATACCGGCGGCGCTACATGTACATATAGCAGCCGTGTAACATACTGACAGTCAACACAACAAAAGCGGGGATGCGCACACGATGCGCATCCCCGCTTTTCTATACCCAAAGATAATACATTTTTCCCCGTTTTCCAAATCTCCGTTAACGTTATTTACCAAAACAAAAAAGGAAAAACAGAACACTTTTCGGGGGAGCAGGCGGCACTTTCCTATGGCTTCGCACTTGCCAAAGTATCGTGAATTTGCGGGTCAATACCTG
Organism: uncultured Oscillospiraceae bacterium; assembly: GCA_963625935.1. GTDB lineage: Bacteria > Bacteroidota > Bacteroidia > Bacteroidales > Bacteroidaceae > Alloprevotella. The sequence goes on along the minus strand of CAVFVD010000006.1, from coordinate 43,312 downwards.
CCAAGATTTAATCACTAAAGAAGGGGAAAAGCATACTCGCTCCGACAAAGGCGAACAAAGGATAAAACACCCTGAATGGCAACCTCAGCTTCACCGAATCGCGAATAGCTGCGACAAGTCGCACCATTTGCGTGGGAACAAATACATCTCTCCCTTTCCTCTTATCAGCAAGGAAGCCCAATAGGCAACGCAAGTGATGACAGGCCACAGCAAGAGCCCAAGCCACCACCAATATACGTTTGCGTAAAGGCAAGTGTAGTGCGCCACATACCCGACGAAAGGCGAAATAAGATATACATAAAGGGAGCGGTCCCCCAACTTCGTGAACACGGATTTGCTGACATCGGGACTCCAAATGCTCAATGCGGACACCACCATTACCATAAAAAGCAAGGAAGTGGTATTCTGCAAGACAGAGTACACCACATTTATGCCCGAATGCCCAATATCGCGTGCCACATAAGCCACAAAGAGGGCAGAGCAAACAAGGAAACCGAATACGGATAGCGTCAGCGCGGACTTGTAGCTCTTTTTATTGACCACCGTCTCCATACAAGCGCGAAGCGCAACACCCATCGCCAGCATTTGCACGGCATACCACATGCCAAAAGGCATATGGGTAACGATGCTAGAAACGACACGGTATGCAGGGTAAGAGGTATGGGCATAGACAGAAGCCGACACCGCCGCAACAGAGAGGGAAAGGAGCAATAGACGGAGTGCTCTGCCGGAACGGTAATACAGTTCCTTAAGCAGCACCATTACCATCATGCTGGGCAAAAACCAGAAAATCTGGACGCCGCACATTTGCTGTATCGAGATATTGTCACAAAAGAGGTAAAGCCTCGCAACATTTTGCGGCGTAACCACAGAGAAGCTGCCAGCCACCAAGCATCTCCCCAAGAGAAGAGCCGTGACCAACACGAAATAAGGCCAGTAGAACCGGGCGAAAGTGTCTTTCACACGTCCCAGAGTATAAGGCTTTGCATTTACCCCGTAAAGGAAAGGCAAGATAAAGAAACCTTGGATATGGAATATGTAAAAGTAGCACATCACCCCATAGTCATTCAGGGGATGCGTAAAGACCATGTCGTGTCCAAGAATGATGAAAACAGTCAACAAGCCTTTTATCCAAGTGGAATACTCCCTAGTCAGCAAGCTCTTGTTGCAGCTCATAAACCCTGTCCTTGTTGGTTGTTATCCCGTATATAACCCCGAAAGCAAGCCAAACGCAAAGAGTAAGAAGATTGCCGCCGGCAAAGATATACCCCTCCGCCATCATGTGCACCGACCAGAAACATTGTATCGAGACTAACAAAGCGCTTAGCAAGGGGGCATCACTCCAAATCAGCCAGGCCCGTTTCAGCGCGACAAAGAAAATTGCCAGGAAAGCCGCAAAGCCGAACAGCCCCGTCATTGACAGGATGCACAGCCACGAGCTGCCAGCCTCTATTTTCCCGTCGTCACCGAATGTGTTGCCGCTCTTAGCCGTGACATCTACCGCAGAGAAGCCTATCCCCCAAAACGGGCTGCCGCGAAACTCTTTCAGTCTCTGCTTCCAGTGGTCCTCTCGCGATGACATGTTCAACTCTTTCTGGTCTGAGTTTTTCTCTTCCAGCTTGTCCATATACCGCACCCAGAGCGGCATAGAGAGAGCCAGCACCACGCAGACGGCTATCACCGTCTTCAGGTACTTGCCCAGGCTGTTGCGGTAGTAGACCGCGAAGAACACGGCCACAGAAGCGATTGTCCCCAAGAATGCAGTGCGCGAAGCGGCTTGCAGCAGGCAGAAGAGGGAAAGCAGGAGTATGACCGCGTGCCACGCTTTCTGCTTTCTGCCGTACGAGTTTGCCATCATTCTGTACACAGTGTACAGCACGCAGATAGCCGCCAGCGGTCCCAGCATCATGGAATGGTTTGTCACTCCTTGGAAGTAAGTGGCGCTCATGCCGTACCCGCCGCCCATCATAGCATATATGACGGAGGCGACAACCACGTATTTCAGCAGCTTCAATATCGTCACAAAGACTTGTGAGCGGAAACGCGTGAAAGACTCGTTGTTTATCGCCGGAGACACCAGCAGCGTGAGCATCAGGTAGGTCAGAAAACGGGGATAGGGGCGGAAAACCGCAGGGACGTCGTTTACCAGCAAACTTATCAAGCAGACGGCATACAAGCCCAGCATTGGCAGCAGCCCAACAGACACTCGCTCTTTCATGAGCATATAGAGCAAGGCTAGCAACAAAAAGGCATAATAGAGCGACCCCACGTTGGGCAGCAAGGTTATGACGTTCTCCACCACGAGAAAGCCTATCAGCATTCCGGCTTTCTCCACTGCGGGACGTTGGGAAAAGGAAGAGAGAAATGACATTATACTTTCTTAAATTGGCTGTCAACAGCCTGCGTGCATACTCTGGTAATGAATGCAAAAATACGAAAGTTGCGCGAAGAACGCTTGCGGAGAGCGGGGCTTATAACCTATTTTCTTCTTCGGCGGCAAGTCAGCTCCCGCCGTTTCCATTACCGATACTCCCGTCAAGCCAGTGACGTGCGGCTATTTTCGCAGGGCAAAATTCGCCCTCTCCCGCCGCACGGCTGCCGCATCATGCAAAGTCCCTCCCCACGTGCCGCGCAAGGCGGTGCGGGGAGGGACTTCCGATGTGTGCAAAAGCGCTTTCTATGTGCGCGGACTGTCTTTTACGCTGTGCGGGCGGCATTTAAATCCGCCGGAGCGTCATTTCTTCTTGGCGGCGTCTTTCTTCGCGTCGCCGAGCTCTACGGCAAACGACTTGTTAAGCCCGCTCTGCGTCTTCGCCCTAATCCAGAGCACGCGGTCGGTGCTGAGGTTGGCGGCTTTCACGGCTTCGTCGAAGTCGGTGGTGGTGCGCATTTCGCGGTCGTTCACTTTCATGAGGATAAGTCCCTTTGTCACGCCCGCGTCTTTGAGTTTCCCGTCGCGCACGGCAGAGACAACGAGTCCGTAAGAGAGGTTCAGCTCCTTCTTCTCGTCGTCGGTGAGCGGACGGAGCGCGGCTCCCATGGCGTCGGTGTCTAGGTTCTGCACGGCGGTCGTAGTGCCCTGTATGTTGCGCAGGGTGAGCGTCACGTTGCTCTTCTTTTTGTCGCGCAGGTAAGTGACGCTTATCTTGTCTCCCGGCCGGTGGTTGATGAGCATCTCCTGCAGCTCGCCGAACTTGGAAATCTGCTTGCCGTCCACGGCCGTAATCACGTCGCCCGTCTTCAAGCCTGCCTCGGCGGCAGCTCCGTCCGAGCTTACCTCAGCCACATAGATGCCGCTCGTAGTGCCGAGGTCCACGTCCTTTCCTTTCTCCTTCTGCTGGTCGATATAGGTGGAGACGTCCGAGCCGCTGATGCCGAGCAGCGCGCGCTGCACGGTGCCGTACTTGCGCAGGTCCTCCACCACGCGGTTCATAATGGACGTGGGGATGGCGAAGCCGTAGCCGGAGAACGAGCCGGTCTGCGAGTAAAGCATCGCGTTGATGCCGACGAGCTCTCCGCGTGCGTTGACCAGCGCGCCGCCGGAGTTGCCCGGATTGATGGCGGCGTCAGTCTGTATGTAGCTTTCTATGCCGCTCGGGGTCACTCCCAGCGTGCGTGCCTTCGCGCTCACGATGCCCGCCGTCACGGTGGAGGTGAGGCTGAACGGGTTGCCTATGGCAAGCACCCACTCGCCGAGCTTCAAGTCTTCGCTCTTCGCCACGGTGATGGCGGGAAGGCCCGTGGCTTCAACCTTGATGAGCGCGAGGTCGGAGCTTTTGTCCGTGCCGATGATGCGTGCCTTGAACTCGCGGTTGTCGTTAAGCTTCACGGTCAGCTCGTCCGCGTCGGCCACGACGTGGTTGTTGGTGACGATGTAGCCGTCCTGCGTGAGAATCACGCCCGAGCCTGCGCCCGAGCGCTTGGGAGTCTGTATTTTCCGCTCTTGCTGTCCGCCGTTGCCGCGTCCGAAGAAGTCTCCGAAGAAATCCTCGAAGGGGTCGGTGTATTGCACGGTCTGCGTGCGGCTGTTGGTGGTCACTTTGATGTACACCACGGAGTTGACGGCTTGCTCTGCCGCCACGGTGAGGTCTACCGGGTTGGAGGGGACTGCCGCCGTCATCGGAGCCGACGCACCCAGCGCGAGGGCAAGGGCGAGGGCGGGTATCAATGTTCGTTTCATCGTGTTGATGGGTATGTTGTTTGTTTTCACTCCTACGGCCTCAGGTGTGACAAACTCCGTGCCAATCTCCCGAAAGCCGGACGCAAAAGTAGCATTTACGCCCGTTCGCGCTCCGCCCCATACACAAAAACACGCCCCGCGTTACTCCTTTTTAACGCAAATCCCCTCTTGCAAAAACTTTATTAGCGCTTTGCCCCCTCTCTTTTTAGTTTTCTAAACAGGCAAAACGCCCCCGAAGGCCTTGCGTCCGCCGCTCGTCAGTCGCCCTCGAAGACCTCGGCGGGAGCGTCGCTGATGGTCGGCAGCGCGACAGCGTCCTCGCGCTCGCGCACTTCGCCGTAGGCTTGCAGCGGACTGATGCCCGGCTGCTTGAAATAGGTCTTCGCCGTGCCGTAAAAGGCCAGCCGCATGCCCAGAAGCTCGGGATAGGAAGAAAGACAAAGCTCCTCGCGCAACTCCGACGAGGCGGGCAGCTGCACTGCGGCGCAAGCGTCGGTGGAAGTCTCTTCGGGCGTGTCGGCAATAAGCAGGTTGGTGTTTTGCACGCCGTCTTCCGGCACTTGGAAACGAGCCGCCGACAGACTCGTTCCTGCCACATAGCCTACAATGTAGCCCGACACCCACACGTCCGCGCCCTCTTCCGCGCCGCCCGCCAAAAGGGCGGAGACGCTTATGGTGTCGCCCTGCGCCTCGCCGCCGCCGGTGTCCTCGCCGCCGCTTGTGCCGCTGTCTGTGCCCGAAGTTTCCTCATCCGTCCCTAAGTCCACGTCGCCGCATGCGCTTGCCAAGCCGGCAAGCAGCAAGACGGAAAGAAAGAGCGGGGCAAACAGCAGCCCGCGCAGCCTTTCCGCAGCACCTTTATATATGCGTCGCATCTTATTCAAGTGGTTCGGGGGATGTGGTAAAACGTTTTTTGTGCAAAATCGTCCCAAATGTAAGAAAAATTCGCTGCCGTTGCCAAGTCGCCGCATGCTTTTGCTGCAAACGACCGAGGGGGAGCCAATTGAGGAAAACGCGAAAAATGTCCCTCTTTCCGCAAGTTGGTAATCATTTCCGCCGGAAAACAGCAATGAAAAATAGGTCTCAAATTATGCCGCACGCTCCGCGAATGCCCCGCCCGCAGAGCGGCCAATAAAAAGGTCGTTCGGGGCATCTCGCAGGTGGGAGATTGCGCCCATTTTCGTCCGTTTTCCGATAACAAACTTTATGTTTTTTTAAGTCGCACAACGCTTCCGGCAGCTGCGGAGACGCATTTCGCAGCGCGAAAAAGGGAGACTTTCGGGACGAGAATACTTGGAATTTTTACTGGAATACTTAGAGTTTTTCCTACATGTACATCCCGGCGGTGCCATATGTACATCCCCGAGCCGCGTAAACCCTTGATAATCAACAGAAACAAGAAAGGAGGGAAACGCGCTTGCGCTTCCCTCCTTTTCTCTATACAAAGATACAAAATTTTCAGGCGTTTTGCAAGCGGGGTGTCGCTCGTATGTTAAAACGCAAAGCGGCTTTTGGGTGGAAAAACGAGGGTTTGGAGACACTTCCGACCGGCTTTTCCTGCCGCCCTCGGCGGCTTGTCCGTCGTCAGTCTGTGCGCCACGCAAGCGGTGGCGGCGACGGGACAAAAAGGTCAGACGCTGAACACCGCGCCCTCGCGGGCAAGCTGCGTGTCGGTGAAGACCGCGCGAGCCTCAGCAAGCAAGGGAGCCTCGTCTTCGTAGCGCGAGGAGAAATGGCCTATCACAAGCCGCTTCGCCCCCGCCGCGAGCGCCATCTGCGCCGCTTGCCGCGCCGTGGAGTGCTGAGTCTCTGCCGCGCGGGCGGCATTGTCCTCGCCAAAAGTGGCTTCGTGGTACAACAAGTCCACGCCCCGCAGCTGCCCGGCGTTTGTCTCCACGGGCGCGGTGTCCGAGCAGTAGGCGTAAGACCGGGGCGCGTCGGCAGGGCGCACAAGCGTGGCGTGCGGGTAAAAGTCGCCGTCCTCCGTAGTCCAGCCCGCGCCCTCCTTAATGCCTTGTATGGCGTAATGGGGGATATGGAGAAAGTCTATCATGTCGCGCCTGATGTGCGGCAGGGCGGGCCGCTCGCGGAAAAGATAGCCGGTGCAGGGCACGCGGTGGCGCAGCGGTATGGAGTAGACGCTCACCGCTTTGTCCTCGTATACAAGGGCGGGCGCGGCGGAGAGGTCGACTGGCTCGAAAACCACTTCGAAGGGGATGCCGCGGCAAAGGAAGTCGAGCTGCGGCCGCAGCAGACGCTCCAGCTGAGCGGGGGCGTGGATGTGCAGCGGCGTTTCGTGCCCCAGCATCCCGAGCGTGGAGATAAGCCCCATAAGCCCGAAGATATGGTCGCCGTGAAGGTGGGAAATGAAAATATGGGAAAGGCGGCCAAATTTTAGGTGCGACCGCCGCAGCTGCAACTGCGCGCCCTCTCCGCAGTCTATCATATACAGCCGCTCGCGCAGCGACACCACTTGGCACGAGGGAAAATGGCGCAGCGTGGGGAGCGCGCTGCCGCAGCCAAGGATATGTACGTCAAAGTTCTCCATAGCTCCCCCGCCCTGCGGGGTTTTAATGTCAGTCTATGTTTTCCGCCTTATCGCTCTTAGCTGCGTCAGCCTCTGCCGCCTTTTTCATAGTGTCGGCCGCAGACTCTGACGCGCTTGCGCCGGATTCGTGATTTTCCTCTCCGTCCCCGTTCTCTTCCGTTCCGGCTTCGGCGGAGGAGGGATTATCGGCAGACGCTTTCTTGCCTAACGCACGCGCCGTGGCACGCCACGCGGTCACTTCAAGACCTGCGACCAAGGCGAAAAGCACGCTCTGCAAGGGGGCTGTCATAAAGGAGAGCGCCACCATGCCTATCGCGGCGGCGCACGAAACTACGTACACGCCCGCGAAGACGGTGAGTGCCAAGCCCGTGCCTGTGCCGAAACGGCGCACGTTGTGCAATGTGGAGAAAACAGTCCCCGCCAGCAATGAAGCGAAAAAGACCGCGACGGCAGAGTATTCGAGCGTTTCGCCCCTAAGTCCGGCTATCCACCCCACCGCAAGGAAGAGGAGCAGCACGGGGACGCATGCGCCCATGCTCAGAGCCATACCGCGCAGCGACACGCGCTTTTCCCGTCCGGCAAAGAGCGCGGCGCGGTACAGGCGGAAGCTGCAAAAGACAAACACCACGGCTATGGAAAGCAGGAAAACGCGCAGATAGGAGGCGGCAGCCCCGCACGTGTCTTTGTCACACCACCACAGTGCTTCGTCTCCAAGCGCATGCCACGAAAGGAAAGCCAGCACCGCCGCCAAAAGCATGCAAAGCGGCACGGCGGAAAGTGTGGCGCGGCGCAGGGGACGCACAAGCCAGCCCGCGAGGGTAAGCGCCAAAGCGAGCAGAAGCAGACCTCCCATGGCAGCCACGGGGGCGGTGTGCGCGAAGAAGTGCGCCAAGGGCGTGTGCCTACGGCTCACGGTGGACAGCGGGAAGAGGTCGGCGGTGTCTTCGGCATTGGAGGAGCAGAAAACAAGGTCGACGGCACGCACGGCATACCGCGCTCCGTCGCGCGTAAAGACTCCGTACTGGCTCTTTCCCTCTATTTTTCCCTCCACAAGCAAGGTGTCGCCGTCCGCCACCTTGAATGCCGGCACGCCCACCGTCAGTCCGTTGTCTCCCTCGCTTGCCGCGTACGCTTGCACGGAGTCGACGAAAAGGGCATCTACTTTATAGAGCTGCGCCCTCGCCGAAAGGGGCAGCAAGGCTGTGAGCGCGAGCATCAGCGCCGCCGTCCGCCACGCCGAAGCGCGGTGCGGGGCGCGGGCGGAACTACTTTCTTTGCGGACGGTGCGGATTAGTCCGCAGAAAAAAAGACTTGCTATGCGGGTGAATGTGTTTTCCATCTTCCTTATATATTATATATGCGTGCTTCCTCTGTTTTCCCGCCCCCTCCCCCACTCTGTGGCTGGGCAAAAACGGACGGCGACGGGCGCACGGTTTACTTATTTTGGTACAAACTTAAACAAAATAAGCCAATGCCCCTTTCCGCGCGGACGGCAACCCGCTCATTTTGCCGCCAAAACGCTCTGCAATGCGCGGCAGAGCAATCAAAAGAGAAATAAAAATGTTAAAGTTTCCACTAAGCGGTGATAAATTTTTCCTAATAGTTGGCTGATATGTCCTGACGGGCGTATATTGCCGGCGATGATAGGATTGGACAAAACTTTGCCGCTCCTTCTCGCTCTTTGCATAACACTATTGCCGGCCTGCACCGAAAGAAGCAGGACAAGCCTTGACATCACGGAAAAAGACGCCCGAGAAGGCGACCTGGCGTTCCGCCGCGGCGTATCGCGCCACAGCCGCGCCGTGGGAATGGTAAGCACGCAATACTCGCACGTGGGCATCGTGGTGGACTCCGGCGGGGGCAAACTGCGCGTGGTGCACGCCGTGGCGGGCGAGCCACGCTTCCCCGGCGACCGGGACAGCGTGCGGATGGACCGACTTGCCGACTTCTACCGAGCCGACCGCGCGGAGGCGGGATGCCTTATGAGGCCAGCAGACAAAAAAGCGGCGCACATCGCGGCGCAGACCGCCCTCAAGCTGTGGCGGCGGGGGACGCCTTTCGACGGGGCGTTTGACGAGACGGACACCACGGCGATGTACTGCACGGAGCTTGCGGCCTACGCCTACCGCCTCGCGGGACACGACATCGCAGGCAAGCGGCGGCGAACACTGCCCCTGCCCTGGACGCACGAAAGCTGCATCACGCCCGACCAGCTTCTCTCCTGCCCGCTCCTGAAAAGGGCTAAGACGGCAGACACTTTACCGAAAGACAACGCACATTAATCTACCTAAAAACATAAAACGACAATGAAAACACTGAAAAGCAACCTATTCTCCGCCCTGCTCGCTCTCTTGGTCTCCGCAGCCGCCGCGCTGTCGTGCATGTCGGCGCTCACGTCCTGCTCGTCCAAGCACGACAGCCCCGACGCCCTTGCCGAGGCGGCAATGAAATGCCTGCAGAAGAAAGACGTAGACGGCTACATGGCACTGCGCGCAGACTCCGACAAAAAGAAGGGCGACGACGACAAAGCCATGACGGACTATTTCAAAGCCAAAATATCTTCCAAGCTCGAAGAGAAAGGCGGCGTGAAAGAGTATGAGGTGATTGACCGCGACATAAAGGAAGAGAAAGCCACGCTCAAAGTGAAGATGTACTACGGAGACGGCTCCGAGGACACCAACAAGCTTATCATGAAGAAAATAGACGGCAAGTGGTGGCTCGCCATCTGACGCACGTCCTTCACCAAACGGGAAACGACATTAAAAGAAAGACGCACGACCTTCCCCAAACGGGGGAATGACCTTAAAGAAAGACACACGGACTTCCCTGCACGGGGGAGCGACCTTAAAGACAGACACAATACCTGAAAGACACTTTACCTTACCACCGGCGCGGGCGACCTTGTGAAAGGCCGCCCGCGTCTATTCTGCGACCGCCGGGCTTAAAGCTCCGACAAACAGACTTTGCAAGCGCCCGCCTGCGCCCCTGCGCCAATAGGGACGCGACCCCGTCACTCCTTCACCGACTGCGCAGCGGCTTCGTACTTTTCCCTAAGACGTTTTGGCAGCTTCGCCACCACAAGCGCGTACGACTCCGCTATCAACCCCTTGATTGTGGCGTCGGGAAACGTCCCCTCGATGTCCACGTCGTTCCAGTGCCGCTTGTTCATGTGCCAAGCGGGGCGCACAGCCCCATACCGCTCGCGCAACTCCTCGCCCCGCTCCGGCGCGAGCTTAATGGCGATGAGCCGACGTTCAAGCGCAATGTGGAGGAATATCTTTCCCTCAACGCGGAAAACAACCCAATTCGGTCCGTAAGGCATGTCCTCGGTCGCGCCGGGCAAAGACAGGCAATAAGCCCTTGCTTCTTCTATGTCCATCGTGTTTCTCGTAAAATCAAACATATTGCGGCGAATGCCAAACTCGCTTCCCGCAAGCGCCAACGTATCGCGCATAAAAAATCAATGCGCTTCCCGCAAGCGCCAGCATATTTTGCGTAAAGCCAACTACGTTTCGCGTAAAATCTAAGCCTATGCATGCTAGGGCAACTACGTTTTGCGCGAAAGCAAGTCCGTGCAATATTACCCATAAAAAGCGTCACAGCCGCACGCGCACGGCGGCAAAGACACGCGCGGAGGTTTTCCGGCGGCAATGTCATTAAGCATTTTTGCACGAAGAACAAGCGCGGCACAATACAAATTGCTACTTTTGTGTTAAGAAAGTATACAAGTAGCAAGAAACCTATGGATATATTCGTAAAGAAAACGGCGGACGAGCTGCTGCATGAGGCAGAAAACGAAGGAGGCCGGGGACTGCGGCGCGTCTTAGGGCCTTGGGGTCTCGTGGCATTAGGCGTGGGCGTCATTATCGGCGCGGGGCTCTTCTCCGTCACAGGCATCGTGGCGGGCGAGCACACGGGACCCGCCATTGTGCTTAGCTTCGCCATCGCCGCCGTATGCTGCGGGCTCTCGGCGCTGTGTTACGCCGAGTTTGCGTCTATGATACCCGTGGCAGGGTCGGCTTACACCTACTCCTACTTTACGATGGGCGAGTTTGTAGCCTGGCTCATAGGCTGGGACCTCGTATTGGAGTACGCCGTGGCCGCCGTGGCGATAGCCGTCTCTTGGAGCCGCTACCTCGGCGTAATGATGCAGGGGCTCGGCGTTACGCTTCCGGCGGAATGGATGGCGTGCCCGGCAGACGGAGGAATATTCAACGTGCCGGCCGCGCTGCTTGTGGTCACCCTCTCGCTTATCCTGATGCGCGGCACAAAGGGCAGCTCGCGCTTCAACGACCTTATGGTGGTGCTGAAAGTGGCGGTCGTGCTGACGTTCATAGTGATAGGGCTGAAATACATAAGGACAGAAAATCTCACACCGTTTATCCCCGAAAACACCGGCACGTTTGGCGAGTACGGGTGGAGCGGCGTGCTGCGCGGCGCGGCGATAGTATTTTTCGCCTATATCGGCTTCGACGCAGTCAGTACCGCCGCGCAGGAGACGCGCGACCCGCGCCGCAACATGCCTATCGGAATACTCGGCTCCCTGCTTGTCTGCACGGTGCTTTATATGCTTTTCGCCTTCGTCATGACGGGCGTGGCGGACTACCACGCCTACATCGGCGCGGACAGCATAGCCCCGGCGGCCACCGCCGTAGCGCACATGGGCGAGAAACTGCCCGACGGGACAGTGGCGGCGGCTTACCCGTGGCTCAACCGGGGCATCATCGTCGCCATCCTGCTTGGCTACGCCAGCGTGGTGCTTGTGATGCTGCTGGGACAGAGCCGCGTCTTCTACAGCATGAGCCGCGACGGACTGCTGCCGCCGCTCTTCTCCCATCTGCATAGCCGCTGGCACACGCCCGCCCGCAGCAATCTGCTTTTCATGGTGCTGATTAGCGCGGGCGCGGGGCTTGTGCCGCCGGGACTTGCGGGCGAGATGACGAGCATAGGCACTCTCTTCGCCTTCGCGCTTGTCTGTCTCGGCGTGATAGTGATGCGCCGCACGCAGCCCGACGCTCCGCGCGGCTTCCGCACGCCCCTCGTGCCGTGGATACCCGCCGCAGGCTGCCTCTTCTGCGTGGGCATGATGCTTTTCCTTGCTCCCGACACGTGGATAAGGCTTGTGATGTGGATGCTCATAGGGCTTGACGTGTACACGTTCTACGGCGTGCGCCACAGCGTGGCGGGCAACGGCACGCCGCGCCGGCACGGGCAGACGGTGCTTAGCGGCGCGGGCGTGCTGGTGGGCTTCCTCTGCATCGTGGCGGGCTTCTGGCACCAGCAGACGGCGGGCTGGGGCGAGAGCCGCGCTTTGCTGTGGATTTCCTCCCTGTTCGGCGGCGCGCACATCTTCTTTTACCTCATCCGCCAAAGCCTCTTCCGCAAACACAATAACGCAGCGTAGCGACACCGTTACGCTGCGAAGCTACGCAAATACTCAACGCATCAACGCTATCAATCTGCGCAGCTACGCAAATACGCAGCGCAGCAGTTTCAATACACTGCACCAAAAATCTTTTGCGCCGCATAGCGAGGCAACTATGCCTGGAAGCGAAGCAAATAAGGGGAAGTCCGAATAAGTTCGCCTTGCATGGAAAGAGAATGCCCCGGCGCCAGAAAGCGTCGGGGCATTTTGTATTTGTGTCGTAAGGCGAGCGTCACCGCTCTCCCACGAAGGCTGCGGCAAGGCTTACTTTACCTTTGCTACGATAGCCTTGAAAGCCTCGGGGTTGTTCACTGCGAGGTCAGCGAGCACCTTGCGGTTGATCTCGATGCCGGCCTTGTGGAGCGCGCCCATAAGCTGAGAGTAAGAAAGACCCTCGAGGCGTGCGGCAGCGTTGATGCGCTGAATCCAGAGAGCGCGGAAGGTGCGCTTCTTATTGCGGCGGTCGCGGAAAGCGTAGGTGAGACCCTTCTCCCAAGTGTTCTTGGCTACGGTCCACACATTCTTGCGCGCGCCGAAATAGCCGCGGGTGAGTTTGAGGATTCTCTTACGTTTTGCTCTTGATGCTACGTGGTTTACTGATCTAGGCATTTTGTTTGAAGTTTTGGAAGTTAGCGCCTACGGGGGATAATCCCATCCGTCGGACTTTCGGGCTAAGCATCCGGTTTAGACTTTTGTGGATAAAGATTTTGCCTGCCTCGTTCGCGGCAAGCCACCTCTCTTAGCGGAGGCAGAGGAGCTCGCGTACCTGACGCTTGTTGGTGCCGTCTACGAGGGCAACGTGGTCGAGGTTGCGCTTCTGCTTCTTCGTCTTCTTAGTAAGGATGTGGCTGTGGTAAGCGTGGCGTCTTTTGATCTTACCCGTTCCGGTGAGCGTAAAACGCTTTTTCGCACTGGAATTAGTCTTTACTTTCGGCATTTTCTTTTTGTATTTGGTTGTTTAGTAAGGCTGCGGCCGCGTGAGATACCGAACGCGGACGCGCAAGCCGGGGTTTTCTTTTGTGTGTCGAGCCTTTCGCCGGGCTTAGAACTCGTCGCCCTCCACTTTGGGTCCGAGATACTCTTTCGGGGCTTTCTGCTTGGGCATCGCCTTGGGGACTTTCGGCTTCTCTTCCTCTACGGGAGCGTCCTCAGCCTCCTCTTCGGCTTTTTTCACCGCCGTCTTCTTGGGCGCGATGAATATTATCATGCGCTTGCCTTCAAGGACTGGCATCTGCTCGACCTTTCCGTATTCTTCCAAGTCGTTGGCGAAACGCAGGAGAAGCACTTCCCCTTGCTCCTTGAAAAGGATTGAGCGTCCGCGGAAGAAGACGTAAGCCTTCACCTTGTCACCTTCGGAGAGGAACTCGCGGGCGTGCTTGAGCTTGAAATTGTAGTCGTGCTCGTCGGTCTGCGGTCCGAAGCGAATCTCCTTGACCTCGACCTTCACCTGCTTGGCTTTGAGCTCTTTCTGACGCTTCTTCTGCTGGTAGAGGTATTTCGAGTAGTTGATAAGTCGGCAGACGGGCGGCACGGCGTTAGGGGAAATCTCCACGAGGTCTACCCCTTTGTCCCGCGCAAGCTGCAAGGCCTGGCGCGTGCCCATCACTTGCGACTCGACATCGTCACCCACGATGCGCACTTCGCGTGTGCGTATCTGCTCGTTTATTCGGTGCTGGGGGACGTTGCGTCCGCGTCGTGTTCTTTGCGGTGCTGGCATTAAATGTCTGGATGTGTTGTGTTTGGTAGCTTGTTCGGCGGATTTCCCGTCCCTTTCCCCGCTGTTTTCTCCCCGCTCATAAAAGCGTGTCAAAACTTGCGCCGGGGCGTAGGGATACAATGCTCCCCCGAAAATCGGGTGCGAAGATAGCGCTTTTACTTTTCTACGGCAAACGTCTTGCCTGATTTTCGCTCCTTTGCGCCTTTCATTTCGCCGCTGCCTGCTCCAAGGCTTGGCTGAGGTCGGCTATGATGTCTTCGGCATCCTCTATTCCCACAGAGAGGCGTATGAGGTCCGGCGCCACCCCGGCTTCGCGCAGCTGCTCGTCGGAGAGCTGGCGGTGGGTGTGGCTTGCGGGGTGAAGCACGCAGGTGCGGGCGTCGGCCACGTGCGTCACGATGGAGACGAGCGACAGGCTGTCCATAAAGCGCTCGGCGTCTTCGCGCGAGCCGCGCAGGCCGAAGGATATCACGCCGCACGAGCCGTCGGGCAGGTACTTTTGCCCAAGCTCGTAGTACGGGTCTCCGGGCAGCCCGCAGTAGTTCACCCACGCCACTTCGGGGCGTGCGGAGAGCCACTCAGCCACACGCTGCGCGTTGGCGCAGTGCTGGCGCATGCGAAGATGCAGCGTCTCGAGTCCGAGGTTAAGCAGGAAGGAGTTTTGCGGCGCGGGAATGGAGCCGAGGTCGCGCATCAGCTGCGACACCATCTTTGTGAGGTAGGCCATGCGCCCGAAGCGGCGCGTGTACGTCAGTCCGTGGTAGCTCTCGTCGGGCGTTGTCAGCCCCGGGAAACGGGCTGCCTCGGCCTCCCAGTCAAAGTTGCCGGAATCCACAACCGCTCCGCCCACCTGCGCGGCGTGCCCGTCCATATACTTAGTAGTGGAGTGCGTCACGATGTCCGCTCCCCATTCGAAGGGGCGGCAGTTGACGGGCGTGGCAAACGTGTTGTCGACGATGAGGGGCACGCCGTGGCGGTGTGCCATGCGGGCGAAGCGCTCAATGTCGAAGACCTTGCCGCCGGGGTTGGAGATTGTCTCTCCGAAAAAGCACTTTGTCTCGGGGCGGAAGCAGGCCTCGATGCGCTCGTCGTCCCATTCGGGGTCGACGTACGTGCACTCTATGCCGAGTTTCGCCATCGTCACGCCGAAGAGGTTGAACGTGCCGCCGTAGATGTTGGAGGACGTGAGGAAATGTCCGCCGGCCTCGCAGATGTTGAATACGGCGTAGAAGTTGGCAGCCTGTCCGCTGGAGGTGAGCACCGCCCCCACCCCGCCCTCGAGCGCGGCAATCTTGCGCGCCACAGCGTCATTGGTGGGATTGGCAAGGCGGGTGTAGAAGTAGCCCTCGTCTTCGAGGTCGAAGAGCCGCGCCATCTGTTCGCTTTTCTCGTAGCGGAACGTGGTGCTTTGGTATATGGGGAGCTGCTGCGGCTCTCCCTTTTTGGGCTTCCAGCCGCCGTGCACGCAGAGCGTGCCGAGGTTTTTCTTCATTGCGTAATGTGTTTTGCTCTACAAATATACAATTTATTGCCATAGCCGGAGCAGCAACGCCGACCGCGCTTAACGCCCTTTCCGCCCTCCGGATTTCTTGGGAGCAACAGGCATTGCCGCACCAAATTCTCCTTATATAATGTGGGCAAAACGCCTTTCGCGTCATACGCAATTATTACTCCCAAAACGAAGCCGCAACGCTGCGCCGAAGAAGCGGGGAATGGGTGTAAAATCCCCTCCGCGCGATAACAATCTTTATGTTTTTTTAAGTCGGAAGACGCTTTCCGCCGCGACGAAGACGGACTTTCGAGCGCGAAAAAGGGACTTTCTCCGGACGGGAATAGGCTCTGTAGCGACGGGAATACTTGGAGTTTTTCCTGCATGTACATCCCGGCGGCGCTACATGTACATATACAAGCCACGTAAGTCTTTGATTCTCAAGACAACAAAGCGAGGACGCGCAACACGATGCGCATCCCCGCTTTCCTCTATACAAAGATACAAAATTTTCGGACGCTTTGCAAGTGCGCTGTCCGTACTATGTTAAAACGCAAAGTCGGGATTTCGCCCCTCAAAAAGCAAATTTATCCCGCTCGGGAAAGACAATAAGGGCTGGCATCTCGCGGAGAATGCCAGCCTGCTTTGTTTTCATTCGGACGGGAAATCCCCGCCCTTGCCAACCGCTTACGCTTCGCCCCACTCGGGATGCTTTTCCGCGTAGCTTTCGGCGGCTTTGCGATAACACGCCTCGGTCTGCTCGGCCGCCCTCTCCCAAGAGAAATGCGTGAGCCTTTCTTTCCCCGCCTCAACAAGGGCGGAGCGGCGTGTTTTGTCGTAAACTACCGCGCCGACAGCCCTTGCTATGTCGTCGGAGCTGTCGGGGTCGAAATACTCGCCCGCTTCTCCGGCTATTTCGGGGAAACACGTGGCGCGGCTCAACGCCACGGGGCAACCGCAGGCGTAAGCCTCGAGGATGGGGATGCCGAAGCCCTCGTAGCGCGACGGGTAGACAAAGACCTCGGCCTGCTGGTAGAGGTCGGCAAGCGTTTTGTCGGAAGCGGCGACCTGATGAATATAAGCCGCCAGTCCGGCCTCGGCTATGTCTGCCCGCTCCGCCTCGGTGAAGCGCTTGCCCGTGCAGACAAGGTGGAGCGTCTCGTCCTTGGCGTGAAGCTTGCGGAAAGCCTCAAACATGCCGGCGAAATTTTTGTACCCGGCGCTGCGGTCGCCCACGTAGAGAATATAGCGGTAAGGCAACCGCTCGCCCGCGTGCTTGTTGGGGCGCAGGCTCGTGGAATGGTACACCACGTCTATCTTTTCCTCAGGCACGCCGAGCAGCTCCATAACGTCGCGCTTGGTGTACTCGCTTATGGCGATGACGCGCTCCGCGCCGAGGATGGTTTCGCGCTTTTGCCTTATCACGTCCTCCGCGCAGGGCAGCCCCGGCAAGCGCTCGTATATCATGTCGTGCACGGTCAGCACGTACGGATGGCGCATTGGCTGGCGCAGGAAATAGGGGTCGTAGTAGGTGGGATGGAACACAAGCCGGCCTCCGCCCGAGAGCAGCGCGAGCAGCTCGCGGCGGCTGTGGCGGGCGGAGCGTTTCCACAGTTGGCGCTTGGCAAACTTGGGGAGCGGCAGCATAAGCCGGCGGCACAGCCCGCACGCGTTGAGGTAATGGTTGCGCGTGTAGCCCGCCACCACCTTGCTCGGGACGTGCAGACGCGTGATTATCTCGCAGAAGTAGCGCGAGATTCCGCCGAAGACCTGCACGTCAAAAATCTGGCTGTCGTACACTGCGGTGTATCCGCCCTTTGCAGCGGGCGCAGCGCCTTTCGTGTTGTTTCCCATAAGGGTGGTGTATAAATTAGCCTTGTTTGGTTTCGGAGCTATTTAGGCGGAAAAGAGCCCGAAAGAGGACAAAACGGAAGTTAGCCCTATTCGGATGTTTAATGGTGATATTTTTTTTACCACCCTAAAAGCTATCGTCGGGGCGGGCAGGTCACTTGTGCGTGATGAGTTGCAGAAACTCCTCCCTCGTCTTGGCTTGCGTGAATGCGCCGCAGAAGTCGGACGTGGTGGTGACGGAGTTGTCTTTCTCTATGCCGCGCATCTGCATGCACATGTGGCGTGCCTCCACCACCACCATCACACCAAGCGGCGAGAGAGCCTCTTGCACGCACTCTTTTATCTGCATGGTCATGCGCTCCTGCACTTGCAGGCGGTGGGAGAAAATATCCACCACGCGGGCTATTTTGGAGAGCCCCGTGATGTAGCCGTTGGGGATGTAAGCCACATGCGCCTTTCCGTAGAAGGGGAGCATATGGTGCTCGCAAAGGGAATAGAAGTTGATGTCCTTCACAATGACCATCTGGTCATAGGCCTCGCGGAACTTTGCGGAATTAAGCGTCGCGACGGGGTCCTGCGCGTAGCCGCGCGTAAGTTCCTGCATCGCCTTTGCCACGCGCAGCGGCGTCTTTTGCAGCCCCTCGCGCGTGGGGTCCTCGCCAAGCAGGCCAAGTATTTCGAGATAGTGTCGCTGGAGTTGTTCGGTCTTTTCCGTGTCCATTGGTTTCGTCTGTTGTGCCGCCCGCGCTTAGTCGGGCAGGTTCACCGTGCTGCGCACGATGCGGGTCTCGTAGGTGAAGTGTTTCCGGCGAATGAGCGTGACGTATTTCTGCGCCTCTTCCCTTGTGCGGAAATCGCCGACGTGCGTCACCCATCGCGGACTCTCGAAAGAGGTGTATACGGCGAGCTCGCTGAAATACTTGCGGCAGGTGTTGCCCATACGCGCCGCCGCCTCGCGGTCCTTGCGCGAGTTGCCGCCCGTGTAGATGCAGATGCGGTAGCCCTGCGCCTTGTGGCGCGTGCGAGCCACGTGCCTGTGCGCCTCGCCTTGCGCCGCGCGTTCTGTCCGCGCCGTCTCGGTGGCGGAGTGCGAGTTTTCTTTCGCAGCCCCCGAATGCGCAGCCGCAGAAGCGGGATGGGACGGGGTGGCTGCGGGGTGTGCGGCCGTGGTTGCCGGCTTTGTGGCGTGGCGTTCCGTCTGCGTTTTCTCCACGTTGCTCTTTTCCGCCGCAGGGGCGGTTTTCTGCAACGGCGTGTTCACTATCCGCTCTATCTCGTCGCTTTGCACTATCACCACCGTGCCCTTCCCCGGCTCGCTCTTGCGGAGCTTGGCCGTGTAGGTGGTCTGCGCGCCGGCGTGTGCCGCGCATGCGGCGCAGAGGATAAGGGCTAAGGCTTTAATGGTTGGCATATAATAAAGGAGAGGATGGTAAAAAAGAGCGGCCGGAGACAGGGGTGCCGGCTCCGGCCGCTTTGGTTTCTCCGCCGCGCCCGTATTTGCAACGGGCGGAGCGGGGATGCTTGTGTCAGCTTATTTCCAAGCGTCGATGATGCCCTTGAAGTCGTCTGCCTTGAGGGCTGCGCCGCCAATGAGGCCGCCGTCCACGTCGGGCTTGGAGAAGAGTTCCTTAGCATTGCTGGGCTTGCAGCTGCCGCCGTAAAGGATGGTCACGTTCTCAGCTGCCTCTGCGCCAAACTTGTCGGCGATGGTGGAGCGGATGAAAGCGTGCATCTCCTCAGCCTGGTCGGCCGTGGCGGTCTTGCCCGTACCGATGGCCCACACGGGCTCGTAAGCGAGGACAATGTGCGCAAACTGCTCAGCCGTGAGACCGAAGAGCGAGCCCTCGAGCTGTGCCTTCACCACGTCGTTCTGCTTGTTTGCCTCACGCTCCTCGAGCACTTCGCCGATGCAGAATATCACCTCCAGACCGTTAGCCAGCGCGAGGTTCACTTTCTCGCGGAGAATTTCCGGAGTCTCGTGATAGTATGCGCGGCGCTCGCTGTGGCCCAGAATCACGTACCCTGCGCCCGTGCTCTTAACCATTTCTGCGGAAACCTCACCGGTGTACGCGCCCTTCTCCTTGTCTGCGCAGTTCTCAGCGCCAAGACCTATGATGCTCTGGTCAAGCACGGCGGCCACAGAGGCAAGGTGGATGTACGGAGTGCAAATAACCACGCCGCAGTTGGGCTTGTCGGCGGTAAGAGCCTCGTGAAGCTCCTTGGCAAGGGCAACGCCCTCCTGCAGGTTCTTGTTCATCTTCCAGTTTCCTGCAACGATTTTCTTTCTCATTTTGTCTTTATATGGATTAAAACGGTTGTTTCGTGTGCGTTGATTATAGTATTTGCTTCCCCTCCATAGCGCGTCAAGCACTATGACCGCAAGGCACGGGACGACAAACCATAGCACCAGGGCGGGCAAGCCCGCGCCTCCGCCGTCGGCCGCCCATCGCGCCGGACTGCCGCCCGCCGTCTCCGGGTCGGGGAGATTGTTTTTGCCCCACTTGGCGGCAAGCCGTCCGTCCTTGAAAAGGAGCAGGCCGGGGTTGGAGCGCGTCATTGTGTTCAGCTCCGTGCGGTCCGCCGCAAGCACGGGGTACGCAGCCCCCGTCCTGTCGCGCCAGCCGCTCACGTCCGCCTTTGGCGACGCGGTGGCCATATAGAACTTCGCCCCCGTGTCGCGGCAAAAGTCGGCTATGTCGTTCACTCTGTCGCCGCAGCCGTCGTCCGCCGTCGCGGCGTCGGGCACTGCGAGCAGGAATGTGTATCCAGTGTCCTCTGCGATAGCGAGAGAAAGGTCCTCGCCGGTCGCGGTGTCCTCTACGTAGAAGTTTGCCAGACGAGACTCCCGCGTGCTTGCATCTAGCTGCCCGCTGAGAGCCGCCCGAAGCCTCGCGCCCGGCGCGTACGGCGTGTACTCCACCACGGGCTGGTAATGAAGCGTGTACAGGCACAGCCCCACGGCGTAGACCCACGAGTAAACGGTGACGAGCCAGCTGTTTCGCTCGGAAACCACCCTCTGCATGCCCTCACGGCGCACGAGCAGCAGCACGGCAAATGAGAGCAGCACCACGTTCTTGGCGAGCGTCTGCCCCGGCGTAAGCGTCACCGCGTCGCCAAAGCAGCCGCAGTCGGCCACGGGGTTGGAAACATACGTCCACACCGTCACCGCCGTGAAGAAAGCCATCATCAGCGCGGCCACCGTAGTGGCAAGTCTGCGCCGCGCGGCGAGAAGCAGGTACACGCCCGTTGCAAATTCGAGCACGCCTACCGCCGAAGCCGCCACTTGCAGGGGCAGCGAGCCGTCCGTCGCGGGCACGCCCAACGCGCTGCAATAGGCATAGAGCTTGTGCGCCATCCCCATCGGGTCGCTCGCCTTCACGAAGCCCGAGAAGACAAGCGTGCCGCCAAGCGCAAGGCGCGAAAGCACGCACAGCGCGGTGACAGCGATACGCGAAACGGACTTACTCTTCACTTCCCTCTATCGTCAGTTTGATAAGAGCGAAGACGGCGTAATTGAGCATATCCATATAGTTGGCGGCAATGCCTTCGCTCACGAGCGTGCCGCCGTCAAGGTCCTCTATCTGCTTTGTGCGGAAGAGTTTCATATAGATAATGTCCGCAAGCGACGACACGCGCATTCCGCGCCACGCTTCGCCGTAGTCATGGTTCTTCCTGAGCATCAGCTCCAACGCCTCCGCCGTGCGTGCGTCGTAGAGCGCGAGCGCTTCCTCGGGAGTGATGTCCTCTGCGTCGGCTGCTCCGCGCTCCAGCTGTATCAGCGCCACGACAGAATAGTTGACAATGCCCACAAACTCGGGCACAATGCCCTCGTCCACGCGTGCCACGCCCTTCGTCTGTAACGAGCGGATGCGCGCGGCCTTTATCATGAGCTGGTCCGTCATTGTCTCGGGACGCATCACACGCCACGCCGCGCCATAGTCGTGCAGCTTCTTCTCAAAGAGTGCGCGGCAGTCGCCCAAGACTTGGGCGAACTCCGCCCGCGTGCCGCTCCCGGCGGCCGTGTTTACCTCTTGCATACTTTCTCACTGTGCCGCGTCCGTCGTTTGCCGTTCCGCCACAGCCATTCCGCCCAAGGCGGTGGCTCGTCGCGCGGCGGCTGACGCGGCAGGACGCGTCCTACTTTCTGCAAAAGTACGAAAAACCGCTAACTAAGCTATTGCTTTGCCAAAAACACCCGCTCCGCCGCGTCGCCGGGAGGGCTTCCTTAGGCGTGCAAAAGAGAAGAGCTGCCCCTATGACCGGCGGCGTGACAACGCGTCCGCTTCGGGACACAAGGGAAATGCGCTCCCGCCGGAAACAGCGCGGCGGAGAATATTTGCGCGTTAAGCCTATTTTCGCTAATTTTGCACACATTATTATATATAAGGGGACGCGGCGGCACCGGAAACGGCATCGCCTGCGCTTTTCCTATGTGCCTTTCTACGGGAACAAGCCCAAGGCTTGCACGCCCGCCGAAAGGGGATTTTCTTGCAAGCAAAAACATCAACATAAACAGATGGAGACATTGTATAAAATAAGGAAAGGGCTTGACCTGCGCCTTGCCGGCGAGGCCGAAAAGTCGCTGACCGTGCTGCCCATAAAGGGCGAGTACGCCGTGATGCCCGGCGACTTTCCCGGCATCGTGCCGCGCGTGCTGGTGAAAGAGGGCGCGCACGTGAAGGCGGGCGACCCGCTCTTCACCGACAAGGCTACGGAGAGCGTGATGTTTGTCTCGCCCGTCAGCGGTACGGTTGCGGGCGTTGACCGCGGCGACCGCCGCAAGGTGCTTGCCGTGCGCGTCCTCGCAGACGGCACGGACGAGGCGAAAAGCTATGGGAAGATTGACGCGGACGCGCTTTCGGCGGCCGACTTCCGCAAGCTGCTCCTCGAGAGCGGCATCTTCGCCTTCGTGCGCCAGCGTCCCTACGACGTGGTCGCCGACCCGAAGAGCGAGCCAAAGGCCGTCTTCGTTTCGGCTTTCTCGAAAATGCCGCTCGCAGCGGACTTCTCTTTCGTGGCAAAGGGACGCGAGGCAGACTTCAAGGCCGGCATCGCAGCGCTCGCCAAGATAGCCCCCGTGCACCTCGGCGTGTGCCCCGCGCAAATCAACTCGCCGCTCCTTCCCGTAGAGGGCGCGACGGTGAGCGTGTTTGACGGCCCCAACCCGTCGGGCAACGTGGGCGTGCACATCAACCACATCGCGCCTGTCAACAAGGGCGAGACCGTGTGGACTATCGGCGCGGAGGCCGTGATATTCATCGGCGCGCTGCTGCGTACAGGCCACGTCGACCTCACCCGCCGGGTGGCGGTGGCAGGCTCGCAGGTGAAGACACCGAAATACTTTGAGACGCCCGTAGGCACAAGCCTCACGGCCCTTCTCGCCAACAACCTGCTTGCCGACAGCCACGTGCGTGTGATAAACGGCAACCCGCTCGTAGGCGTGAAGACTTCCGCCGACGGCTTCCTCGGGGCTTACGCCACGGAGGTCTGCGCCATTCCCGAGGGAGACGACGTGGACGAGGCCTTCGGCTGGATTGCGCCGCGCCTGAACGATTTCTCCACGAGCCGAAGCTATTTCTCCTGGCTCTTCGGAAAGAGCCGCAAGTACGACCTTGACTGCCGCGTGAAAGGCGGAGAGAGACACATGATAATGAGCGGGGAGTACGACAGCGTCTTCCCGATGGACATCTACGCCGGATACCTTGTGAAGGCAATAATCACCGGCGACATCGACCGCCAAGAGGCCCTGGGCATATACGAAGTAGCCCCCGAGGACTTCGCCGTGGCCGAGTTTGTCGACTCCTCCAAGCTGGAGCTTCAGCGCATAGTGCGCGAGGGTCTCGAACTGCTTCGCAAGGAAAACGCCTAAGGGCTGCAGACACAATCCGTCACACAGAACACACACAACCCAAAATGCTGAAAAAAATATTCGACAATCTCCGTCCCACATTCGCCGACGGCGGCAAGCTGCACGCTTTCCGCTCCGTCTTCGAGGGTATGGAGAGCTTCATGCTTGTGCCCAACGCCACCTCGCGCTGCGGCGTGAGCATACACGACGCAATCGACTCCAAGCGCATCATGTCGTTTGTGGTAATAGCATTGCTTCCGGCGCTGCTCTTCGGTATGTACAACGTCGGCTACCAGAACTACGCCGCCGCAGGCCGCCTTTCCGAGGCGAGCTTCTGGGCGCTCTTCGGCTACGGCTTCCTGCTCACGCTGCCCAAAATCATAGTATCGTACGTGGTGGGCCTGGGCATCGAGTTCGCAGTAGCCCAGTGGAAGCACGAGGAAATACAGGAGGGATACCTCGTTACGGGCATGCTTGTGCCGATGATAGTCCCCGTCAACTGCCCGCTGTGGATGCTCGCCCTCGCGGTGGCTTTCTCCGTGATTTTCTGCAAGGAAATCTTCGGCGGGACGGGAATGAACATCTTCAACCCCGCCCTCGTGGCACGCGCCTTCCTCTTCTTCTCCTACCCCACCAGCATGAGCGGCGACAAGGTATGGCTCGCTTCGCACGAAGTGCTTGGCCTTGGCTGCAACCTGCCCGACGGCACGACGATGGCCACGCCCCTGGGACAGGCCGGTGCGGGCGAGCACATCACGGCATCGCTCAGTGACATGTTTTGGGGCTTCATCCCCGGCTCGCTCGGCGAGACCAGCGTGGTGGCGATAGCCATCGGCGCGGCGATACTGCTCTTCACGCGCATTGCCTCTTGGCGCACGATGCTCAGCGTCTTTGTCGGCGGCGCGGTGGTGGCTGTGCTCTTCAACTGGGCCGACCTGCCCGGCAACGCGGCCGCGCACCTCAGCTGCTGGGAGCATTTTGCAGCCGGCGGCTTCTGCTTCGGCGCAGTCTTCATGGCTACCGACCCCGTCACGAGCGCCCGCACCGAGGGCGGCAAATACGTCTACGGCTTCCTCATCGGCGCGCTGGCGATACTCATACGCGTGCTCAACCCCGGCTACCCCGAGGGAATGATGCTGGCCATACTTTTCATGAACATGTTTGCGCCGCTCATTGACTACTGCTTCGTGCAGCGCAACATCAGCAAACGCCTCAAGCGGGCAAGCAAGTAGCACACTCCCCCGCCCTGCCGCCACAAACGCGGCGCAGACGGGGGAAAACAAAAAAGCATCATGGACACTAACAAGAACTCATACACCATCATCTACGCCGCCGTACTGGTGGCGGTGGTGGCATTCCTGCTGGCATTCGCCTCCTCCGCTCTCAAGCCCGCGCAGGACAAGAACGTGGAGATAGACAAAAAGAAGCAGATACTCGCCGCCCTGAACGTGCGCAACCTCAGCGGGGCGGAGGAGATAGAGAAAAAATATGACGAGTGCGTCGTCGCCGACCTCATTGTCGACTCAGCCGGCAACGTGGTGAAGAGCGGCGAGGGCAAGGACAAGGGCGGCTTCCGCGTCTCCTCGAAAGACGTGACACCCGCCTGCATGCCCCTTTACCTCTGCCGCGTGAACGGCGAGACCAAGCTCGTGCTGCCGATGACGGGGCGCGGCCTTTGGGGCGGCCTTTGGGGCTACCTTGCCGTGAACGACGACCGCCAGACCGTCTTCGGAGCCTATTTCTCCCACGAGAGCGAGACGGCGGGCTTGGGCGCGCTCATCGCCGAGGAGAAATTCCAGGACCAGTTCAAGGGCAAGCATCTCTTCGTCAATCCGCAGGACAGCGCGGTTGCGCTCACCGTGGTAAAGAACGGCAAGACCGACCCCGCCAAGAAAGACGTGCAGGTGGACGGCGTCACTGGCGCCACGCTCACTTCCGTCGGCGTGGGCAATATGGTGACGAGCGGCGCGCAGGCATACGCCGCCTGCCTCAAGGCATTCAAGGAAACGCAGCATAACAGCAAATAAAGACAGAGACAGACATGGGCATATTTTCAAAGCAAAATACGGAAGCCCTCACCGGGCCGCTCAATCTCAACAACCCCGTGGCGGTGCAGGTGCTCGGCATCTGCTCGGCTCTGGCGGTTACCTCGCAGCTCGAGCCCGCCATTGTCATGGGCCTCTCGGTGACGGTCATCACGGCTTTCTCCAACGTGATCATCTCGCTCCTGCGCAAAACCATCCCCAACCGCATCCGCATCATCGTGCAGCTGGTTGTGGTGGCCACGCTCGTCACGCTCGTGGCACAGGTGCTTAAAGCCTTCGCCTACGACGTGAGCGTGCAGCTCTCGGTATACGTGGGACTCATCATCACAAACTGTATCCTCATGGGCCGCCTTGAGGCTTTCGCCATGCAGAACGGGCCTTGGGCCTCCTTCCTTGACGGCATCGGCAACGGCCTGGGCTACGCTTGGGTGCTGGTGGCTGTGGGCTTCGTGCGCGAGCTGCTCGGCAGCGGCACGCTCCTTGGCCTGCGCGTCATCCCCGAGAGCATTTACGAGGCAAACGGCGGCTTCTATGTCAACAACGGCATGATGACGATGCCCGCAATGGCGCTCATACTTGTGGGCTGCCTGATTTGGGCGCACCGCTCCCTCAACCCCGAGGAGAAGAAATAACCGCGCGGGGGACGGGCCGCCGCCCGCTTCCCTGCAAAACAGTCAGTGAAAACACACGCATATATTATATATGGAACATTTGCTTAGCTTGTTTGTCCGCTCCATATTTGTGGACAATATGATATTCGCTTTCTTCCTCGGCATGTGCTCTTACCTTGCCGTGTCAAAGAACGTGAAGACCGCCTTCGGGCTGGGCGTGGCGGTGACCTTCGTGCTGGTGATAACCGTGCCGGTGGACTATCTGCTTCAGACCAAGGTGCTGGGTCCGGACTGCCTTGTGCAGGGCGTCGACCTCTCTTTCCTTTCCTTCATTCTCTTCATCGCCGTGATTGCCGGCATAACGCAGCTTGTGGAGATGGCGGTGGAGCGCTTCTCGCCCTCGCTCTACGCCGCGCTGGGAATATTCCTCCCGCTCATCGCCGTCAACTGCGCCATCATGGGCGCGAGCCTCTTCATGCAGCAGCGCATTGGCCTTGAGCCCGGAAGCACGCAGTACATAGGCAACTGGGTGGACGCGCTCGTCTACGCCCTCGGCTCGGGCCTGGGCTGGCTTCTCGCCATCGTCGCCCTGGCCGCCATCCGCGAGAAAATGGCCTACACCGACGTTCCCCGCCCGCTGCGCGGCCTGGGCATAACGTTCATCACCGTGGGCCTTATGGCAATGGCCTTCATGTGCTTCTCCGGCCTGAGCGTGTAACCCTTTGAGGGAAGAGAAAACAGAGTCAACCTAACGACATCACATTTTCCAAGAAGAGAAATGGACATCAATCTTATACTCGCGAGCATAGGGGTATTTCTCACCATCATCCTGCTGCTCGTAATAATCCTGCTCGTGGCGAAGAAATACCTCTCGCCCGGCGGAAAGGTGAACATCACCATCAACGGCAAGGAGACCGTCAGCGCCGAGCAAGGCTCGAGCCTTCTCAGCACGCTCTCCGAGCACGGCGTCTACCTCCCCTCCGCCTGCGGCGGCAAGGGAAGCTGCGGCCAGTGCAAGTGCCAGGTCACCGAAGGCGGCGGCGAGATACTCGACTCCGAGCGCGGCCACTTCACGCGCAAGCAGGTGAAAGAGCACTGGCGTCTCGGCTGCCAGTGCAAGGTGAAGGGCGACCTCGCCATACAAGTGCCCGACAGCGTGCTCGGCGTGAAAGAGTACGAGTGTACGGTCATCTCCAACAAGAACGTGGCCACGTTCATCAAAGAGTTCAAGGTGCAGCTCCCCGAAGGCGCGCACATGGACTTCCTCCCGGGCTCGTACGCGCAGATAAAGATACCCGCCTTCACAATGGACTACGACAAGGACATCGACAAGGCGCTCATCGGCGACGAGTACCTGCCCGCTTGGCAGAAGTTCGGTCTTTTCCCGCTCAAGTGCGTGAACACCGAGCCCACCATCCGCGCCTACTCCATGGCCAACTATCCCGCCGAGGGCAACGTCTTTATGCTTACCGTGCGCATCGCCACTCCGCCCTTCAAGGCAGACCGCAGCGGCTTCATGGAAGTGAACCCCGGCATCGCGTCCTCCTACATCTTCACGCTGAAGCCCGGCGACAAGGTGATGATGAGCGGCCCTTACGGCGACTTCCACCCCCACTTCGACAGCAAGAAAGAAATGATATGGGTAGGCGGCGGCGCAGGCATGGCGCCACTCCGCGCCCAGATTATGCACATGACGCGCACGCTCAACTGCCGCGACCGCGAAATGCACTACTTCTACGGCGCGCGTGCCTTGAACGAGGTGTTCTATCTCGACGACTTCCATCAGCTTGAGAAGGACTTCCCCAACTTCCACTTCCACCTCGCTCTCGACCGCCCCGACCCCGCTGCCGATGCCGCAGGCGTCAAGTACACTCCGGGCTTCGTCCATCAGGTGATGTTTGAGACCTATCTCAAAGACCACGAAGCTCCCGAGGACATCGAGTACTATATGTGCGGTCCCGGCCCCATGTCGAAGGCCGTGGTGTCTATGCTCGACAGTCTCGGCGTAGAGCCCGAAAGCATCATGTACGACAACTTCGGCGGATAACCCCGAAAGCCGGAAGGCAGACACCGCAAACAAGGGAGCGGAAAGCGCGCTATTTGCAGCACGCTTTCCGCTCCTTTTGCATTTGCGGCTATTGCTATCCAAGAAAATCCCTCAAAGGCGCAAACGCCGTCAGCCGAGCTTACGGGGACGGGCAAGCCCGCTCAATGCCGAACAACTCCGCAGCCTCATCCAAGCGATTGGCAGGCAGAGCAAATTATGCAGCCTTTTTCCTTGCGATTAGCCTAAAATCAGCGACACAAAAAACGTTAATGCAGATTTGGAAAACGGACGAAAATGCATTAACTTTGTGTAGAGAAAAGAGAGGATATGCACCGCGTGCGTACCCTCTCTTTCGTTTTGCTGAGAATCAACAAGTTACGAGGCTTCTATATGTACATATAGCGCAGCCGGGATGTACATGTAGGAAAAACTGCAAGTATCCCCGTCGCTACGGAGCCTATTCCCGTCCGGACAAAGTGCATTTCAGTTTCTCCAAACACCCCTTCCGCACCCCGAAACCCCAAGCGAAAGTCTTAAACTTACATAAACATTCTTAGCGAAGCTTAAAGCGCGATTTTGCTTTTCCCCTTTATTTCCGCTTTGCGGGGCAGCCACTTTTCACACAGTGTGCGGAAAAGGGAGCGCGGGGTGTTTTGTGCCGCCACAAGAAAAGCCTCAGGCCGGCGTATCAGCAAGCCGGAAATCTCCCGCGCCCCAGCGCTTACACGTTTTACCAAGCAAGGAGAAGCCTAAATAAGGAAAATTCTGATTTACTTTGCCAAACGTTTCGCACACGACACGCGGAACGAAACGCAGGTACAGCCCCGCCCCGCCGCAAAGCACACGCGGGCGGGCTAAGAAAGACAAAAAACCGACAAAGCCACACACCTTGGAAAACGAGATAGAACGCATCGCCGCGCTACGGCGCGAACTGGACGAGCACAACCGGCGCTACTACGTGGACAACGCGCCCACCATCAGCGACAAAGAGTTTGACACCCTCATGGCCGAGCTCATCGCCCTCGAGGAGCGACACCCCGAACTCGCCGACCCCGCCTCGCCCACGCAGCGCGTTGGGTCGGACCTCAGCCAAGAGTTTGTGCAGGTGGCGCACGCACGCCCAATGCTCTCGCTCGGCAACACCTACTCGCGCTCGGACGTGGAGGACTTCTACCGCCGCGTCAGCGAAGGGCTGGACGGCGAGCCGTTTGAGATATGCTGCGAGCTGAAGTACGACGGCCTTAGCATTTCCCTTATATATAAGGAGGGAAAACTCGTCCGCGCCGTGACACGCGGCGACGGACAGAAGGGCGACGACGTGACCGCCAACGTGCGCACAATACGCAGCGTGCCGCTCGCCCTGCCCGCCGGCACACCCTGCCCGGAAGAGTTTGAGATACGCGGCGAAGTGCTTATGCCGTGGACCTCCTTTGAGCGGCTCAACCGCGAGCGCGAGGCACGCGAGGAGCAGCTCTTCGCCAATCCGCGCAACGCCGCTTCTGGCACGCTCAAGAGCAAGACCTCCGCTGTCGTGGCGCAGCGCGGGCTCGACGCATACCTGTACTACCTGCTTGGCGACGGCGTGGAGGGCGACACCCACTACGCCCGTATGCAGCAGGCCGCCGCATGGGGCTTCAAAGTCTCGCGCGACACCGCCTTAGCCCGTTCGGTAGACGAGGTGTTTGCCTACATCGACTACTGGGACACCCACCGCCGCGAGCTGCCCGTTGCCACAGACGGCGTGGTGCTGAAAGTGAACTCGCTCGCCCAGCAGGAGCGGCTCGGATACACGGCCAAAAGTCCACGCTGGGCCATAGCTTACAAGTTTCAGCCCGAGCGCGCCCGCACGCCGCTCCTCTCCGTCACTTTCCAAGTGGGACGCACCGGCGCAGTGACCCCTGTGGCCAACATGGAGCCCGTGCAGCTCGCCGGCACCGTAGTGCGCCGCGCCTCGCTGCACAACGAGGACATCATACGGCAGCTCGACCTCAGGATTGGAGACGAGGTCTACGTGGAAAAGGCGGGAGAGATTATCCCCCAGATTGTGGGCGTTGACCTCGAAGCCCGCAAGCGCGGCGGCACGGGCGAGCCTGTGCGCTTCGCCACCCATTGCCCCGTCTGCGGCGCGAAGCTCGTGCGCTACGAGGGCGAGGCCGCACACTACTGCCCCAACGACACCGGCTGCCCGCCCCAGCTGAAAGGCCGCATAGAGCATTTCATCAGCCGCGACGCCATGAACATAGACTCCCTCGGTCCGGAGACCGTCGACGACTACTTCGCCCGCGGGCTTGTGCGTGACGCGGCGGACCTCTACTCCCTGCGCGTGCCCGACCTTTGCGGCAGTGACGGCTCGCGCCGCCGCTCGGCGGAGAAAATAGTGCGCGGCATCGAGGCGAGCCGCGCCGTGCCCTTCGAGCGCGTGCTGTACGCCCTCGGCATACGCTTCGTGGGCAAGGTGGCAGCGAAAAACCTCGCGCAGCAGTTCCGCTCGCTCGACGCGCTCCGCTCCGCCACCCTCGCCCAACTGCTCGAAACCGAAGGCGTGGGCGAAGTGATAGCCGAAAGCGTCATCCGCTATTTCGCCGACGAGCGCAACGCCTCGCTCCTCGAGCGCCTCAAAGAGGCAGGCCTCTGCTTCGAGGTGGAAGAGAGAGAAGCGGCGTCGGACACCCTCGCAGGGCAAGCCGTGGTGATAAGCGGCACGTTTGCCCGCCACTCCCGCGACGAGTACAAAGCCCTCATAGAGGCGCACGGCGGACGCAACGTCTCGTCCATCTCAAAAAAGACCTCCTTCATCCTCGCCGGCGACAATATGGGCCCCAGCAAGCGCGAAAAGGCGGAGAAGCTCGGGGTGAAGCTAATGGACGAGGCGGACTTTCTGCGCCTCATCGGCGAAGAGCCGCAACCCGTAGGGTAAGCGCGGGCGCAAAGCCCCGACAGCCTGCGGCAAATACCGGCGCAGACGGCACGCGCGGCAAAGTTGTTCCGCGCCGAACGCCCAAGCCGGGAGAAAATTCGTAACTTTGTCCGTCAAAGCGGGGAAACGCCCGACACGGCGTCCGCGGAAACACTGACGAGACCTCTGGAAAATGGAACCTCTTAAGCACGAATGCGGCGTCGCCATGGTGCGCCTGCTCAAGCCCCTAAGCTACTACGAGAAAAAATACGGCACATGGATGTACGGGCTTAACAAGCTCTACCTCATGATGGAGAAGCAGCACAACCGGGGACAGGAGGGAGCCGGCCTGGCTTGCGTGAAGATGGAAGCCGCCCCCGGCGAGGAGTTCATGTTCCGCGAGCGAGGACTTGGCGGAAGCGCCATACAGACCATTTTCGGCAACGTGCACAAGCAGCTCGCCGCGTACGGCGCCGACCAACTGCACGACGCTGACTTCGCGTCGCGCCACATCCCCTTTGCGGGCGAGATTTATATGGGCCACCTCCGGTATTCCACTACCGGCAAGAGTGGCCTTTCCTATGTCCACCCGTTCCTGCGGCGCAACAACTGGCGTGCAAAGAACCTTTGCATCTGCGCCAACTTCAACATGACCAACGTGCCGGAAATCTTTGACGAGATAGCCGTCAAGGGACAGCATCCGCGCATGGTTTCGGACACTTACATCCTCTTGGAGCAGCTTGGCCACCGCCTCGACCGCGAGAGCGAGCGCTGTTTCGGCGAGGCCTTGGAGCGCGGGCTTGAAAACCTCGACGTGACGCGCTACATCGAGCAGAACATCAACCTTTGCAACGTGCTGCGCCAAAGCGCCCCCGTGTGGGACGGCGGCTATGTGCTGTGCGGCGTGACGGGCTCAGGCGAAATGTTCTCCATGCGCGACCCGTGGGGCATACGCCCCGCCTTCTGGTACGCCGACGACGAAGTGCTTGTCGTGGCATCCGAGCGCCCCGTCATACAAACCACCCTCGACCTCGAGGCGGACGAGGTGCACGAGCTGCTTCCCGGCCAGGGCCTCTTTATGAGCCAGGCGGGCAAGCTGCGCACCGAGCAGGTGCTTGCGCCGAAAAACTACGCCGCATGCTCTTTTGAGCGCGTATACTTCAGCCGCGGCTCGGACCGCGACATATACCTCGAGCGCAAGGAACTGGGACGAAGCCTCGTGCAGCCAATTCTCAAAGCCATCTCCGGCGAGGTGGACAACACGGTCTTCTCCTACATCCCCAACACCGCCGAGGCGGCGTACTACGGAATGGTGCAGGGCTTCGACGAATACCTCAACCGCGAAAAGGCCGCCGAGATAATGCGCCTGGGAGGCTCTGCCACCGACGACGACCTGAAACGCATCCTCTCACGCCACATCCGCTACGAAAAAGTGGCGTGGAAAGACATAAAGATGCGCACCTTCATCGCCGAGGGCAACTCGCGCAACGACCTCGCCGCACACGTGTACGACATTACATACGGCTCTCTGCACCCGGGCGAGGACAACCTCGTGGTGATAGACGACAGCATAGTGCGCGGAACCACGCTGCGCGAAAGCATCATACGCATTATGGACCGCCTCCACCCGCGCCGCATCGTGGTGGTCAGCTCCTCGCCGCAAGTGCGCTACCCCGACTACTACGGCATAGACATGGCGCACATGGACGAGTTCATCGCCTTCCGCGCCGCCATAGCCCTGCACCGCGACAAAGGCATCGAGAGCCGCCTCGACGACATCTACCGCCGCTGCAAAGCCCAAGAGGGACTTCCCAAAGAGAGCGTGGAAAACCACGTGCGCGACGTGTACGAGCCCTTCACCGCCGACGAAATTTCGGAAAAGATGGCCGAGATGCTCCGCCCCGACGGCGTGGACACCGAGATACACATAGTGTACCAAAGCCTCGAAGGGCTGCACCGCGCCTGCCCGCACACGCCGGGTGACTGGTACTTCTCGGGCCACTACCCCACCCCCGGCGGCAACAAGCGCGTCAATGAGGCGTTTGTGTACTATTACGAAAACATATTCAAACCGGGCGAGGCGCAATAAACGCCCTGACCCGACGGAGACAGCCGCACCCGCGCGGAGCGGCGCATACCCTTCCACCCTTCTTCCCCTATACTATGCGTAACGTAACACTTCTTCTGGACGACGGCACCAAGTTCCACGGCCAGTCATTCGGATACGAAGCCCCCGTGGCAGGCGAGGTGGTGTTCAACACCGCCATGACCGGCTACCCCGAAAGCCTCACCGACCCCTCTTACGCGGGGCAGCTAATGACACTCACCTACCCCCTCGTGGGCAACTACGGCGTGCCGCCCTTCACCATAGAGGACAACGGCCTCGCCACCTTTATGGAGAGCGACCGCATACACGCCTCCGCCATCATCGTGAGCGACTACAGCGAGACGTACAGCCACTGGAACGCGTGCGAAAGCCTCGGCGACTGGCTCAAAAGGGAAAAAGTGCCGGGCGTGACGGGCATAGACACGCGCGAACTCACGAAAACGCTGCGCGAGCACGGCGTGATGATGGGCAAAATAGTCTTCGACGACGAGCCCGACAACGTGCCCGAAGCGCAGTACAGCGGCGTGAACTACGTGGCGCAGGTTTCGTGCCGCGAAGTGATACGCTACAACGAAGGCGGCAGGCGAAAGAAAGTGCTGCTTGTAGACTGTGGCGTGAAAAACAACATCATACGCTGCCTTCTCCGCCGAGGCGTGGAGGTCATACGCGTGCCTTGGGACTACGACTTCAACGGAGAGGCGTTTGACGGCCTGTTCCTCGCCAACGGCCCGGGCGACCCGGACACCTGCCAAGCGGCGGTGGACAACATACGCAAGTTTCTCGCCTCGCCGGAAGTGCGCCCCTGCATGGGCATCTGCATGGGCAACCAGCTTCTCTCCAAGGCTGCCGGCGCCACCGTGTACAAGCTCAAGTACGGACACCGCAGCCACAACCAGCCCGTGCGCATGGCCGGCACAAACCGTTGCTTCGTCACGTCGCAAAACCACGGCTACGCAGTGGACAGCCGCACGCTGCCCGCCGACTGGGAGCCTTATTTCGTCAACATGAACGATGGCTCTAACGAGGGCGTGCGTCACAAGAGCCGCCCTTGGTTTTCCGCGCAATTCCACCCCGAGGCCTGCAGCGGCCCTGTGGACACGGAGTTCCTCTTCGACGATTTCGTAAAACTGCTCTAACCCATCCCATACATCTTTCCCGTCATGGAAAATATAAAGAAAGTGCTTCTCCTGGGTTCCGGCGCGCTGAAAATTGGCGAGGCCGGCGAGTTTGACTACTCGGGCTCGCAAGCCCTCAAAGCCCTCAGGGAAGAGGGAGTGGAGACCGTACTCATCAACCCCAACATCGCTACGGTGCAGACGTCGGAAGGCGTGGCAGACCATATATACTTCCTCCCCGTGACCCCCTACTTCGTGGAGCGTGTCATCGAGAAGGAACGCCCCGACGGCATACTGCTGGCCTTTGGCGGACAGACCGCGCTCAACTGCGGCGTGGAGCTTTACCGCGCCGGCACGCTTGAGAAGTACGGCGTGCAGGTGCTTGGCACGCCCGTCCAGGCCATAATGGACACCGAAGACCGTGAGCTTTTCGTGGAGAAGCTCAACGAGATTGGCGTGAAGACCATCAAGAGCGAGGCCTGCGAAAATATAGAGCAAGCACGCGCCGCCGCCGCCGCGCTGGGCTACCCCGTAATCCTGCGTGCAGCATACGCGCTCGGCGGACTCGGCTCCGGCTTCTGCGACAACGAGGAAGAGCTTGACCGCCTCGCCGAAAAGGCTTTCTCCTTCTCCCCGCAGGTGCTTGTGGAGAAGAGTCTTAAAGGCTGGAAGGAGATTGAGTATGAAGTGGTGCGCGACCGTTATGACAACTGCATCACGGTGTGCAACATGGAAAACTTCGACCCGCTTGGCATCCACACGGGCGAAAGCATCGTCATCGCGCCTTCGCAGACGCTCACCAACTCGGAGTATCACAAGCTGCGCGAGCTCTCTATCCGCATCGTCCGCCACGTGGGCATCGTGGGCGAGTGTAACGTGCAGTACGCCTTCGACCCCGACAGCGAGGACTACCGCGTAATTGAGGTGAACGCGCGTCTGTCCCGCTCCTCCGCCCTCGCCTCCAAGGCGACGGGTTACCCGTTGGCCTTTGTTGCGGCAAAGCTGGGTATGGGCTACGGGCTCTTTGAGCTGAAAAACTCCGTTACGAAGACCACCTCCGCCTTCTTTGAGCCTGCCCTCGACTACGTGGTTTGCAAGATACCGCGCTGGGACTTGGGCAAATTCCGCGGCGTGGACCGCGAGCTCGGCTCTTCCATGAAGTCCGTGGGCGAGGTGATGGCCATCGGGCGCACCTTTGAGGAAGTGATACAGAAAGGCCTGCGCATGATAGGCCAAGGCATGCACGGCTTTGTTGACAACAAAGAGATAACCATCCCCGACGTCGAAGCGGCTCTCAGCGAGCCTACCGACAAGCGCATCTTTGCCATAGAGAAAGCCTTTGCCGCCGGATACACCATAGAGCGCATACACGAGCTCACGAAAATAGACCGGTGGTTCCTGCAAAAGCTGCACAACATACACCTCACCGACCGCGAGCTGCACGCCTGCACCTCCATCAATGTGCTGGGCAACGACTTGCTGCGCCGCGCGAAGGTGCAGGGCTTCAGTGACTTCCAGATAGCCCGCGCCGTAGGCTTGGAGCAAGAGCTTGATATGGAAAAGGCTCTTATGGTAGTTCGCGCCCGCCGCAAGCAGGCGGGAATTTTGCCCGTAGTCAAGCAGATAGACACCCTGGCGGCGGAGTACCCCGCGCAGACCAACTACCTGTACCTCACATACGGCGGCATGGCGCACGACATTGCCTTTGAGAAGGACAAGCGCTCGGTGGTGGTGCTGGGAAGCGGCGCGTACCGCATCGGCTCTTCCGTGGAGTTCGACTGGTGCGGCGTGCAGGCGCTCAACACGATACGCCGCGAGGGCTACCGCTCGGTGATGATCAACTACAACCCCGAGACGGTGTCGACGGACTACGACATGTGCGACCGCCTCTACTTTGACGAGCTCACCTTTGAGCGCGTCATGGACATCCTCGACCTTGAAAGCCCCTACGGAGTCATAGTCTCCACCGGCGGACAGATACCCAACAACCTCGCCATGCGCCTTGACGGAGAGAACGTCCCCATCCTCGGCACGCAGGCCAAGTACATCGACAACGCCGAAGACCGCGAGAAATTCTCCGCAATGCTCGGCCGCATCGGCGTAGACCAGCCCGAGTGGAGCGCGCTTACTTCGATGGACGACATACAAGAGTTCATCTCGCGCGTGGGCTTCCCCGTGCTGGTGCGCCCCTCCTATGTGCTTTCGGGCGCA
The DNA here is from genome assembly GCA_963625935.1 of uncultured Oscillospiraceae bacterium. GTDB lineage: Bacteria > Bacteroidota > Bacteroidia > Bacteroidales > Bacteroidaceae > Alloprevotella. The sequence continues at coordinate 7,222 of CAVFVD010000006.1, read as the reverse complement.
GCGATGAACGTCTGCTCCAATCAGGAGGAACTCGAACGCTTCCTGCGCCTTGCCGCCAACGTGAGCAAGAAACACCCCGTTGTCGTAAGCCGCTTTATGCAGCACGCCAAGGAAGTGGAGATGGATGCCGTGGCCCGCAACGGCGAAATCATAGCCTACGCCATCAGCGAGCATATCGAGTACGCCGGCGTGCATTCGGGCGACGCCACGATACAGTTCCCGCCGCAGAAGCTCTACGTGGAGACGGCACGGCGCATAAAGAAAATTTCAAAGAAAATAGCCAAGGAGCTGAACATCTCCGGACCGTTCAACATACAATACCTTGCAAAGGAGAACGACATCAAGGTTATAGAGTGCAACCTCCGCGCCTCACGCTCCTTCCCCTTTGTCAGCAAGGTGCTGAAGATAAACCTCATCGAGCTTGCCACGCGCGTAATGCTCGGTCTGCCGGTGGAGAAGCCCGCAAAGAGCCTTTTCGACCTCGACTACGTGGGCATCAAGGCATCGCAGTTCTCTTTCAATCGCTTGCAGAAAGCAGACCCTGTGCTCGGCGTAGACATGGCATCGACGGGCGAAGTAGGCTGCCTCGGTGAAGACTCGCGCACGGCGCTGCTCAAGGCTATGCTCTCCGTGGGACACCGCATTCCCAAGCGCAACATCCTCCTTTCCACGGGCGACGGAAAGCAGAAAGCCGACATGCTCGCCGCCAGCGTGTTGCTGCGCGACCACGGCTACAAGCTCTTCGCAACGCCGGGCACCAGCCGCTACCTTACGGAAAACGGCATCGAAAACACGATGGTGCACTGGCCAAGCGAGGAAGGGCAAACGCCTCAGGCGCTTGACATGCTCCACGCCCGTGAGATTGACCTCGTGGTGAACGTGCCGAAGAACCTCTCAAGCGGCGAGCTCACAAACGGCTACAAGATACGCCGCGCCGCCATAGACCTCAACGTGCCGCTCATAACCAACGCACGCCTCGCCTCGGCTTTCATCCACGCTTTCTGCACGGTTTCGCTCGACGACCTCGAAATAAAGACCTGGCAGGAGTTTTGACGACAGGCGCGTGACCGGGCTGGGCGGCAAACACTCCCCCGCCCGCCCCACACGCTATACTTATATATAAAGTGTCCTCTTTGCGCTGTACGCACTGAGGACACTTTCTCTTTGCCGGCAATACGACAGGTCCTCGGAAAAAGAAAGCGGACGCTGACATTCTCTATGCCAGCGTCCGCTTTCTTATGTGCTGCGGGGGTAAACCCCATTTTCGTCTGTACAAGAACCGCGCGGTTTAGTACGCCGTGTTTTGCGGGTCAAAGTTAGTCCAACCGTCGAGCCAGTTGTCGCCTGCGCCGAACGCGCCGATGTAGTTCACGTGGTCAAACCAGCTGCCCGTCACGCCCGAGAAAGAGGCTGCGGAGGTCATGGGGCTGGTTGCGGTAGGCATAAAGTCTACGTTCAGACCAGTGTACTTGCCCGAACCGGTGAGCAAAAGCTCTGCCACGTCGGCAGTGCGGTTGCCCGTCTGGCTGAGGAAGAACTGCGTGGAGTAAGAGGACGTTTTGCTCTCATCCTGCACGGCTTTCTTGTCCACATAGTTAAGCCAAATGTCGCGATACTCCTTGTTTGCGTCGGAGCCGGTCACGCCCATGTTGGCAAACCAAACATTCTGCAAGCGAATGTTGCCGTTCTGGGCCTGCGTGCGCGTGTCGCCCTTCTCGCTGTCTATAATCAGGCCGATGGGCCAGCCCATTGCCACGGAGTTGATGCAGTTGAGGCGCGATCCGCGGCGTATCTGCATAGCAGCCTGGAAGAGGCCGAGGCCGGAGCCGTTGTTGGGATTGAGCTTGCCGCCAGTAATGTAGTCAGCCGTGTTAGCAAAGTCGGACGCGCCCTGACGCGGACCGATGAAAGTGATGTTGCTGAAAGTTGCGCTCGTCACGGGAGTTGCGGTAGAGCCGCTCGCGTCGTTGTCGCTCTCAAAGCCATTGCTTTGGCTCTTGTCGGCAATGCGCGGGTCGCGCACGGCAAGACCGTACTGCACCTGTCCGGAGAAGCCGTTATCGGTATCGAAGTCGTCGTCCCAGCCTCGGTAAGCGATGAGGTACTTACAGTTGACCGTTCCGCCGAACCACTCAAAGGAGTCATCGTTTGAGTAGGAAACCTGCACGTGGTCTATCTGCGTGCCGTCGCCAACGCTTCCAAGCGTCACGCCGTTTATTTCCTGGTCCGTAGCAAACGGATAGCCGGCAAACTCAACGCGCACGTAGCTCAGCACGCCCGAGTTGTCGTGCGGGTCGTTGCCGCCGTGCTTCGAGCGCGGGCCGCCCTCAATCTGCGCCTCGCCCGCATTGTGGGGAGCCTTGCCGCAGAGGATAATTCCGCCCCAGTCTCCCGGACGGCGCGAACCCGCAGCCTGAGCGGAAGTGAAAACGATGGGCGCGTCCTTTGTGCCTTTCGCGATGAGCTTTCCGCCACGCTCGGCGATGAGCGCCGCCATCGTCTGCTTGTCACCCTTAATCACCGTACCCGGCTCAATAGTCAGCTCCGCGCCGGCGGCGATGTAAACCCAGCCTTTCAGCGTGTACACGCCCTTGGCAAGGGTCTGCTTGCCCGTGAATACGAAGTGCTTGTCTCCGTTGCCTATCTGCGTGCCGTTGAAAAGGAGGTTGTCGGCCGCCTTCACGCCGCCGTCCTCCGACCAGTGGCGGTCGTCGGTCTGACTTGTGGTGTTTTCGCCCTCGCTGCAAGCGGTGAAAGTTGCTACCGCGCCGGCGGAGAGGAAGAGCGCAAGCGCTCCGGCCTTGATTGTGTTTTTGTTCATAACGGGTTTATGAGTTAGTAAAAACTTTTTGTCCTTTTTACAGGTGCAAAGTTGCTCTGACCCCGTTACGCCGCTGTTGCGCCGGTGTGAAGATAGCGTTACGCTGAAACACAGGCGGCGGGAACAAAGCCGCTGCTACGTGTTCAGCGGCAAAACCGTTTGCGAGAATATTCTGCCCCACTAAAAAAGCGTTTGCCTATTTTTAAGGCAAACGCTCAAAGACTGTTTTTTTCTTTCCGACAGGGACACACGGTACAAGCCAACGCCGCATTTCCTTACATCACAACGCCGGGCATCAAGCCTTTATCTTTGGGATTAAACGGCCGCGCACCTCTTCGGCGGACACCGTTGCGTGCAGAACGGGCTGAAAGCCCAGACAGCACATAGCCCGGGGCAACCGCCCTGGGATATATAGGCGCGGACAAGCACGCTCTGAAAGAGCAAAAGCATTTCTATCCCCGCCGCATGGCGCACGCTCTGCAATGCTTTTGTCCTTTCAGGACGCAAGCACTGTGTGGCTCGGTCTTCACCCAGAGCGCCGCTTCGCTTGCCCTGGGCTATGTGCTTGGCGGACTTTCAGCCCGCTGCGAGCCACGAAGGACTGGCTGCAATATAGCGGGATCTCTTGCCGTGCGGCAGTTGCCCTATTCTGTAAGCGCGTATTTCCTATTAAATCCGATTTTTCTCTTTTCCCCTCACCCCTCTCTCGCCACAAGCAGGCGCAGCTTCTCGGCGAAGCCGCTGTCGTGTATGAGCGTCTCGAGCGTGACGGGCATGCGATACTGCCAATGCTGGTCGGGGTTGGCAGGGTCGTTAATCTGCTCGCGCTCGGGGTGCGGGTCGCGCAGTTCGGGGGACAAGGCGAGGATGTTTTGCAAAGCTATGAGGCAAAGCATCGAGGGACAGTGGAGATGGCGCGACACTATTTCCTCGCACACGGCCGGCGTGGCTTCGTCGGGCGCGTCGCCCGCGTGCCCCAACGCCTCACGCCAAAAGGCCTGCGCGCGCTCGCGGTCCTGCGACCACCAAAGGCGCAAAGGCGGCATGTCGTGCGTGGAGACGGTGGCAACGGAGAGGTAGGGATTGTGCGAGAGGTCGGCAAAACGCCGTCCGTACTCCTTGGGCATGCGCTGTATCTCGAGCGAAAGTATGTCCAGCCGCTCCAGCACTTCTTTCACGCCCGCCGGCACCATGCCCAGGTCCTCGGCGCACACCAGCATTCCACCATCGTCCAGCGGGCAGAGCTGCGGCTCGGCGGACGCGCTGTCGTGCAAGCCGGTTATGGCGGGCAGCTTGCGCAATGCGCCCTCCGCCCAGAAAGCGTTATGCCGCTCGTAGAAGAAGTGGTCGTGCAGGCGGTCGAAAGCCCTTTGCGCCTCCTCGGGTAGCGACTTGTATATATGCGTAAGGCGGCCGCAGACACGGGGATGGACTTTTCCCTCGCTGTCCGGGTCGGCCACGAAAAGCACCTCGGCTGCGATGTCGCAAAGTTCGTCACATAGTTCCCTGTCCTGCACCACGCGCCGGATGTCGCACTGCCTGCGGTACTCGGGACGGAGGGTGTAGCCCGTGTCGTCCCGCTCGAAATACACGCGCGGGAAGTCCGCCCCCCACCGCGCCGACAGCTCCGCCATGCGTCCGTCCGAAACGCGCGGAAGAGCGAAGGTGTGCGGAGCGGGAGCGAAGCCGAAGTCCTTGATTTCTTCCTCCGTGTAAGGAAGAGCGGGGCGGAAATGTCCCAAAACGCCGTAGACCTGCCCGTGCGGCACTTCCCAGATGCGGAAAAAGCCCAAGACGTGGTCAATGCGGTACGCGTCGAAATAGCGCCCCATGTGCGCAAGACGGCGCCGCCACCAAAGGTAGCCGTCACGCTCCATCTCCTCCCAGTCGTAGGTGGGGAAACCCCAGTTCTGCCCCCTCACGGCAAAATCGTCGGGCGGCGCGCCAGCCTGTCCGTCAAAGTGGAAAAGCCGCCCGTCGCGCCACGCCGGCACACTGTCGGGGCAGACGCCGATGGGTATGTCGCCCTTCAATATCACGCCGAGCCGCCGCGCCTCCTCATGCGCCCGCGACATCTGCCGGTGGAGCAGGTACTGCGCAAAACGGTACACGTCCGCCTCGCCCTCTTTCTCGGCCGCGTTCTCCGGCCAGCTGCGCCAGTTGGCCGTGCCATAGCGGTCGCGGAAAAGGCAGAAACGCGAGTAGTGGGGAAGCCAGTCAGCGTTGTCGGCACAGAAAGCCGCGTAGCCCGCCGAGCGCAGCACTTCGCCGCCTATTTCGGCGAAGAGCGACTTGACAAAACGCCACTTCAAGGCATAGGCCCGCGCGTAGTCCATTTGCGGCAGGGCGTTCAGCTCGCGCCCCTCCGCCGCCACAAGAGCATACGCCGCCCTGTCCCGCCACTCGCGGGCGTCGAGGTAGAGCGGGTGGAGCGCGAAAACGGAAATGCCGTTATAGGGATAGGAGTCGCGCCACGAGCCGTCTTTCGCCGTGTCGTTGACGGGCAGAAGCTGCAAGGCACTAAGTCCGCACGAGGCCGCCCAACGCACCGCCTGCAAAAGGTCGCCGAAGTCGCCCGTGCCGAGGCTGCCCTCACTGCGCAGGGAAAACACCGGCACCACGCAGCCCGCGCCGTGCCACAGGGGCTGGCCCGTTTGCGGATTGTTGTCCACGCGCACCGTGTCGGCATCGGCGGCGGCAGGGGCGAAACGGCGGTTGTCGCCGTTTTCCCACAAAGGGGGCTGCTGTCCCTGAGGGTCAACGAGGAGGTATTTGTACTCAAAACCCGCCGCCGTGCAAGCGTCGCCGAGCGGCAAAGCCCACTCGTACGCGCCCACGCGCTCCAAGCGCCGGGCGCGGCTTACGTCCCAAGCGCCAAGCTCGTCAGCCGAGCCGCACACCGCCCAAACGCGTCCGTCAGCGGGCGGCAACGCGTCAAGCACAAGCAAGCGCCGCGCGGAAAGCACGTCCGGGCGCAGCGCGTCTTCATCGGATGGACGCATCACGCACTCGGAGAAAGCCGTGCGATGGAACACGGGCGAGAGCGCATACTCCGTCCAGTTGTCGTTGAAGCGTACCCCGCTGCGCCCTTCCAAGGAGAAAAGCCGCCAGCTGTTACGCTCTACGCGCACCACACCGCCGCCCTCGTCCACTACGCGGTACGCCCACCGCACAGTGCGGGCTGCAGCGTCCACGGAAAGCGGCGCCTCCCAATGGGCGCCATCGTTTGTCTCACAAGCAATATAACGTGTCGCGTCGCCGTCCACGGAGAGCGCGAGCTGGAGGCTCTCGCCCCATTTCGTATGATATTCTACGCCGAAGCGGAGTGTTTTTCCCATAAACAAGGACAGAATGCGTATGAAAGCCCCAGCCAGAAAGGCCTAAGGCGCGTAAATGTACGCAAAATCTGCCGCACGCGCCGCGAGCGGAGACCCTTTCGGAAGAAAAAACGCTCACCGCGCAAAAAACATCCGTCAACCTTTTCCGCACGTCGCGATGTACTTATATTTGCATCACAAAACATAAGCCTAAGGCACGGCGGCAGCCCGCAGGACGGGAAAAAGCGGAAAGGACGGGAGCGTCCCCGCGCCGCAAGCGCCGGAAGCGAAAGCCTACGGCTGCATCGGTTAGATTGGGATACTCATCAATAATAAAACGAAAAACCGAGACAGTCATACTTTTCAATGGCGTGCCGATATGCGCGTGGCTTGCCGCGCGTAGGGTCGGATTACAGCGACTGTATGACCCTCAAATCCTATTTTTCTCGGAGTTTCATCACATCACCGATGCAGCCTTTCTTATGTCCGCACGCCAAGGCGCGACACCGTATGCAAGCAGCCGCGCCAGGTGTCCCGACGGCGGATATTTACGCCGTTTTTCCCTTTTCTCGATAACAAACTTTATGTTTTTTTAAGCCTGAGAACGCTTTCCGCCGCAACGAAGACGGTCTTTCGAATGCGAGAAAGGGACTTTCTCCGGACGGAAATAGGCTCTGTAGCGACGGGAATACTTGGAGTTTTTCCTATATGTACATCCCGGCGGCGCTACATGTACATTTAGGAGCTGCGTAAAACGTTGATAATCAACATAACCAAAGAGAGGATACGCACAGAGTGCATATCCTCTCTTTTCTCTACACAAAGATACGAAATTTTCAAGCGTTTTGCAAATGGCAAATGCCCGATATGTTAAAACGCAAAGTGCGGGAGGAGACGCGAAAAAGAGGGAAAAAACCTCCAAATTTCATCGCAAATACGGCGGAGAAAGGGGAACGGATTTTTCGGATTGGGCGGCACGCAAGCTAAGCCTGCAAGGCGTGCGGGAAAATCCGTCAAGTCCGCTGACTATGCCGCTATGCGTACGGACAACGCCGATATGCGCAGAGACAACGCCGCTTTGCGC
>CAVFVD010000005.1:0-118617 GCA_963625935.1 uncultured Oscillospiraceae bacterium | reverse complement strand
TAGAGCATTTGACTACGGATCAAAAGGTTATAGGTTTGAATCCTATAGGAGTCACCATCTAAGCTCATAACGCAAGGACGCAAGCGGTAAGACAGATGCTTCTGTCCTGCCGCTTGTTTTTCTTTTGCCGCTTAGGGGCGGAGGATGCCAATTCGCGGTAAAGCGCGGCTATATGGCAAGGCGCGATGCATTCCCTACTGCGCCGACATAATGCCGGAGTTTTTCTTGCACAAATGCTGTGGGATTATTCACAATATGCCCACGAATACGCCTCCTTCCGCCTCCCACCCGCGCTGCCCGCTCTTTCTCCCCACGCACCTATATACACAGACGATGCCGGCAAACAGCACGCAAAAAGTCCCGTGAAGGAGCGAAGAATATGATTACAGGTACAATATCAGCGATATTTTCGCAATTAGCAAACGCCAAAGCGCGACATACGCAACCCGCCCAAATGACATAAAATACGTTAATGAGCATTTGGGAAACGGAGAAAAATGTATTACCTTTACGAAAAGAAAAGCGGGGATATGCATAGCGTGCGTATCTCCGCTTCTGCGTTGCTATAAATCAACAACTTACAAGCGCAGAGATGTACATGTAGCACCGCCGGTATGTACATCTAAGAAAAACTCCAAGTATTCCCGTAGCTACAGAGCCTATTTCCGTCCAGAGATAGTGCCTTTCTGTGCCAACAAAGTGCCTTGCAAGGGACGCGCGACTATGGAGTCCCCGTTAAACATACATAAAAATTTGCCAGCTGTACGGATTTGATTTAAGTCCGATTCTTTTCAAAGCGAGAAGTATTATTTTGCCTTGAAGCAAAACAGAGTAAAGAGTGGCGAAAATCCGTCCGTCTATGCTGTGTGCCGCGGCAAGCGCGTACAAAGAGGAGGGTTCTCCGACACAAAAAAGACGAGTTCGGCACGAAAAACGATTTTTCCTCCGCCAAAACGCACGCGCTTTCCGCCCCTACCGCTTCGGCCAGCGCAGACAAAAAGTCCCGCCCGCAACCTTTTGCCGGTTGCAGGCGGGAAATTCGTTATAATGTTTTGCCCTCACAAGGGAAACTTCTCGGCATCTAAGGACAAATCTCGGGAAACCCTACGTCTGCTCTGACGGGGCAATGATTACCATCAAGCGAGAGAGTTCCTTGCGCGGTGCGAAAGCGGCTTACTTCTGCGCGCTGCCGCCCACGATGTCCAAGAGCTCGTTGGTGATGGCCTGCTGGCGCGTCTTGTTGTAGGTGAGCGTAAGCTCGCGCAAAAGGTCATCGGCGTTGTCGGTGGCAAGCTGCATCGCCATCACGCGAGCGGCGTGCTCGCTCGCCAAGCTGTCAAGCAAGGCGGTGAAGAGCTTTAAGTGAAGCGACTTGGGGATGAGCTGACGCACAATTTCGTCTACGCTCGGCTCGACGATGAAGTCGAGCTGCGGCCCTTCGCCGCTCCCCTGCCCCGCCGCGTCCAACGAGACGGGGAGGAAACGCTCTTCGGTAAGCACCTGCGTGCCGGCACTCTTGAAATGGTGGTATACAAGGTCCGCCGCGTCTATCTCCCCGGCTGCGTAGCTCTGCATTATTTCGCTCGCAACGTCGGCCGCCGCCGTGTAAGACGGGTGGTCAAGCAACGAGCAGCAGTCCTTCGCGTCCGTAAAACCGGCCTTGGCGACTGCCTCTGCGGCCTTGCGTCCGAAAGCGTACACTTTCGCCACTTCCACCCCGGCCTCGCGGTACGCCTCCACCTTGCGGAGAAAAGCCTTCACCGCGTTGGCGTTGAAGCCGCCGCAGAGCGAGCTGTTGGAGGTGTACAGCACGATGGCCACGCGCCGCTCCTCGCGGCTCTGCGCATAGGGGGAGTCGAGCTCGCCCGACATGCTGCACACGAAAGTAGACATTATCCTGCCCAGCTGCCGCTCATAAGGGCGCATACGCTCTATGGCCTGCTGCGCGCGGTGCAGCTTGGAGGAAGCCACCATCTTCATCGCGCTCGTAATCTTGCGCGTGCTGTTGACGGACGCTATCCGTGTCTTTACTTCTTTGAGCGAGGCCATACACGTTATGCTTTAAATTCCTCCGCCACGTCTGCGGCAAGAGCCTCTATCTCCTTGCAAACCTCGTCGGTGAGCTTTCCCTCAGCAAGCGGCACAAGCACGCTGTCCTTGTGCTGCGAGCGGAGCGTCTGCAAGAAGTTTTCCTGAAAGTCCTGCACCTTTTCAAGCGGCACGTTCTTCAAAAGCCCGTGCGTGCCGCAGTAGAGTATAGCCACCTGCTCCGCGACGGGCATGGGGCTGTACTGCGCCTGGATGAGGAGTTTGTTGTTCTTTCGTCCGCGGTCGATGGTCATCGCCGTCACGGCATCCATGTCGGAGGCGAACTTTGAGAACGACTCGAGCTCGCGGTACTGGGCTTGGTCTATCTTCAGCGTGCCCGCCACCTTCTTCATACTCTTTATCTGCGCCGAACCGCCCACACGGCTCACCGAGATGCCCACGTCGATGGCGGGGCGGAAGCCTTGGTTGAAGAGGTCGGTGTCGAGGTAAATCTGTCCGTCGGTGATGGAGATCACGTTGGTTGGGATGTACGCCGAAACGTCACCCGCCTGCGTCTCGATTATGGGAAGCGCCGTGAGCGAGCCGCCGCCTTTTACCTCGCCTTTGAGGCACTCGGGCAGGTCGTTCATGTGCTCGGCTACCTCTTGCTGGTTGTTTATCTTCGCCGCACGCTCCAAGAGGCGGGAATGGAGATAGAACACATCGCCGGGGTATGCCTCGCGGCCGGAGGGGCGGCGCAGGATAAGCGAAACCTCGCGGTAGGCCACAGCCTGCTTGGAAAGGTCATCATACACCACAAGGGCGTGCATGCCTCGGTCGCGGAAGTACTCGCCAATGGCTGCGCCCGCGAAAGGAGCGTAGTACTGCATAGCCGCAGGGTCGGCCGCCGTGGCGCTCACCACGATGCTGTAAGGCATTGCGCCGGCCTTTTTCAGCGTCTCCACGATGTTGGCTACCGTGGAAGCCTTCTGGCCAATCGCCACATAGATGCAGTAGACGGGGGAGCCCGCTTCGTAGTTCTGCTTCTGGTTGATGATGGTGTCGATGGCGATGGCGGTCTTGCCCGTCTGGCGGTCGCCGATGATGAGCTCGCGCTGCCCGCGCCCGATGGGTATCATCGAGTCGACGCTCTTCAAGCCGGTCTGCAGCGCCTCGGTCACAGGCTGGCGGTAAATCACGCCAGGAGCCTTGCGGTCGAGCGGCATAAGGTATTTCTTACCCGTGATGGGCGCGCCGCCGTCTTTGGGGTTGCCAAGCGGGTCGATCACGCGGCCGAGGAACTGGTCGTTCACCTCAATGGAGGCTACGCGTCCAGTGCGCTTCACCGACTGCCCCTCCTTGATGCCCTCGGAAGAGCCAAGGAGCACGGCGCCCACGTTGTCCTCCTCGAGGTTCATCGCCACGGCCATAACGCCGTTCTCAAACTCTACGAGCTCGTTCTCCGTCACATTGGTGAGGCCGTAAATGTGCGCCACACCGTCGCCGATGGAGAGGACAACGCCCACCTCCTCAAACTTGACATTGGTGTCCAAATCGTGAAGCTCGCGCAAAAGCACGTCGCTCACCTCACTGGGCTTGATATTGTTTGGCATTGCTTTCTAATTGTAGTTGTTTTCCACTTTTCTATCCCGCCGCGCCGCGCTTGCGGCCTTGCAAGCGGTGTTGTCTGCACGCGTCTGTTGCGGCGGGAGCTTACTTGGAAAGCCCGCGGTGCAGCCGTTGGAGCTGCGTGCGCACGCTGGCATCCATGCGGTATGTGTCGTACTCCAGCACGAAGCCGCCCATAATCGCGGCGTCCTCGCGCACCTTGAAGCGCACATCGCTGCCGGTGCGGCTTTCCACAAGTCCTTTCAGGCGTGCCACGGTCTCCGGGTCAAGCTGTGCGGGTATGACAAGCGTGCCTTCCACTATGTTGCGGCTCTTGCGGTAGAGCGTTCCGTACGACGCTGCCACGAAGCGCATAATGTCGGCGCGGCTCTTCCGCACGACGAGCGCGGCGAAGCGGCTCAGCGTGCCGGACGGCTTCCCGCCCTCCACTGACGCGCCGGCAAGCAAGAGCCTCACTTTGTCCTCGTCCGCAAGCACGGGGTTTTGCATAGCCTCTTGCAAGCGCGGCACTGAAAGGAAGCTCGCGCAAAGCGCGTTCATCTCGCCGTAGACTTTCTCGGCTTCGCCGTTCTCCTCCGCAAAGCGGAGCAGCGCTTTGGCGTACCTTGCCGATATGATGCCTATATCCATTGCGGTATTCTTACTTTTTCATCTCCGCCCTGCGCCGCTCGCGCCATACATAATATGCGTGCGGGACGCGACGGGCGGGAAGCGTCACTTGCCGTTGCGGCAAATCTCGTCGAGCATGCGGTTTACAAGCCGCTGCTGTCCCTCGTCGCCGGCGAGGCGCTCGCGCACCACCTTTTCGGCAATGCCTACGGAGAGATCCGCCACCGTCTGGCGTATCTCGCGCAAAGCGTTCTCTTTCTCGGCGGCTATCTGCGCCTTTGCCTCGGCGAGGAGTTTCGCGCCCTCGGTCTCGGCCTTGCCTTTAGCCTCAGCGACGATGGAGTCGCCCGTCGTCTTTGCCTGACGCAGTATCTCGGCTTGGCGCGTCCGCGTCTCGGCGAGCATGCGGTCGCACTCCTGCTGAATGCCGGCGAGTTTCTCGTTTGCCTCGTGCGCCTTGCGAAGCGACTCGTCAATGAAGCTCTTGCGTTCCTCCACCATCTTTACTATGACGGGGAAGCCGAATTTCTTCATCAGGACGAACACCACCAGAAAGGCGAGAAGCATCCAGAAGAGCAGCCCGAGGTCGGGCGTAAGTATTGCAGGCAGATTCATTGCTGCGTAGTTAGATTTTCATTTATAGCGGCGGCCGCTCCCCGTCTTCGGGACGCAAGCGCGGCCGCCGCCGCTTTGTTTTGCTGTCAGCCGCCCCCGACTTTGTCTTCGCTTTCACGCCCGCAAGCGCGGTTCAAAGCCGCACGGCAAGCGCGGGGCGGGGCGGACTTTCACGCCGTCAGCGTCTCCCTATTAGAGGAAGAGGCAGAGCAGGCACACAATCACCGCGAAGAGCGCAACACCCTCGACGAGTGCCGCAACGATGATCATATTGGTGCGGATGTCGCCCGTCGACTCCGGCTGGCGTGCTATGGCGTCCATTGCCGAGCCGCCGATGCGGCCAATGCCGATGCCGGCTGCGATGGCGGCCAAACCTGCGCCGAGACCGGCGCCTACCTTAGCGATTCCTGCTGCTTCTAACAATGCGAGTAAAAACATGTTGTCTGGTATTTAAAGTTGATTGTTTTGTTTCTTATTTGTATTTCCTCTCGGTCCTGCGCTATCTCCCGCCGCGCTTTGCTGTATTTCAAGCCGCGCTTTGTGTGTATCCTGCCACGCATTTCAATGTTTCCAGAAGTGCTTTGCCGTACCTCACACCACGCGGGCTGTTTCTCAATGCTCGTGCTCAGGGTGGGCCAAGCCAATGAACACTGCGCTGAGCATCGTGAAAACGTATGCCTGGATGAAAGCAACGAGCAGCTCGAGACAGTTCATAAATATCATCAGGAGGAAGCTCACGATGGAGAGCGGCGCGCCTATCACCGCGCCGAGGCGGCAGGTGATGAAGATGACGCAAGTGAGCGAAAGGATGATTGCGTGCCCGCCCATCATGTTGGCAAAGAGACGCACCATCAGGGCAAACGGCTTTGTGAAGATTCCGAAGAGCTCCACGATGGGCATAATAGGCGCCGGCACTTTGAGCCAAGTCGGCACGGGCGGCCAAAATATCTCCTTCCAGTACTCGCGGTTGCCGAAGAGGTTCACGAGTAACATCGTGCAGACGGCGAGGAAGAAAGTGATGTTGATGTTGCCCGTGATGTTAGCGCCGCCGGGGAAGATGGGCAGAAGCCCCAGCAGATTCGTGATAAAGATAAAGAAGAACGCCGTCAGGAGATAAGGCGCGTACGGTCGGTAGTGCTTCTCTCCGATGGAGGGGCGTATCACGTCGTCATTGATGTACATGACAAACATCTCCACAAGCCCCACGCCGCCTTTGGGAGCTTCGTCCCCGGCCTTGCGCCCTTTGTACCAGCGCGCCGAGCCGATGAAGATGAACGCCATCAAGGCGACGACAATCCATATCTGCACCACGTCTTTCGTTATGCTGAAATCGTAGGGCTTCACGCTGCGTCCGTCTGCCGTGCGCTCGTATATCTTGCCGTTGGCGTCCGCGTTGAGGTAGAAGCCCTCATACGTCCCGTCCGCGCTCTCGTGGAACCGCGCCGAGCTGAAAACGTGCCACGTGCCATCCTCTCCGCGCACAATGACGGGGAGCGGTATGGAGATATGGTGTCCGCGCCACGTGGTGATATGCCAGTCGTAGGCGTCGCTCATATGCCCCAGCACAATCTCCTTCACGTCTACTCCGCCCTCTTCCGCCATAGCGGGACGCGCGGCGGCAAAGGCCGAGAGCAGCAGCAAGAGCGCGAGCAGCGGTCTGGTGCATATCTTAGTTATAAATGTGTGTCTCATCACTTATTCTTCAAATATCGCTCTACCAAGGCGTAGTACACCGAGGTGACCGAAAGTCCGATGACATAGAAAAGGAAGACTATCACAGCGAAAGGCAGAAGCCCAGGAACGGACAGCACGCCGTAGAGCGTGACCGCCGCGATGGCGACAAAGAGCTTCACAACCTTGCTGAGCAGGTAGAAGCCTAAGAGGCTTTTTCCGCCCCGCCGCGCCAGCCGCAGACAAAAGAGGCAGCCCGCCGCGTCAAGCAGCCAAAGTACGGCTACTACCGCCGCCACTGCGCCGCCGCCCGGTCCCTGCTCACGGAACGCACCGAATACTGCGCACACCACCGCGCAAGCAAGCGCGTACATCGCAGCCTCAACGGCAAGGCATTTGGCCGCCGTGCGGCCGAGCGTGTCTTTCGTCATACGTCTCCCCTTTTCAGAGTTCCACGCAGACGGACACTTCGTTTCGCGCCACCTCCACGAAGCCGCCTTTTATATCCACCGAGAAGTCCTCTCCGCCCCGGCACTGCACGCGTCCCTCCACGAGGGTGGAGATAAGCGGAGCGTGGTTTTCGAGTACCTCGAAGCGTCCCAGCTCGCCGGGGAGCTTCACGCCCTCCGCCTCGCCCGTGTAAAGAGTCTTCTCTGGTGAAACTACTGTCACTTTCATAGTCGCGTATTTCTCTCTTTGGAAAGCGTCTCTCTCGCTCCGGCTTACGCCTCGGCGCGGGAGAGGAGCTTCTTGCCCTTTTCTATGGCGTCGTCGATAGTACCCACGTTGAGGAATGCCTGCTCGGGCAGGTCGTCAACCTCGCCGTCCAATATCATATTGAAGCCGCGTATCACCTCGTCGATAGGCACCATCACGCCCGGCACGCCGGTAAATTTCTCTGCCACCGTGAACGGCTGGCTGAGGAAGCGCTGCACGCGGCGCGCGCGGTTCACCGTAAGACGGTCTTCGTCAGAAAGCTCGTCCATGCCAAGTATGGCGATGATGTCCTGCAGCTCTTTGTATTTCTGCAATATCTGCTTCACCCGCTGCGCGCAATTGTAGTGCGCCTCGCCTATGACATTGGGGTCGAGGATGCGCGAGGTGGAGTCGAGCGGGTCAACTGCGGGGTAGATGCCAAGCTCCGTGATTTTACGGCTCAGCACCGTCGTGGCGTCGAGATGGGTGAAGGTGGTAGCGGGAGCGGGGTCGGTAAGGTCGTCCGCCGGCACGTACACAGCCTGTATGGAGGTGATGGAGCCGTTCTTGGTGGAAGTGATGCGCTCCTGCATCGCGCCCATCTCGCTCGCCAGCGTGGGCTGGTATCCCACGGCGGAAGGCATACGTCCCAAGAGGGCGGATACCTCTGAGCCGGCTTGCGTGAAACGGAAGATGTTGTCAATGAAGAAAAGTATGTCGGATGTCTTCCCGTCCTTTGCTCCCGCGTCGCGGAAGCTCTCCGCGATGGAGAGGCCGGAAAGCGCCACGGAAGAACGTGCTCCGGGCGGCTCGTTCATCTGTCCGTAGACGAGCGTCGCCTGGCTTTTCTCGACTTCCTTGTAGTCAACTTTGGAAAGATCCCATTCGCCGCGCTCCATCGCCTCTTGGAACTCCTTTCCGTATTTAACCACGCCGCTCTCTATCATCTCGCGCAGCAGGTCGTTGCCCTCGCGGGTACGCTCTCCCACTCCGGCGAAGACGGAGAAGCCGTCGTGGCCTTTGGCGATGTTGTTAATGAGCTCCATAATGAGCACGGTCTTTCCCACGCCGGCGCCGCCGAAGAGTCCGACCTTACCGCCCTTTGCGTAGGGTTCGAGCAAGTCTATCACCTTGATGCCCGTATAAAGCACCTCGGTGCTGGTCTTCAAGTCCTCAAACTTGGGGGCTTCGCGGTGGATAGGATACGCGCCGGAGCTTTTGTCGAGGGTCTGCAAGCCGTCGATGGCATCGCCCGTCACGTTCATCATGCGCCCTTTTATCTGGTCGCCCACGGGCATGGATATCGGCGCGCCGAGCGCCACCACTTCAAGCCCGCGGCGCAGCCCGTCGGTATTGTCCATAGCCACAGTGCGCACGGTGTCCTCGCCGATGTGCTGCTGCACTTCGATCACTATCTTACGCCCGTCAGGGTGTGTCACCTCCAAGGCCTCGTGGATGCGGGGCAGCACTTCCGAGGCCGGGCGGCCGCCCGTCTCGAACGCTACGTCCACCACCGGACCGATAATCTGAGAGATGTAGCCTGTCTTTACGCTCTTTTCGCTCATTGTCGTTATATAGTAGCTTTTTCTTTCTTTTCCCGTGAAAGAGGACTGCGCCGGCAGGGCTTAGCCCTCCTTTTTTCACGACCGCAAAGTTAAACTTTTCGCCCAAAGGGCTGCAAAATGTCCGGGTGAAAATCTGTTTAAAAAATCTGCGCAATTTTTACAAGTCGGAAATTTGGAACACTTGACGGGAAATGTGGGAGGGATTTGTCCCAGCCTCGTTCGCCAAATTACGCGCCCGGAGTGGCTTTTTCCTGTCCGGCACGGGGCGAAGATGCTCGCAAATGCTCCAAAGCCCCGACTTTCTCCAAGGCGTGCCAAAGGCTTTGTCGGCTCTCGGGGTTAAGGCGCAGGAGGGCTTGCTCCACCTCCCCCACCCCTGCACGGGCGGAAGCGCCGTCGTGGGGGCAGACTTTCTCAAGCTTGCGGTATCCGCGCAGCGATGCCCACTCGCGCAGCGCGTCCTCGTCGATAAGCGCGAGGGGACGTATTATCGTGACCGGGAACTTATCCATCTCCATACGCACGGGCATTGTGGCGAACGCGCCGTTGAAGGCGAGGTTCATCAGCGCGGTGCGCAGTATGTCGTCGCGGTGATGCCCGAGGGCTATTTTGCCGCATCCCCACTCCTGCGCCTTTTCGAAGAGCAGCTTGCGCCGTGTCCACGAGCAGAGGAAACACGGGGTGCGCCCCGCTTTCCTGTCCGCCTCGAAGCCCGTGCGCAGGACGTGCAGCGGCACTTCGAGCTCGGCGGCGAAAGAGGTGAGGTAGCTGTCGTCTGTGCGGTAGTCCACATTGTCCATCCGCACGTGCAGCGCAACGAGGTCGAAGTTGCGGTTGAGCCGCATACGCATGCGTGCCAGCAGCTCTAAAAGCGCGAGCGAGTCCTTGCCCCCAGAGAGGCCTATAAGCACTTTGTCGCCCGGGGCGAGCAATGAGAATCTCTTCACAGCGGCGGACACTTGCCGCTGCAGTCGGCGGTACTGGCGTGTGGGGTAGTTTTCTGGCAAAGCAAAAGATTTAAATACGGAGCAAATGAATAAAATGTAAAGTGCAAAACTACGAAAAAGCGGACTTTCTTGCCGAACAGCCTTGGGACAGACGCGCATTGGCGGTACACTCTTCCGTCTCCGTCCTCAATGTCCCGTACACTTGCCACGCCGCACGGCGTTTTACCATGCGGGAAATGCCTTTTATGCCAAGCCACGGAAAGCCAATATTCACAGTCCGTACGAAAAGTGCCGCACTCTATTTGGGCGGTTAAGCCGGAAAGTGCTATTTTTGCAACCGCTTAGAACGTGACGGTCCCGTAGCTCAGTTGGATTAGAGCAACGCCCTTCTAAGGCGTGGGTCTTGGGTTCGAACCCCAACGGGATCACTTAAACGGAACACGACAAAGGAAGATGGCTGCGCAATGCACAGCCATCTTCCTTTGTTTTATGCCGCAAAGGCAAGCTATTAAGCTATGTCTCATAAGAGAGTCCGGCGCACGATGCGCAGACTCCATATCACGCCACGCGCCAACACATATACGGTCATTCCCGAAGAACGAAAACGGCACGTCCTTGTCTGTGCTGACAAGAAAGTGCCGTTATTCTGCAAAGGTGCGAGACAAGACGGGCAGCCCTTCGTAGGGCGGCTTAGGGCTTAGTGCCTTACTGGTCTTCGTTCTTTTCGTATCCTTGGTATCTCTCGGGAAGGTCGTCCATTATGACGCGGTAGGCCTCGTCCATGGTATGCCGCACGTCCTCCGCCCCTCGCGAGGTGGGGAGAATGGGCTTATGGATGACGAGCCGCATAGGGTGCCAATGGACGAAGTCAACGCCCGCCATGCGCGTCAGCACGTCAAACGAGCCGTCTATCGTCACCGGCACGACGGGCAGCTGCAACTCGTCGGCAAGCTGGAAAGCACCCTTGCGGAAGACGCCCATGTGTCCGGTGAACGTGCGTGCTCCTTCGGGGAAAACCACAAGCGACGTGCCGCCCTGCAAAGTGGCGCGTGCGTGGTCGATGGTTTCCTGTATTTTCTTCGGGCCGCTCTTGTCTACGAAGATATGTCCCGCTTTGAAGCTGGCATAACCCACGAGGGGCATGCGCCGGAGGGCTTTCTTCATCATCCATTTGAAGTTGCGCCCAAGATAGCCGTAGACGAGGAAGATGTCCATCGGACCTTGGTGGTTAGCCACAAAGACGTAGCTCTGACGGCGATCGAGCAGCTCGCGCCCCTCCACACGGATGGGGAGCAGCAACACGCGGCATATCACCTTAGACCACAGCCGCCCGGGGTAGTAGCCCCAGAAATGGGCGCTGCCTACAAAAGAGCCGACAATGGTCACAACGGCGGTCAGCACCGTCGCAACGAGTATGACGGGCAGCGCCACGAAAAGCTGGTAGGTCTTGTAAAGTAGTCGCATCTTGGCTTTTTCTTGTATTGTCGCTCCGAAAGGGGGATTAGGACTGACTTAGGGCGCGGCTATTCCTCATCATTTCTGCACTCGCCCCGCTTTCCGCCGCAAAGTCAGCGGTTGTAGCAGACGGCCTGCCCACGATATTTCTCGTCGGTCACGTGTCCTCGGTTGAAGATGGGGAAGCCGTTGCAGAACGTGCGCTCTACGCGCCAGCGGAACGTGTGCCCCTCGAGCGGACTCCAGTTGCAGCGGCTTTGGATGCGGTTGGGGGTGAGCGTCCACGGGGCGTCGGGGCGCACCATTACGATGTCGGCCTTGTAGCCCTCGCGCAGGTAGCCGCGGTTCTCTACGCAGAAGAGGTCGGCGGGGCGGTGGCACATCAGCTCAACAAGCCGCTCGAGCGAGAGCACGCCTTTGTCGACAAGCTCAAGCATGGAGACGAGCGAAAACTGTATTATGGGCATGCCCGAAGCGGCGCGGGCGCAGCCGCCCACTTTCTCGGCGAGGCGGTGCGGGGCGTGGTCGGTGGCGACACTGTACACGCGTCCGTCGGTAAGGGCGGCGCGGAGCGCGTCACGGTCGGCGGCCGTCTTGATGGCGGGATTGACCTTTATGCGCGTGCCGAGACGGGCGTAGTCTTCGGAGGAAAACAGCAGATGTCCCACGCACGCCTCTGCCGTGACAAGCTCGTCGCCGGGCGCGAAGAGCTCAAGCTCGCGGGCCGTGGTGACGTGCGCCACGTGCAGCCTTTTCCCGTAGCGGTGGGCAAGGGTGACTGCGGCGGTGGTGGAGCGCAGGCAGGCTTCCTCGGAGCGTATCTCGGGATGGTGGCACACGGCGGGGTCGTCCCCGTAGGCGGCTTTCGCGCGTTCCATGGCGGCGGAGACGAGCTTCGGGTCTTCGCAGTGCGCCACTATGGGCAGCTCGGCCTGCTCGAAGATGGCCTCAAGCGCGCGCGGGTCGCTCACGAGCATATTGCCCGTAGTGGAACCCATAAAGAGCTTCACGCCCGCCACGCGCCGGCAGTTGAGCCGCCGCAGGGTGTAGGCGTTGCCCGCCGTCGCGCCGAAGAGGAAGCCGTAGTTTACCACGCTTTTCGCCGCCGCTATGGCAAATTTCTCCTCAAGCGCGTCCTCGGTGGTGGTCTGCGGCGAGGTGTTGGGCATATCGAAGACGGTGGTCACGCCGCCCGCAGCCGCCGCGCGGCTCTCCGAGCAGAAGTCGCCCTTTGCGGTAAAACCGGGGTCGCGGAAATGCACATGGGTGTCTATCACGCCCGGGAGCAGGTAACAGCCCGAAGCGTCGATTGTTTCGTCCACAGGGATGGACGGCTCTGCGCCGCCTTCCAATATCTCGTCAATGCGGTCGTCGTCGACGACGAGCGTACCCGCAAAACGCCGCCCCTCGTTGACGATGACGGCGTTTTTTATTTGTATGCGCTGATGCATCTTTGTTTGTTGTCCTTGACTTGGGCGGCACTTACGCGCCGCGTATCTTTCCGGCGGGCGGACTATGCTTGGCTGTCTCCCGCACGCCGCTCAACCGCGCCGTTCACTTCGCGCCGTGCGCCAACTTGCCCGCCCGGGGCTTTATCTGCCCGCGCAGGGCGGCAAGGCGCAGGCGCACCACGCCGAAGAGGGCTTCGCCGAATATGCCGCCGCTCATCTTGCTGACGCCCTCGCGCCGGTTGACGAAAATGACGGGCAGCTCCTTTATGCGGAAGCCGAGGCGGTAGGCGGTGTACTTCATCTCTATCTGGAAGGCGTACCCCTTGAAGCGGATGGCGTCGAGGTCTATCGTCTCCAGCACGCGGCGGCGGTAGCACTTAAAGCCCGCCGTGGTGTCATGGATAGGCACACCCGTAACGAGGCGCACGTACTTGGAGGCGTAGTAGCTCATCAGCACGCGCCCCATAGGCCAGTTTACCACATTCACGCCGCTGACATAGCGCGAGCCTATGGCCACGTCATATCCCTCCTCGGCGCACGCGGCGTAGAGGCGGGGGAGGTCGGCGGGGTCGTGGCTGAAGTCGGCGTCCATCTCAAAGATGTACTCGTACCCGCGCTCCAAGGCCCACTTGAAGCCGGCTATGTAGGCCGTGCCAAGCCCCTGCTTGCCCGCACGCTCTACGAGGTGCAGCTCGTGGGGGAAGTCCGTCGCCTGCAAGCCCTTTACGATGGCGGCTGTGCCGTCGGGCGAGCCGTCGTCAATCACCAGCACATGGAAGCCGTGCGGCAGCGCCGTCACTGCGCGTATAATTTTTTCTATGTTCTCCCGCTCGTTGTAGGTGGGGATAATAACGATGCTGTCGCTTTTCTCCATTTCGTCTCGTGTTTGTGCGTTTCCGCCCCGCTTGCTCGCGCCGGCGTACGTACCGCAATGCAAAGTTACGAAAGCTTTTCAGACTTTGCGCCTCGCTTCGCCGCGCCACGCGTCATTGCACTTGGCGCGGATGTGTGCAAAAGGAAAAATTGACCAATGAGAAAGGGGCGAAATGGCCAAAACTTTAACCATCTTTAATACGCAAACCGGTTTTCGGAAGAGCGGAAGCGGGCTTTCGTGAGCCAGGAAGGCACTTTCTCGCGACGGGAATAGGCTCTGTAGCGACGGGAATACTGGGAGTTTTTCCGGCATGTACATCCCGACGACGCTATATGTACATATAGGAGGCTCGTAAGTCTTTAATACTCAACACAACAAATAAGGGGATACGCACGCGGTGCATATCCCCTTATTCTCTACACAAAGATACAAAATTTTCCGCCGTTTTCCAAATCGCCCCGAATAGCGCCCGCAGATGGCAATCCGCCAAAAATGCCAATCGTAGCGGGGGGGGAAACGGCGTAAAAACAAGGCGCAACAAGCCCTCTTTTTCCCCGTCAAGACCATTGCGCAGGCTGCCGGCTGAAAGACCGCACAACAAACCACCGCGTGACTTGCAACGACGACCGCCGCGCAGCTAACGGGCTGAAAGCCCCGAAGCACATAGCCCAGGGCAAGCGAAGCGACACCCTGGGTGGCGGAATGCCATAAGCGGAGTGCGCTCTGAAAGAGCAAAAGCATTTCTTTCCCACAGCATATATGCTGCATAGTTTTGCTTTTGCTCTTTCAGAGCGCACTACTCTGCGACGTCCCCCCCAGGGCGTTGCCCTGGGCTATGAGCTTTTGGGCTTTCAGCCCAACATGTTGCACGATACATCCCATTGGGGATATCCCCATAGAACCATTTGCGCGGTACACGGTCTTCCGCCATAGCCGCGCAAGGACAACTGTACAATTGCGCTATGCCCGTCAATGCACCACGGCCCGCACGCTTGACGCATCGCTGCGGAAGCCCCAAGTCTCGGCGGTGAAATTCTGGTAGGTGTCCACGAAAGTGAGCTTCCACGCTCCCTCGTCCACATAGGCCGTCATGCCGGGCTCGGCGTAGGGCGATGAGGTCCAGTACATGCAGTACGTCCCCTGCCCCATCTGACGGCCGTTGTAGTAGATGCCGGAGGCGGAGAAAAAGACTTTGTTGCCGTTGCGCACACTCTCGACGATATAGCCCTTGACGCCGGAGCCGTTGTAATCGTCCGTCCACGTGCAGCGGGTGTTCTCGGTGTTGAGCAGCTCAACCACGTCGGCCTTGGTGGGCATGCAGCACGGCGTGCCCCACTGCGCAGTGGCAGCGTCGTCCTCGGCCGAAAGCACGTCATAGGGATAGGTCACCTTGTGCCATTTGGCGGTGCGCTCGGTCGACTTCTTATTGGGCTTCGACTCGCCCCAAGGGAAAAAGTCGCCGTCTTCGGTGTCGCTCTCCGCGCCCACGTTGCAGCTCGCCCAAAGCGTGCCGGAGGGAAGGCCGAGGTCGATGAAGCTGTGTCCGTTCACCACGCAGCTTTTGTCGCCGTCTGACGTGGCGAACGTGACGCTGTCCACCTCGGAGACGGGCAGGGAGAATATCACCTCGCCGCTCTGGCGGAGGAGGTACATTCTTTGCTCCTGCGCCACTGCGGTCACAGCCGGCAAGAGCAGGAGGGTGAGCAATAATGTGTATAGTCTACGCATGGGTTTTCTTTATTTTGAGGGATTGGGCGAACTTGCTCTCAGCCTTATGTGCCGCGTCGCTCTGCCGGTTTGGGCAAAAACGGACGCTGGGTTTCTCCTAAGTAAAGACGGAGCTACGCCTAATGGCAGTAATTGCAGGAAGAATCGCTCGTTCCCCGTTGTTGTTGCTATTCTAAAACACGGATTGGCGCGGCATACGTGTTTTTCAAGAGAAAAGGGATGCCGCCCGCACGCCGCTCTTAGCGTGTCACCGCACGCACGGAGAAACCATAGCAGCGCCAATACCATTGCCCAGGGAGGACGATGGTGGAGTTGTTGTCAATGTCGTAGCTGAACTCGAAAGCGTAGCCGCCCTTGTTGCTGCCGTCATAGAAGCTGGTGGACGACCAATAGTCGCCGCCCGTGCCAAGGGCGAAGTCTACCTCGTCACCGTATTTCAGTCCGGCGGCGGGGAAGAATACGGAGTTGCCGTTGACATCGCTCGTGGCGAGGAAGCCGTTGACCAACGAACCGCTGTAATTTACTTTCCAAGTCCAAGTGCAGTTTTGGTAGAGCTCGGTGTACTCCTCCATTGTCGGGAGACGGCAGGGCGCGCCCCAAGCCACGGTGGCGGCGTCGTGCTCGGCGGTCAGCACATCGTGGGGATAGTCGGTGTCATACCATACGCTGTTGGAATTGTCGTACCGTTCTTTCACGCTCGTTTCGCCCCAGGCGAAGTAGCTGCCAAGACCGGTAGGCTCATCCGCGCCAATGTTGCAGGCCGCCCAGAGCGTGCCGGAAGGAAGGCCAAGGTCAACAAAGGCGTGGCCGTTGACCACTTTGCCGTCGTCGCCGTCGGTGACGGTGGAGAAGGTCACGCGGTGCAGGTCGGAAAGAGGCACGGAAATTTTCTCTCCGCTCTTTTTCCACACCACCACCTTGTCTTGCGCCGCAACGGGAAGCGCGAGCGCGAGGAGCAGCAGCGAAAATAACGTAGTGTAAAGTCTTTTCATAGCCGGTTGTGTTTTCAAGTGATTGGGTCAAATCCCCCACTCCGCCGCCGCGAGCTGTATGCGGAACTTTCAAGGACGGGGGACGGTAGATAGACATGCAATTCCGCTCAAGCCAAACAACGCGCCATACGAGCGGGACGCACGGAGCAAAGCCGGAAGTACGCAGAAGGAATGCGCAACAACGCAGAGACGCGCAAGGGCATAACGCGACCGCGCATCTTATATACGCAAAGCGGTGCATCAAAGCGCGGGGCGTGGGAATTAAGCCACAAGCCTTGTGCTGCAAACACGCTTTACGTCTGACAACAATTCAGGTCCGCGCAGGCAAGCTCAGTGACAGGGCGTAAAGCGCGGGGCAAAAGCGACCTCCGCGCCGAGAGCAGCTTATTTCTTTTGCAGCTTGAAGCCCGCTCCGCCTTTCACACCCACCACATACACGCCAGCGGGCTGAGAAAAGAGGTTTATCGTGGCTTTTCCGTCCGCATTTGCCGCGCCAGCCACTACGGTCTTGCCGTCAGCGGTATAGACGTGCACCGCCGTGCCTGCGGGAAGTCCCGACACGTGCAGACTGCCGTCTGCGTAAGAAAAGACTGCGTGCGAGGACTCGCCGCCGGTGACGGAGGAGATGCCGCTGTCGATGTCGTCCTCAAAGTAGAAACGCTGCACGTCGGCGAAAAGGTAGGACACAGCGTCCTTGCCCTCTGCGCTTATCTTGAGTCCGTCGGACGTAAGCCCCATCACGGGCTTCTCTGCAAAGGCGAAGCTGACCTTTCCGCCGTCACGGAGCAAAACGGTGACACCGGCGCCCGAGCCGGCATAGGCGGCAGCAGCCGAAAGCGCGAAAGCGAAAGTGGCAAGCAATTTTTTGACTCTGTTCATAGCTTAGGATTTTGGTAAACGTAATATCGCACTCGCCACACACCCGCCCTTTCCACCAAGCAGGAAAGGGACGCGGCAAAGGCAAAGTGTAACCGCGAAAGCACGGCTCATTTGCAAATATATGCGAAACTTGCCGTACCGCAATCTTTTTGCCAACAAAAAAGGAGAGTCAGCCGAGCCGGGAAAGCAAGGACACGCGACGGGAAGCCAATGTGCCAAGCCGAAGAACCAATGCGCCAAGCCGGAGAACCAATGCGCCAAGCCGGAGAACCAATGTGTCGAGACGGAAAAGCTATATGCCGAGCCGGAGAACCACTATCCCGTGTCGTAGAGCCAATGCGCCGAGCCGGAAGTGCTATGCGCCGAGCCAAAGAACCGCTGTCCCGAGCCGCATACGCCCACAAAGAAGCGGAGCGGACAAAGTATCACCCCCGTTCACCTCCCTAATGGGCTGCTCCGATTTTCTGAAATTATCCACCAGCTCCCCCGCCCTTCAGGTTTTCCAACAGGGGGACATTTACGGGAACAGACACACGCGGGGCGCACCCCAAGCAACCGCGCAATTCACAATGACAATATCCGAACGGAAAGGAATACTGGGTTTCGCGCCACAAGCACTCGCGCGATTCACAAAGACGATATCCGCACGGAGAGGTTTACTGGGCTTCGCGTCACAAGCACCCGTGCAATCCACAATGACGATATCCGCACGTAGAACGGGCTGAAAGCCCAAAAGCACATAGCCCAGGGCAAGCGGAGCGACACCCTGGGTGGACGACAGCTATCCGCGTTCCCGCGCCCTGAAAGGGCAAAAGCATACCAATCCCGAGTCGTTTGCTGCGGTGCAAAAACACTTTTGCTGAAAAGCTGAAATGCTTTTGCGCTTTTCAGGGCACACGACTTCGCGCTTTACCGCCCCAAAAACGACGGAGCGGGCGCACACGTCTCCGTGTGCGCCCGCTCTCTTTATTAGCTTGTTTGCCGTCACCGCCTCCCCCGCCCTATTGCAAACGTGGGCAGGACGGACGGCAATCGCTTATCAATACTCAGGATTGCGCAGATACCAGTTGTCCGGCGTGAGCAAGAGGTTGTACAAACGGCTGTTGCCCTTGTCCGTGACATTGCCGTAGGGGGCGCAGTTGAGCGAACGGCGGGCTATCTTCCAAGCGAGCCACTCGGTGCCGCTGCCGTCTGCCACATTCTTATGACGCGCCACACGCACGAGGTCGGCCATACGCGTACCCTCGAAAGCGGTCTCAAGCGCCATCTCGTCAAGAATAAGCGTCTCCACGGCGTTCACCTCGTCCTCGTCACACTGCTTGGGCGTGCTTTCCTCGTCCTGCGAAGTGACCGGATTTTTCCACTCATCGATGAGCGCGGCTGCCTTTGTGCTTATCGAAGAGGGTACAGAGCCGCCATTGAGACGGGCTGCCTCGTCAAGCATACGCTGCGCCACGATGTACTGGTAGGAGCAAAGGGAATCCTTAACCGTAGACGTACCGCTTCCAAGGCTGTGGACACCGCCGTTGGTGGTATTCCTGTTCACCTCAGAGAAGAAGTCAAGGTAGTCAAGGTAGCTGTTGGAGGAAGTGGACGCGGTGTTGACAATCTGAGCGGCGCGTCGCAGCTCGTCAATGCCAATCCAGTCGGTGTTGTAAGCCTCTTCCGTAGCGTTTGTCTCAAGGTAGCAAACACGATGCTGCTCGGTGCTATCCGCATTGTAACGGATAGAGTCGTTCATGAGCAACGGCATCTTGTTGTAGTTGAGACCGTCACGCAGGATGGCATAAGCCATGCGGGGGAAGCCTGCGCGGTTGATGGCCTCCGCATAGCGCAGGTACACCTGACGGTTGCGGTAGAGCGTCTTGTAGTACTTGAAAGACGCGCCGCTCGCGTAGCCGTTGCTGCCCACACTGGCCGGGCCTTCCTTTATGACGTAGCGCTCGGTACCGTTGTTGGTGGTGAAATAGGGCGCGGTTGCCATAAGGCGGGCATCACCCGGCTTCTCGTAGTACTCCGTGTTGGTCACCACGCTGTTGGAAATAGTGGAGCGGGTGTAGAGCTGCGAGAGGCTGAGGTTTACGTACGCCTGCGAGGGGGCAATCTGGCGGGACTTGTAGTTAATCTTCAAGGACACCTGACCGGAAGTGGTCGTGTTGTCGCTCGTAGAAGTGTCGTCCGTAGTGGTAGTGTTGCTCGACGTGGGGTCGAAGCCGTAAATCTGCACGCTGCGGTCGAGCACCTTGCCGAAGTCGCCGTTAGCGGCGGAGGGGGCAACCGTCAGCACGTCCGTGCCAAGCGAAGAGCCGGGGAAGACGCTCGCAATCCACTTGTCGGTAGAATAGGAGTACGTCTTGTTGGACGAGCTGAAGCCGCGCTCGGAAACCGTGGCGGCAACGCCAGTGGCAACCGAAGCCTTGTTCTGCACAATGTAGTTGTGGTAGCAAGTAGCGGCGTTCACGTAGTCGCTCTGTCCCGCGCCACGGAGCAGATAGAGGTCGCCGAGGATAATGTCTGAGTAGAAGCAGACATTAGCACTGGGGATGCTAAGCGTACCGCCCGTCTTGTAAGGTCCGTAGTTGGGGAACTTGTAAGTGGACGTGTTGCTGTTCTCGTTGTTGTACTCGTACGCTTTCGCCGTCACGAGGTCGCTCTTCAGCAAGTCGACGAGGTTGTCGGCCGTTGCCCAAGCCTCGGGGTTGGTTTCCCAGCCCGTGTTGGCGTTGTCGACAGGCTTCGTGATGAAAGGCACGCGTCCGTAGGTCTGAACGAGCTGCAGATAGGTCCAAGCACGGATATTGAGCACTTGGGCGTACTCGCTCGTCATATAGCGGATGTTGTTTTTCTGCGCAGTGACATCGGCCTTGTCAAGGTAGAAGTTGCACTGGTTGATGACCTTGTAGTACGCCGCACGGTTGAGCAGGCCGTTGTCGCCGTCAATCTGGCGGTCGTAGGTGGCGATGCTGGCGATGGAGTCGCTGGAGTACATCGTGGTGTCGGCAAGGTCGCTGCGGATGTCACCCAAGAGGATGTTCTGCTCCACCATGTCCTGCACGTTGGCCAATATGCCCTGATAGAAATAGACCGTATCCTTACCGCTGTAATCCGTCGCGTAACGATCCATATCCGGGGTCAGCATGTCTTCGCAGGACGTGGTGGCAGCGCCAAGTCCCAAGAGGCAGACGAAGAGACTTAATATAGAATGATGTTTCATTGTCTTTGCTTTTGTTTCGCAACCGGGAAGCCTGAGCCGCCCGCTCCCCCGCCCTTTCGGGACGGGACGCTCGGGCGCGAGGCCCGGCTTCCGGCTGTGAATGGTAAAGGTACGTTACAGGCTTATAGTCACACCTAAGTTGAAACGGCGGCCCTGCGTGAGGTAGCCCGTGTCGATGCCCTGATAGAGCACGCTGTTGCCACAGGAGAACTCGGGGTCGCTGCCCGTGTACTTCGTGATGGTGAAGAGGTTGTTGGCCTCCCCCCATACGGAAAGTCCCTGCAGCCAGCTGAGGTGTACGGGTATCTTGTACGTAAGGCGTACGCTCTTGAGCTTGAGGTACGAGCCGTCCTCTATCCAGCGGTCGGAGAAACGCTCGTTGTTGACCCACTGGTCGGACGTAGTGTCCATAACGCGAGGCACGTCAGTAACCTGTCCCTCATAACGCCAACGGTTAACCATTGCCGTGGTCTGGTTCCACACGTTGTTGCCGGACTCAAGCTGCGAACGCTGGTAGTTGTACACATCGTTGCCGAGAGAGTACTTGAAGTTTACGTCAAGCTTCAGGTCCTTCCATTGCAGGGAAGTGTAGATATTTCCGTAGATGTCGGGATTGGGGTCGCCAATCACTACCATATCTGCCTCGCTTATCCAGCCGTCACCGTTTTGGTCGACAAAGTGCACGTCACCCGCCTTGAAATTGCGGTAGGGGGTCTGCGATATACCCGTCGGGTAGCGCAGATATCCGTACTTGCCGGCACTTGCGGCCTCGGCATCGGTAGAGAACACGCCGGACGTCTGATAACCGTAGAACATACCTGCGGCGTGACCTACGGCAGTCAACACGTTGTTGGAGCCGTAGATGGAAGACGTGTAGCCGTGCGTGGTCTGCAGCGAGGACTCAACCTTCTTGCCGTTTGCGTCGAGCGCATAGGTCTTGATGGTGTTGAGGTCGCTGGAGGGGAGCTTGGTAATCTCGTTGCGGTAGTGACCGATAGAGAAGCCAGCCTGCCAACGCCAATCCTTGCGCTCAAGAAGCATCGCGTTGACGGTGATGTCTACGCCGGTGTTCTTCAGCTCGCCATCGTTGGACCACATGGAGGAAAGACCGGTGATATCACTCACGGCTTTCTTGGTGAGAAGGTCGGTGGTCTTGCTGTGGAAGAACTCTACGCCGAAGTTCAAGCGGTTGTGCAGCATGCTTGCCTGCAAGCCTACGTTGAAGCGGTGCGTGGTTTCCCACTGCAGCTTCTGGTTCTGGATGTTTTTCAGCACAAGCGAGGTGGCCACATCCATGAACTTGGTATTCTCAAAATAGGTGCGGGTGGCGTAGTAGTCGATGTTGTCGTTTCCGCTCTCCTCATAGCCGGCAGTAAGCTTCAAGTAGTCTATGCCGGGAGCTTTGAACCATTTCTCAGAAGAGATGAGCCAAGCTGCCTGCACGGAGGGGAAGAGGCCCCAAGTCACGCCGCAGAGCTTGATGCCAGCATCAGCCTGCTTACCGAAACGGGAAGAAGCCTCCATCGTAGTACCCGCCGTGAGGAAGTACTTGTTGCGGTAGTTGTACTCTGCCTGCAAGTAGTAGGAGAGGTTCATCCAGTTGTCGTTAGCGCCGCCGTAAGCCTTGTGCTGCAAGCCGTACGACATATTGGGCTGCTTGTCGTTGGTGTTGTTGTAACCCGTGACATAGCTGTTGCCGTACGAATAGGAAGCGAGGCGGAAGCCGCCGAGAATATGCACGCTGTGCGCACCGAAAGCGCGGTTCCAGTCAACGTAGAAATTGTTGAAGAGCGTGGTCTCCTTGGCGAACTGCGAGCTTACTACGCTCGTCACGTCACCCACGCCCTCGATGGTCTTGGGCGGCGTACCGTTGTAGGGCAGGTAGTAGCGCTCGTTCACGCGGTTGAGTATATAGCTGAAGCGGTCGTTCAGCGACAAGTAGCGATTGATTTGGTACTTGGGAGCTACGTTCAGGTTGAACTGCGTCTGCTCCATATAGTTCTTGTTATCGCCCTCGCCGTTCTCAAGTATCCAGTAGGGATTAGCAAGCGCGTCATAGCCGTAGCCGGTAGCGAAAGAGAACGGATTGTTGCTGTCCGAATAGACCTTGCCGGAGTATACCTTGTCGGTGGAGACGAGGTTGAGGCGTCCGTTCTCATAGTTTACGAAATGGGCGTACTTGCTGATGAACGGTGTCTGGATAAGTCCCAGCACATTGGGCGAAGCGATATTGCTGTTGTCATAACTCTCGGCCCAGCCGTTATCACGCATCTTGTACGTGTTGCGGGCATAGGAGAAGTCGATGGCGGAAGTAAGCTTCGGGAAAAGCACAATGTCCGTATTGAAGCGGATGTTCAGGCGGTCAAAGTTGTTGCTCTTCGCCGTAGCGTCTGCCTTAGCATACCCGAGCGAGAGGTTATACATAGCGATATCGTCACCACCCTCAACGGACACCTTGTAATTCTGCGTGAAGACATCGTGATAGAGTCCCTCCTGCCAGTCGGTGTCGTTATGATAGAGAGGATAGTAGAAATAGCTGGGATCCTCGTTGAGGAACGGCACGGTGAACGTGCTGCTGGGTGCTTGCTTGTCGGGCAGCGTACCGAGCAACTCGGTGAAGTAGTTGCGGTACTGGCTCGCGTTCATCATCTGGATGCGGTCCGGCTGCATCTCGTAGCCGCCGTATGCGCGGAAGTTGATTCGCGTTACCATGCTCTTGCCACGCTTGGTGTTGATGAGCAACACGCCGTTGCCGCCCTTTGCGCCGTACAGCGCAGTACCGTTCTTTATCACCTCAACGCTCTCTATGTCGTCGGGGTCGATGATATTAAGCACGTTGTTGATGAAGCCGGTATGCAGCGTAGTGCGGTCGTACTGCATATCTATCATCACGCCGTCCACGATTACGAGAGGCTGGGCATTTGTGTTGAGCGAGTTCAGACCGTTGAGGAACATCGCCGCTCCCTGGCCGGGCATTCCGCCACGGTTGATAGTGCGCACCGCGCCACCAAGGCCTTTCTCTATCTCTTCCTCTACGGTGAGAGCGTTGGGCTCGTTCACAACCATCTTCTGGTTGTTGCTCATAGCCGTACCGTTGGAGAAGAACTCGGCGTTCATCCCGGAGTTGAGCTTGACATTCTGTCCCTCTTCCCCCTTTATGGCGAGCTGGGCAGAATTGTAGCTTCCGTCGTCAATGCTTATATATAGAGCGTCCACAAAGACGGGCACTTTAACCGTGTACTTACCCTCTTCGTCGGTAAGGGCAGAGTAGTAGCGATTGTTGAGTGCCTGCACCTTCACGCCTGCCACAGGCTTGCCGGTAGCCCCGTCAAACACAGATCCGGAAACCTCCTTCATCTTGTACTTGGGGGCGGCGGCACGCTTCTTGGGAGCGGGCTTCGCCGGAGCTTCCTGTGCGGCGGGCACGCCCTCGTCCGGTGTCTGGGCCGAAAGGACGCAAGCACCCGACACCATAAACAGACATACGCCTGCCCGGAGCGCTCCTTGCATCAAGTGTATTTTCTTATTGTTGTTCATTTCCTGAGATTTTTAGTTAACAAGGGGCTACTCGTGTATCGGCTCAAGCACAATCTTGGCAATGCTAAGTCCGTAGCGGCTGTGGTCGCCGGGACGGTACTTGTTGCCACGCGGCAAGGTGAGACGCAGCACGGGGAAAGAGTTGGTTATGCTGGAAGGCAGCCCGTCGTAGCACTTAGAGAAAGTGACCTCGTCTATCAGCACCTTCGTCTCGACGGTCTCGTCGCTGACGGAGATATCCTTTGTCTCGGCAATAGCCTTGGTGCTTTCATCGTCGTAGATGGCGCAATGGAACACGGTCTCCTGCATTGTCTCGGTCTCAACGGTCTCACCCGTCTCCTCGTCTTTCTCTTCCGTCACCCACATATTGTCAGTGCAGATGCGGTTGGGAAGAAGTATCGCCTTGACGCGGTATTTGCCGCTAAGCACATTGCGGAGGGGGATCTCCAAATAAGCGTCGCGCTTGTTTCGCTCCGTATAGAAATAGAGATAAGCGTTATCCTCAACCTCGCCAATGACTTCCTTATTCCAGTTGGTACCGTCGACGAGGGTTATAACCTCCTTGCCGACAAGCTCACTGTTGCTGTACCCTACCTGACCAAGATAATTGAGAGTAATCTCTTTCTTGGGCTGATAAGCATAGGTGGGGTCATAAACATAGTCGTCTATGGGGAAGATATAGCCGTTGGAAGCCTTGATGGGCTTAACGCCCTCTGCGCCGAAAAGCGGATTGCGTCCAGCCTTCTCACCGTCACCCTTGGCGTTGGGGTTGTAGAAATACGTGCCGCGCGTTGAACGCAGGGAGTCGGCGTAAAGCGCGTAGTTAATCATCCCGGCGGAGTCGGTACGAGAGAAAGTCTGCTCGAAATAACCCGGCGAGAAATACATATTGGTGATAAGCGCCTGGTTGGCATTATAAGCTGTCAGAGAGTCGACGTTGAAAGTCTGGTTCTTCGTGTCGTACTTTCCCGTCTCGCTGTTATAGCTCATATTGTAGCTCTTGCCGTACTTGTAGAGGCTCTCTATCTTGCCGTAAACAGTGTCCCAGGCCTGGTCGGTCGGGATAACGGCGATATAGAGGGAGTCCTCGTTCTTGATGTAGGCGTGAGAGTTGTCAAGAAGCGCGTTGGAGTTGACGTAGACGCTGTCCACGTACACCATCTGTCCCTCGCTGTTCATCGTGCCCTGAATACTCTGCGACTCGCTGAACTCGTTCTTGTCTATCTCGGGGTCGCTAAGTACGCCGTATATCTTGGAGAACATAGACGTGTGCGACTTCATATAGTCGAAGACGTTGTACGAGAAAGGCGAACGCCCGTCAAGCAGGTGCATCACGCCGTTAGAAGCAGGGTATGTGCCTTCCATCTTCACGCCGTTGAACTGCCCGTTGCCTGCGTCAAGGTAGCAAACTTTGGAGTTGAGCAAGTATACGGACTGGTTTGCCTTCTCGCTCTCGTGGTTGAATCGGGCGATGTGGTTCTGGGCAAACTGTACGCCGAGCGTGTACTCGCGATTGTCGGCTTCATTCACCTTGCTGTCTTTCTCCGTACCAGCGGGAAGAGCGGCAGCCTCTTGGCGAAGTGTCTTGATAGCCTCTATCTCGGCTTTCACCGCGTCGTAGTCGAACGTGCCGTTCTTCGGCGCGTAGAACGTGAGCGACTGCGAGGCATCGAGCAGACCTGCGTAGGTCTGTCCGGACTTGTCGCTTGACTCATTCTCGCGGCGGTATACCTTTATCTGCTGCAGAATATCAGCCACCTCCGTGAGTTCGGGGTTCTGCTGGACGTTCTGCCAAATGGTGTTACCCGCGCCCGCACCATCCGTCTTGATGTCGTAATGGTCGTCGGTGCAGGCGGCCGCCCCGAGGAGCATCGCTGCTCCAAGGAGGCTGCCTGTCACTATATTGTATCCTAAGAATTTCATGGATTGTATCCTTTAAGAATATTGCTTTACCAAACGTCCTCTGTCTCGCTTCCGTTGACAACGGAGGTGGGAGTAAGTTCGAAGTAGTCCACATAAAGCTGCGTGGTGGAGCTGCTGAGGGCGGACTTGAAGCGGATGTAGTACTTCACGCCTCGCTTCATCTCCTTCGTGGCAAGGATGCGGCGCAGACCGCCGGCATCACCCGAGTTACCCTCCACGTTGCGGATGGAAGTACCCGGCGTACCAGTCAGACAGATATACTTCGGTCCCTTCATATAGCTTACGTTACGCAGGTTACGGTCAACCTCACGGATGGCGGTCTCGTCAAGGTTGTCATCGGACTTCCACGGCGTACCCGGAATCATGTCCATCGTCTCACGCAAGTCGATAGGCAGACCCATAGGCTGCGTGTTGTTGGGGTTGCCCTCTGCGAAGTAGAGCTGCGCCATACCACGCACGGAGTTATTGGAAATACCCATACGTATCTCGTACGTACCGTCTGCCGGTACGGGCGGGAGCTGATAGGTGAAGTCGTAACGGCCGAGCACGTTGATCTCATCGCCCTGATAGTCTTTCCAACCACCACCCGAGCCGCTGTAACCGTGCTGGGAGTAGAAGAACGTACCTGCCTCGTTGTTGCAGATGATGTTCTTAAAGTAGTTGGTGGGGAAATAACCTACCTTGCGACCGCGCATATCGTTGGAGGCGAACTCCGGAAGCGTGGTGGTGATATCAAAACGGATGCGCTCCGAACCAAGAATGCTCTGCGTGCGCTCGTTATAAATCAAGATGTGCTTTATCGGGTAGTAATAACCGTTTACAGCGTTGTTGCTGTAATTTCCATTACCACTCTCAATCTTGATGTTCAAGCCATTCTGTCCGGGAACGTTGTCTGCATTGTCTTTAAGCTTCTCAAACTCATACGTACCCTTGATGGCATCATCGTACTTGCAGACACGGTTGAGGTAGATGCCTCCCGGGTCGTCAATAGTCGCCGTAGTAGACGTGGTGGCCTGCTGCGTAACCTTGAGAAGACACGGAACTTTTCCCATAGTGGCGTAATAGTCCCAAACATCCACAGGGCAGTTGCTGGTCTGCGGGTGCTGGTTGTCTGCACCATAATTGTAGCCGTACTCGTTGTAGTGGTGCACAAACGCGTCATAAGCCACACCGCCCTCCATAAGGTGACTTGCCACAAACATGTTTACGGCGTTGTCATAGCTCGTGGGATCGTCTCCGTCCGTAGTCGTGGCAAGCAGAGTCTGACAACGGTCTTTGATTATGGCATAAATCTCGTTCCAGCTTTCGTCCGTAATGTTGCCATTAGCATCAAGCACGGGAGCAGGACAGCCCCACTCGCTCTGGTACACCTCATCGGGCTCGCAGAAAGCGGTGAACTTTATAAGACGCTTGTCCATGAACTCGTACTTCGTGCTCTGAGCCGGCTGAAGCTTAGTCTGACCAATGTTGTCCGTATACTTGGTGATATAAGCCTCCTCCTCGTCGGTGTGGAGACCGAGGGAGTCGCTCCAATGCGTCTCAGCAAGCAGACGAGCCATAATTTTCATATTCCCGGCATCGCAGATGAGGTCAAAGACGGACTTCGTAGACGGGGCAATCACCTTGTCCACTATATGAAGCACACCATTGGATACCTCCATATTGGCGTTTACAACCTTTGCGGAGTCGGAAGTGATGAAATAATAGTCGTCCTGATCTTCGGGCGTAGCCTGGTTCTGACCATTCGCGCACGAAAGACGGCGGTCGCCCAAAGTGGAAAGGGCGAAGTTGGTGCCGTCCGTGGGGAAGTCGGCCGTCTCGTAAGCCTCGCTCGAACCGTTGTCTATGATACAGTTCAGCGCAATATGCTTTGCCTGCTCATAAGTAAGTGCGCTTACGTCCGAGCTGGCTCCCGCTGTAACCTTGTTGACATACGCCGCAAGCGCATCATTGGTAGGAGCAAATACGGTGTAGTTGCCGCGTGCAGAAAGCACACTGTACAAGGTAGAGGCGTTGCTGGTATTTCCAAGACGCACACGCTGGAAAACAGATTTAATGGAAGTGAGCTCCGGCTCAGCCGAAATGCGCTCCACCATTGTCTGCTCCGTCTTCACCGCATAAGCGTCCTCGCTGATGTCCTCTTTGCAGCCGCTCAGTGCCACCGGGGCAAGCAGCGCAGCCACCACCCCAATCACAGCAGGGCAACGGGATATTTTGAATATGTTCCTTTTCATAATCTTTCCTTATTTCTTGGTGTAACGCAGCCAAACCGGGTTTTGAGTCAGATTGCCGTTCACTTTAAGCTCCTCGGAGTAGATAGGGTTGTAGAAAGACCAAAGATTGGTCATACGCGTGGTGACATTAGTCTTCACACTCACATAAGAGCTGATGGACTTCATAGCCGAGTTGCCACTGTCGTACGCATACTCCATCTGGCGAACGAGGTCAAACCAACGCTTGCCCTCTCCGACAAACTCACGCTGACGCTCACGGTATACGAGCGGAAGGAGGTCGGCAGCCGTCTTGGTAAACGTACTCCCGGACATACCATAGTCGTACCCGCACCGGTCGCACTTCAGCTCGTTCTCCGTCACGGTAGAAGCATTCATATCGTTAGGTCCAACGAGCGCAGGGTTGCAACGCTTGAAGATTTGGTTCACGCAACGGTAGCCCTCGCGAAGAGTTGTGGGGTCTGTTGTCTTGCTGCGTGCAATAGCCTCCGCCTTCATCAGCAGCACGTCAGAAAGACGGTAAACAGGCCAATGCGCGTCACTTGACGCAGAGGTGCGGATATCCGAGTAGATGTCCGACAGACTGCGGGAAGTCTCGCCCTCTTTGGTCAGGTCTTTGAGGTTGTCAAAGCTGATGCTGCGGGCAAGGAACTTGATGATGGGCTTGGTAGACTCCTGAGAACGGTAGTGGATGGTCTCATAGAGACGCATATCCGTCTTGCCGAAGCCCATATCGGGGTTTACGCTCGTCGCGTTGCTATACATAGAAGAGTTCAGTACGAAGTAACCTGCCGTCACGGAAGAGCTTGCATACGAAGACAGGTACGTGCCAAGAATAGAGTTGGTGGTACTTGTACCATCGTACTGCAACTCAAACAGGCTCTCGTCCGAGTTCTGCGTGCCGAAGTTGCGTGCGTAGGGGATATCGCTTCCGGAAATGGTGGAAGCTCCCGGGTCTATCACGTCCACAAGGTAAAGCGGATAGGGCTGGGTCTTCGCACTGTCGGTATAAGACAACGGACTGCGGTCTATCTTCTTCTGGTACTCCTTGTTCAGATAGTCTATGACGCTCTGGCAATGCTCCTGCGCTTTTACGAAGCACTCGGAAGCCAGGGTCGTGCAATACGAATTGTCGATCGCCTTGCCCGAAGCGTCAACCAAAGAGCCGTCCTCGGCAG
The DNA here is from genome assembly GCA_963625935.1 of uncultured Oscillospiraceae bacterium. Taxonomy (GTDB): domain Bacteria; phylum Bacteroidota; class Bacteroidia; order Bacteroidales; family Bacteroidaceae; genus Alloprevotella. The sequence goes on along the minus strand of CAVFVD010000005.1, from coordinate 89,395 downwards.
TCACGTCGGAAAGGTTCACCAGTCCGTGGTCTGGCTTCTTCAGGAAGTTCTGCAAGAGACAGCCGCGCCAAATATACATATCAGCCAAGAGGGCGTGCGTGCTCCACTTCGTGAAGCGTCCCTTGTTGTCGGAAGTTGAACCGTAGTTCTCTGCACCTACGTTCACCACACTCTCAAGCTCGGAGATGAGCTCGCCAAGTATGGCAGAGCCGGAAGTGGCTGCGGGCTTCTCAGCCGAAGCCTCCTTGTCGGTACGTATAGCCTTGGTCACGAACGGCACGTTGCGGTACGCCCGGACAAGGTCAAAGTAGTAAAGAGCCCGGAGGGAAAGCACCTCAGACTTGATGATGTTCCAGTCGGAGCGGTTGAAGCTCGGGTCAATCTCATTGCCCGGCTCTGTCATCTCCTCACCCTTTTCAAGAATAAGGTTGCAGTAGCCGATGCCCTTGTAGAAACCCGACCAGTCAAACATTGCGAGGTTAGGCTGAAGCACTGCGTTCTGCAAGTACTCCAAGTTGGACTGGCTCATGTTGTTGAGCTGCAGGTTGTCCGAGCGCACCTCGCCCCAAAGCAGAAGTTTCTCCGTCTGGGAACTTGCCGCAAGCAGCTGGTACGCGCCGGCGCGCACTGCCTCCAAGTCGCTCTTCTCCTGCCAGAAATACTCTTCCGGCGTCTGGTCGGTAGGCAGGATGGTGAGGAAGTCGTTACATGACGTAAGTCCCCCGCCAACCGCCAACAAAGCCGACGCGAAGAGGTATTTAGTATATCCTTTTCTGATTTTCATGATAATGCCTTTGTTGTAAGATTGCCTTAGAAACCTACCGCCAAGCTAAACGTGAACGAACGCGAGCGCGGTGTCTGCGAGCTATCGATACAGGGGTTCATACCGCTGGAAGAGTGCTCAGGGTCAAGACCCGAGTACTTGGACCAGCAGAAGAGGTTGTTGCCCGAAGCGGAGAGACGCAGCGAGCTGAGACCGATGCGCTTCAAGAGAGACTGCTTGAAGTTGTACGACAGCTGGAAGTACTGGAAGCGGAGGAAGTCACCCGGCTCCACGTAGCGGTCACTGATGAGCGAGTTGTACGTGCTGCTCTGTGCGTTGGAGCTAACGGCGCGGGGGATCTCGGTCTCCTGTCCGTTCTTGCGCCAACGGTGGCGCACAGCTGCGCTCTGGTTTTTGTTGCTGGTCATGCTCTCCGCGTAGAGGCGGGCAAGGTTGATAATCTTGTTGCCGACACGGAAGTTGAAGGAAGTCTTCAACTGCCACTGACCATAGGTGAAGTCAATACCGAAACCACCGTTGAACTTCGGGTTAGAGCTGCCGAGGTAGACGATATCAAGCTCATCGATGTTACCATCGTGGTTGATATCCTCGTAGATAGCGTCACCACCCTGGAACTGGTAGTTGCGGTTGCCGTAGTTGAAGTACATCGGAAGCGGGTTGCCGTTCTTGTCGTACACCACATTGCCGTCAGCGTCGAAGACGATAGGCGTGGAAGTACGCAAGTTGGGGTTGCTGCTGCCAGCTGCCGTGTTGAGCGAGCCGTCGGCATTATAATAACGGTTCTTCTCCGGGTTGGCGAAATAGCCGTTGTGGTCGTAGTCGTAAGCATACACGCCTTTATACTTAAAGCCGTAGATGCCGCCGAGCGCGTTGCCCACCTGGGCGCGAACCATCACCTCCTCGTTGGAGTAGCCGTAGTCCTTGTTGGCAGCAGCCAGCACGGAAGCGTCCATTGCGGTAATGGTGTTGATGTTCTGCGCGATGTTGGCACGCAGCACCACGTTGAACTTGCCAAACTTCAGGATAGGCTTCGTGCGAACATAAAGCTCCCATCCCTTGTTCTCCATATCGCCCACGTTTGCCCACTCAAGAGAGGAGTAGCCGGTGGTGGAGGACACACGCACGGTAGAGTTAAGCAGGTCCTTGGTCTTATTGTTGTAGACGTTCAAGTCAAACTGGAGCAAGTCGTCAAGTATGCTCAGCTTAACGCCCATATTCCAAGCAAGCTTCTTCTCCCACCGTATCTCCGTCAGCTTAAGGTTGGAGGGCACCATAACCTGCACGCCGTTGTAGCTCGTACCGTTGGTGGCATACTTATTATACATAAGTCCCTCGCTGCCCGGCGGGTTACCGGTCATACCCCAGCCCGGGGCGAAAGAAAGCATGTTCACAAATTTCTTCAAAGGCTTGAAGAAATTCTCATCGCTGATATTCCATCGTCCGGACACACCAGGGAACACGCCCCATTTCTTACCCTGACCAAACTTCGTGCTACCGTCCGCACGGAGCGTCACGTCAAAGACGTACTTGCTCTTGAAAGCGTAGTGCACGGAAGCCATCGCTGCTGCCGAGTGTCCCTTGTACGAACCGGAGCTTGCGGAGGTAAGGTAGCCCTGCACCGTCGGGTCGGTGATGCCGCCCACGATACCGGACGAACCGATGCTCTGGCGCGTGTTGCTGCTGGTAGTCATTTCCCAGCGCCCCATCATTTGGAAGTCGTGCGCGTCGTTTGCGAAGTGGGGATGGAACACCATCGTGTGGCGCGTGGTGAACGTAAGGTTCTTGAACTCGTAGTTTGACGTGTTGTAAATCTTGTCGTTCTGCGTCGAAGAAGTCAGCGAGCCCGGCTTGTACGCGCTCTCCGAGTTGGTGTAAGCGTTCATGTAAACCTCACCCGTGTAGTTGAGCTGCGTGGACTGGTCGTCCTTGCCGAGGAGCTTGTACTCGAGCTGGAACTGCGGCTGGATGGTATACGTGGACTGGTTGTTCCAAGCGAGGTTGGCGAGTGCCACAGGGTTTCCGTTGCTCACCATGTCGGAGAGATAGTAGGAGCTGACCCCGTCGTTCATGCCGATAAGGCCTGCGGAAGAAGCGGCCTTAGGCATTATATAATACTCGCCCGTGTTGTAGTAGTCACCGGCCGTTCCGGGCACGTGCTCGTAGCGGTACACCGACATATTAGGCATCGCGTTGTACGCGCGGCCGAGAATGTCGCTGCTGTAGTTCTTCTTGTTCTTCGTATAAGTAAGGGAGAAGTTGGAGGAGAACTTGATGCGGTCGGACACATAGTAGTCAAGGGCCAGACGCGTGGTCAAGCGGTCAAGAGCCTGCTTGATGATGGTACCGGTCTCGTGGTCGTACGAACCCGAAACACGGAACTGCGCCTTCTCGCCACCGCCCGAAACTGCGAGCGAGTAGTTGTGGGTCTGACCGAACTGCGTAACCTCGTCCACCCAGTCCGTATTCTTATTATAGTTGGCATAATAAGAATAGTAGTTCTGGTTGTAGTCAATCTCGACGATATCAGCAGCCTCGTCTGTAAGCGTGCGGGGGTTGTGGTAAGCCTCCTTAAGCATCATGGTGTACTCGTCACCGTTGAGCATCTTCATGCCCGAGGGCTGCCATGCGCCGGAGAAGCGGTAGTTGAAGTTTACGCGCGTCTTGCCGCGAGCACCACGGCGGGTGGTGATTTCAATCACACCGTTCGAGCCGCGTGCGCCGTACACTGCCGTTGCGGCGGCGTCCTTAAGCACCTTAATGCTCTGGATATCATCGGGGGCAACCTGGAGAAGGTTTGCAAACTGCTCCTCGTTCTCCATGTTGTCAAGGTCGAGGTCGCTCTCGTTGTAGTCCTCGAGGATGTTGCCGTTCACCACGATAAGAGGCTCCTGGCTTCCGTTGATGGAGGACACACCACGGAGGCGCATGCTCGAGCCCGCACCGAGGTTACCGGAGTTGGCAACGATGTCCAGACCGGCAATCTCACCCTGAAGGGCGTCTGCCGCTGTCTCAAAGGAGAGACCGGCCATCTGGTCCATGTCGAGCGTCTGCTGCGCGGTGGAGATTTCTCTCTCGGGTATCACAAGACCGTTGGAGCGCACCTTGCGGGTAGCGGTCACCTCCGCAGTCTTGAAGGTGTTTTTGTCAATCAGCTCCACATTAAAATGTGTCTGTGCGCCGATCGGGAGTATCTTAGTCTGGTAGCCGATGTAAGACACACGCAACTTGTTGGCGGTATTCTTCACCATAATGGAGAAGTTACCGTTGGCATCCGTCGTGGTGGCGGTCACGTTACGGTTGTTGTTATCCTGTTCGACTACATACGCCATGACTATCGGGCCGTCCGCCTTGCTCCAGACGCGTCCCGTAACGCGCTTTTGCGCATACGCGAGGGAGCAGCAAAAGCACAGTACAAGCGTTAGTAGGAATTTGGTGTTATTCATAATATCGCAGGTTATTTCTTAATTCTGTACCTCTTGGCGAAAGCCTTTGCTGCCGCCGTGGTCTCCCAAAGTTTCGTGAAGTCTATCTTGCTGCCGTCCATCACGTCAGAGGTGAAAAGCATGAAGTTGTCTCCTATGGAGTGGAGTGCCACGTAAGAGGACGACTTCACCTGACGGGCGTTGGCAGCCTTCGCGTCAAGCTCGTAGTCGCGTGCCAAAAGGTTGTTCACCGTGGAGGAAACGCTGCAGGTGCGGCCTGTCACGTCGGTCACGCTCATCTGGTCGGGCTGCTGATTGACGGTCACGCGGATGAAGCCGCCGGTCGCGTCATCGGTGCAGGCAGACATGCTGCGCGTGGTTGCCGTGCAGTTGTCTACATAGAGCGCGTTGTCGCAGAAGTGGTATTCCACGAAGTTGAGCATTGCGAGGTACATAGCCTCCGCCTTCGTCAGTACCTCCTCGCTTGCCTCGCCCGACTCGTTGGAGTTGGCCTCGATGTACTGCTCGATGGACTCCGGCGTGGGAAGTCCGTCAGCGTAAGCCTGAGCCATTGCGTTGTCGCTCGGAACGAAAATGGTGTAACGATAGTTGTTGAAGAAGCGCACAAGGTACTCGTCGTTTGCCGTGGTGCGGCTGTCGAAGAGGTTGTACTTGGTCTTCTGCAAGTTCCACTCCGTTGTGGTCAGATCCTTATACTTGGAAAGGTTCTTGAACTTTTCGGAGAGCGAGGTGCTTGCCGTGCGGATGTTGTCGCAGAGTTGGTAGAAGCTGTTGAAAGCCTGCGTGTTCTTCATCACGTTGTACACCGTCTTGAACGTGGCCTGAATGGGGCGGTCGATAAAGTAAGTCATACCGTTACCATACATACCGTTGGCCTCAGTGCGGCGCTCGTCATATCCGCGCGTCACTTCGCAGTCAAAGTCGTTGTTGGGGTTCTCGTCGGAGTTGAACATAAGCTGCAGACCGCCGTCCACAAGCATGCCCTTGCCGTTCTCACCCGTGGGGCGCTTCTTTATATATATAGGAGCGCCGCTTCGCGAGGTGTAATAGCGGCGGGAGCCGTTCACGCCCTCAAGGTCGTTGTAGTCATGCACTATGATGTGGTGATCCACCATCTCGCAGAGCATATCCTTCTTGGTGAGGCCCCAGCCCGAAGCCGTGGAGGCGTCGGCGATGGACACAGCTCCCTGCACCGCGTTCTTAGGCTCAAAGTCCTTCTCCGTGTCATACTGGTATGCACGTGCGCGGATGGCAATCTTGTTGGCGTTGTCGCCCGAGATAGCCTCCGGCTCGAAAGTCCAGATGCGGCGATTCCTCAAGTTGGTGCTACCCGTGAGCGAGCTCGTCATCACGTCTGCGTATCCCTTTTGCAGGAGACCGTCGTCGGAGGGGATGAAGAGCGAGAAGTCGGACTGCATAGCCAGCAGATAAGTGCTATAGAACTTACGCAGCGGAGCTTTCTGGTTGGCGGTAGCGTCGTTCACGAAAGACTCGTCGGCGTGCAGCACGGTGTTGAACACCTGGCGGTCGTCGTTGTAGAGCGCAGGCGCCATCACGGAGGAGTAAGCTGCGGGGCCCACAACATCGTTAAGCACGTACACCACGCCGTTGCTGGCCAGATGCACGCGCTTGAAAGCCTGCTTGTATGCCTCTACGCTACCGTACACGCTGCCCGAGAACATCGGGTCCTGCGCGTCATTATAAATAGTAGTGTATTTGCTCGGCACCGTTTCGTTGAAGCTCTCCTTCATCAGGTTGGAGACGAACGGCTTGATGATGCTGAGCGGAATCTGCTGTATGTTGTAGAGAAGGTCGTGGCTCTGGTAGTCGGGCGAGTAGCGCTCGATGAGCGTGCGGCCTGCACCCGTGCCGAAATACTTCTCCATAGCCTCGTCGCAGGGAACGAACATCGCCGCCATGTCCTGCTCTTTCGTGGACTGGTTGACGGTGTAGGCGTTCCATCCCGGGTCGAAGTCGAGGTAGGGATAGTCACCAAGGCTCACCGACTGGTCGTTGGCGTTCACCCAAGTGTTGTAAGACGAGCCGCGCGAGTTGCGCTGCGCGATGTGCGCCATATAGTACACCTTGTCGATGGCGAGGTCGCCGTGCGACTCCTTGTAGTTGGTGGTGAGCGTAGCGCTGTAGTAAGGAGCGGCGAAGCGGTCGAGCAGCGCGCTGAATATCTTCGTGTCCCCGTTTGTGCGGATAACCTCGGCCATGTTGGGCGGGGTGATAATCACGGAGTCCACCACGTTGAAGTAGCCGTTAAGGCAGGTCACGTCCTGTTCCACCACGCGCGAGTTATATATATAGCTGCGGTCGGTGTTGTCGCTGTTGCTCCACGTGTCTTTGAGCCCGAGGATGAAGGATACGTCCTCGTGCGTGATTTTCTTCTCCGTGAGCTGCGACTGGAGGAAGTGCGTCATAAGCGGGGCGGTCTGGTCCGTCGCTATGTACATTTTCCCCTGCGCCTCAGTGCGGTAGTCGTCCCAGAAGCGGCGGTCGGCATTGATCACCTTGCCGTTTTTGTCGAGCTGTCCCTCGTTGAGGTTGTTGGGCAGGTCCTGCCAGTTCCAGCAGCGGATGGTGTCAATCACGTCCAGGGCGGAGTTCTGCCGGAGACAGAGGTTCTTCGTGGGTCCCTGAATGGTGGTGAGCATCTCCAGCACGTTGGCGCTGCTGATCATTGAGCCTTTCAGGATCATCTTCTTCTGGGCTGCCGACAGCTGCTCGTAGCTTGTCACGGGGTTGCCGTTGCCGTCTTTGAGCACGCCGCTCGCAAAGAGGCGCGCATAGGCGTTGTCGTCGGCGACGAACATGGTCACGCTTCCCGTCTTGGAGAGGATGTCCTTGTAGTCCTCCACCTCGTCAATCATTCTGACTACGGTGCTGAACGTTCCCCGGCTTTTGAGCTCGTCATAGATACTCCCGCCGAGGAAGGACGGCTTTGTGTCGGGCAAGTCGTAATCGTCCGAGCAGGAGTACGTGACACCGCAAGTCGAGAGTAGGCACGCCGCGCCAAGCAGCGTATTTCCTAATCTGCAGAAACGGTTCTTCATACGCATTAGTTTACTGATATTTTGTTTGTTTTCTTTCTTTGAAAGAGTGTGCGCCGCCTGCCTCCAAAGTGCCAAGTTCCCTTAGCTTCTCGCCCTTGCGCCGGAGGCTTTGTTTTCCCGGAATCCGCGTGCTTTCCCACGACGGAATTTGTGCAACGCACATAGCAACTGCAAATGTAATAAGTTTCCCGTGTTAAACCTTTGTGACACGATTGAAATTCTTTACACTTTTTCCGGAAAACCCCTACACTTTTTCCGAACCGCCCCACGCGAGCGCGTGCCGCGACCGCGAGCAGAGGCACAATAAACGGCACTGCGGCGTGGAGGAGCATGCCTTAAAACGACATCCAAAGAAAGAAACAAGCGCACATATAGCAAACTGGCACACAGGCTTTTCCTTGCATCGCCAAACTCGGGTACGCCCCTAATCTTTCACCCGCCGATGCCCGCAAAAAAGCAGACAGCGCACTCAGGTCAAGGCACGATATAAAAAATTTCTCAATGCGCATAAAGCAGAAGCGGAGATACCCCAGCCGAAGAGCCACGCAGCCACACGCCACCCGCTGCGGACAGACAACGGAGCGGCTCATTAACAAATTTAACACACTCCCCACGACCCATGCCGCCCGGCGGGAAAGCGAGGCACTCTCCCGCCCTATCGGCACGCACGCTGATACGTTGTAAAGCATTGCGCAAACGATTTTCGCAAGCGGCAGGCGATGTGCCGAGACCACACAGTAGCCTGCCGAGATTAGGACAAAAACGCTGCGATACAGAGCGAGGAAAAGAGGAAAAATAGAACACTAACGGCCGCCGTCCCGGGGGTGCATTTTTATGTAAGTTTAACGGGGAAACCTAAGTTTGGGAGCGGAAAAGCAATCTCTCAAGGGACGGAAAGGCACTTTCTCCAGACAAAAATAGGCCCCGTAACGACGGGAATACTTGGAGTTTTCGCCACATGTACATGCAGCCGGCGCTATATGTACATATAAAACCCGCGTAAAATACTGATAATCAACAGCAGAAAAGCGGGGTTACGCACGCTGTGCATAGCCCCGCTTTTCGATACGCAAAGATAATACATTTTCGGCCGATTTCCAAATCCCCGTTAACACTCTTTATAAAATCAAAAGAGGAAAAATAGAACACTTTTATGAGGTTTGGACGGCTGCGAAACGGCTTCCTAAGACGTGATAATGCTCCCCCAAAGCATAGACCTATGGCACGCCGGGACACCAACGAAGAATGCTTGCGCAAACGAAGAAGGCACACAGACGGGAAAGCTCGCCTGAACGCCGAGCCAAGGCCGCCACTTGCGCATCTCCCAAAGGATGCACCCAAAATGTGCTTTCTTTCCGTCCGCAAGTGTCAGAAACGGACAAATAGCTATGCCAAACCCAGTCCAAATGGACGTTATCTCGACAAAAAGCGGAAAAAGAGCGACAAATTATTGCTTTCAAAACAAAATACGCTACATTTGCAAAAATGCGATACGCGGAAAAAGCCAACCCGGAGGTTTTTCAGCCCGTCCCGCACTTGAAAAAGCAACAGAATATCCCACCCACCAAAAGAGAAAAGCCTATCGAGAGACATTACTTCTAACCAACACATTGTAGAGTAATGGAAAATTTGGCGCAGCGCACCGACGACGAGTTGGTGGAGCTTTTTATGTCGGGACACGATGAGGCCTTCGACACGCTTCTTGCACGCTACCAGGACAGGCTTTACTCCTATATATCGCGCACTATACGCAACAAGGACTTGGCAGACGACCTCTTTCAGGAGACGTTTGTCAAAGTGGTTATGACCTTACGGCAGGGGCGGTACACTGGGTACGGAAAATTTTTCAGCTGGCTCACCCGCATTGCACACAACCTGCTTGTCGACATTTTCCGCGACGAGCGCGGCGGACAGACTATATACGAGGAGGAGGCCGAGCTTTCCATCTTCGACAACCTCACGCTCGTGGACCGCTCGCGCGAAAGCGACATTGTCAACGAGCAAGTACTGCGCGACGTGCGCCGCCTTATGGACTTTCTGCCCGAGCCGCAGCGCGAGGTGGTATTTATGCGCTTCTACCAGGAACTGAGTTTCAAGGAGATATCGGACATCACGGGCGTGAGCATCAATACAGCGCTCGGCCGCATGCGTTACGCAGTACTTAATATGCGCCGCATGGCACGCGAAAACGGCATTTCGCTGCAGACGGAATAAGCGCGGCGGCACTTGCCGAAACACTTTTCGCCGCTTTGAATTTGGTGTACAAACGCATAGACTAAGGGAACTTCGGCACAAGGCACAAAAAGGCGGGCGGGGAAATAATATTGCGTGCATAGCTGCGTTAGTACTTATGAAAGCAAGCTCACGTGCAATGCCGCTCCTACGGAAAAGGCACAGTCTACCGTCGGCAGGGCAAACCGGGACGCGCTTTCAGAAAGGAAAAACACGAACCCCGCACACGCCTATGCAACATTCTACCCCTCAAGACCTAACGCCGAGCGAGCGAAGTCTGCGCTACATCCGCCTTTTCGCGCGTCTCTACTCGCCCGACCATTGCGGCGAAACAGCCGCACGCCATCTCGCCGCGCAATACGCGCGAATTGCGCAGCCAACGTGCTGACGCAAAGCGTTCATCCGCACACGGAGGAAAAGGCAAACGCCTTTCCGCACGGGCATTGACCGCGACACGGAACGGCGGAAACAGAAAAAAAACGTAACTTTGCGCATAACGGAGACGGCGGGCGCGACGCACTGCCCTCGTCACACCACGGCGCACAAGCCCCAAAAGGCACACGACGCGAAGCCGCCCCGCTCTCCACGGGGCGGCTTCGCGTTTTCGCACACGGCACACCGCTTCAAAAGACTGGGAAACAGCCCCAACCATACAAGGGAAACTTTCAGACTAACCATACCTACGGAAATGAAGAAAATACTGCTTTTGGGCTCGGGAGAGCTTGGCAAAGAGTTCACCATCGCGGCACAACGCCTCGGACAGCACGTAATAGCCTGCGACTCATACGCCGGCGCGCCGGCCATGCAAGTGGCGGACGAGTGCGAGGTATTCTCTATGCTCGACGGAGACGCGCTCGACGCCGCCGTGCGCAAGCACCGCCCGGACATCATCGTGCCTGAAATTGAGGCCATACGCACCGAGCGGCTCTACGACTACGAGCGCGAAGGCATACAGGTAACGCCCTCTGCCCGCGCGGTAAACTTCACGATGAACCGGAAAGCCATCCGCGACCTCGCAGCCAAGGAGCTGGGACTGAAAACCGCCAAGTACTTCTACGCCAAGACGCTTGACGAGCTGAAAGCGCACGCCGAGGAGATTGGCTTCCCCTGTGTAGTAAAGCCGCTTATGTCTTCCTCGGGCAAGGGGCAAAGTCTCGTGAAGAGCGAGGCTGAGCTGCAGCACGCCTGGGAGTACGCGATGGGCGGCAGCCGGGGCGACCTGCACGAGGTGATTATAGAGGAGTTCATCCACTTTGACAGCGAAATCACGCTGCTCACGGTGACGCAGAAAGAAGGGCCGACGCTCTTCTGCCCGCCCATAGGCCACGTGCAGAAAGGCGGCGACTACCGCGAAAGCTTCCAGCCCGCGCACATAGCGCCCGCCCACCTCGCCGAAGCGCAGCAGATGGCGGAAAAAGTGACCCGCGCCCTGACGGGAGCTGGCCTTTGGGGCGTGGAATTCTTCCTCAGCCACAAGGACGGGGTATACTTTTCCGAGCTCTCGCCCCGCCCGCACGACACGGGCATGGTGACCCTGGCGGGGACGCAAAACTTCAACGAGTTTGAGCTTCACCTCCGCGCCGTCTTAGGTCTGCCCGTGCCGTGCATCAAGCAATTGCGCATCGGCGCAAGCGCGGTGATTCTCTCCCCAATCGCAAGCGAGGAAACGCCGCGCTACAAGGGGCTCGAACGCACCTGCGAGGAGGACGCCGACCTGCGTATTTTCGGCAAACCCGCCACAAGGGTCAACCGCCGCATGGGCGTAGTGGTATGCAACGCGCCGCTTGACGGCGACATCGACCAAGTGCGCGACAAAGCGAAACGCCTTGCCTCTTACGTGGAGGTATATTGACGTTTTGAGCGTAAGCGGCAGAAGCCGCACGGTAAATATTTCTTACCACACAAGCCGCATATCTCTTTAAATTACAAACAGATTTGCCGGCACAAAGTCTAAAATATTGCGTGCGACAATCGCACGCAATATTTTTTCGCCCTGCTCTGCGGATACAGCGGACGCACAAAGCGGCAAAAACGAGCGTCACGAAGAGAAATCGACATAACGACATAAAACACTCCGCCCCTCCCATTAGCGTGCGCCGCTAACAAGGAAGGGCGGAGGAGTATTTTCACGGAAAGCGGAAAACGCCCAAAGGCTATTCAATCGCCACGTCCCACTTAATGGGCACATCTTTAAGAATTATCATCCCCGTATTGCCATTGGCAGACACGCCGAACTGCAAGCGTTGTACGCTTGTGACGCTGCGCTTCACGTCTACAAAGGATGCATATTTAAGCGGAACCTTCATAAAGACTCCCTCGGTCACCGAATAGGGATACCACCCTGCGGTCTCTCGCGGCTTGCATGAGTTGCCGTCCTGGTCTACCATAACTGCGGGATAATTTATATTGCACCCGAAGCTGATAGACGTAAGGTTGGCAATCATCTTTACCTTGAAGACAAGCCACAGCTCTCCGTAATTGAGCGAGGTGCTTTTGCCGTAAAGCCCGGCAAGCTGAATGTCCGCAACGCCGGGGATGGGGTTAATCATAGTGCCGCCGCCCTCGACTGGTATTTCCACTCCTTTCACCGCACCCTTAGCCGCCGTCTGTGACGACTGCGAGGAAGACGACGTACTTGTGCCGGTGACTGTCTCCACGCCTTTCTTCACTTTCTTAAGCAAGCCGCCCAAGCCCTGCGCCTGCGCGCCGATACTTCCTAAGCCGAGCGCAAATGCGCATACAATAGCAAATCGTTTCATAGTAATGTGTGTCTTTTAAGGTTAGTTGTTTTCAAATCTCACAAGCCAACGAGGCGGCGGCAAAGTGCTTTCTGCCAAGCCCACGTCCCGTTTGGCATGTCACAAAAGTACGGAAGACGCGCGCGGTCTGCCTTTCAAAGCGTAAAGTCTTGCGCTTTCACGCCCTATTTTTACCGGATGACACACATTTACCGGCTTTCGAGCCACGAGGCTGCTTATTACGCGCATCTTTCTACACGGGAAAAAGGGGGAAAGCAAGAAAGCGCAAGGCAAAGTTGCGGAGAAAAAGCGCTAACATTCGCTTCTACCGTTTAGCCGAACGGCCTTCCCCGCGACATCTCCCCCACTCTTTCGCACGCAACATAATGCAAGCGGCACAGGAAACGCAGGACGCAAAAATCCGCCAAGGACACGGTATCGCGTCCTTGACGGATTTTCCATATAAATATGGTCTAAGCCTATTTGCCCCTTTTCAGGACGGCGAGTCACTCAGCCACTTTCACCTCTAACTTGGTCACGCGGCTCTTGAAGTTTCCGGCTTTCTCGAGCGGGAAGACGAGCGTGCGCTGGTAGTAAATCTTTTCCGTGGGGTCGTAAACCTCCGGCTCTGCGGACTTACACGCGGCGGTCTGATAGTGGGCGCGGTCCTTGTCGCGCATAACATAAAGCGTCTTGGGCGAGAGTTTCTCCTTCAGCTGACCGTCCACATATAGACGGGTCTCGCGGTTGTCACCCTCAATGGTAAGCGTGACGCTCTTGCCCTGCTCGATGCGGTAGTTGAACGTATTGAGATAGCCGTCGCGCTCAAAGCCAAGTTTACCCTCCTTCGGGTCGGAAAGATAGAATGTGGCGTTGGGGGACGTGAAGAGCGCGGCTCCCTTGCTTTCGTTCACTCCATCGACATGGAAAGTGACGGAGTAGTTGTAGCCTATCTCGCTTATAGTCTGCTTGCTTCCGGGTACAACCGTCGCGACAGCGAGCGCCGTAGTGCCGGGCTTGCCGTGACGCGCCAGCTCGTTTACGCCCGGAGCCTCGCTGAGCGACGCGCGTTTTTCGTCAAAGTCCTTGTAAGAGAGCGAAACGCGCTTTCCTGCCCACGTCTTTGCGGCGATAGTCTGCAAAGCTGGGAACACGCGGTGGTGGATGTCTTTCACGGAGATGCCGTTTCCCGCGTGGTCGTTCCACACGGCAAACATGCCGCCCTCAATGGCGGGGTCGTTCTCCGGGAACTGCTTGTTGCCGATAGTGGCGGGCGTCCAGTGCTCGTAGAGGTACTGGCAGTTGAGGTAGTCATAGTAGTAGCCGGCGGCGGGCACGATGTAGGTGTAGCCGTCGGGGATGCACACGAGCTTGTAACCCTGCTTGCGCATCTCCACGGGGTCTGCGTAGCCGTTATACCATATATCCATCAGCACGTCCTTGGACTTCACGGGCGTGTCGCCGTTTGCATGCGTCAGCGCGCCCCAAACCACGGCTTTCTTTCCGTAGCCCTCTACGTATTTTATGTAGTGGTCGGTGAACTCGCGGAACTTTTCCACAACGTCTTTCTTGGCATTTGAGTACTCGTCCGTGCCGATATGCACGCGCGGACCGCGGAACACGGGGTCGCTGCCGCCGATGTACTCTTTCCAAAGAGCGTCCATAAAGGCGTAGGTCTCGGGGTTGAAGAGGTCGAGGTGGTCCATTCCGTACTCCTTGCTGCCTATCTCGGGCTTGAAGTGGGTGAATGCGAGCGAGTGGGCAGGAGCGTCTATCTCGGGGAGTATTTCTACGAAGTTGTCCTCGGCGAGCTTCTGGAAATCGATAAACTCTTTCTTTGTGTACGAGCCGTCTTTCGCCGTAAGCCCCGGGAAAGTGGAGCACTCAAGTCGCCAAGCCGCCGGCGTCTTGTCCCAATCGTTGCCGAAGAACTGGCGGAAGCCGTTGTCGTTGAGGTGAACCTGCAAGAGGTTCATCTTATAGTACGCCATCACCTTGGCAAGGTTGCGCAGGTAAGAAATAGGGATGTACTTACGGCCGCAGTCTATCATAAAACCGCGCAGGGGATACTCGGGCGTGTCACTTATCGCGCCCTTAGGGAGTGACTTTCCGCCGTTTTGCTCGGCAATCTGCAAGAGCGTGCGCGTAGCCCAGAACACGCCTTTCTGCGTGGGAGCGGCTATTTCGACAGTCTCACCCGCGTTGAGGGTATAGCCCTCCGCGCCGAGCTTCTTGTCTCCGCCAAGCGAAAGCACGATGTCGCCGCTTTGCGCCTTTCCCGTTGCCACTGTAAGCGGCCGGCCAAACATTTCGCCGTAGTCTTTCGCCAAAGCCTCAGCGACAGAGGCAAGTTTCGCGCTTTTGGCTATAACGCGCCCGGAGAGCTGCGTCGCACCCTCCGCGCCCTGCCACGTCTTCACCTCGGGCACAACGAAAGGTTTCGGATTGACATCCGCCCAAGCCGCCCCGCAAGCCACACACAGTGCGAGCGCGACGGCAAACCGTCTTGAAAGAATCTTACACATCATATCTTATCTCTGTTTTGCTTTGTTTCTATACACATTGCGCCGCGCCCCGGGCCACCTTTCCACAGACGCGCAAACCATTCACCTTGGGAATAAGGGGACGAACTTAGGGACTGTGGAGCTATCATCATTTGGACAGAAGCTACAATCTTTGGGACAGAATCTACAATCTTAGAGAATGCAACGACAACCATAGGGACTGCAATGCCCATCTTGGGGATAGGCGTGGCTAACCTACGCGTCAGCCGTGGTCAGCATTAGCACCGTCGGCATCAGTACAGATGGAAAATGCGCTCCATCATTTGCCATTTTTCCTCGGACTTTGCCCCCGCCAACGCCTCTTGGTATTTGGCGGTGAGGGCTTCCCACTCCGCTTGCCTCGGCTGCTCTGCCATCCGCCGCATCACGGTGTCCCATTCCGCGTCCGCCGGTAGCTCCACAATCATAAAGAGGCGCGTGCCGCGCAGATATATCTCCATTTCCAGCACGCCGCTCTCCTTAATGCCGCGCAATATCTCCGGCCAAATGCCCTCACGCGAGTGAAGCCGCCGGTACTCTGCTATGAGCGCGGGATTGTCGCGCAGGTCGAGCGTCTGGCAATACCGTTTCGTCGCATCCTCAAAGCGGCGCACTGCATATCCGTCTGTTTTGCTTTCCATGCCTTTTTCCTGTCTGCACGGCGGCGCAAGTCCCCTTAAAGGGAAGACCGCTCCGGGACGACATTGCTTGTCGCCCCGAAACGGTCTATTTTTGTCTTACGCTGCCATATAGGTTAGCTTTTCTCGTGATAGTTGAACGCGTAACCATATCCGTACGCGTAGCCGTAACCATAACGGTAGCGGCTGTAACGGCTGCTGACATAGTCAGTGCCGTTAAGCACCAAGCCCATGTGGTTGTACTGTCCCGCCGCATAAAGCTTTTCCACGTCTTTCAGCAGGCGGCGGTCCATAAGTCCCACGCGCACCACGAAGAGCGAGATATCGGCGTACGTCCTCACGATATTGGTATCTGCCACAAGGTCTACGGGCGGGCAGTCGAGTATCACGTAGTCGTAGCTCTTGCGTGCCTCTTCAATGAGCCGTTTCGTGCTTTCAAGCAAGAGAAGCTCGGAGGGGTTGGGCGGGAAAACGCCTACCGGCAGCACGTCCGCACCTTCGCCGAAAGCCGCGTGATATATAAGCTGCGACAAATCGGTATTCACGCCCGTGAGATAATCGGTCAAGCCGTGACGCGCACGGCCCGCCACGTTGGAAACAGAACCGTGGCGCAAGTCAAAGTCTACGAGTAGCACGCGCTTGCCTTTCAGTGAAAGCACCTTGGCAAGGTTGATGGAAAGGAATGACTTTCCGCTGTTTGGATTGAACGACGTGAGCATTATTACCTTGCTGTCCGTCCCGCCCGTGCTCTTCATAAAATAGTCGAGCTTGGTGCGCAGGATGCGGAAAGACTCGTTTATCACGTCGCGGCTGTTTTCTTTCACGTACACGCCGCGCTCCACGTTCTTTCCCGTGGGCAGCCACCAATGCCTGCGCTTTCCCATAGCGGGTATCTCGCCGATGAGCGGGGCGTTCATGCCTTCGAGGTCGGCGCGTCCGCGGACTGTGTGGTTTAGCACCTCACGCAACGCCATCAAGCCTATGGGCAGCCCCAAACCGATCGCGAGCGCTATCAGCAGAGACAGTCCCTTGCGGGGAGCGACAGGTTTTTCGCTGCCGATGGGCGGCTGTATGATGCGCGTGTTCCAAGCCGTGTACGTCTTGCTAAGCTCGTTCTCCTCACGCTTTTGGAGAAGGTAGATATAAAGATTCTCCTTGACCTTCTGCTGCCGCCCTACGGAGGTAAGCTGTCTGGCCTGCTTCGGCGCGGCGGCAAGTTTGCTGTTGGTGGAACTCTCGGTGTTCTGCCACGAACGCAGCTCGGTCTCCATCTGAGTGATGAAGTTGTCAAGCGAATGGACTATGGCGGACTTTTGCAGGTCGAGGTCGGCATTTAGTTTCTGCACGAGCGGCGCGCTCTCGCTGCTGTTGGTCAGCACGTCGTTGCGCGTGCTGACAGAACGGTTGTACGCGGCTATCATCTGCTCTATGCCCGTGCTGCCAATGCCGGTGTTGGAAGGAAGGTACTGCCCCGTCTTCGCGTCGCCTTTGAGATAGTCGCGTATGTAACGCGCCACGCCGAGCTGGTTGCTGAGCGTGACGACGCGCTCGTTGTTTTTCTGGCTCTCCGTCAGGTACATTCCCGCCGCAGCCTCAGCGTCGGGTATCAGGGCGGAACTCTTGTAGTCGGAAATCTTTTGGTCTACGTCGCCAAGCTCTTTTGAGATGACCTCGAGCCGGTCGTTGATAAATTCGGAAGTGCTTTCCGCCACGCGGTTCTTATCCTTAATCCACCGGTCGTTATACACGTCCACGATAGCAAGCAGCAAGTCGCTCGCCCGCCGTGCGCTCGCATCGGCCACAGCCATGTCCACCACGCTTGTCTCCTTTTGCGAGAGCGCAACGCCCAGCGCACCCGAATAGGCATTGCCGACTGCCGTTAGCGGAGACTTTGCCACGCGCACGGGCTTGTCGGTATAAGTGTCGCGCCAGTACTTCGTGGGCTGTATCACCACTTCGCCGACGGGGGTCTTGGCTATCGTGCCCAGCTTCACGCTCATCGAGCCCGGAATGTCGCCGTCCACGTCCTTGAAGTCGTAAAGCTCTGCCGTCTGGTCGGGATGGAGCTTCATGGAGAAAGCAAAACCCTGCTCCTCGCCGGCTTTCGGGAAAAGCACCTGCACGGGCGCATCGCCGTAAAGCGGCACGCGGTGCAGCCCCTCCGCCACCGTCATAGAGACATCAAGGTGCAGACGCGCCGCAGCCTCGCGCACCACCACCGGCGCGCTTATGGTAAGTATCTCGTTGTTTATGTTGGTGTTTGTGGCAAGCAACCCCAGTTTGCTGAAATCCTTTGTAAGGCTGTTGCTCCCGCCGGCCGAGTTGTCGTCCGTCTTTATGAGGAGCTGCATGCCCCGTTTGTATGTGGGCGTGGTGCGCATTATTTTCACCACCGCCACGGAAAGGGACAGCACAACGCATATCAGTATCCAGTACCAGTTTGAGAGCAGAACGGGGATTAGTCTCTCAAACTTGAAGCCTTCTTCCTCTCCCGAGAAAACCTTGCCTTGTAATTCGTTTTCCATAATAAATGCCGCGTCTCTGTCGCTTCAAGAAGTGAGACGCATAGTGTTTTGACGTATTCTTTGGGAGAACAGCCGCACACACGCCCCGTTTCGTCTGCCCCGCAGCACCGGCGCACGAAACGCGATGCCGTCATAAGGCATAAAGGGACGCACACGCGGGAAAATGTCTCCGTTATGTTTCGTGCAAAAATAAGACAAAAGGCGCAAATGCCCCCTTTCGTGCCTCACTTTCCGCCCGTTCCCAGATGTTTTTCAAGGAAGCGCTCCATCGCGCGATAGAAATCGAAGCGGTTTTCCTGGTTGGCGAAGCCGTGTCCCTCGTTTTCCTTTACCATATACTCCACTTCCACGCCCCGGCTGCGCAACGCCGCCACCATTTGGTCGCTCTCGTCCTTGTTGACGCGCGGGTCGTTTGCCCCCTGCGCTATGAAGAGCGGCGCGGTGACGCGGGCGGCGTGAAAGACGGGCGAGGTTTCGCGCAACTGCTCGGCATCCTTTTCCGGGTCGCCTACTTGCTCGTGCATCATCTCCAAGAGCGGCCGCCAGTAGGGCGGTATGGTATTCATAAAGGTAAAGAGGTTGGCCACGCCCACATAGTCCACCGCGCAGCAGTAAAGATCCGGCGTGAAAGCCGCGCCAGCCAAAGCGGCGTAACCTCCGTAGCTGCCGCCGTAGATGGCAACCCGCGCGGGGTCGGCAATGCCTTCCGCCACAAGCCAACGCACGCCGTCGGTTATGTCGTCCTGCATTTTCAGCCCCCACTGCTTATAGCTTGCTTCGAGGAAAGCTCGCCCGTAGCCCGTTGAGCCTCGGAAATTCATTTGCAATACGGCATAGCCGCGGTTGCACAGGAACTGCACCTCGGGGGAGTATCCCCAGTAGTCACGCGCCCAAGGCCCGCCGTGCGGATTTACCACAACGGGCAGACACTTCGCCGTGGCGGGCGTGAGTCCATCGGGCAGGGAAAGGTACGCCTCTATGCGTAGCCCGTCACGCGTGGTGTACGTCACGGCGTGCATCTCTGCCATTTCCTCCTCGCGTATCCACGGGGCGAGGTCGGCTATGTGCGCCACGCGGTCGGCCGGGGCATCGTAGCAGTAATAGCTTCCGCGCGTGCGGTCGCCGCCCACATAGACAAGGTAGTGTTGCTCCGCCTTGTCACAGTCAGCCACCCCGATGCGCCTGCCGGGGAAGTGCGCCTGCAAGCGTTCGCGGAAGAGACGCTGCTCTTCGTCAAAATAATGGCGCACCGGCTCTTTGTGTCCCGTGCAATAGACTGCGAGCAGCTTGCGCCGCAGGCGCGAGTAAGTGATGCTGGATATGTCGTAACGCTCATCGGCATACAGCACCTCGAGTTCCTGGCACGTGGCGGGGTCCATAAGCACGAGGGCGGTTTTGTCGCGTCCAAGATTGGTGGCGGCGTACACAGTCTTGCCGTCGGCGGCAAACTCCATAAAGCTGACCGTCTCTTTGAAGTTGGTCGTAAGCACCGGGCGGAAATCCTGCTCCTCGGTCTCGCGGTAGAGTATCTGCGTGTTCACGCCGTCCACTATCGCCGTCACGGCGCGGAGCTTTCCCTCGTGGTCGGTCATCCACCCCTGCCAGTTTCCGGGGTTTTCTGCAAGTAGCGTAAGTTCGCCTGTCTCAAGATTGAGGCGGTACGGGTCAAACACCTCCGGGTTTCGGCGGTTCAGCCCTATCATGACAAAGCCGTCCTGCTCTTCCAAGTCGTCTATCAGCGTAGTGCGCACGCCGGGGAACGCAGTGTAAGCCCTGCGGTCCGTTCCGTCAGCCCGCACGCCGTAGAGCTGGTAGTTTTCGTCGCCGCCCGTGTCCTTCATATAAAGGATGCGGTCGTTGTCCGCCCACATATAGCCCGCCACGCTCCGCTCTGTCTCGTCCGTGAGACGGAGGGGAGAAACATTACACGGTTTTTCCAATTCGGACAAGTCCGAGCCCTGCCCGCACGGCTTGACGAAAACGTTTTCCCTTTCGGGAAGTGCGTTTTCTCGCCGCGGCATGGCTCCGGACAAGTCCGAGCCCTGCCCGCACGGCTTGACGAAAACGTTCATTCTGTCGCGCCAAGGCGCGAGCCAAGCTATATGCCGTCCGTCGGGGGACAGCTGGTAGGAGGAGCTTTCCGCGTTGCGGAAGAAATCCTCTAAGGGGATTTTTCTCATTTTCCTAAGTAAAAACTGCGCGTCCGCCGGAAAGGGGACGCGCGGAAGCACTTTCCGCGCGGGAAAGCCTATACGCCGCGAGGCTGCATCTATAACATCTGCGGGCTATCCCCAAACATCTGCGGGCTGTCCCCAAACATCTGCAGGCAAAGCCCCAAAGTTTCGGACATACCCCCCAACATTTGCAGACATTGCCCCCAAAGTTTCGGGCAAAGCCTCAGCCTTGCTCGCGCTGCTGCCCGAGCCTCTGAAAATCTTTCTTACGCAGCTTGAAGCTGTTGGTAAGATATTTGTCGCGCACTATCTGGTTGGCGGCAAGCTCCTCGGGCGTGCCTTGGAAGAGAATGCGCCCCTCGAAAAGCAGATACGCGCGGTCGGTGATGCAGAGCGTCTCCTCCACGTTGTGGTCGGTGATGAGGATGCCTATGTTGCGGTCTTTCAGTTTCCAGACTATATACTGGATGTCTTCCACGGCGATAGGGTCCACGCCCGCGAAGGGTTCGTCGAGCATGATAAACTTCGGGTCGATGGCAAGGCAGCGTGCTATCTCCGTGCGCCGGCGCTCGCCGCCCGAGAGCTGGTCTCCGAGGTTCTTGCGCACTTTCTGCAAGCGGAACTCCGCGATGAGGCTCTCCAGTTTCTCTCGCTGGTACTCGCGGGAGCGTCCCGTCATCTCCAGCACCGAGGCTATGTTGTCCTCCACGCTCATCTTGCGGAAGACGGAGGCTTCTTGCGCCAAGTAGCCTATGCCTTTCTGCGCGCGCTTGTACACTGGGTCCTTGGTGATTTCCTGATTGCCGAGGAAAACCCGCCCGCCGTTGGGGACAACAAGCCCCGTGGTCATATAGAAAGAGGTGGTCTTGCCCGCGCCGTTGGGGCCCAGCAGACCGACAATCTCGCCCTGCCGCACGTCAAAGGAGACACCGTTCACCACGGTGCGCTTCCCGTATTTCTTTACAAGCTCCTCGGCTCGCAGCACCATACGTTCGTCGGCGGCAGGTGCGTCACTTTGGTTGGGCATAAGCGGCTTGAAAATTCGTTGAAGGGGTCTGTATGTAGGGGCTTACTTGATCTCTGCGTTTTCGTAAAGGAAACGGCGGATGCTGCGCTTTGGCGTTTTCTCAAACTCCTCTTTATATATGCGGAAGCCCGAGAGGCGCTCGTACGCCGCTACCATCTCGTTAAGGTCGCGGCGGTTCTGCTCCATCGCCATGCGCAGGCTGTCCTCGTCGAGACCGGCTTTCTCCGCCTCGTCATAGTCGGGGTGGATAAGCGCGTAGAGCTTCTCGTCCTTTTGTATGACGATGCTCTCGGAGACATAGGGGAGCGTGTTGAGTTTGTCCTCAATTTCCTCCGGGTAGATATTCTGCCCCGACGCGCCGAGCAACATATTCTTTATGCGTCCGCGTATGAAGATGTTTCCCTCCTCGTCCATCAGCCCGAGGTCGCCCGTGTGATACCAGCCGTCCTTATCGAGCGCGGCGGCAGTGGCTTCGGGGTTCTTGTAGTAGCCGAGCATCACGTTTGTGCCACGGGTGAGAATTTCGCCTGCCACGTGCTGCGGGTCCTCGCTTGCTATGCGCACCTCCATGCGCGGGGCTGCCTTTCCGCACGACCCCTTTTTGAAGTTGTGCCAATCCTCGTAGGCGATGATGGGGGCGCACTCTGTCGCTCCGTAGCCCACGGTGTAGTTGAAGCCGATGCGGTGGAGCAGGTCCTCAACCTCACTGTTGAACGCCGCGCCGCCGATGATTATCTCGTAAAACTCGCCGCCGAAGGCAGAGACAAGCCCGGCGCGTATGCGCTCCAGTATCTTGCCGCTGATAACCGGCAGGCGCAGAAGCACGCGCATACTGGGAGTCTGCAAGCGCGGCAGGACATTTTTCTTTATAATCTTCTCTATGATGAGCGGGACGGAGATGACAATCTTCGGCTTCACTTCGCCAAAGGCTTTCAACACAATCTTTGGCGAGGGGATGCGGGTCAGGTAGAAGACGTGGCAGCCCGTGATGAACTCGAAGATAAACTCAAACGCCATTCCGTACATGTGCGCCAGCGGCAGCATAGAGATGACGTTGTCGCCCGCTTTCACCTTGTGACCGAGTACCTCGACGGCAAACTCGTAATTGGACCACAGGGCGCGGTAAGGCACGAGCACGCCCTTCGAGTTGGAGGTCGTGCCGCTTGTGTAGTTTATCAGCGCGAGCGCATCGGGGTCGGGGTTATGCGGATAGGAGACATGCTCCTTGCGGAAATACTTGGGATATTTTTTCCCAAAGAACTCGTTGAGCCGCTCACGGGCTTCGGTGAGCCTTTCGGTGCGGGAGACGAGGAGCGAATAGTCGGGGATGTTTATCACTCCCTCAAGCGCGGGCATCTGCTCGGGGTCGAGCTCCGGCCAAACCACGTCGCCCACGAAAAGCAGGCGCGCGCCGGAGTGGCGCACTATGTCGTGCACCTGCCCTGCCTTGAACTCGTGGAGGATAGGCACTGCCACCGCGCCGTAGCTTAGGACGGCGAGAAACGCGGCCGCCCAGTGCGCGCAGTTGCGCCCGCAGAGTGCTATTTTGTCGCCTTTCTGCACACCGGCGTTCTCGAAAAGTATGTGCAGCTTCTCTATCTTGCGCGCCACGTCCTTATACTGCAACGTGATGCCTTGGTAGTCGGTGAGCGCGTCTCTGTCCCAATTGCGCTTCACGCTCTCCGCCAAAATCTCCACAAAGTCGGAATACTCCTTCATCTCTTTCTTTCGGAAAACACAAAAACGCCCCGCGCCGCTTACCCGCTTCATCGGTGACACTGTCTGCCTCTCTTCGGCAGACAGGCGGCGGCACAAAGGCGAAACTTTTGTGCAAAAGTAGTAAAAAAACGCTTTCACGCGCCGCCGCCCCCGCAAATCGCGGTAATAATAACGGTCTACCGCAACAGGCGGAGGTAAAATGGTATAATTTTGCACCGAGAAATCGGACGCGCGACACGCCGCACACGGCACGCGCCCCGACAGCCCCACTACCTTATGCAACCCAAGACAAAGAAAATCTGCATCGCGGCGGCAGCCACAGCCGCCGTGCTTGCCGCCATAGCCTACTGGCTGCTCTTTTCCGGCGTGTCGTCGCTGAAAGAGACGGCTTACATATACGTCGACACAGACGACACGACCGACTCCGTGCGCTGCAAGATAGACGAAGCCGCCGCGCCGCGCCAGCTCTTGGGCTACCGGCTCTGCTCCACGCTGCTTGCCTACGGCAGCCATATACACGAAGGGCGTTACGCCGTCGCGCCGGGCATGGGTTCGCTTCGCCTTGTGCGCAACCTGCGCGGCGGGCGGCAAGCTCCCGTGCGCCTCGTCATCCCCGTGGTACACACCATGGACGACCTCGCCGGCCGTCTCTCCCTTGTGTTGAAAGGCGACTCCGCCACTTGGGCGGCGGCGCTCAGCGACAGCACGCTGCTCGCCGAAGCGGGGGCTGACATCGCCACCGCGCCGTGCCTTTTCCTGCCCAACACGTATGAGGTATACTGGGACACCACGCCCCGCGCGCTTTTGCAGCGCATGAGCCGCGAGCGCGACGCTTTCTGGACGAAAGAGCGCAAGGCTCTTGCCTCGGCTGCCGGACTCACGCCCGACGAGGCCGTTACCCTCGCCTCCATCGTGGAACAGGAGACAGCCGCAGCCGCCGAGCGCCCGGACGTGGCGGGGATGTACCTCAACCGCCTCCGCCAAGGGATGAAGCTGCAAGCCGACCCGACGGTGAAGTTTGCCCTGCACGACTTCGCCCTGCGGCGCATCATGCAGCAGCACCTTACCGTGGACAGCCCCTACAACACGTACCGCTACGCGGGACTGCCTCCCGGCCCCATCTGCATCCCCTCGCTCTCGTCCATCGAGGCGGTGCTGCACCACAGCAAGCATCCTTATATATATATGTGCGCTAAGGAGGACTTCAGCGGCACGCACAATTTCGCCTCCACTTACGCCGAGCACCTGCAAAACGCCCGCAAGTACGCCGAGGCTTTGAACCAAAGGGGCATCAAATAGACACCCGCCCACGCATACCGCAAGGCGTGACCCTGCAATGACACAACACGAACACACATACACAGACTTATGAGAAAAATCGCCTCTCTCTTTTTCCTCTTGGCCGCAACGTTTTGCGGCGTAACGGCACACGCCGAAAGCGTGGAAGTGGCCACCACTGCCACAGCCTTAGCCAACATCGACGACGGCTACTATGTGATAAAGGCGAAAACAAAAGGCGTGACCGGCTATCTGACGCACTACGCCGAGGGCGGAAGCGACGGCATCTTCCGCGTAGTGGCGGAAACATCCGCGCCCACCGACGCAGCATACATCTGGTATGTGACAAAATCGGCAAACGGCCTTGTATTCTTCAACTGCGGCACGCTTAACTACCTCGCCGCCGTCAACGCGAAAGACGCGGCATCAAAGATGACCGCCTGCCCGCCGCTCTACTACTACGCCGGCACTTACTGCGTAGGGGTATTCAACGGCTCTACATACGAAAACAACTCCTACGCGCTCACAGACGGCTTCATACTTGCGCAACGCAATTATATGAACGGCACAAACTACATACACGGACAGGGCAACGGAGGCACACAGGACGGAAAAACTTTCGTCGCGCTCGGCTACTATCCTGGCAACAACACCGACCATGCGGCAGCCACTTGCGCCTGCTTCCAGGCATACGCAGTAAGCGGCTACACCTGCGAGGGACTGCAAACCGCCTACGCCGTAGGCATTACGTCGAGCAGCTCCAACTCTGTCTCCTACAAAGCCGCACTTAGCGGGGACGACGTGGAAACGCCCAACTCCCTTGAAGTGACCGACCTCGTCTACGCCACAACAACGGTGAAAGAAACCGACAAGACCGTGACGAAGACCAACTGCAACTTCACCGCCGTCACCACGGGCAAGCTTCTCTACGACACCGACGCGCTCTACCGCATACGCAGCATCAACGCCTCCGCAGGCTGCAAACGCTACATGAGCACGGAGGACGCCACCGTACCCACCGACGGAGTGCCCACCTCCAATTGTGCCATCTACCGCACTGACGGCACTTCGGGCAAATTTGCCCCGCAGCTTTTCGTCATCGAGGCGGGCAGCACGGACGGCACATACAAGATAAAGAACGCCAACACCGACCGCTACATCCGCCCCGTGAGCAGCGGCGACTACACCGAGATTTCCACCTCGGCGAGCGAGAGCGAGGCGGGCGCATGCGCCTTTGCCACGGACCCGAACGTGACTTTCGCCAGCGGACACAACAACACCAACGACGCCATCACTATGTTCCGCCTCACCATTGACGGGCAATATATCAACGCCTACGGCGGAAACTCAGGCACGGAGATTCACAACTACAGCAGTAACAGCGCGAACGACGGCGGCAACTTTTGGCAAATAGAGAAAGCCGAGACGATGACCGTCACCGTAGGCTCGACGGGCTACGCCAGCGTATGCCTGCCCTGCGCGGCCGACATCAGCAGCATAGCTCCCGCCAAGGCTTTCGTCGGCGGCAAAGCCACTTCCACCGCGCTTAACCTCACGGAGATAAGCGGCAGCGTGCCCGCTGGCACGGGCTTCCTCATCGCCCTCAGCGGAGGCGGTGACGTGACCTTCCCCATAAGCGCCGCCACGGCAGGCGTGCTTACGGAGGCAAACCTTC
This sequence comes from uncultured Oscillospiraceae bacterium, assembly GCA_963625935.1. Taxonomy (GTDB): domain Bacteria; phylum Bacteroidota; class Bacteroidia; order Bacteroidales; family Bacteroidaceae; genus Alloprevotella. The sequence continues at coordinate 63,560 of CAVFVD010000005.1, read as the reverse complement.
TCGAAGGCGCAACCACAAAGCGCACGGGCTTTGACGGCGGGGCCAACTATTTCCTCGCCGAAGACAACGGCAAGGCCATACTGATGCAGGCCGCCAACACCTTCACCGTAGTCCCCTGCAACAAGGCTTACCTCCCCGCCACGAAAGTGCCGAAGACCACGGCAGAGTCGTCCAAGAAGCTGAGCTTCGACCTTGACGGCGGAGACACGACGGGCATCTCCGCCGTGCAGAGCGAGAGCGACCGCGCCGCAAAATACTACGACCTTTCCGGCCGCCGCGTCCTCTACCCCGCCAACGGCATTTTCGTGACGGACAAAGGCGAGAAGGTGCTGCTGCGCTGACACCGCCCCGCTCCGTCCGCGCAACACGCGCCGCGTCTGGGCATCGTCGCCGACACCGGCACACAATGCCCCAAAGCACGGCCAAGCCCGCGCAAGCTAACAAAGCAAATACGCAAACCTCCATTAAGGCAAATGCCCGCCGCGTGTACACCGCACGGCGGGCATTTGCTTTTTCCGGAAACGCAGGGGCTTGGCTGCGGAGACAAAAGCAAGACCGCTTTCCGAGAGCCTATACCAGCGGGGTCATATATATAGGCACAAGCAAGACATTACCGTCCTTGTGCAGGTCCTTCGTATAAAGCAGATAGGGCTGGCTTATGCGGTCGGAGTATTTCCCGCAAAACGCATTCAGCGAAGCATAGGTCTTATACCCGGACGACTTGACCTCGATAGGGCAAAGCTTGTTTCCCCTTGACAGGAGAAAGTCCACCTCATAAGAGTGGGTGCTGTCCTTTGGGAAAGTATAGTAAAAGAGTTTGTTGCCGGACGCACGAAGCATTTGCGCAACCAAGTTTTCATAGACATAGCCAAGATTGGCCGAGAGCTTGTCGTTAAGCAGTTCCTGGTAGATTATGTTTTCCGTAAAATTCTTGTCCCAAAACGCCAACGTGACAAATAACCCAGTGTCTCCTACGTACAGCTTGTATTTCCCATAATCGGCAGTCAGCGACATTCCCACATTGGGGTCGTCGGCATGGCAAGCCACGTTGACCGTCTTGCTGTCTTCCAGACAAAGAATCATCTCCTCTACTTTCTCCGCTCCCGCGTTCCCAATCACGGGCGTTGGCTGGTAGCGCATCAAATTGCGGCTCAGCTGCGAGGGTATCGCCATAAAAAGCTTTGAGACACGTCCCGTCGGGTCGATTTTTCTAAAATCGTCGGCGTAAAGCTGTATTATCTGCCGCTTGACCGTATCGACATGCTGCAGATTCTTGGTATCAATGTAGGCATTGACCGCTTGCGGCATACCCCCGACCAGCATATACAGCCTCAGGTCGCGCATTCTCTGGCGGTTTAGCGCGTCCCCCAAAGCCATCTTCCGCTCGAAGAGCTTGCGCATCAAGGGCATTGTAGTCTCGTCCCCTAACGCCCAACGGAACTCCTCATAATCCATCGGGAACATCTCAAGCCTGCACTCCTCGCTGGGTATGGTGATGTCCCCGGTGTTCTTCCTTATGCTGATAAGCGAGCCGGTCTCTATATAGTCATACCGTCCGTCTTTTACCAAATACTTTATCGCTTGCCGCGCCTTGGGGCATTGTTGCACCTCGTCAAAGACTATCAACGACTCTCTTTCATACAACGCCGTCTTGTAGGCATTCTGCAAGTAAAGAAAGATATAGTCCAAGTCCATCAGGTCGTCAAACAGCCCCTTGACTTCCTTGGACGCTTCGTTGAAGTCTATCAAAATGTACGAGCGGTACTCCTTTCTGCCGAATTCCTCCACGATTGTGGACTTGCCGATACGCCTTGCGCCCTCCAGCAGCAAAGCCGTTTTGCCCTTAGAGGTATCCCGCCACTCTTTCAGCTTTGTGTAGATTTTCCGCTTGAATACTTTTTCTGCCATAACCCACTTTTTGCGTGCAAGATTACTTAGAAACGCGCTCTTACCAAAATCTTTTTACCCGAATTACTGCCTGACACCAAAATTTTTTAGGGCAAATCACGCGCTGACACCAAAATCTTTTTGCCCGAATTACTGCCTGACACCAAAATTTGCGGGGTAAGCTGACCGCGAAAGGACGCATTATTTAGGAGGAAATATGCAAAACGGAGCGAATGTATTTATGAGAAACGCTATCGCCGACTTAGGGCATCTTCTGCCCCCAAAAGTGTTTATAGGGAAGAATGCACGCCTGGCGGCATTACTATTTTGCCGGCACAAAAGCGCGAAAAGGGGCATAAAGCGTAACCAGAAATCGCCGTTTCGGGCAAATTCGCGTTTTAACACTTGGGCAAAGCCATTTGGAAAAGGGCGGAAAATGTATTATCTTTGTAGAGTAAAGAGGGCAGAAGCGGCTTCGTTTCTGCCCTCTTTGTCGCTGTATTGATTATCAATAAGTTACATCACCCCTATATGTACATATAGCGCCGCCGGGATGTACATCCCGGAAAAACTCCAAGTATTCCCGTCGTCACGGGGCCTATCCCCGTCGACAGAAGCTCCGTTTTCCCCGCTCCAAAGCTGTTTTTTGGCGGTAAAAAGTCGCCGAGGTGTGGTTAACGGGAGTTAAATATGTTAATTTTTTCTCGGGGCTAAAAGACGCTTCTTGCGTTTTTGCGGGAAAAAAACCGCAGACATTTTAGACGGAAATTGGACGTACAATGCAAATCCTTGCTCTTCTTCCGCCTTGCACTATCTTTTAAGAAGACAGGCTGCGGCTCGGCTGTGCTAAAACAGGAAGCCTCTGCTTTCAGTTTTGCACAGCACTCGCCTTGCACTATCTTTGCATAAGATAGGCGGCGGCTCGGCAATTCAAGCATGCTTGATTGCGCTCGCCTTGCACTATCTTTGCACCACCCAACAAGCAACACAAAAAGGACGGAAATGTTTTCAGGAATAGTGGAAGCCACGGCACGCGTGACCGCCGTGCGCGAAGAGGGGACAAACAAGCACTTCACGCTCGAGTGCCCCTTTACAGACGAGCTGACGATAGACCAAAGCGTGGCGCACAACGGCGTGTGCCTCACGGTGGTAGAAATAGCGGACGGGAAGTATACCGTAACGGCGATGGAAGAGACCCTGCGCCGCAGCAACTTGGGCGCGCTCGTCCCGGGCGACGAGGTCAACGTAGAACGCTCTATGCGAATGAACGGAAGGCTGGACGGCCACATCGTGCAAGGGCACGTAGACCAGACCGCAGTATGCCTCGCCGTGGACGACGTGGACGGAAGCCATGAGTACACCTTTGAATACGAGACAAGCGCCGAGCTTGTAAGCCGCGGGTATTTCACCGTGGACAAAGGCTCGGTGACGGTGAACGGCGTGAGCCTCACGGTATGCGAGCCTACGGCGAGCACGTTCAAGGTGTGCATTATTCCCTACACCTACGAGCATACCAATTTCCACGCCATCAAGCCCGGCAGCCGCGTGAACATTGAGTTTGACATCCTCGGCAAGTACATAAGCCGCCTCGCACAGCTGAAAGGCGGAGAGAAATGAGCGCGGACACATTTCGCGCCCTGCTCTGCGTCTTCATCGGCGGCGGAGCGGGCAGCGTGTGCCGTTACGCCCTCGGCGCGTATCTGCTAAAAGACGTTTCTGCCCGTTTTCCTTGGGCCACACTTACGGCTAACGCGCTCGGCTGCCTGCTTATCGGCGCTTTGCTCGCTTTTACGCGGCACAAGGACGCAGGCCTCACGCAGCTACTGCTTGTCACGGGCTTCTGCGGCGGCTTCACCACGTTTTCCACTTTCTCTGCCGACGCGCTGCGCCTGATGAGGGACGGACAAGCCCCTACCGCTTTGCTTTATATGGCGTTCTCCCTTGCCGCCGGACTTCTATGCGCCGCCGCGGGATATATGCTTGCAAGCCGCGTGCTTGATTAGCGTCAACAAACGATACCAGGAGACTTACAACGAATGAGGAAGAAAGAGCTTTACACGCACGTGCTGGACTATTTCGCCCGCACGATGGACGCGACGGAAACCGAGCTGCACTTCACCACACCCTTTGAGCTGCTCGTGGCGGTAGTGCTTTCGGCGCAGTGCACCGACAAGCGCGTGAACCTCGTAACGCCTCATCTCTTCGCGGACTACCCCACCCCCGCCGCTATGGCTGAGGCGACGGAGGAGGACCTGTACGCGTACATAAAAAGCGTGAGCTACCCCAACAACAAAGCACGCCACCTCGCGGGACTGGCTCGCATGCTGGTAGAGGAATACGGCGGGGAAGTGCCGCAAGCCCACGAAGACCTCGTGCGACTGCCCGGCGTGGGGCGAAAAACGGCAAACGTGGTGCAGGCAGTAGCTTTCGGGAAAGCTGCCCTTGCCGTGGACACGCACGTCTTCCGCGTGAGCCACCGCCTCGCCCTTGTACCGCCGCGCTGCACCACGCCCTACAGCGTGGAGACGGAGCTGAAAAAGCACATCCCCGAGGAGCTTGTGGCGGCGGCGCACTATTGGCTCTTGCTGCACGGACGCTACACCTGCACCGCCCGCAAGCCCAAGTGCGCGGTATGCGGACTGAAAGAGCTTTGCCACAGCAAGGACAAAAACGCATAAGGGGAGGACTGAGTGACCTAAGGCACGGAAGATTTCTCCCCCAAAAACGTCCCACACTCCCACACAAGAAAAACGCAAACGGCGGAAGCGAGACTATGCAAGTCCGTTTCCGCCGCTTGTGCTTTGTTTAACTCCCCATCCCTCATAGCCCGCGCGATTTTACGCAGGGGGATTGGGAACAGAATGGGGTAAGAGATGTTTACACTTTCTTAGGCATGCACGTACGTGCCTATGTTCTCGCCCTGCAAGACGCGCATGAGATTGCCGTACACGTCCATATTGAAGACGTAGATAGGGAGGGAGTTTTCGCGGCACATAGCCGTGGCGGTGATGTCCATAACACGCAAGCCGCGCGAAAGCACCTCGTCATAGGTTATCTCGTCAAACTTCGTGGCCTTGGGGTCTTTCTCGGGGTCGGCGGTGTAGACGCCGTCCACGCGCGTGCCTTTCAGCATAACGTCGGCCTCTATCTCTATGCCGCGCAGCGAGGAGCCCGTGTCGGTGGTGAAGTAAGGCGAGCCAGTGCCGCAGCTGATGATGGCCACTTCGCCGCGCTCCATAGCCTCGATGGCTTTCCACTTAGAGTAGAACTCGCCTATCGGCTCCATGCGGATAGCGGTAAGCACGCGGCTCTTTACGCCCGCCGCGCCAAGGGCGGAGCTGAGCGCGAGCGAATTGATGACCGTGGCGCACATGCCCATCTGGTCGCCCTTCACGCGGTCGAAGCCTTTGCCCGCGCCGCTTAGTCCGCGGAAGATGTTGCCGCCGCCGATGACGATGCTTATCTGCACGCCAAGCTCGTGCGCTTCCTTTATCTGCCGCGCGTAGTCGTTGAGGCGGTTGGTGTCTATGCCGTATCCCTGTTCGCCCATGAGGCTCTCGCCGCTGAGCTTTAGAAGAATGCGCTTAAATTTTGCCATTTCTACAGATTATAGATTGTTTTCCTTATAGTCCGCCTCCCCTCGACGGAGAAAGCGAAAGGGTGTCCCCTCCCTCCGTTGAAGGGAAGGGAAAGGGGGACACCCTTGAAATGTGATTTAGCTCTCTGACGAGCGGCAGCGGCACACGGAGCGAAAGCCCCGGACGCACTGCCGCGCCACGTCTTTACATGCCGTAGCTGAAAGCGTCGATGTAGTTGTAGAACACGCCGCCAAGGCCGAAAGCTATGACGCCAATCAGGCAAAGCGCGAGGGCGAGGCGCGTGTAGCCGTCACTCTTGAAAGTGGCAATGGGCGCGTCGCTCGGATTGATATACATAGCCTTCACTATCAGCAAGTAGTAGTAGAGGGAGATGACCGTGTTGACCAACGCAAGGAACACCAGGAGATGGTAGCCCGCGTTGAACGCCGCCATAAAGATGAAAAACTTGGAGAAGAAGCCCGCAAACGGCGGTATGCCGGCCAGAGAGAAGAGGCAGAGCGTCATTGCGAACGCCAGCTTCGGGTTGGTCTGGTAAAGGCCGTTGTAGTCGGGTATTCCAATCTTTCCGCTGTTCTCCTCCACGGTGGTCATCACGGCAAACGCGCCGAGGTTGCTCACCATGTACACGAGCAGGTAGAAGACCAAGGCGGTCATGCCCTGCGCCGTGCCGTCCATCACGCCAAGGATGAGATAGCCTGCCTGCGAGATGGCGGAGAAAGCCATAAAGCGCTTGAGGTTGGTCTGACGGATGGCGAAGAGGTTGGCCACGGTTATGGAGGCGATGATAATCCACCAAAGACCTGTGTTCCAGCTATACGCGAGGTCGCTGTTGGCAAAGGCCTTGATGAGCACGGTAAAGAGCACGAAGGCGGCAGAGCCTTTCGAGATGACGCTGAGATAGCCCGTAACCACCGTGGGCGCGCCCTCGTAGGTGTCGGCCGTCCAAAGGTGGAAAGGCACAAGCGATATCTTGAAGCCCATGCCCGTGATGAAGAGCACAAGGCCGAAGATGCTGAGCAGCGAGCCGTCAAGCGCTGCGCCAATTTCGCTGAAATAGAGCGTGCCGGTAGCTCCGTACACAAGCGAAACGCCGTACAGCAGCAACGCGCTGGAGAAGAGGGCGAGCAGGATGTACTTCGCGCCGGCCTCTGCGCTCTCGTGACGCTTCTTGTCATAGGCGACGAGGGCGGTCATAGGCACGGAGGCAAGCTCGAGACCGATGAAGAACATAAGGAAATGCCCGCTCGAAATCATGAAATACATACCGAGCAGCGTGAAGAGCGTGAGCATATAATACTCGCCCTGTTTCACGAGGTTCTCGGCGCGGCTCATCCACTTGTGCGACATAAGGAAGACGACAAGCGTGCCGACGCTGAGGACGCTTTTCAGTATGGTCATCATCGGCGTGTGCTGGTACATCCCGCCGAAAGCCTCCTCTGCCTGCGCTCCGCAGCAGGGAAGCAGATTGGCAACGGTATGCACGGCAAGCAAGACTACGGGCAGGCAGGTGTTGTACACTCCCCGTCCGCTCTTCTTGTCGGGACACATGAAGAGATCCGCCACAAACAGTATCACTATCACCGCAAGCAGGGACAGCTCCTCACGCATATAGAGAAATTGAGAATAGTCCATTTTTCTTTTATAGTGTGTATGATGAAAGAAAAGGGTTCAGTCCCCGCGCTCAAAGCGCGGCGGCAGCCTGAATGTGGTTGACGATGGGGGCTACGCCCGTGTTGATCATATCGCTCACCCACAGCGGCGCGAGACCAAGGCCTGCGACTGCGAGGATGAGGCACACGACAGCGAAGCGCTCGTCCCACGTGGCGTCGGTAAGCTTGAGGTGATGCTCGTTGGTGCAAGTGCCGTAGAGTATCTTGCCCACCACACGGAGAATGTAAACCGCCGTGATGACGATGGAACAGCACGCGGCGATGGTAAGCACACGGTGGAAGGTGTCGGCGTTCTGGAACGAGCCCACGAAGATGGTCATCTCTGCGATGAAGCCGGAGAAGCCGGGCAGACCAAGGTTGGCGAGACCTGCTACGATATAGCCAACGGAGAGGAACGGCATAATGCGCATCAAGCCGTTAAGCTCACGGATGTCGCGGGTGTGCGTGCGTCCGTATATCATACCGATGAGGGCGAAAAACAGGGCGGTCATAAGACCGTGGCTGAGCATCTGCAGCACAGCGCCCGTGCAAGCCGTCTGGTTGAGCATCAAAATGGCGAAGAGAACCAAGCCGCAGTGGGAAACCGAGCTGTAAGCGTTGATGTACTTAAGGTCGGTCTGCACACAAGCGGAGAACGCTCCGTAGACAACGGAGATGCCGGTGAGGATAAGGAATATCCAGCCAAGCTCATTGGCGGCCTCGGGCATCAGGTACATTGCGATGCGGAAGCAGCCGTATCCGCCGAGCTTCATCAGCACACCGGCGTGGAGCATGGAAACGGCCGTAGGCGCGGAGGCGTGACCGTCGGGAGACCATGTGTGGAACGGGAAGAGCGCGCCAAGCACGCCGAAGCCGATGAACGTAAGCGGGAACCACACGCACTGCTGAGAGAAGGCGATGGCGTGGGCCCCGCCCGTGTGGTTGGCAATCTCGATGATGTTCATCGTATTGCCGCCGGCTCCGTAGAATATGCCGAAGATGCCGCACATAAGGAATGCCGAACCACCCATAAGCATCAGGGTGAGCTTCATAGCGGCGTACTCCTTGCGGCCGCTTCCCCACACGCCGATAAGCAGGTACATAGGGATGAGCGCTATCTCGTAGAACATGAACATAGCGAACATGTCCACAGAGATAAAGAAGCCGAACACGCCAAGGCTCAACAGCGTGAACCAAAGGAAGTATTCTTTCGTGAGGGGCTTGAGCTGCCAGGAGGCAAACGTGCCTGTGAACACTATCACTGCGGAAAGCAGAAGCATGGCTACGGAGATGCCGTCCACACCCACGGAGTATTTTATATGGAGCGGCTCAAACCACGAAAACGAAGCCGTGTAGAGCATCTCGCCCGTAGCCCCCGCAGCGCGGTCGCCCAGGAAAGTGACCACGAGGTAGGCGGCCAGCGCAAGCAAAGCCGTGCTGCCCGTCACCATCACCGCCCGCACGCCGTTCACGCCGCGGGCCAGCCACAAGCCAAGCAGCATGACCAAGGGTATCAGTACAAATAATGAAAGAAAATTCATAAGTGTGTTTATGTTTATGGTTTTGCAAGCTCTCCGCACTCCCTGCCCGCCGCAAGACGGAGGAAAGGCGGAAAGCCCGCGCTGCTATGTTCAGGCGAAAGCCATAATCGCAAGGAGGATAAGCGTGCCGAGCAGGAAGACGAAAGCGTATCCCTGCACCGCGCCGCTCTGCAAGCCGCGGATGCGGAAGCTGAGCGCGTTTGCGCCCCAAGCGAGGAAGTCGAAGAATGCGTCTACCACGTGGCGGTCAAACCATGCGATGGGCTTGGAGACGTGGGCGAAGATGACACGGTGCGTAATGTACTGGTAAACCTCGTCCATGTAGAAGCGCTTGTATGCCCAGCGGTGGAGCTTGGCAAACTTCTCGCCAAGCGCGTCTGCCTTGGGCTGGCGCTCGCCTATATACATATAGGTGGCAAGAAGTATGGAAAGCACGGCTATCACTATGGAAGTGCCGGCCACGCCCCAGTCAAGGTGGATGTCATACAGGTGTCCGTCCGCGCTCACGAAATGTCCGAAGGGGATGAAGCCTGCGACGCAGGTCACCACGGCAAGGAACATCAGAGGGAAAGTCATCGTGAGCGGCGCCTCGTGCGGCGTGTGCTCGGCGTGAAGCTCTTTGTTCTCAGTACCCCAGAAGATGCCGTAATAGAGACGGAACATATAGAAAGCTGTCATAGCGGCGATGGCCGTCATTATCCATCCCATCGCAGGCATATAGGCAAAGGCCGCCGTCAGTATCTCGTCCTTGGAGAAGAAACCGGAGAACGGGGGAATGCCCGATATGGCAAGGCAGGCGATGAGGAAGGTGATGTGCGTGATGGGCATATACTTGCGCAAGCCGCCCATTGCGGACATCTCGTTGCTGTGCACAGCGTGGATAATGCATCCCGCGCCGAGGAAGAGCAAAGCCTTGAACATAGCGTGCGTAAAGAGATGGAACATCGAGGCCATATAGCCCAGCGAGCCCACATGCTCGTGTCCGGTGGTGAACTCGGTGCAAACGCCGAGCGAAACCATCATAAACGCAATCTGCGATATTGTGGAGAACGCGAGGACGCGCTTGATGTCGCTCTGGCAGCAAGCCACTGCGGCGGCATAGAAAGCGGTGAACGCGCCCACCCAAGCCACGATGTGCAGCGTGCCGGGAGCGTAGGACGTCCAAAGCGGGAAGAGGCGTGCAATCTGGAAGACGCCGGCGACAACCATAGTCGCTGCATGGATAAGGGCAGACACAGGAGTGGGGCCTTCCATAGCGTCGGGAAGCCAGATGTGCAGAGGGAACATGGCACTCTTGCCTGCACCGCCGATAAACATAAGGAACAGCGCGAGCGGGAGCATGTACGCGCCCTGAGCAAAGCCTGCCTGGCTGAAGTCAAAGCCGAACGACTGGCAGTAGTACCCGTAGATGAGTATGCCGATAAGGAAGAAGAGGTCGGCAAAGCGGGTCACGATAAACGCCTTCTTGGAAGCGGCGATAGCTGCCGGGCTTGTGTAGTAGAAGCCTATGAGCAGGTAGGACGAAACGCCGACAAGCTCCCAGAACATATACATCTGGAAGATGTTGGTGGCGACCACGAGCCCAAGCATAGACATGGTGAAGAGGCTGAGAAAGGCGTAGTAGCGCTGGAAACCCCTCTCGCCGTGCATGTAACCGAAAGAGTAGATATGCACCATAAGCGACACCGTAGAGATGACGATGAGCATCATCACGGAAATAGGATCGAGCATGATGCCCATATCAAAGGTCAGCCCCTTAACGAAGAAGGGAAGCCAGGTGTAATTGTAAGGCGTAAGGGTGGGCAGCACGCCTTCCACACGAGGGGTGCAGAAGAAATACTGGTAGGCCGTGTAGTACGAAAGCACCGCCACGACAGCCAGCACAGCAGTGCCGGTCAGACCCGCCGCCTTGTGGCTGAACCATTTTCCGAAGACACCGAGGAGGAGGAACGAGAAGAATGGCAGCAAAAGTATCAGAATTGTGTAATCCATTGTTTTCTTAGTTTGTGAGGCCGCACGCCGCGCCGCCCGGAAAGCGGGACGCGGCGACGGGCTTTACAACTTAAACCGTTTTACCTTACCACTTCATCTTCTCCAACCCGTCCACCGAGATGTTCTTAGCCATCCGGTAGATGTTGATCATAATGGCGATGGCCACGGCACTTTCCGCCGCCGAGATGGCAATGGAGAAGAGCGCGAAGAAATAGCCCTCATAACCGTTGGGATAAAGCATGCGGTTGAACACTGCGAAGTTGAGGTCTGTGGCGTTAAGCATAAGCTCCACCGAAAGCAGCACAGCCAAGGTGCTGCGACGTGTCAGGAAGCCGAAAACGCCTGCAAACATCATAATCGCCGAAATGATGAGAATGTATTCCAGTTGAATCATTGTTGCAAAATACTTTTATGGGGAGCGGCCGCCTCCGCGTTGTTCCGCCCTCGGTGAGAGCTGTCCTGCCCTCGGTGAGAGCGGCGGCGGGGATGCGGCTGCGCGCCCCGGCTTCCTTTTACCGTTTGCGTGCTATTATCAGCGCGCCCACGATGCACGCGAGCAGCAGCACGCTGACCGCCTCGAAGGGCAGCAGATAGCCAAGCTCGCCCGTGGAGAGCATGTTAGCGCCTATCGAGCTTATTGACGTGACGGGGTTCTCTGCCTCGCTGGGGGCGGCGAGCGGCATGTGCTCCTTGAAGTCGTGCGTCAGCACCACGCTGACAAATGCCGCGAAGCCCACGAGGCTAAGCAGCAGTCCCCACGAAGCGTCCTTTGCCTTGCGTGCAAACGTCTTGTCGCTGGCTCCCTCGGTGAGAAGGATGGAGAAGACGTAGAGCACGATGATGCCGCCGGCGTATACCATCACCTGCACCGAGCCGAGGAACGTGTACCCCATAAGGAAATACAGCCCGGCCGTGCCAAGCAGCACAAAGAGCAGGTATGTGGCCGCACGCACAATGCTTTTTGTCAGCACGGTGGCGACAGACGAAAGGGCTATCAGCACCGCCAGTATGACGAACATTATATTCTGTGAGTCCATGGATATTGTATGAGTTTATTTACTGCTTTTCCTCCACATGGCTGCCGGGGCGGTTGAGCGTGCGCACCAGCTTTGTGCGGTCGAATACGGCGTTTTCGTAGCTTTGGTCAAACGTGATCGCGCCGTGCGGGCAGGCCCGGGTGCAAAGCATGCAGAACATGCAGGCGCCGAGGTCGTACTCGTACTTGACGAGACGCTTCTTCTTCTTTCCGTCCGGCGTTTCGTAGAACTCGCTGCTGACGGTGATGGTGCCGTTGGGGCAGGCCATCTGGCACAGGCCGCAGCCCACGCACTTGTGCTCGTTGTTTTCGTTGTGCGGCATAGTGAGCGCGCCGCGAAAACGGTCGAACATCACGTTCTCAGCCCGGTTTTCGGGATACTGCTCGGTTATCTTCGGGGTGAAGAACTCGCGCATCGTGGTTTTCAACCCCGTGCAGAGACTCTTGAGCCCCCCCGTTATGCCGCCGATATAGCTTTTATCTTCCATAAGAGAGAAATCTACTTTTTAAAAAGTCCAGCCCATAGACACGCAGAGTGCCATGAGCACGAGGTTTACCATAGTGAACGGCACGAGATACTTCCACTCGAGCGAGAGTATCTGGTCGATTCGCAGACGGGGGAACGTCCAACGCAGCCACATCAGCAGGAACACGACGAAGAACGTCTTTCCCACAAACCACACCGCGCCGGGTATCAGGTCCATCACGCCGTTGAAGCCGTCCAGCCCGCAGATGTGCAGGGGTGCCCAGCCTCCGAGGAAGATGGTGGTAGCCATTCCGGCGCAGATGAAGAGGTTGAGGTACTCGGCGAGATAGTAGTAGCCGAAGTGCATGCCGGAGTACTCGGTGTGGTAGCCGGCCGTCAGCTCGCTCTCGCACTCGGGGAGGTCGAACGGGCCGCGGTTGCACTCCGCGTTGCCTGCGACAAGGTAAATAAGAAACGCTATCACGGCGGGTATATGCCCGCGCACGATGTTCCAGCCGTTGACGTATTGGTCTTGGCATATCTCACTGAACGACATCGTGCCGGTAAGGCAAATCATCGCCAGCATAGTCATTCCGATGCTTAGCTCGTAGCTGATGATCTGCGCGCCGCTTCGCATTGCGCCTATCAGGGAGAACTTGTTGTTGCTGCTCCAGCCGGCGAGAAGTATTCCCACCACGCCTACTGAGGAGACTGCGAGGAAGAAGAATACGCCCACATTGAAGTCAATGATGTGCGCGCCCTTGTTCCACGGCAGGCAGGAGAATGTGACCATCGAAGCCGTCACCACAAGGAACGGAGCCAGGTTGTGCAGGAAGAGGTCGCTCTGCCGCATGCTTATAATCTCCTTGGTCAGCATCTTGAACACGTCGCTGAACACTTGGAGTACGCCCCACTTGCCCACACGCATCGGGCCGAGTCGGCACTGGAAGAAAGCGCAAACCTTGCGCTCCATATAGATAAGGGCGATGGCGAACACGGCGTAGAGCGTGATGATGGCCAGCGCCACGAGCACGCTCTCCGTAAGGATTGCGCCCCATTCGGCGAAGCCGCAGGTCTGCGTGAGGAAGCCGTGCAGCCAAGTTGTTACTATAGAAAAATCAAACATTTCGTGAGTTATTAGTTTTTGGCTTTGGGGTTGGCAGGCCGTCCGCGCCGCCTCCGCGCTCATCTCTCCGTTTTCCACGTCGCGCGAAGCTTCCCGGCGTCCGGCTTTCCCGCCCCCAGACTCTTCAACCTAACGTCATCGGTCTATGTCGGGCACGACGTAGTCCACCGTGCCGCCGATAGTGATGAGGTCGGCAAGCATGTTGCCCGTGCACGCCGTGTCCATCACAGCCACGAGCGGGAGGCCCGTGGAGCGGTAGTGCAGGCGGTAGGGGCTCTTGTCGCCCTTGCTCTCGATAAACACGCCCATGCGTCCGCGGCTGCCCTCCACTTCGCTGTAGAAAGTGCCGGCGGGCAGCTTGATGATGGGCTTCATCTTCTCCTGGAAGCTTCCCTCGGGGATGTTGTCCACAAGCTGCTCGATGATGTTTAGGCTCTGGCGTATCTCGTCCAGGCGCACCATGTAGCGGGCAAACGAGTCGCCCTCCGTGCGCACCACTTCCTCAAACTGCACACGGTCGTAGGCCGCGTAGGGGTGCAGCTTGCGCAGGTCGTTGTGCCAGCCCGAGGCGCGTCCCGTGCCGCCCGTGCAGCCGAAGGATATCACCTGCTCTTTGGTAAGCACGCCCACGCCTTTGGAGCGGTTTTGGAAAATCACGTTGCCCGTGAAGATGTCGTCGTACTCCTTGATGTTTTTGCGCATCGTGGCTATGAACTCCTTCACGCGCTTCTGGAAGTTGGGGTGAAGGTCGTACATCACGCCGCCGATGGTGTTGTAGTTGAGTATCAGTCGCCCGCCGCAGGTCTCCTCGAATATGTCGAGAATCTTCTCGCGGTCACGGAAAGCGTAGAGAAACGCCGTCGTGGCTCCGAGGTCCTGGCAGAGGCAGCCGAAGAAGAGGATGTGCGAGTCGATACGCTGCAGCTCGTCCATAATGGTACGGATGACCTGCACGCGGTCACCGACCTCCACGCCCATGGCCTGCTCGATGCACATGCAAAGCGCGTGGCGGTTCTGCATGGCTCCGAGGTAGTCGAGGCGGTCGGTAAGCGCGAGCGTCTGCGGATAGGTCATCTTCTCGCTTATCTTCTCTACGCCTCGGTGTATGTAGCCCAGCACGGGGTCCACCTTGCGTATCATCTCGCCCTCGAGGCTCACGCGGAAGTGCAGCACGCCGTGCGTAGAGGGGTGCTGCGGGCCTATGTTGACCACATAGTCATCCTTGCCGAATATCTCGTGCTCGGTCTTGGTCACCGTGCCGTCCTCGTGGAGCTGGTACTCGGTGGTCACGTCCGCGAGCGGCTCGTTGGTCATGTGCTGAGGGTCGAAGGGGTTATCCTTCTCGGGGTCGTTGTCCTTGCGGAACGGATGTCCCACCCAGTCCTCGCGCATGAAGATGCGGCGCATGTCGGGATGTCCCGTGAAGATTACTCCGTAGTAGTCGTAAACCTCGCGCTCGTAGATGTTGGCTATGTCCCAAAGGTCGGAGACCGTGGGTATGTAGGCGTTGTCGCGGTCTGTCGCTACGCATTTCACGCAGTCCTGCTTTCCGGTCTGTGTGTTTTCGAGCTGGTAGACCACTCCGAGGCCGTCCTCCATCCAGTCCTCGCCGGTGAGGTTAAGCAGGAAGTCCATTCCCTCCTCGTCGTGCAGGCGCTTCATCTCGGCGTGCAGCGCGGCGGGAGCCACCTCGCGGGGCTTAAGCTCGTTCACCGCCGGCTTTGCGGGGGCGGCGGGCTTCACTGCGGGACGCGCCGCAGCGGCGGGCTTGGCAGGAGCGGCGGTTTGCTGCGCCTCTGCGCCGTTGTTGGCCGTAGGTTTCAATTCTTCGCTCATGCCTGTTCCTCCTCGTTATAAAGTTCTTCTTCTTTCTTCGCAGCCTCGGCGCGGTAGGGGTCTTTCTGCTTGCGGTTGGTTGTGCCGAAGAAATTCTCCACCTTGACGATGCGCTGCAGCTGCATCATCCCGTACAGGAACGACTCGGGTCTCGGCGGGCAGCCGGGCACGTACACGTCCACGGGGATTATTTTGTCCACGCCGTTAAGCACGTGGTACGACTTTGTGAACGGGCCTCCGCTGATAGAGCAGCCGCCGATGGCAACGACATACTTGGGGTCGGCCATCTGGTCGTACAGGCGGCGCAGCACCGGGGCCATCTTCGTCGTGATTGTGCCGCAGACAAGTATCACGTCGGCCTGTCGGGGGCTGTTGCGCGTCACCTCGAAGCCGAAGCGGGCTATGTCGTAGCGCGCGGCGCAAACGGCCATAAACTCGATGCCGCAGCAGCTCGTGGCAAACGTGAGCGGCCAGAGCGAGTTGGACCGCCCCCAGTCTATCAGGTCGTCCAGCTTGCGCACTATCACGTTGGCTCCGCCGGCGTTCAGCTCGGCGACGAGCTTCTCGTATGTCTCGTTGTCCTTAAACTCCTCATAGGGGATGGACTTGATTTTCGCTCTCTTCGTCACTGCCATTTCAAAGCTCCTTTCCTCCAGGCGTATGCCAAGCCCAGAACCAATATGAACAGGAAGAAAAGCACACTAAAGAGACCTGCCGGCCCGAGGGAGCGCATCACCACCGCCCAAGGGAAGAGAAACATGGTCTCCACGTCGAACATAAGGAAGAGGATGGCAAAGAGGTAGTAGCCTACGCGGAACTGCATCCACGAGCGACCGCGCGTGGGGATACCGCACTCGTATGCCTCTTCCTTCTGCGCGTTGTAGCTGCGCGGCGATATCAGCTTGGCCAACACCGTCACGACGCCTACGAACGCCAGCCCCGTCACCAGCGCGGTGACGAACAAGGTAAAGTTCATAGCTCTCTAAATGTTATTGTTAATACTTAATTTGTTGTTCTCTCTCTTCTGACTCCTGCCGTGCGGGTTGCCTGCAAAGACGAAAAAGTCCGCCCCGCCGCTGTTTGGGGAACACGCGGCTTGCGGACACAAAAAACCGGCGGACGGACACGCTTGCCCGCCGCCATAAAGCGATTTTTTACCAGTTGCGCACTCCGAGAGGAACGCGCTCACATAGCACCCCCAATTCACGACATTCGTCTTTTGCGCCGCAAAGTTAGCATTTGGCAACAAAAACACCAAAAAACGCCGCTGCCTTTAACGCCGCGTCCGCTGCAAAAGTCGGCGTAAAAATGAAGCAAAACGGAGTGCTTTTTCCGACCGGGAGGCGGATGAATTTTTATGTAAGTTTAACTAGCCGAATAGGCTTTCGGGCGACGGAGAAAGGATTTCTAATGCCGAAAAGGCTCTTTTTCGCGACGGGAATAGGCTCTGTAGCTACGGGAATACTTGCAGTTTTTCCGGGATGTACATACCGGCGGCGCTACATATACATATAAAGGCTGCGTAACTCACTGATAGTCAACACAGCAAAAGAGAGGGTACGCACAGTGTGCATATCCTCTCTTTTCGCTATACAAAGATAATACATTTTCGGCCGTTTTCCAAATCGGCATTAACTCTTTTTACCAAAGCAAGTCGGGCGAAAAAGGACACTTATCGCGAACTTTCGGCGCGATAACGGCACTGAAAATTCCCCTTTCAGCAAAGCGCGAGACCTCTAACCCAAACGTGGCTTTCTCTTCCTCGTTTTTGACGGTCAACGCTCCACGGAGGCGGGGACGGCCCTCGCCGAAATGGTGAAGCGGAGCGTGTCCCCGTATCCCCTCCCTACCCCGTTCTGGGCATAGGCCACGGCGTAGTAGTCGCCCGCGCCGAGCGAGTCGGTCATTACGCCGAACGTCTCGCCTGCGGTCTCCGAGGCTTTTTCCTTGCGCAGGGTGTCGTTGCCGTAGACAAAGCCGCACTTTTTCAGCGTGCTGTTGGGCGAGGACGTGACAAAGCCGGTGAGCAGCGCGGAGTCGCCCTCCGCCACGGCGGAGACGCTCTTCACGGTGGGGGCAAACGGCTGCTCGCCGCTGCGGTCGTCGCCGCAAGCGGTGTAGAACAAGGGCGCGGCGGCAAGAAATGCGAGAAAGGTGTGTCTGACTTTCATCGTTGCGGATATTAAAGGGGGCTGAGGGTTAGCAATACTATTTCTTTTGTCCTTTCCGTCACGGCGCAGCGCGCGGCAGGGCGTTCGCCGGCGAGCCACACTATGCCCGCCTCGTCGGCCACCACAAGGGCGGCGAGCTTGTCTATGCGCGAGCGGCGGCGGGCGGTAAGGTAGTCGCTCACGAGCTGCGTGCCGTGCATGCCGAATGGGACAAATTTGTCTCCCTCCCGGCAAGAGCGCACTGTCAAACGCCCGCAAAACGCAGCGGCATCGAGCGCGGCCTGCATCCGCCCGCGCGGTATTTGGGAAAGTCCGGCGAAAGGCGTCCGGCGCATCGTCAGCCTTGCTTTTTGCAAAGGTAGCTCTACGGCGGTCTCCGTCTCCGTGGGGGAAGGCAAAGCGGTCTCTTCAAGCGGAACGGGGCGGGGCGCAACAAAGAGCGCGTCGGACGTGCGTGTGAGCATATTGCCCGAGGCCTCGGTGTAAGCACCGGTGCGCATGTGCAACGCTTCCTCGCACTGCCGCGCGGTGAAGCCAAAGGGCGAAAGCCACTCGTGCAGCAGCGTGGCGGGCGCGGGACTGTCTTTCAGCGCGGCAAATTCCACGCGCAAGCCGTTTTCGCGGTAGGGCTGGCAAATTTTCTCCTGCAAGGCGGCAAGTCCGTATTCATAAATTCGCTCCGCCTCGCCAAGCCGCCGCGCGGTGTCGTTGAGCGTCCGCACGATGGAGGGGTTGAGCCGTGCGAGAAGCGGCAGCAGCTCGTGGCGTATGAGGTTGCGCTTATAGTGCGTGTCGGTGTTGGTGCTGTCGGTGACGTAGTCCTGTCCCTTTTGGGAGAGGTAGGCAAGTATCTCTTTCCGCGTGAGCCCGAGGAGCGGACGCACCACCTGCACGCCCGCCGCCTCCATCCCCGTCAGTCCGCGCAGACCGGTGCCGCGCGCGAGGTTGAGCAAAAGGGTTTCGGCGTTGTCGTCCTGATGGTGCGCCACCGCCACGCGGTCGAAGCCGTGCTCACGGCAAAGCTGGGCAAACCAGTCGTAACGCAGCCGCCGCGCCGCCATTTCTATGCTCTCGCCCGTGCGTGCCGCTTCGTCCTGAGTGGCAAAGCGGCGCACAAAGAGCCGCACGCCCAGCCGCTCGCAAAGGGCGCGGACAAAGGCTTCGTCGCGGTCGCTCTCCGCGCCGCGCAGACCGAAGTTGCAGTGGGCGGCGGCTTGCACGTCCGCCCCGCGCTCCAATGACATAAGCAGCAGGGCGACTGAGTCCGCGCCGCCGCTGAGGGCTATCAGCATAAGGGAGGGGTGGTTGGTTTTATACAGATTATACCTAAAAAGTGTGCTTTCCTTTTCTCAATAAGCCGTCTCCACGGCGATGCCCTCGGCTCGAAGCAGCGCGGCGATGCGGTCGAGCTCGGCGTGCGTGGCTTTCTCGAGACCGTCGGCGGGGGTAGCGCGGTCGATGGTGTACACCATGACAAGCTCGGGGCCGATGCTCTTCACGGCTTCCAGCCACGGCAGCACGTACTCGTCCTTGGTGTTGTCCACGTCAAAGCCCGCGTGCCGCCCTTTCATAAAGAGTGTCTGCACGATGACGTGACCTTGGAAAGCCTTCATCGCCTCCACCACGTCCTCCACGCGGAACTTGCCCGCCGGGCGGTCAACCGCGCGGATGTAGTCGGGCGAGACGGTGTCGAGTTTCTGTATGTTGTTGTCCACCCTCCGCAGCGCTTCCCGCACGGCGGGGCGCATGGAGAAGGTGGCATTGCTCAGCACGCTTACCCTCGCCTTTGGGAAATAGGCGTCGCGCAGGCGCAGCGTGTCGTCTATAATGGCGGGGAAGTCGGGGTGCGCGGTGGGTTCGCCGTTTCCCGCGAAAGTGAGCACGTCGGGGGTCACTCCGTCCGCCGCCATACGCTTCAGCTGCGCTTCCAGGGCCTGCGCCACCTCTTCCCGCGTGGGACGCGGAAGCGTGGGGCGGTGCGTGGCGTTGAAGCCGCACTCGCAGTACAGGCAGTCGAAGGTGCAGAGCTTCCCGTCGGCGGGCATCAGGTTCACGCCCAGCGAAACGCCGAGCCTCCTGCTGTGCACGGGCCCGAAGATGGGCGACGGGTACACTATCCCCACATGCGGGGCTCCATTGCTTGCTTTTCCGTTCATTGTTTTACACGACCCAAGGTTTTTCCCTATTCTCGTAAGGATAACTCCCCATAGTCTTTTGCTATCTATTTATCGCTATGGGTGCAAAGATAGCGAAAAGGCGCGGGGCGCGGATGGACACGGGGCGCGGGGGTGCTTTTGGATGCTCGGGGAAAAGGCGGGCGAGACATAGCCTACGGGGAACGGGGCATAGGCAAAGGCTGACGAGAACACGGCAAAGGCGGTCGAGGCGCATAAAAGCGGCGAGGGCCTGCCGCAGTTGCGCGGCAAGCCCTCGGGGATATTGTCTGTGCCCCTTCAAAGGGGTGGGACGGGTCAGCGGATATCGAGCTCGTCGATGGCGTACTTTGCGCCGCCGAACTTGTCTATAATGAAGAGGACGTAGCGTATATCCACGTTGATGCAGCGTTGGAGCGCGGGGTTGTATTTAAGGTCGGAGCTGAGGCTCTCAATATTGCCGTCGAAAGCCAGACCGATGAGTTCGCCCTTCGCGTTAAGGACGGGCGAGCCGGAGTTGCCGCCCGTGATGTCGTTGTCGGAGAGGAAGCAGGCGGGGAGCTTGCCGTCCTCGCGGGCATAACGCCCGAAGTCGTTTGCCTTGTAGAGCGCGCGGAGTTTCTCATTAACAAAATAGTCGCCCTCCGTCTTGCTCTCTTTCTCAAACATCCCGTCAAGCACGGTGCGCCACCCCTTGTCCACGGAGTCGTTGGGGCGCAGGTCGTTCACATGGCCGTAGGTCATGCGAAGCGTGAAGTTGGCGTCGGGGGACTTTGTCCAGCCGTACATCTCGCAGAGTCCGCGCACGTATATCTTGTCGAGCTCGCCGCGCTGCGTATTGTAAGACATAGCCTCAACGATGGGCGTGGCGTCGGAGATATTGTTAAGCTGGCGCATCAGCGGGTCGCGCTCGATGACGCTATAATCGTTCAGCGCAAGAGCCTTTTCCATCTTCAGACTGTCGGTGAAGACGCTCTCGGAGTATACGGTGTCGATGAACGCCTCCCAATCCTTTCCCTCCTCAAGGTAAGCGGGCACGAGGTCCACCTTATGGTGTTTGAGGTAGTACGGGGTGAGGAGCTTCGTCTTCGCTTTGTCGATGTCGAGGTTCACTTTCTTCACCTCGCTGCTCCAATACGAGCGGATGAGGTTCTTTGCCTCTTCGATCACCTTCTTTTTGTTTTGGATGAGGGCCTGTTGGTACGCGCCCGCAACGGTGAGGGGGATGGAGAAGCCCTGGTCCTGCAGCGTGATGCGTGAGAGCATGAGGTCGTAGACCACTTCGCGGTTGGCCTTGCATACTGAGTCGATGCGCTCAATCACGTCCTGGTACTCGGGCTTGCCGCTCTGCTTGGCGTAGGCGCGGAAGCGTGCCTCCTCTTCCTCTTTCTGCTCGATGAGGCCTATGGACTTGACCGCCTCGTTCATACCGCCGAAGTTTTTGACCGTATTTCCCCAAGAAAAATACTCGTCTTCCACGGTGAGACGCAGGGAGTCGCTCTTGTCCATCAGCTCTTTGTAGAAGCGCAGAAGCGGCTCGCCCGCCAGCACGATGGGGTCATTGAGGCACTCGCAGCGCATCTTCACCTCGGCGGAGGTGAGGTAGCGCGACGTAGTGCCGGGGAAGCCCATCACCATCGTGTAGTCGCCCTTCTCCATGCCTTTGAGGGAGATGGGGAGGTATTTGCGTACCTTCAAAGGCACGTTTTTCTTGCTGTAAGGCGCGGGATCGCCGTTTTTGTCGGCATAGATGCGGAACATGGCAAAGTCCGCGTTCTGCCGGGGCCACATCCAGTTGTCCGTATTGCCGCCGAACTGGCCGACGTTGTACGGCGGATTTGCCACGAGGCGCACGTCAAGGAACGTCTGCTCGTAGAAAATGTAGAAGCGGTTGCCGCCAAAGTAGGGGACAATACGGGCAGTCACGCCTTTCTTCTTTTTCAGGTCGCTTGCTTTAAGCATCGTGTCGGCTATCGGCTCGAGGAAGCCTTGGCTCATAGCCATATAGTCGTCCACACCCATTTTCTGCGCGGCGGCGTTTACTGCGTCGGTCACATCGCTTATGCGCAGGACGAACGTGAACGTAAGGTCGTCCGGCGTGCGCAGCTCCTCGTCGCGGCTGTGAGCGAAGTAGCCGTCCTTCATATAGTCGTG
Source organism: uncultured Oscillospiraceae bacterium (assembly GCA_963625935.1). Lineage (GTDB taxonomy): Bacteria > Bacteroidota > Bacteroidia > Bacteroidales > Bacteroidaceae > Alloprevotella. Next base: position 41,950 of record CAVFVD010000005.1, on the reverse strand, counting down.
GCCGATGCCGCTCATCTGATGGACGAAGCTGAAGCCGCAGTGGTGGTTGGTAAGCACAAGTCCCTCCGCGCTGACGACCTCTCCGGTGCAGCCGCCGCCGAAGATGCCCACGCACTCGCGCAGGGACGGCTTGTCTTCACTATACAGCTCGGAGGCGGGGAGCAAGAGTCCGGCTTTTTTCAGGGAGTCTTCCAGATGTTGTTGCTGCATCAGCGTGAGCAGCCACATTCCCTCGTCGGCGCGGGCGTTGGCAAGCGCGAGAAGAAACGCGCAGCAAAGAGTAAAGATTTTCTTCATTAGCTCTGTCTTGTATGTTGTATTTATTATATGGGTGGCTCTATAAATTACCACCGAAACTTAATTAAAACAGGGCGGTCTTCGTTTTGTCATCCTTCGGGCTCTTTTCCGCCCAAATAGCTTGTTCGCTCAGTCGCATAGCCCGCTATGCTCCTTCCCTCTCAAACTATTTGAACGCAAAATAGCCCGAAACCTGACAAAGCTAATTTATAGAGCCCCCCTTATGTGTGTATGTGCTGCCGAATGGCTATGCTGGCTGCATTTTCCTAAGCCAAGAAAAACGCCGCCACGGCCGTAGGCTCGGCAGGGCGGCGGAATGGGTTTCCAAGGCCTCTCTCTCTTGGGCGGCGCAGGCGTCCCGCCGCGTCTGCCACGCTTGGAGCTGCGTCAGAAAGAGCAGATGGTGTAGAGGTAAAGCACTGCCGCCGGGATGGCAAGCAACGCGGAGTCGAAACGGTCAAGCATTCCGCCGTGTCCGGGCAGGATTGAGCCGCTGTCCTTTATGCCGAGCTGCCGCTTGAACAGGCTCTCGCAAAGGTCGCCCCAAGTGCCGAAGACGCAAACCGTAAGTCCGAGTCCCAGCCACTGCGGAAGCGTGAGCGCGCCCTGCGGGAGGAAGTGCCACAAAAGGGCGGCCACGGCAAGGCAAAGCACGCCGCCACCAATGCTCCCCACCCACGATTTGTTGGGAGAGACGCGCTCGAAAAGTTTGGCGGGGAAACGCTTGTGAAGCAAGCTTCCGCAGACGTACGCCCCGGTGTCGTTGGCCCACAGAAAGAGGAAAACGGCGAGGGGATACCACGGCTCGAAAACCGTGCGCCCAGCCAGCGCGTCAAAATGGAACGCCAGCACGCTGAGAAGCGCGAAACCAAGGCCTATATACAGCTGCGAGGCGAGGGCAAACGCCCAATTGCGCAGCGGGTCGGGCTTCTGCTGGTAGAGTTCGCTCACCGTGAGGTATATCAGCGAGACGAGGTAGGGAATGAACGCCCGCGAGGGGACGAGGTCGCCGCAAAAGCCTGCGAAAGCCAAGAAAAGGTACACGGCGGCCACTGTGTTGATGAGCTTGTTTACTGACGCGCCAGCGTAGCGGTTTACGTCTGCGGAGTACTCCCAAGTGGTGAGCGCCGTCGCCGCCGCGAAGAGCAGGACAAACGTGAGCGGGGAGTAGAGCGTGCAGCCCACTATCGCCGCCACGAAGACCAGTCCCGTGAGGGTGCGTGTTAGCAGGTTTTTCATTCCGCCTTCTCGTTGTTGTCCGCTTTGGGTGCGGAGGTGAAACGCTTAGTGTTTTCGTCAGGATGCTCCGTCTCGGCCTTTTCAGCCGGCTGCTCGCCGTCCGAAACGCTATTGGCATCTGCGTCAGCGTCCTTCCCGTCAGCGTCAGCGTCTTTTTCGCCGCCGTCCGCGCTTTCGGGCTTCTTCGCCCGCTCTTCGGCAAGCTTCAAAGCCTCTTCCTCCATCAGTACGTCAGCGCGGCTCTTCCACGGGCGCGGTCCGAAGATTTTTTCCACGTCTTCTGTGAAAATAACCTCGCGCTCCACCAGCAAGGAAGCCAAGCTCGCGTGCTTGTCGGCGTTGTCGGTGAGAAGCTTCTTAGCACGCTCGTACTGCTCGGAGACAAGCTGCGACACCTCCTCGTCTATGCGCTCGGCTGTCTTCTCGGAGTAGGGCTTCGTGAAACCGTACTCGTCGTTGTTGTAATAGCACAGATTGCTCAGCGACTTGCTCATTCCCAAGTAGGCAACCATTCCGTATGCGCGCTTCGTCACGCGCTCGAGGTCGTTGAGCGCACCGCTGGAGATGTGTCCCGTGAAGAGTTCCTCCGCCGCGCGTCCGCCGAGCGTGGCGCATATTTCGTCGAGCATCTGCTCGCGCGTGGTGATGCTGCGCTCCTCGGGCAAGTACCACGCCGCGCCGAGTGCCTGTCCGCGCGGAACGATGGTGACTTTCACGAGCGGGTTGGCGTAGCGCAGAAGCCAGGAAACGGAGGCATGCCCTGCCTCATGTATGGCGATGCTGCGCTTTTCCTCCTCAGTCATCACCTTTGACGTGCGTTCCAAACCGCCGATGATGCGGTCCACTGCGTCAAGGAAATCCTGCCGCCCTACGGTCTTGCTGTCGTGGCGTGCGGCGATGAGCGCCGCCTCGTTGCACACGTTGGCAATGTCCGCGCCCGAGAAGCCCGGAGTCTGGCGGGCAAGCAACTCTATGTCAAGGTCTTTTTCGAGTTTGAGCGGCTTGAGATGCACCTTAAATATGGCCACGCGCTCCGAAAGCTCGGGCAGGTCGACGTGTATCTGACGGTCGAAACGCCCGGCGCGGAGCAGTGCCTTGTCGAGTATCTCCACGCGGTTGGTGGCAGCGAGGACTATGACACCCGTGTTAGTGCCGAAGCCGTCCATCTCCGTGAGCAGCTGGTTGAGCGTGTTTTCGCGCTCGTCGTTGCCGCCCATTGATGGATTCTTTCCGCGTGCGCGGCCTATGGCGTCTACTTCGTCGATGAAGATGATGCAGGGCGCTTTCTCCTTTGCCTGCGCGAAGAGGTCGCGCACACGGCTTGCGCCCACGCCGACAAACATCTCGACGAAGTCACTTCCCGACATGGAGAAGAACGGAACGTCTGCCTCGCCCGCAACGGCTTTTGCCAAAAGCGTCTTGCCCGTGCCCGGAGGACCTACAAGCAGCGCGCCCTTGGGAATCTTGCCGCCGAGCTCGGTGTACTTCTGGGGATTTTTCAGGAAATCGACAATCTCGCGTATCTCCTGCTTGGCTCCCTCCTGCCCCGCAACGTCTTTGAAAGTGACGTGCGTGGAGTTTTTGCCGTTTTTCTCAAAGAGCCGCGCCTTGCTCTTGCCCACATTGAAAATGCCGCCGCCCATAGCGCCGCCGCCCATACGCTTCATGAGGAAATACCACAAGAAGACGAGCAGCAGGATAGGCAGCACGCTGCTGAGAAGCGTGACAAAGAGGCGGTCGTTCTCTTCGTAGCGCAGCGGGCCTTTGTACGTCGCGTCGAGATAGCTTGTTACGTTTTCTATGGAGGGGTATTTCGCCGACACGGTCGGGGCTGTGCCCACTTGGTCGGTTCCGGCGTGGAAAATCTGCCGTATGTACTCCGGGCGAAGCACGATGCGTGCCACGCCGTCAGACTTGTTGACCACCACCTCCTTGGCCATGCCCTGCTGCACATAGGCGCGGAAGGCGGAGTAGTCCACCTCCTTGTTCATCCCGCCGTTGTCGCCGCGATTGCCTTGGTAGAGCATGTAGCCGAGGCCTATGATGATGAGGATATAAAGCCAGGAAAGGCTGAAGCGCGGCATGCGCCCGCCGGGCTGCTTGCCGCCGTTTCCGCCGTTCGCGCCCTGCCTCGTCGGGCCGAGTTGGTTATTGTTCATCTTCGGGTTATCTTCGTTTGTGGCAGACCGCCGCTCGCGCTCTCTGCGCCGCGAGGCTTGCCGTTCCGCTTGTGCGGACTTTCGTTTGGGAAACAAAATCTCTGCGCCGCCCTCCGCTCACGGAGCAATCGGTTCCGCACTGAGGCGGCAGCGCAAAGGGGCGTGTCAGTCGAGGTCGGGCACGGTGGTCACCTTCGCGTCGTCCCAAAGGCTCTCAAGGTCGTAGAACTCGCGAGCATCGGGCAAGAAAATGTGCACCATCACCGTGCCGTAGTCCATCGCCACCCATTCGGCGTTTTGCATGCCCGCCACTTTCGCCGGCTTCTCCTGCGCCTCTTTGCGGGCGGTCTCTTCCACGGAGTCCTCGATTGCCTGCACCTGCTGCGGTGAGCCGCCGTTGCACAGCACGAAATAGGCTGCCGGGGCGGTGTCAATGCCGCGCATGTCGACGGTGACTATGCCGCGGCCTTTCTTCTCCTGTATGCCTTTGATGATGGTCTCTACGAGTTGTTCTGTTGTCTTTGCCATAAAATCATTCTACGCGGGGCAGCCTTGCCGCCGCGCCGGTGTCTTTGCGTTGTTGCGTTTTATCAATTTTCGCAGCGGGCGCATGCGCCGCTTGTCCCGCCACATTTTCGCGCAAAGTTAAGCCCTTTTTCCATTACCGCCGAAGACGCTATATATAAGAATGCGTGTTTTTACCGATTTTTAGGGATTTGAGGACACCGGCAAGCCGCTTCTGCCGCCCTGTTACGCCGCCGCCCGACCCGACTAACGCGTCCTGCATAATTATGCAGCTTTTCTTGCATAAAACCGCCTATTCCCGCCCAAAACTTTAAGTATCTTTAATACGCGCAGAGCGGCCTTTGCGCTATATCCAAGCACCTACAAGGAAGAGAAAGGCACTTTCTCCGGACTGGAATAGGCTCTGGAGCGACAGGAATACTTGGAGTTTTTCCTATATGTACATACCGGCGGCGCTATATGTACACATTAAAGCCTTGTAACTTGTTGACAATCAACAAGGACATAAATAAAGGAGACACACTGCCCGAGTATGTCTCCTTTACAATACAAAGATACGAAATAAAAAGGCGAAATGCAAATCGGCCTCGCCGGCGCGGCACCTGCGGACTGCATAGACATGCAGAGAATATGCAGCCGGAAGCACCCCAAAAACACGCGCGAAGACACACCGCACAAGAGTCGAGCGAGACACTCACGCGAGGGCGGAAGGGCGACGAGGAGCGGGCGCAAAGAATTTGGCGGCGGCGGGCGGCTTGACTTTCAAGGGAAAAAAGTAATTTTGCAAGCAAAACCCCAACTGCGGGGAAAACATCCGAAAACAATCCCGGAAAAAAGATATGTCCGCTACAAAAACCATCAAGACCGCCCTCGTCTCCGTATACCACAAAGACGGGCTGGACGAGCTGCTTGCCGCCCTGCACGCGCAGGGAGTGCATTTCCTCTCCACGGGCGGCACGCAAAAGTTCATTGAGTCCCTTGGCTACCCCTGCCAAAAGGTGGAGGACCTGACCACCTACCCCTCCATACTCGGCGGGCGCGTGAAGACGCTCCACCCGAAAGTCTTCGGAGGCATCCTGGGCCGCCGCGAGCTGGCAGAGGACAAAGCGGAAATGGAACACTACGCCATACCGGAGATTGACCTCGTCGTCGTCGACCTCTACCCCTTTGAGGACACGGTAGCCAGCGGAGCCAGCGAGGCGGACATCATCGAGAAGATAGACATAGGCGGCATTTCGCTCATACGCGCCGGCGCGAAAAACTTCGGCGACGTGGTGATTGTGCCCTCCAAGGCCGAGTACAAGCCGCTGCTTGACATCGTGAAGAAGAACGGGGCGCAGACCGAGCTCGAGGAGCGCCGCTGGTTCGCCACCCGCGCCTTTGGCGTGAGCAGCCATTACGACACCGCCATCCACGCGTGGTTTGAGGGGAAATGACCCCCGCGCCCTGCGCAAGGCACACTAAGAAAAACAAGACAGACAGACGATGGGCATATTCTCAAAGTTCTTCTCATTCACGCAAGAGTTGGCCATAGACCTCGGCACAGCCAACACCATCATACTCGCCGACGGCTCCATCGCCGTCAACGAGCCGTCTTTCGTCGCCCTTGACCAGCACACGGAGAAAATGATTGCCGTGGGCGACCAGGCCAAGCTGATGTACGGGAAAACCAACAGCAACATACGCGTAGTGCGCCCCCTGCGCGACGGCGTAATTGCTGACTTCAATGCCTGCGAACTCATGATGCGCGGGCTTATAAAGAAGGTGCACAAAGGCAAGCGCCTCTTCTCCCCCTCGCTGCGCATGGTGATTGGCGTGCCGTCGGGCAGCACGGAGGTTGAGCTCCGCGCCGTGCGCGACTCTGCCGAGCACGCCGGCGGACGCGACGTCTTCCTCCTCTATGAGCCCATGGCGGCAGCAATAGGCATCGGCCTGGACGTGAACGCGCCCGAGGGCAACATGGTTGTGGACATCGGCGGCGGCACGACGGAGATTGCCGTGATTTCCCTCGGCGGCATCGTCTCCAACAACTCCATCAAGATGGCGGGTGACGACTTCAACGAGGCGATTATGGCGCACATGACCGAGACCCACCAGATGAGCGTGAGCGAGCGTATGGCAGAACGCATCAAGATTAAGGTAGGCGCTGCCCTGCCCGACCTCCCCGACGCGCCCGAGGACTACGTGGTGCACGGCCCCAACCGCGTGACCACCATGCCTATGGAAGTGCCCGTATGCTACCAAGAGATTGCCAAGTGCCTTAACGACCCCATCAAGAAAATAGAGCAGGCCGTGCTCAACGCCCTGACCAACACCCCGCCCGAGCTTTACGCCGACATCGTGAAAAACGGCATCTACCTCACCGGCGGCGGCGCCTTGCTGCGAGGTCTTGACAAGCGTCTCGCCAACGCGATGGGCATACCCTTCCACGTGGCGGAAGACCCGCTGCTCTGCGTAGCAAAGGGCACGGGCATCGCTCTGAAAAACATCGAGAACTTCACCTTCCTCATGAGGTGACCATAGGGCGGCGCACAAGTCCGCCCGCACCCGCCGCCGCAAAACGCCGGCGGCGACACAGACACGCACACAAGCCCAAGCCCCTTCGCCATCCCGCCGCACGGGAAGGCAGAGGGGCTTGAAGCCGCATAAGCGCGGGACACGCCCCGCACGGATAAGCACAAGCCCAATGCGCAACCTGCTCGATTTCCTACAACGCAACAACCACTTCTTTGTTTTCCTCCTCCTCGAGGCGCTTAGCTTTGCCCTGATGTTCAGGTTCAACAGCTACCACGGAAGCGTGTGCTTCACCGCGGCCAACTCCGCCGTGGCAAAAGTAGACGGACTCTTCCAGCAGACCGCCGCATTCTTGCGCCTGAGCGAGGTGAACGGCGAACTCACAAAGAGCAACATCCGCCTCCAACAGGAAAACAACGCGCTGCGCGATGCCCTCGCCGACGCCACCCGCGACACCACGCTCACCGAACGCCTGATGCGCGAAAAGCTCGCGGGCTACGACATGCTGCCCGCAAAGGTGGTGTCAAACGGCTGCGGACGCGCCAACGATTTCCTTGTCATCGACCGTGGTGAGAGCGACGGCGTGCGCCCCGAGATGGGCGTTGTGGGCGGCGGCGGCGTGGTAGGCATCGTATACCTTACCGGCGCGCACAACTCCCTCGTCATCCCTATCACCAACCGCAAGAGCAGCGTGAGCTGTCGCGTGCGCGGACAAGGCTACTTCGGCTTCCTGCAATGGGACGGTACGAGCCGCCGCCGCGCCACCCTTGACGAAGTGCCGCGCTACGCCCGCGTGAAGCGCGGCGACGTGGTGGAGACAAGCGGATACTCCGCCGTCTTCCCGCCGGGGATATTCGTGGGCCGCGTGCGCTCCGTGGGCAACTCGTCTGACGGGCAGTCGTTCAAGCTCGACGTGGCTCTTGGTACAAACTTCGCCAATCTGCGCGACGTGGCAGTAGTGACCACGCCCTACAAAGCCGAGATAGACACGCTCCGCGCACACGCCGAAGCGGCGCAGCCCGCAGAGTGACAACGCGCGAAAGAAGCCGCGACCGCCACGCAGGCGGACACGGCGGACGCGCAGTAGAATAGAGAAGAAATGATACAGACCGTCGTCTCCCGCTTCCTATGGTTCGCCGGACTGCTGCTGTTGCAAGCGCTCGTGCTGAACCACATTCACATATACGGCTACGCCACTCCGATGCCGTACATATACTTTCTGCTCATACTACCCGACAGCACGCCGCGCTGGGCATACGTCGCGCTGGGCTTCGCCTTAGGCTTCTTGCTCGACCTCTTCACCACCACGCCCGGGGTCGCCGCCGCGTCGATGACGCTCTGCGGACTTGTCACGCCGTGGGTGTTGCGCCTCTTCGCGCCGTCCGACGACGATGACAACGCTTTCTATCCCTCGCGCCGCACAATGAAGTGGGGCGGTTTTCTGCGTTACGCCTTCACCCTCTGCCTCCTGCATTGCCTGTGCTTTCTCACGCTTGAGGCGTTCAGTTTCCACGACGCCGGCACGCTCGCGCTAAGCGTCGTTGCCAGCACGGCTCTTACCCTGCTTGTGGTGGCCGCGCTCGAGTACGCCCGCACCCGCTGACCCCACACCACCAACCCACGGCTTCAAGAATGTCTTCCAACAACTACGAACTGCGCAAGTACGTCATCGGCGGCGTGGCTATCGCCATCGTGCTGATATATACTGTGCGCCTTTTCACCTTGCAGCTGTGGAGCGACGACTACAAGAAGAACGCCGACTCCAACGCTTTCCGCAAGGAAATTCAATACCCCTCCCGCGGCCTCATCCTTGACCGCAAGGGACGAATCCTTGTGTACAACGAGCCGTCATATAACATTATGGTGGTAATGAAAGAGCAGCAAGGCGTGGACACCCTTGACTTTTGCCGCACCGTGGGCATCACGCCGGAGTACTATAAGCAGCGCATGGCAGAGATTAAAGACCCGGCGAAAAATCCCGGCTACTCCCGCTACACGCCCCAGCTCTTCATGTCGCAAATACCGGCAGAGGAGTTCTCTCTCTTTAAGGAAAAACTTTTCCGCTTTAATGGCTTCAGCGTCGAGAAACGTTCCACGCGGCAGTACGCCGGCAAAATTGCCGCCCACCTCCTTGGCGACGTGGGCGAAATAAGCGAGCGCGAGCTTGAAAACGACTCAGACGGCTACTACCGAAGCGGGGACTACATTGGCAAACTGGGCGTTGAACGCTCATACGAGCGGCAGCTGCGCGGCGAAAAGGGTATGCGCATTATGCTGCGCGACGTACGCGGACGCACACAGGGGCACTATCAAAACGGAAAGTACGACCGCGCCGCACAACCCGGCAAAAACCTCACGCTGGGTCTTGACCGCGACTTACAGGAACTTGCCGAGCGCCTTCTGGAAGGCAAGCTCGGAGCGATAGTCGCCATAGAGCCGAAGACAGGAGAGATACTCTGTATGGCCTCTGCCCCGACCTACGACCCGCGCATCATGACCGGGCGCGACCGGGGAAAGAATCACAAGGCGCTGAGCCGCGACATCATGAAGCCGCTCCTCAACCGCGCCATTATGGGAACGTATCCGCCGGGTTCTACCTTTAAGATAACGCAGGCTCTCACGGGCTTGCAGGAGGGAAGCATAGACCCTGAGATTTCTTTCCCCTGCCACCACGGATTCAACTATAAGGGACTGCACGTAGGATGCCACGGTCACGCCTCGCCAATAAACCTCGTGCCGGCGATAGGCACATCGTGCAACTCCTACTTCTGTTGGAACCTCTTCCGCATGATAAGCAACAAGCGCAAGTACGGCTCTGTGCAGCAGGCAATGACGGTGTGGAAGGACTATATGGTACGGATGGGCTACGGATACAAGCTCGGAATTGACCTGCCCGGCGAGAAGCGCGGAATGATTCCCAACGCCGAATACTACGACAAGGCTTACCGCAAGTCGTGGAACGGACTGACCGTCATCTCCATCGCCATAGGCCAGGGCGAAGTCACCGCCACGCCCTTGCAGATATGCAACCTTGCCGCTACTGTCGCCAACCGAGGGTACTTCATCACGCCGCACGTGGCGCACTCCATACAAGACGGTGTGCTCGAGCCCGTATACTACGAAAAACGATACACGGGCGTGGATCGCAAATGGTACGAATACGCCGCAGCGGGAATGCGCCGCGCCGTGCTCGGCGGCACATGCCGCGGGGCAGACCTGCCGGGTTATGAGGTGTGCGGAAAGACCGGCACGGCGCAAAACCGCGGACACGACCACTCGGCCTTTATGGGCTTCGCGCCGATGAACGACCCGCGCATCGCCGTCGCGGTGTATGTGGAGAACGGCGGCTTTGGCAACGTGTACGGCGTGCCTATCGGCGCGCTCATAATGGAGCAGTACCTCAACGGGAAGCTTTCCCCCGCCTCCGAAAAGAAGGCGCAGCACTTCCAGAATATGCACATAAAATACGGTGACTACGTGCGCTAAGCGCAAGGCCGGACATCCACACATTCAGAAACGAGACGATAGCTATGCAAAAAGACCTCCGCTCTCCGCTTTATACGGTAGACTGGGTAGTGGTTGCGCTCTACCTTGTGCTGATGGCTTGCGGCTGGCTGAGCATCTGCGGCGCTACGCACGAGCTTGGCGACACAAACTTCCTTGACTGGGGCACGCGCACCGGCAAACAGCTTGTGTGGATAGGCTGCGGCGTTTCGCTCGCCTTTGTGCTGTTGATGCTCGACGACCGCTATTTCGACACCCTCGCAGGCCTTTTGTACTGGGGAATGATGGCGGTGCTGCTGGTCACGCCTTTCGTTGCACACGACATCAAAGGGTCGCGCTCGTGGATAAACATAGGGATATGCAACGTGCAGCCGGCCGAGTTTGCCAAATGCGCCACCGCGCTCGCCGTGGCAAAGCTGATAAACCAGTACGGCTTCACCCTGAGCGACACGCGCAACCTTTTCAAAGCCGCAGCCCTTATCCTGCTGCCGATGGTGCTTATCGTGATGCAGCGCGAGACCGGCTCCGCGCTCGTCTACTGCGCTTTTTTCCTGATGTTCTACCGCGAAGGGATGCCCGGAAGCATACTCTTCATCGCCGTGGCCGCCGTCGCATACTTCGTTGTCGGCATACGCTACGGCGAGACTCCGATGCCCGGCACGCTGTCCTCCGTCGGAGAGTACGCTGTGCTGGTGATGATATGGCTTTTCACTATGGGAATGACACGCGTCTATATCCCCCGCACGCGGGTCTTCCGCTATTTCCTGCCGCTCGGCGCGGGCGTGCTGCTGGTCAGCCACCTCGTCTCCGTTTTCATAGTCCCCTTTGACATAACCTGGGCTTTTGTCGGACTTTGCGTGCTTCTCGCCTGCTACCTCGTATGGGAGTCGATGGAGCTGCATACCAACCGTGGCATCCTCGTCGCACTCTTCACGCTCGGAAGTATGGCCTTTCTCTACACATCCGATTACACGCTCGACAACATACTCGAGCAACACCAGCGGGTGCGCATACAGGTGCTGCTGGGAATGAACGAGGACAAGCGCGATGCGGGCTACAACGTCAACCAAAGCAAGATAGCCATCGGCTCCGGCGGCCTGGAGGGAAAGGGCTTTATGAACGGCACACAGACAAAGTTGAAATACGTCCCCGAACAGGACACCGATTTCATCTTCTGCACCGTGGGCGAAGAGCAAGGCTTCCTCGGCTCCGCCGGCGTGCTTCTGCTTTTCCTCGCCCTGATACTGCGGCTCATACACTTAGCCGAGAAGCAAGTCTCCACGTTTGCCCGCGTCTACGGATACTGCGTCGTGAGCATACTGCTATTCCATGTGTTCATCAACATAGGTATGGTGATGGGACTCACCCCAGTCATAGGCATCCCGCTGCCGTTTTTCAGCTACGGCGGCTCTTCGCTTTGGGGCTTCACCCTGCTTCTCTTCATCTTCCTAAGGATGGACGCGGGACGGAAACTAAGACGCGCCGTCAACTGACCACACACTGACACGCGGGCAATGCTCCTACATTGCCCACCCTATACACTATATACAAAAACACTAAGAGAGAGCATTCACACAGACGTATGAACTACAACAAGAAAGGGCAAAACAACCGCCAGCGAATAGCCACCGTAATAATAATCGGCATATTGCTCACCGCTGGAATAGTTTTCCTTAAAACCACCACACAGAACAATGCCGATAAAAACGCTGACACGACTGCTGCGAATAGAGAGACGAAAGTCGCAGTGCCTGACACAACCGCCGACACTGCATCCCTGCCGCCCGTAGCCGACACCATAGCGGTGTCATCCCTACCCGACTCCATCCTCGGCCGGGACAAGCGCGGAGCCTATGAGGCCGGATACGAAGACGGATACGCCACGGGCTGCGACGACGGCGCGGCCGACGCAAAAGACGCGGGCTACGATGACACAAGCACCTTCTCCTCCTCAGCCGACCGCGCCACCTACGCCCGCGGATACCAAGAGGGGTACGCAAAAGGCTTTGAGGACGGACGAGAGGGGAAACAATTCAATATCTCGGCGGGACAGCAATAACCGCCCCTACATCCACACACAATGAAAAGCCGCAGACTCGCCCTTTTGCTCCCGCTTTTGCTTTTGCACGCCCTGACTTTCTCCGCCCGCACAGTGACGGAGGACGAAGCGCGACGCACCGCCGCCACCGTAATAGGGCGCATGGACGGACAAGCCCTGCTATCGTACGGCGCGACCGTATCCCCCGCCGCACTCACCCTGCGCGACGCGCCGCGAGGCTATTTGCTGAGCACGGAGGACGGGCGTTTCGCCCTCGTGGCAAAGGACGACGGCGACGCGTCCGTATTGGGCTACGGCACAACGGCACGCTGCGGAAAAATGCCCTTGGCTTTGCAGGCACTGCTCGCGTCAAAAGCCTCAGCATACCCGCCCGACGGCGTGACTAAATGGGAAGCCGTGCCGCAGCTGCTTACTACGGCGCGCCACCAGGAAGCCCCCTACAACTGCTACTGCCCCTACTACACGCGCGATGACGGCACGGTGAGCGAAGAGCGATGCGTCGTGGGCTGCGTGGCAACGGCTATGGAGCAAATAGTCACCTACTACCGCCGCCAGATCACCTTGCTCGACACCCTGCATGGGTGGGAGACGGCACACTACAAGATAGGCGACGTGCTGCCCGGCGAGACGGTGGACACGCGTCTGATTCTCGACAACTACGACACGGAAGCGTACACGGAGGAAGAGGCCGACGCCGTGGGACGCCTTTCCTACTACCTCGGGATGGCGGCGCGGATGAACTGGGGAGAGTCTTCGAGCGGCGCAAACAGCACGCGCCTCATAGAGCCCCTGCGGCGCGTCTTCGGCTACAAGTACGTGCGCTACATAGACAGCTACAAATACGCCCCGGCAGACTTTTGGAATTTGATAGCCTCCGAAATCGCCGCCCGCCGCCCGGTTTATTTCGCCGGCGCGGTTATGGAGACAAACGGCCACGCCTTTGTCATTGACGGCTTGGACGGGGACGGTTTCTTCCACGTCAATTGGGGCGGAGCCGGACAGTATGACGGCTACTTCCGTCTCGATGTCCTTTGCCCCAGCCAGCCTGCCGCCGACCGCGACAACTATGTCAGCTCGGGCTACTTCTGCAACCAAGAGGCCATCGTCTGTTGCCCGGACGAGGTAGACGCTGCGCTTCCCGACACGCTTGCCCGCACTGGGCGCGAAATTGCGGTTGAGGCCGTCACCTTCCCTGAGCAGCCTATGACGGGGCGGCTCACGGAGGTGAAGGTCAGACTACGCAACACCACGTCCCAAGCCCTTACCACGCCCTTCGCGCTTTTGCAGAACCTGCCCGCCGACACCGCGCTCTTCAATCAGGCGCAGTGGCTCGCGATGACTGGCTGCACGCTCGCGGGCGGCGAGAGCGCGGAAGTCTCCCTGCACGCTCGGCTGACGGCGGCGGGGAAAGTGCGGCTTTCCATAACGCCCGACGGTTTGCAGACTATTTGGAGCGAAACAATAGACGTGACAGGAGGGCACTCGCAGGACATTTCTGTCTCCGTTCCCGAGATTTCATTTGAGGACAAAACTACTGCTGTCGTGCGCGTGCGGCTCACCAACAACTCCGCTACGGAGCGCGCCGCCGAACGCTTTGTCTATGACGTGGCGGACGAAGGCAGCGAGACGGGAGACACTTACACGCATTATATATATATGCCCGCTGGCGGCAGCGTTACGGACGAAGTGAGCTTCCCCGGACTCACGCCCGGCAAGAGTTACGTGCTGCGCGTGCGAAAAATATGGCCGGCCGCGCAGACCCTATCTTTTACCGTACCCGGCACGCAGGGCATCGGCGCAGTGTCCGCAGAAAACGGAGACGACAAGCAAGGCAAGACCGAATGGTACGACATATCGGGCCGCCGCACAGCCTCCCCCTCGCGCCCCGGCGTATACGTCACGCGGCACGGAAAGAGCCGGGCTGCAAAAGTGCTGCGATAAGTCCAAGCGCGGAATAAGATAAAACCCAACTTCCCACAATGCTGAAGAAAGCCACAATACAGACGGTGCTCGTATCCGTAACGGAGAACGGCGAGGACGTAATACGCACGGAAAGCGCGGGCGGCTGCCTCATAGAGGAAAACGGCGTGATGTTGCGCTACCCCGAGAAAGAGAACAAGGGGACGGCGACACTGCTGCTGACCGATACCCTTGCCGACCTGAAGCGCAGGGGCGACACCACCTCGCGTATGACTTTCATGCAGGGGCGTATGCTTCCCTGCCCCTACCATACGGAGCGGGCGGGCGACATAGACCTGAGCATCTACACACATAGGACAGAGTTTTCCCACTCCCCCGCCGGCGGACGCTTCGCCGCGTCATTTTCGGTGATGATTGCCGGACGGCAAGTGGCGGACAACACGCTGACCGTGGAGTGGAAGCACGAAGACTAAGTGAAACCGCAACATTCTACCTACTATGACAGACATACGCACTTATATAAGCGAGAACGAGCCGCGCTTCCTTGACGAACTTTTCAGTCTCATACGCATTCCGAGCATAAGCGCCGAGCCCGCGCACCACGCCGATATGGAGCGTTGCGCCGAACGCTGGCGCGAGCTGCTCCTCGCGGCGGGCGCAGACACCGCAGAGGTGATGTCCTCCGAGGGCAACCCGCTTGTGTACGCCGAAAAGCGCGTGCCGGGCGCAGAGCGTACGGTTCTGGTCTACGGCCACTACGACGTGATGCCCACAAGTCCCGACTCCCTTTGGGACACCCCGCCTTTCGAGCCGCAGGTGCGCGACGGACGCATCTACGCCCGCGGGGCAGACGACGACAAGGGACAGAGCTTCGTGCAGCTGAAAGCCTTTGAGTACCTCGTGCGCGGCGGCTTGCTGCGCCACAACGTGAAGTTCATCCTCGAAGGCGAGGAAGAGATCGGCTCTCCCTCGCTCGGAGCTTTCCTTGAAAAGCACCGCGAGCTGCTCCGCTCTGACGTAATACTTGTGAGCGACACTTCCATGCTTTCCGCAGACCTCCCCTCGCTCACTACGGGGCTGCGCGGGCTGGCGTACTGGGAGATAGAGGTGACGGGGCCCTGCCGCGACCTGCATTCCGGGCACTTCGGCGGCGCGGTCGCCAATCCCGTCAACGTGCTTTGCGAGATGCTCGCCAAGATGACGGACGAAGACGGGCGCATCACTATTCCCCACTTTTACGATGACGTGGAAGAGCTGCCTGCCGCCGAGCGCGAGATGATAGCCTCCATCCCCTTTGACGAGGAAAAGTACAAAGCCGCCATTGGCGTAGACGAGCTGCGCGGCGAAAAGGGCTACTCCACCATAGAGCGCAACGCCTGCCGCCCGTCCTTTGACGTGTGCGGCATTTGGGGCGGCTATACGGGCGAAGGCTCCAAGACCGTGCTGCCTTCCAAGGCTTTTGCCAAAGTTTCCACCCGCCTTGTGCCCCACCAGCGGCACGAGCGCATATCGGTCCTGTTCTGCGATTACGTGCAGAGCGTCGCGCCTCGCTGCGTGCGCGTCAAAGTCACGCCGATGCACGGCGGCGAGGGCTATGTCTGCCCCATCACGCTTCCCGCGTACCGCGCCGCTGAGATTGGCTTTGAGAAAGCGTTCGGCAAACGCCCGCTTGCCGTAAGGCGCGGCGGCAGCATCCCCATCATCAGCGACTTTGAGCGCGTACTCGGGGTGAAAACCGTACTTATGGGCTTTGGGCTGGAAAGCAACGCCATCCACTCGCCCAACGAGAACTTCCCGCTCGACATGCTCCGCAAGGGCATTGAGGCGGTGACGGAATTCCATTTGGCTTGGGACAATCTGTGACCCGCCCCACCGCATCCCCGATGCGGCTTGTAGGGTAAAATAGAGAAATAATACATATTTTTGCAACCAAGGGCGTTATTCCGACTTTCCCCGCGCCGTCACGCCGCAGCGCGGCAGACTGTTTACCAAGCAAAAACGAGAAGACATGAAGAGAACATACATATACCTGCTGTCGGCAGCCCTCTTTGCGGCAGCCCCCGCGCTCACGCTCACCTCGTGCAGTGACGATGACGCGACAGAGACAAACGGAGGAAACAACGGCGGAAGCGGGACGGACTACAACGAGGACCGCAAATTCACCTGCGACGAACAGAAGGCGTACTTCGAAAGCGTAGGACAGGAGCTAATCAAAGAGTTTGACGCAGCCAACTTCACGGAGCTTAACGACCTTTGCAAGCACGTCAAAGACGCATACTTGGACAACGAGGACTACGACAATACGGTTGTGACCGAATGGTTCAAGGAGACGCTGGACGCAAACACCGAGTTTACCGAAGACGTTACGGAAACGAAGCAGAGAACCGGCGAGGACGGCAGCACGTACTATGAATATTTCACGCAAAAATATTACGAGCGCGTCTACGTCCTTTCCAACTACAAGGGACACTTTACCGCAGGCGAGAAAGGATGGACCCGCACCGACGCGGACGACTTGCAGTTCTACTTCACCGGCAAAGACGGGCAGCAGTGCGTATTGAAGCTCGTCACAAGCGGCGACGAGATAGAAGTGCCCCTTGCCGACGCGTACGGCGATTACTCCTCCGAGTGGAAAGACGGCAACAACTACACAACGGAGCAAGTCTACACGCAGAGCATCAAAGTGCCCGAGTTTGTCGAGATGACGCTCACGCAGGACGGAAAGACTTTGGCTTACACTTCCGTTAAGACCGACCTGAGCAAACTCAAAGGCGACGACCTCAGCACAATGGCTTTCTCCACGGAAGTCACCGCCCAGTTTGAGGACTACGCTTTCCACGTCGACCGCCTCGGCTACTCGGCAGAGACGGGTGACGGAGCTTTCAGCGTGAGCCTTACGAAAGGCAACAAGCTCTTACTCTCCGGCGGTCTCAGCGTAGAGAATGTGAAAACGGACTTCGACGAAGACAGCGACGACCCCGAGAGCGGCGAGCACATCACGAGCGGCGGCGGCGTGAAGATTAGCTTCAACATCCTTGGAAAGATTCGCATCGAAGGCACATGCGACAATCTGCTCGACCTGATAGACTATCTCGGCGCTTGTGACGACGCGGAGCACGACGAGGCCACTTTCAAGGAGAACCTGAAACAAGCCAACGCGCTTCTCCACTTTGGCACTTACTTCAATAGCGGGAAGACGAAGCAGACAGACGTTTTCCTTGGCGCGAAATACTACGACACGCCGTGGGACACCGCCGACAAGGGCTACTGGAGATATGAGCCCGTGCTCTCTTTTGACGACAGCACGTCCTACTTCTTCGCCGACTATTTCACCGCATCGGCATTCAAGTCACTCGTTGACAGTTTCAACAGTCTGCTTGACTCTTTCAAGGAGCTTGTAAAATAATCCGCGAAGACAGTCTGCCCGACAGGCAGACTGTCTTTCGTAGGCACAACCAAAAGCCGAAGCAAGCGCCCCGCTTGGCGCTTGCCCACTTTCCACCCCCGCAAACGGCCTCCGCTCCGTCCCCAAGCAAGAAGACGCAGCGGCAAAGCCGCAAATCTGTTTTTCACCCCAATACCAACAAGGTGCGCAAGTATTTACTATTCCTACTCCCGCTTTTCGGCATACCCGCCACCGCACAGGTCGCCGACTCCTTGGCCGACCGCCAGATAGACGGCGAGGCCGTGGTCGCCGTAAAGCGCAACAAGTCACTTCTCAAGAAGTCTGAAGCCGGAACCATAAAGATGGACATGCGCCAGCTGCAGCTGATGCCGCAAGTCCTTGGCAGCTCCAACCCGATACGCTACGCCCAGCTTCTGCCAATGGTGCAAACGTCCAACGAGACCGATGCCGGGCTTCACGTGCAAGGCTGCAACAACGGCCAAAACGCCGTGCTTATGGGCGACGCCGTAGTGTACAACCCCGCCCACCTTATGGGCATTTTCTCCACGTTCAACAGTCTGCACTTCAGCACGATGGAGTTCACCACGCTCGTGCGCCCCGACGCGCCGAGCCGCTTGGGCGGCCTGCTGAAGATGCACCTGCCCGAGGTGGAGAACACACGCAGCGGCTGGCGGCACAACGCTTGGCGCGGCGAGCTCGAAGTGGGGCCGCTCGCCTCACAGGCCACGGTGCGCGTGCAGCCAAGCGAGAAGCTCCACATCGCCGTCTCCGCGCGAGAGGCATATATGAACCTCCTCTACGGTCAGTGGCTGAAGATGGACGGCAACGAGCTTAAATACAACTTCGGCGACTACAACGCCACCATCCATTACCGCGCGTCCGACAAGCACCAGCTCTGGGCAAACTTCTACCTTGGCAGCGACAATGTGAAGTACGACGCCGAGGAGCTGGGGTCCAGCATGAAGATGAACTGGAAGAACCTCGCGGGCGAGGCGACCTGGCTCTACACGCCGAGAGCCGGCCGCGAGCTGAGGCAAAGTTTCTCCGTGTCGCGCTACCGCAACGACCTTGACGTGAACCAAGGCACAAGCAGCGCGAGCATGCCCAGCAGCATCACCACATACAGCTACCTGCTGCGCTACTCCACCGCCCAACTCAGCACGGGAGCGCACTACCAGTACCACCACACGCTCCCGCAGTCGCCGCGCATAGATGGCAGCTACAGCACAGCCGACGAGCCGCAGACATACGAGAACGCGCACGAGGCCGCGCTATTTGCCGAATACCTTTTCCTGCGCCCCACGTCGCGCTTCAACATACAGCTTGGCGCGAGAGCCACTCTCTACAAGTACGAGGAGGGTGACGCGCAGTTCGGGTTCGACCCCAAGCTGACGCTCTCCTATCGCATAAGCGACAAACAGAAACTCTCTTTGCAGGGCTCTATGCGCCACCAGTATTTGCAGCAAACCGGATTCACCTCGACCGGTTTCCCCATCGAGTTCTGGTTTGTCACCACCCCCAACCGCAAGGCTCAGAGAGCCGAGAGCCTTTCGCTTCTCTACGAGACCGAGCTCTTCGGCGGCGACTACAAGCTCACGGCCGAGGGATACTACAAGTGGCTGCACCACCAAAAGGAGACCAACGGCAGCATGCTCGATGCCTTCACCTCCACGTACGACCTCGACGCGTCGCTCCTTGAAGGGCGCGGGCGCAACTACGGCTTCGGCCTGCAGTTCATCAAGCAGCGCGGCCGCGTCACCGGCTGGCTGAGCTACGCCTGGGGACGCTCCTTGCGCACATACAACTCCCGCAACCTCTGCGGCACATTCCCCTCCAACTACGAGCGCAAGCACGAGTTCAACGCCGTAGTCAACTGGCACATCACGCGCAAGTGGGACGTGTCAGCCACGGGCATCGTGGCGTCCGGCACGCCTTTCACCATGCCCGAGGCGTTCTACCTCGTCAACGGATACCTTGTGTCGCAGTACGGCGAGCACAACGCCTGCCGCCTGCCGCTTTACAAGCGCGTCGACCTGTCGGTCAACTACAAGCTGCGCTTCCGCACGCACTGCGAGCAAAGGCTCAACTTCTCGCTCTATAACGCCTTCGGCTTCAACAACGTGCTTTTCTACCGCCTGCGCGTGAAGGACTCCGGCTTCTCCCTGAGCGCGGTGAGCTTCCTGCGCTACCCACTCCCCTCGTTAAGCTACTCCATAAAATTCTGACACGGACATGAAAAAGATATTTTGCCGCAAAACGCTGTGGCTCCTGACGCTGGGCGTATGCGCCCTTTTCTCGGGGTGCGACGACACCGACGTGCCTACCGTAGACACGCAGATAGTGGTAGAGGGATGGATTGACGACGGCGGTTTCCCTATGGTATTCCTCACGCAGACCGTCACCCCGCAGACCGATGAGCAAGGAGTGGAGCGCCTTGACAGTCTGCTGATACGCTGGGCCAAGGTGTCTGTCACCGACGATGAGGGCAACACCGTCACGCTTAGCGGCCGCACAATGAGCAACCAGTCCCTGCCCTTCGGCTACACCTCCACGGACATACGGGGCAAGGCGGGCCACACCTACCTCCTGACCGTGGACTACAAGCAATACCACGCCACGGCCTCCACCACCATCCCCCAAGCCGCCGCAGTGGACTCCTTCAAGAGCGTGCGCATAGCCGGCAACGACAGCCTGCGCGAGCTGCACGCCTATGTGTCGGAGCGTGCCGAGGGGGCAGCTGGCTACAAATTCCTCGTGCAGCGCAAGGGCAAGGACAAATACCAGAAGTCCTCGTACCTCGGCGTGTACAACAACGCGCACCTTGCCTCCAACCCCTACCTTACGGTCAGCGTGGGACACACTATGAACATTAAGCGCTTCACGCCCATGTTCTCTGTCAACGACACCCTTTCCGTGAAATTCGCCACCATCGACGAGGCAAGCTATGAGTTTTGGAACGACTACGAATCGACCGTGACGTTCTCCCGCAACCCCTTCTTCTCGGCCGGAAACAACATACACACCAACATCAAGGGCGGTCTTGGCTACTGGTGCGGCTACGGCGGGAAGAGCTACAACGTAGTGCTGAAAGACTTGGAAGGAAAGTAAAAACAGCCCCGTCCGCGCCGCCCACCCGGCGCAATTTCGCCTGACGGTCATTACTCTAAAAAAGGGCTGGCGCTTCACAAGGGACGCTAGCCCTTTTTGTGGCTCGCCAGGAAAAAACTCCGCAGCAAACTTTTATGTAAGTTTAACTACAAAGCCCGTCCGCGCCGAGCGCAGGAACGTTTCCCGAAGCACAGAAAGGCACTTTCTTCCGGCGGAAATAGTCCCCGTAGCGACGGGAATACTTGGAGTTTTTCCTATATGTACATCCCAGCGGCGGTATATGTACATATAAGGGGCTTGTAAGTCGCTGATACTCAATACGGCAAAAGAGAGGGTACGCACGCGGTGCATATCCTCTCTTTTCTCTACCCAAAGATATCCCGCTTATTTCCGTGCAAATTTTGTGTATATGCTTGATTTTCAGTATTTATTGCTTTTTCAACGCCCCAAATAGCCCGCAAAACAGCCCGAATTTTTGTGCAATTTTGTTCCTTTTTGCGCAATTTTGCGCACTTTTGCGCTACTAAAACGTGCAAGTTTCGTGCAAGGATTTTGCCCGTTACAAGCACGTTATAACGCAAGGATTATATGGCGAGAATTTCCCTCTATCTTGACACAAGAGCGGAAAGCAAGTCGGGGCTGTACCGCGTGAAAATCTCGGTGCGCAACGGCAACTCCGCGTTTTTCATCCCTACGGAGGTGCGAATTGCAAAGGAGAATTGGGCGGACGGGAAAGTAAAGGGCGTGCCGAATGAAAGGATGCTCAACAAGGCTCTTGCTATGAAGCTCTCAACGCTCCGCTTGAAGCTGGTGTCCGTCAGCCTTACGGAGAACGTTCGCGGAATGCACGCGCGTGACCTCGCCGCCCTGCTTGACGAGACCGCCGTCACGGAAAAGGAAAAAACCGCGTCCCCGCTCTTCCTCCCGTTCTTGGAAGAGTACGCGGCGGGCAAAGGAAAAGCGAACACGCGCAACACCTACAACAGCACGGCGGCGCGTCTGAAACTCTACGCGGACACGGGAAAGCTCACGTTCACGGACATCACTTACAAATGGCTCTGCGGCTTTGACAAATGGCTGACCGCAGAGGGCTGCAAAACTAACACGCGGGCTTCTTATATGCGCTGTATCCGCGCCGTATGGAACGAGGGCGTGAAATGTGACGCAGTCCCCGCTGACGCTTACCCTTTCCGCAAGTTTTCCATTTCAACGGAGGACACGGCGAAAAGGTCGCTTTCGGCAAAGGAGCTGCGCTTGCTCCGCGACTGTCCGAAAACGGAGGAGCAAAGGTATTACACGGACTTCTTCTTCCTCTCATTCTACCTTGCGGGGATTAACACGGCCGACCTTGTGGAGCTGCCGCCCTCTGCGGATGGGCGCATTGACTACCGCCGCGCGAAAACTGGCGTGCCGTGCCGAATGTCCATACCAAAGGAAGCGGCGGAAATCATAGAACGGCGCAGGGGCAAAGCAAAGCTCGTCCGCTACGGGGAGGATTACCCGGAAAGAAAAACGCTTATCGCGAAAGCTAACGCCGCGTTCCGCTCCGTCAAGGGCAAAAACGGGAAGCCGCTTTTCCCCGAACTCACGACCTATTGGGCGCGGCACTCTTGGGCTACGATAGCGGCGGACATTGACATTTCCGATGCGGTCATTGACGCGGCTCTCGGTCACCGCCAACAGTACCGAATGACGGACGTATATATAAAACGCAACGAGAAGAAAGTTGACGATGCCGTCCGCAGGGTGATACTCGCGCTTGACGCGGAATAATTCCCGAATTTGGGAATTTACTCCCCGTCCTCTCCCTCTTCGCCCTCTTCGTCCTTGAAGCGTTTCACGTCACCCCAAACTCTGGCGGAAAGGATACGCCCCTCCAAGTGCGCCAAACGCTGCGGAGGGGTGTTCTTTATATAGTTGACGCGCTGCTGGCTCATCCCCGTAAGCTCGCGCACGGTCGGCTCGGTCATGCCTAACCGCAGAAGCGTAAGCACAAGGACGGCGCGGGCAAGGCAGCACTCCGCCTTTCGGGAGCGTGCCATCCCCGCCAACGTCACTCCGCAACGCGCTATAACCGCCGCCAAGGTGGCGGCGTATATCATCCGCAGACGCTTTCTCATTTCTTGCGCGTAATAAGCCACGACAAAACGAGCAACGCCGCGCACGCAACTGCCAAGGAGTAAAGGGCAAACCGCAGCGAGGACACTCCGCCCCCGCTCTGCTTGCTCTCCTTGCCCTGCTCCGTGACGGACGATTTGCCCGTGTTCTCTCTCGCCGCCGTGCGCTCCGTTGCTTGTTCCTTGCTCTCTGTGTTCGCCGTCCTATCGCTCACGCGCTCGCGGTTTGCATACACCTCGCGGAACGTCACGCGCCCCGCAGTGTCCACCACCACGCGCTCCCTTACGGTCAAAAGCACGGTGTCGCGCGTTACCACCTCTGCGCGGCTTCGCACGGTGTCCGTCCTTAATATGGTGTCCGTCCGCACGCGCCATATTGTGTCGCGCGTTACGCTCCACTCGCGCTCCTTGACCGCCCTGCGTGCGCAGCCCGAAAGCAAGGCGCACAACAGGACGGCAAGCAACAAAAAACCTCTTCCAAACATTCTCATAGCTGCTCTTTGTTTTTGTTCTCCGCTTCTTCCAGCGTCTCCTCCAACGCCGCGCCCGCGTCCGCGCTGCGCCGTTTCAGCCACGCCACGAAAAAGCGTTTAAGGCTCGGGCGGTTGCGTATCCCGTGCAAGTCGCAGACGTGTCCGTAGATGCTGTCGGCTTCTATCAGTAAGGCTACCACCGCTCCGCACCCCGCGCCCATCGCGTCCGTGCCGTACCCGAATGGGGCAACGCACCCCTTGTAAAGGAGGAGCGCGAAGATGATAAAGCTGACGTACTCGCAGAACTTCGCCGCCGTGCGCCGCATCGCGCGGCTTATGCGGAAATCTTCCCCGCGCACGCGCACGCTCGCCGCAAGCCCGCTCCACAAGTCGGTGAACACGAGCATTGCTATAAACAGCACCGCCCACCGCAAGTCGTACAAGGCGACCATCACCTCGGAAAGGAACGCGCCGTCCGTCAGTATCAGCCCGCCCGCCGTGGCGGTCACAAGCGGGTTCGCCCCGCTCGTCAGAACTCCCGTGTACTCTGTCATATTCCCGCGTATTCCGCACGCGCGTCAAAGCACGGGCATTGTTTCACCCATTCATCGGGGGTTATCCTCCCGTCCCCGTTCTTGTCGGGGGAAAAGTCC
Organism: uncultured Oscillospiraceae bacterium; assembly: GCA_963625935.1. Classification (GTDB taxonomy): domain Bacteria; phylum Bacteroidota; class Bacteroidia; order Bacteroidales; family Bacteroidaceae; genus Alloprevotella. The sequence goes on along the minus strand of CAVFVD010000005.1, from coordinate 17,976 downwards.
CGATGCCCCTGTATCACGGCTTTCGGGTAACTCTTCCGCAGCTTGCGGAGCAAAACGCGCAGCGCGGTCTTCTGCTCGTCCGTGCGGTTGTCCACCGCCTTGCCGCTGCCGTCTATGCCGCCAATATATGCCACGTTGACGGAAACGGAGTTGTACCCTTTCACGCCGTTGCTCACTCCCTCCTCGGACAGCAACTGCGTCACCGCGCCGTCTCGCGCGACAACATAGTGGTATCCGGGGTTCTTCCATCCCTTTCTCTTGAACTCCGCCCGCAAATCGCCGATGGTGGTTTTCGGGCTTGATGCGGTGCAGTGAACCGCTATGTACTTGATGCTTCTCATTCTGCCTTTGTTCCGTTTTTCTTTTGTTTACCCTATGCCGAACACGCTCCAATCCACGCTGTCTTTCTCTCTCCACCCCTCTTGTATGGCTTCAAGTATGTGTGAGGACGCAGCCTTGCTGAACGCCACGAAATCCTCCCGCGCCGCAAACGTGTGGTAGACGGGCGTGCCGTCCGCTTCCTCGTTGAGCTTCAGCGTGAGCGGAAACGTGATGTCCGCGTTGCTCTCTATGGACGCGAAATTCCGCTGCTTCTCGTCTGACAGGTACACGCGCGTCCCGTCATACTCAAAGCGGTTGACTATCTTGTCTTTCGTCTCCGCGTCTATCGCGTCACGCACGGCTTGCTTCACTTCCTCTGCCGTGGGCTTTCGCGCATAAAGCCCGCACCAGTTCCACGCGCCGACCTCGTCCGTGCCGTACCCGTACGTCAACGCCCAGTCCTGACGGCCTATGTTCATAAGCCCGTCCGCCCGTCCGTTCGCTCCGTATCTCTTCATCATTCCCATAGCTGTTTGTTTTGTCTGTTCCTCATTCCCGCCAAAGGGCTTGGGACGCGCGTGCCGTTCAGTCTGGCACGCGTCCCCTTGCCCTCTTGCGTCACTTTATCTCTATCTTGCCCGTGTACATAAGGCGCGAGGTTGATGACATGTAGCTCGTGTTTGGCGAGCAAACGTCTGAATTCACAAGGCCTCCGCCGGTACTGCCGTTTATTGAGCCTCTGCAAATGCCGCGCCCTCTTGTAGCACTATAGGTCTGCGTGTCGGTGTAGTTGAGATGGTGTCCCGATGTCTCGCTGTTGTACTTCGTCGCGATGATGTCCGCGTACCTGCCGAACTTGACGCGGGAGACGCAGCCGCCCGAGGAAAGCCCCTGCACCACGCGCTCCGTACCCGTCACGGGGTCGTAGATGTGCCATTTCGCGTCAAGCGGGTCTTCGTAGTTGTCGGCGACGCACTTGCGCTTCTTCCACGACTTGAACGTGCTTACGTTCACCGCCACGTTGTCCACAAACTCGGCAGCGCACGACACCATCATCTGTATGCCGAAGATGACGTTTCCGGGCAAATACGCACCCGCAAGGTCGGTGCTCATGTGGTTGCCGTATTTGTTTAACGCGCCTGTCGTGCCGTAGGTGCTCTGCGCCCCCGAGCCGCAGACTTTCTGGATGTCCCTTGTGCCTACAAGTGCCATTACGATGTTCGCCAAGTCTTTCATCGCCTCGTAGTCTATGGCTTGGTAGCCCTTGCCGCGCATCTCGCAGAGGTTCATAAAGTCCTTGTAGGTGTAGTGCATCGCGGACGATGGGACCGTGGTGTTCGCCACGCGCCCGTTCTCGTCATACTTCCAGTCGGTGTTGGTGGTGGATGTGCCGTCTCCGCGTTGCACAGTCGCGCCGCTCAGGCTGCGCGCTCTTCCGTATTTGTCTTTTGAAATATGGTACACGCCTATCAGCCTCTCCCGCGTATGCACCCACTCCGGCTCTATGGCTTCTATCGCTTCGCTGTCCACGGTGATGCACTCCAAGTCGTCAAGGCCTTTCGCGGACGTGAACAGGAATGTCTTCGCGCCGTTCGGCACGGGGCAGAACACATAGTCCCCGTTGCTCTCGTTAAAGTCAAACTGCTGGTTCTTGTCCGTCACGACCATATTGAACGTGCCGACAACCTTGTCCTCCTCGTCCGTGAAAACCGCGCCGTAAGTGGCGTCGTTCATTCCCGGCCATCTCACTTGCTTCATTCCCTCAACGTCCACGGCGTACACGTTGTGTCCGCTCAGTTCGGCAAGGGCGTATGCCCCGCCAGTCACGAGCTTTGTCGTGTCCAAGCCATGCTCCTTTGAGCGCAGGCAGTCGGCGAGCTTTGTCCGCACGCATTTCTCCGCCGTTGAAAGCGGCTCGTCCTCGCTGCACGAGAGGAAGAAATGCTTCTGCTGGTTCTTGAAATCGTTCACGCCCTTGTACCAGTAGGGCTTCATCCGCTTCATCACGTCATAGCCTGCGCCTGTGCTGTCGGTCGGGTCCCACTCCGTGCCGTCCGCCATATAGGCGTAGTCGCTGTCGCTCACCTGTTCGCACACCATCTTCGGGTTGTCCGCGTCCGTTGTGTCATACGAGCATTTGTATGTGTGGCACTCCTCGTCATAACGCTTGAAATGCCCCGACACTTGGTAGCTGTCGCCAAACGAGCCGTTCTCGGGGTTGGTGATGTTCGCCGAGTTCTCCTCCGCGTCGTCAAAGGTGATGTAGGAGTACTGCGAGTTGTACACAGCCAGCTTCGGGAAATACTTGGCCAGCTCCTCCACCTCGCTGTCCTCCGCAAGCTCGGTCAGTATCCAGCGTCCCACAAGTCCGCTGCACTGCCCGCTCTCGTCATACTGGTTGCCGTCCGCGTCCATTCCCACCGCGCCGCTTTTCTTGATGGCACGCAGCATTGACACGCTTGCCGTGGCGTTGATGCCTGTTATTCGCGCCCTCTTCAGAGACCCCGCGTCCGTGATTGCCCACAGAAGCTCCATCGTGTCTATGTTCGGGCAATTGTCAAGCAGCACGCTCTGCACGCTCTTCATCCCCGCTATCGTCAGCCCGCCGGGGTATGACAGCTTCGGGAGGTTCTTGAATTTCAAAGCCGTCATCGTGGCGGGAAGCTCAAGCGTCTCTATCGGCGCGGTCTCCGCAAGCGTGATGGTTGACAGCGGCGAGCCGCTTGCAAGCACCTCACGCAGACGCGGGCATTTGCTTGCGTCTATGCCTGTTATTGCGGTGTTCCGCACGTCAATGCGGCGCAGGAAACTCTTGTTGCCGAGGGACAGATTAGAGATTGCGTCACTTAGGGGTGCATAGTCTTCCCCGCCGAATATCAGCTCTTGCAGCAGCTCGCACGTTGAGATGTCAAAGGCAGCGCCTTTCGGGGTGCAGCCGCTCAGGTCAAGGCTTGCCAAGTTCTTCGCGCCGAAAACGTAGAGCATTGTGCCGCTCCCCGTGTCTGTCACCCCGCTCTTCAGCGTGTAGCTCTCGCCCGCTTTCAGATAGCAGCTGTCCGTGCAGGTGTCGGCGCGGTCTACGCCAAGACCGAAGAAGCCGTCCTGCGCGGCGGTTATCTTGACGCGGATGTCCGTCCCCGTGGCACGCATCGCAAACGAGCTGTCGTACAAATCGCCCACTTGGAAGTAGCCGTCCCTGTAAGCGAAACGCTTCGCGAACGTGACGGGCAAGTCCTCGTAGCGCAGCCCGTGCACGGCGTAGTAATAGTTCGACCCGTTTTGGGAGTTCTCTATGTACTTGCGCTCGCCGTCAAACGAGCTGGTCACTTTCGCCCATTTCTCTATGCGGTCGGTTATCCATAGCTTCTTGCAGCCGTCTGCGGAGAATATCTTGATGCCGTCAGAATAGGCGTTGCGCATCTTGCCCGCAATGTCGTGCAGCGTTATCTTGTCCCCGCCGTTGTCGGAGAGCCAGTAGTTCGCCGCCGCGTAGCCTTGCTTGAACATTACCGAGTTCCACCCTTGGTACTTGTGGTCGGGGTCGTTCGCGCTGTCCAAGTTCCAGGGAATGGTGATGCCGCAGTCGTTGTCCGCAAGCCAGCAGCAGTCGCCGTCATACCAGTGGTTGAAATACGCGCGGTTAAGCCCGTTCGTGTCAAGGTAGAACGCTATCATCATGTTCTTGCTCCGTTGGTCTACGGCAAGCACATAGTCAGAGCCGATGATGTACGCGCCCGTGCTTTGCACGCTTGCGTGCAGGTAAAGCTCCTCGCTCCATTTCTTCAAGCGGTTCTCCTTTGTGCCGCTCACTTCCTCGCCGTGCAGCTTGATGTTGCCGTCCGCCTCCGTGAGGTCTTGCGAGCATTGCTGCGTCCACTCAAGCCACTTGTAGAGCTTGCAAGGCACTTTCTTCCCGTTGGCGTAGAGCGCGTTGAGGTCGTCGTCGTCGGGATAGCGGCTCTCGTAGAAGCCGAGCCATACGGGTTCGCCTGTGCTTTCGTCAAGCTTCATGAGGTCGTCCACGTTGTTCACGCCCTGCAGCCAGCAAAGGGAGTTGTACTTCAAGTACTCGTAGCACTCCACGGGGTTCAGCACGCGCCCGGTCACACCCCATTTCTTGGTGTTCGCGTCATAGCTCATCTCGCCCGTGGTGTCTTTCCACTTTCCGCCGCTGTACTTCACATACTTCCCGTCACTTGTCAAGTACACGGTTCCCCAGTCGTACCCGGCAACGTCTTCTGCCTGCACCTCCGCAAGCGTCTTGTCCAGAGTTTCCGGGTCGGCGGTGGCGGCGGTCTCTGTCATAGAGCCGCTTCCGTCGTTCTCCAAGAAATAGTGTTTCTCGCCGCACCATTCGCTCAGCATATATATATTGGATGCCACAAGCGAGCTTGTGTCCGCAAGCGTCTGTGTCTTGAAAGCGTCAAGCGTCTGCCCGCGCTCCGCCACAAGCTCAACAAAGTCCCCGTAGTTAAGGCAGCCGCCGTTGTAGCCGTCCACTTTCTCAAAGCCGAAAAAGTCGGGGTTGCCCTTGTCCACGTTGAAATTCGCCTTGGCGTGGAAATAGGCGTAGGTCTCGCTCTCCGCGTCCACGCTGTTTATGTCTGTGCGGAAGAGGGCGCACGGCACGCTGTCAATGCTCGTGTTCATCGTCCCCTCGCCGTTGTAGGCGTTCTGCGCAGGGGTCATATAGTCCGCGCCGAGCGCGCGCTGCGTCCTGTTGAAAAGCTCCATCGTCGCGCCGTTGTTCGCGCCAGTGGAGTCGGAGTAGTCCACCTTTATCGTGATGGTCTTCACCCACAAGCCGCCGTCAATGACCTGCACCTTGCTCTTCTTCGCCATCTTCTGCGCCGCCTGGAACTTCGCAAGCGCCGCCGCGTCGTCCTTGAAATCGTCCTCCGTGTGCAGCATCTCTATCGTGCAGTTCTTGAACTTGCCTTTCTTGTTCTTGATAGGCCGCTGCGAGGATGTTGTGCCTTGGTTGGTGGTAGGCACGTTGTACACCTTGCAGTCCTGCCACGGGCGGTCGGGGAAGCGCAGCACCCAGTCAAAGTACGCCTTGGCCTTCTTGTCGCCGTAAAGCCCGTCAAGGTAGCCGGGGTAGCTGCTTTCCAATTCGGCGGACGTGTCGTGGTTCTTCAAGAGCGTCACGCAGCACAAGCCCGCGCTCATGCACGCGGAAAGCGTGGGCCTGTCCTTGGTCACGCCCTCTGCGGTCTGTGATGCCATCACTTGGTTCTTGTCATACTCCGCGAGCATCGCGTCCGCGTCCTTTTGCCCCACAAGGTAGTTGTCGAACGCTTGGCGGTAGTTGTACCACGTCGCCCACGCCGTGCAGCGGTACAGGTAGATGTCGGCGTTCGTGCCGTCAAACTGCATCTGCATGTCGTTGTTGGCGAAACCGCCTGCTTCGTAGTACGTTGCGGCGGCTTCGTCTCCGTTCACAAATATCTTCACGCTTCCGATGCCGGAGTAAGGGGCTGCGCTCGTCGGCTCTATCACGATGTCAAAGCGCGTCTCCTTGTCCGTGGCGTACAATGCAACGGCGGTCTTCTGCGCTCCGAGGTTTTCGGGGTCTGCCGCCGCGCCGCCGTCGCAGGTGAACACGAGTTTCTCGCCCGTGAGGTAGAAGCCGAGCGTGTTGTCGCCAAGGCAGTCTATGAGCTTTGCCGTGCGGTCTGCCACGTTCTTCACTTTCACCGTAAAACTCAACGCCATTCCGTTCTGCTGGATGTCCGTCCCCTTGAAAGGCTTGTAGGTGCAGACGGCTTTCATGTCCTCCGCTATGCGCAGAGCCATGCGTCCCTTGTCGCTGTCAGTCCCGTAGCTTTCCGTGTTGTAGCTGTCTTTCACGAAGCCGTTGCTTGACCAGTTGCAGCCCGTCACAGTTATTTCCACGTCGCCGTCCTTGATGGTCTTGTCGGTCTCGCTGTTGCTGCGGGTGTCAAAGCTGATGTCAAACTCGCGCGACGTGTCAAACTCCTCTATGTCCACAAGCGAGCCGTCCACCACGAAGACTGCCGTTTCCGAGCTTGCGCCGCCGCACGACGCGTACACCTCTATCGTCTTCGTGCCGTCATGCACGCTCTCCGACACTTGCTTCTTGAAAGTGTAGGTCTTGCTGCGGTAAGCCACCGTAGACGTGGCGGTCGCGCCGTCATAGGACACCTTGGCTTGCGGCTCGTCGTCGTTTGAGACATACACGGCATAGTCCACTTCTATGTTCTCATAGTTCTTGCGCGTGCCTTGCAGTCCCTCGGTGTACCACCTCATCGCCACAAGCGGCGTGGTGTTCGCGCTGTCCACCACAAAAACAGCTGTGTGCAGATAGTTGCCCGTAACGCCCGAGCCGATGTCTTCCCCGTGTATGCGCAAGGGGTACGCGCCGTGCGCCAGCTTCTGGCCAAGGCAGTTGTTCGGGTCTATCGTGATGTTGTGGGAGTAGGTGTTCTGCACCGTGTCCGTGCCAAGCGTCTGCCATTCTCCGCCGAGGTATATCTCCGTCACAGCCTTGATGCCCTTGTCGGACGCGTTGTTGGCGAATTTGTACATTGATATGCTCTTCGCCGAGCCGCCGACCGCAAGCGCCGTGCTTGCCGTGTAGTTCAAGGTCTGCACGCTGGTTATCGTCACGTCCACGCCGCTCACGTTCAAGTTGCGGCTTCCCGTGTTGCCCGCGTCGTCATACGCCACAAGCTGGAAACGTCTTGTTGACGCGGTCACGAAATAGCTGCTCACGTCCATCTCAAAGTCGTAGGTGTCGCTGCTCGCGGACGATGCCTTGTTGAATGCGAATGTCTCAAGCGTCTGCCCCGTGTCGCGGTCTTTCAGCACCACTTTCTCAATGACGTTGCTGCTCTCGTCGCTGCCCACCGTGGTGACGCTCCGCACCGACGCTTTGATAATGACGCTTCCGCCTGCCTTGGCATAAAGCGGGCTTTGCTCGCACTGCACGCTCATCACGGTTCCCGTGCCACCGCCGCCGCCCTCGCCGCCTGCTTGAAACTGAACCTCGTTGCCCACTTGCTGCTCCCCTGCGTTGGTCATCCACAGCTTGTAGGTGTTGTTGTCGGTCTTTTCCAGATGCAGGTCTGCGGGTATGTTCGTGTACGCGCCGCCCGTTGAGAACGCGTCCTTGCCGCCCTCTGCGGGCGTGTCGGACGTGGCGACGTTGCCGCCGCCGCTTCCGCCGAACTCCACCCAAGGCTTTTCATCGTCCGCGTCAAGGTCGTCCGCCGTGAGGATGAATTGGCGCGCTTCCCATTTGGGCAAACCGCTTGACGTGGTCTCGCTTGTCTTGTAGGTCAGCACTACGCCGCCTTTCAAGTAGGTCTGCCCCGTTTCCTCTTCCTTGGCCTGCACGGCTTTGATTGCGTCGGAAAGGGTGTACGTCCCCTCCCCGCAAAGGGCGTTGACGTTGACGGTGTTCCCTATCGCGCTTCCTCCGCCGCCAAAGTCGCTCCAGTTGCCCTCGTTCTTCCAGTCGCTCTCGCCCTTGCTTCCCGCGTTAGTCCACTGCTTGCTCTTCCATCCGCCGCTTGCCATAAAGGTCACCACCACGCCGGGCTTCTTGATGTCCGCGCCGTTCTCCCATAGCTTGGAAAGCACCTCCGAAAAAACGAACTCGCGCGGCGTGTCGCCATAGCCCAAAAGGGTGTTGGCGTTCACCACGCAGTCGGCTGCTTGCAGCGTCTTCTGCGTTTCGGCAAAGGTCTTCAAGTCGGCAATGTCGCCGTCTGCGGTCTCTTTCCACACCGCGAGTGCCGCGCCCTCGTCTCCGGGGTACGCGTTGCCGCTCTCGTGTCCGAGTGCCAAGTCCGTGCCTACCGCCACCAGTGCCGCGCCGCTCCAGCAATACGCTTTCTTCCCTGCCGCGTCCACATAGAGTTTCCCTCTGTGGGGGACAACGCCGTTCTCCGTCTGCGTGCCGAAAGTGTCCGCGTCCGTCCAGCCGCTGTAATAGGTAAAGAACGAGCCGCCGCCGATTACCGCGACAGCGGATGCCACGGCAAGGACAAACACGCCCTTGTCCTCATTGTACACGACGGTGCATTTGTCGTCCGTGGATTTCTTCTCCGCAGTCTGCGCAAGCACGGTGATGCCGCTGCGCGTGCCGCCTATCTCCAACACGTCGTCCACATATTCGGGCAGGTACTGCGAGCTTATAAGGCCGTCCGCGCCAAGCGGGGCGATGCCGCCCGCCGCGCCTTTCGTTCCCTCGAAATCGTCAAGGGCGGACTGCGCCTTGTCTGCTGCCGCTTGCGCCTTTGCCGCGTCTGCCTTTGCCGTTTCAGCGGTTCCCTGCGCGGTCTTTATGCTTGCGGTGTTTGCGTTGATGGCGTTGCCCTGCGTGGTCTGCGTGGTCTGCAAAGCCGCGAAGTCGCGCTTGTGGTCGTCTTTCACCTCTGAAAGTTCCACTTTCACCTCTTCCACGTCCTTTGTCAGCTCCTCCACGGCTTCCATGTACTCCGTGCTGTCTATCGTGGGGTTGCCTTTCATCAAGGGGTTGCCGCTGCTGTCCACCTGCGCCACCCAAGTGCCGCCGTCCGCCATATAGAGCTGCCCCAAGTGGTCGCTGTCCGCGCTGCCCGACACTGCCACCAATGCCCACCAGCCGTCTTTCGGGTTGGGGTACGCCTCGCGGAGCTGCGTCACGCTCTTGAAAAGCCCCTTGCTCGGGCCTTTGATGTTCTTGGCTTCAAGCCACCCCTCCACCGTGAGGTTGTGTCCCACAGTCAGAGAGCCGCGCACCGTGCCAGTGCCGCCCATGCTCACGTTGCGCCCTACCGCAACATCGCCGTCTATCTGTTTCGTCGGTATCGTACTCATTCTCGTTCTTTGTTCGTTCCTTTCCTAAAAGCGGACTTGCCTGCGCCGCCCGTCATATCATTGCCGCGCTGCTCTGCTGTGTCAGTGCGGCGGCTTTGTCTGCGTCGCCCAACGCCTGCGCGGTCAGGGCGGCGGTCATATACACCACCGCGCGGTAGCACCGCTCGGGGATGTCCCACCCCTCGTATTCGTCCTCCTTGGGATAGGGCTGGTAAAGGGCGCGGCGCACATACGCCGTGTCGTCCGCGCACGCGTAAAACTCCAACGCCTTGCCCTCGGGGCGCATCACCACCGCGCACACGGGAAGCTGCGGCGTGCCGCGCAGTCCTTTGTGACGGCTGCGCTGCAGCGTGTACGCCGCGTCAAACTCGCTGATTGGCGAGGTGACGGGCTTCTCCCAGTCGCTCATCTCAAAGACTATCAAGCGCAGGAAATCGGACGGCAGAAGCGTCCACCCGCAACCGTCCGCGCCCCAAAAGACGGAGTCGGCGAAGCCGTGTCCGCCGTCCAACAGCGTGGGCGGGGCTTCGGAAAGCACGCGCACCGCCGCGTCGCCTATCTTAGACCGTATCACCTCTTCCGTGGTGAGCGTCTCTATGTCCGCGTCAAGCACAAGCTGCGTAGGCACGTCGTTCAAGTCAAGGGCTACGCGCACGTCGCGGGCTATCTCCTCTGCCGTGTATACCATCGCTCTTACTCTTCTATGTCAAACTTCACTCCGTAGGTGGCTGCTACCTCGGCTATCTGCTTGCGCGTGCGCAGCCGCGTGCGGCTCACTCCGAAACGCTCGGACACATAGTCTTTCGCTGTGTCCCAGTCGCTAAGCTTCACCTTTTCGGGTTCGTCTGCGGTATTCTGCTCTTCCCCTGCCGCCGCTTCTTCCTCTTCGGGCTTCGTTTCGCCGCAAAGGGTGAATAGCTTGCCGTACTTGCGGTGATGTTCCAAGCCCCATTGCAGCCCCTCGTCTCCCGTGTGGAACGTGCTGCCGCCGCCCGACAGCGGCGTGAAAGACACGCGCGCGCTGCCGCCGCCCTGCAATGCCACGCTAAGGCAGACGTGGCTGTTGCCTTTGTATATCTTCTCCATTCTTCTGTTTGTGGTGTTCTGCGCTTCCCCTCGTCTGACGGAAACGAAAAAGGGAGGAGGACGGATGCCCCCTCCCCGTCCCGTTCCATCGGGGCTGCTTGTTTGTTTAGTCGCCCGTGCCGGAAGCGGGTGCTTGTGCCAGTCTCATACGGGCGTGCGCCTTTGCGTAGCGCAGATAGAGGCAGCTCACCTCCTGTATCACTACCGCGTCAGTGCGGCGGATGCCCGCTTTCTGCAAGTCAAGGACGTTGCGCGCCCAGTTGACGTGCGTCTTCTTGGAAAGGTACTCGGGGTCAAGCGCAAAGCCGCAGTCGCTCATTCCGTTCGCGTCGAAAAGCTCGTGGTGGATGGTCAGAACCTCGCCGAAATCGGTGTCCCAGCTCTTGAATTTGAGGTTCCAGACTTCCACCGTGTCCTTCAGGCGGAACTTGTCGCTCTTTATCTTGGAGAACGCGCTGAGCATGTCAGAGCCGCAAAGCAAAATCTTGCGCTTGTTGCCGATGCCCGTGCCGACAAACAAGTCCTTGGTGATGTCCACAAGGTTGTCGTCGGTGATTACGGCGCACTTCTGCGTCGCGTCCCAAGTGCCGACCTCGATGTCCTTGCCTGCCATCCACCAGATGCCGCCCGTGAACCAAGTGTTCATGCCGTCCTTGGCGGGGTGCTTCACCACGTTCTTCACGCCGAATAGGTAGGTGTTCTCCATAGCAAGGCGCATGTCGTACACGCCGTCCTCCTCTATGTCGGAGAAATTCCAGTTCACCTCCTTGGCGGCAATCTTGTCAAACGTGGACTGCTCCACCTGTATCATGAAATTCTGGCAATACTGCGTCTCGGGCATGGGGATGTTGTTGAAACGTCCCGTCTGCACGTCAAGCTCGCCGCAGGCCTTGCCCATTCGCACAAGGGTCGTTCCCTTGGGGATTGCGGGGACGAGGATTGCCTGCTTGGTGTTCGTGTCCCACTCGCCGTTCACCGCGTATGCGATAGGCATATTGGTGGTGCTGTCCTTGCCGCACACGCAAAGCATAAGGTCGGGCGTGTTCTCGTCGTCCGCGTCGTACTTCGTGCCCTTTTCGTTGTACACGCCTTTCACGCCTACCACGCGGATGGTGTCGTCAAGCGTGAACATGTTGGGGTCGTCCACGGGGAGCGAGACGCTCGGGGTGGTGGCTTTCGCGATTGCGGCGTTCGTGCTGCACTTCACCTCGCGCGTGCCTACGCTGTAATACTTTATCTCGAAGCTGTCGCTGCCCGAACTCTTCGCGTAACGGCTTATCTGGTCTATCGGAGTTGCCATAGGGCGTATCTTCACGATGCGCTTGTCTATGTCGCTCAAATAGAAATTCGGGTCGCCGTTAAATCTGCCCGCAGTCTCGGTCGCGATGCCCGCGTTAGGGTCGCTGCCGCCCGCTCCGTTCGCGCCGCTCTCGGTCTTGCCCGCGTCGGGCAGGCTCGTTGCCGCGCCCATCAGCACGCCGCTTCCCGCTCCCGCAGCGATAGCCGCCGCCGACATAAGCCCCTGCGCTACCGCGCCAAGGGCCTTCTTGGTCTTCTTCTTCATTCTTCTGTTCCGTTTTGTTTAGGATGTGCCACTTTTGTTCTGTCTCTGCTTACTGGTACTTCGTGCGCTTCTCGCCGCCGCGCGTCCAGATGTCGTCGTTGTCCGCCATTGCAAGCGCGCCAAGCTCGGGGGTGTCGCGCGGGGTCTCGCCCGCGTTGCGCCCGCCAAGGCTCGCCGTGCCGTCGCTCTTCCCGCGCTTGCGCAGACGCTCGGTGATGCGGGCGTTGCGGCCTGCCACCTCGCCCTCGCCGCGTGCGTACTCCACGTCCTCGTCGTGGTTCACCGCGTCCAAAGCCATCTTTATGCTCTCCGGGGTGAACTTGCCGAGGATGCCGTCTTTCATAATGCCGACGAGGAACTCCATTGCCGTGTCCACGTCATCATCCGACAAGCCCTCTTCCTCCTGCAGACGCGCCACGGCGGAACGGGTCTCCTCTATGTTCTTGCGGTAAATCTCATCGTACTCTTTCTCCTTTGCCACGCGCTCCGCGAACGCCTTGCTCGCTTCCGCAAGCTCCTGCTGCTTCTCGGGTTTTTTCATCTCCTCGACGAAATCGTCGCCGAACATTTCCACCAAAGCCACAACGGGATGCTTGCCGTTCTTCCAGTCGGACAGGAACTGCGCGCTGCGCGGGTCGTCCGTGAAAAGCTTGGAGAACGTTCCCTCACGCTCCTTGTACTCGTTAAGCTGGTTCTCGTAGTCGTCGTAGTCGTCGTTCATCTGGCCGAAAACCGCCTCGTCGTCGTCATACACGCCGTCCGGGTGCTTGGCCTTCAAACGCTCCAGCGCGGTCTCGCGCTTGCTCTTTATCTCTTTGCTGTCCGCCATTTCTCTTTCCTTTTTGTCCGTTATAGCGCGAAATTATCAAGGCACTGCTCTTTCCGACTTATATCTTTATACAGACGTGCGGCTTTTCGCTAACTTTACAAACGAGCGTCAGGGGACTTAACTACACTACCTTATGAAGAAAAAAGGGGCGGTGTGCCTTTGCGCGGACGAGCGCGTACGCGACATTATGACTGCCTATGACCGCTGCATTGCGGAGTGCCGCCACATATTTCTCCCGAGCATTTACGAAAGGGTCTCACGCTCGCCCGCACGCCGTTTCTACGTCTCCCCGTCGCGTGCCGCCTATGTCGTGTCCGCTTCGCGCAGGGGAATGGCGGGGCTTTCCGCAATGAGGGCGGAGAAAAGGAAAATGTTTGAGGAGATAATACGCCGCGTGGAAGCCAAGGCACGGGCGGGGGACACGCGCCCGCTGCTCGCTATTTGCGAGGAGGTCGTGTCGCAGCCCGCCCCGAGCTTCTACCTCGCGGCGGCAAGCGTGAAACTGGTCGTGTGCAAATTCAGAGAGAAATGGAACAGGGAAAAACGGGAAAAATTGCCGCTCTCGCTTTGGCGGCAGGGGTGACGGCGGCGGGGTTCTTCGGAGACTGCGGGATGGGCGTGGGCGCGGGATGCGGGCTTGCGCCGCGCCTGCTGCATCCTTTCTTTCACGTCGGCGTGGCGCACGCCGCGCTCAACGCTTGGTGTCTCCTCTCCGTGGCTTTCGTCTACGGGGTAACGCCGCGCCTGCTCTTCCTCGCGTGGCTCTCGTCCGCGCTCTTTCCCGCTGCCGCCCTTGGCGAGACCGCGCCCGTCGTGGGTATGTCGGGGATGGTGTTCTTCCTCTTCGCTTCCATTTTCTTCCGCACAGCACGGAAAAAGGTGTACGCGCTGTGGATGGCGGCGTACCTCGCGGCGGGCTTTGTGTTCCCGTCCGTGAGCGGGCGGCTGCACTTGTGGTGCTTCGCACTTGGCTTCGTGTACGCCGTGCTGAATATGCCGATACGGATTAAACGCAAAAGGGCATGGAGCTGACGGTGGACGCTATTCTGCAAGAGAACAAAAGGCGGCTCGCGGCGGCTGCCGCGCCGTTCAACCCCATCACGGGCGAGGGGAGCGTCGGGGAGCGCAGGCTTGTCGTGATAAAGGACTTTGCCCTGCCGCGCCAATGGCTTCCCGTGCCTATGCTCGGCGTGCCGCTCGTGCAGGAGCTGGTGCGCTACGGTTCCTTGGACGCGTTTGTTTCCGGGTACTTGGGCGAAGAGCCTACGGAGGACAGCCGCGAGAAAGTCACAAAGCTCTTCGTCCGCGCGAGATGCCGACACGACTTCCCGTTCTGGGCGGCTATGTTCGCCTACATTAAAAGGAAAGGCGGCGGAGACGATGTGCTTTTCCGCCTTACGCGCCCGCAACGCCGCTTCGTTTCCGTCTTGGAGGAGGAGCGGCTCGCTGGGAAGCCCGTCCGCATTGTGATGCTGAAAGCGCGGCAATGGGGCGGCTCTACCACCTCGCAGCTGTATATGGCGTGGCTGCAGCTTATGCACAAGGTGGGTCTCAACTCGCTCATCATCGCGCACCAAGGGGCGGGTTCGGACGAAATCAAGGATATGTTCGACCGCATGATTTCGGCTTACCCCGCGCACATGCTGCACCCTGCCGACGAGCCGAGCGACGAGGGGGAGAAGAAGCTCACGTCCGTCGGCAAGTCGGGGAGCGTGTACCGCGTCCCGCAGCGCAATTTCAAAATAAAGATTGGCACGGCGGAACGCCCGGACAGCTGCCGTGGCGGCGACTACAACCTCGTACACCTTTCGGAGGTGGGCATCTGGCGTGCCACGGACGGAAAACGCCCCGAGGACATTGTGCGCTCCGCCTGCTCGGGCGTGCTTTACAAGCCGTACACGATGATTGTCTACGAAAGCACGGCTAACGGCACGGGCAATTTCTTCCACCGCGAGTATGTCGCGGCAAAGGCGGGACGCTCGCAGTTCCGCGCCCTCTTCGTCCCGTGGTACGAGATTGACCAGTACTCCGTGGACGTGGAGGACGAGGCGGCTTTTGCGGAGGAGCTGCTGCGCGGAAAGGGGCGGGAGAGCGCGCCGTCCGAGCGCGAGGAGCCGGGCAGATACCTTTGGTGGCTTTGGGAACGCGGCGCGACATTGCAGGCCATCGCGTGGTACATTGCGGAAAGGCGCAAGTACAACGACCACGGGCAGATGGCTTCGGAGTTCCCGTCTGACGACATTGAGGCCTTCACGCATTCCGGGCAGAGGGTGTTCGACCGCTACAAGGTGGAGAAAATGCGCCCCACTTGCCGCCCGCCGCGCTTCGTCGGAGAGGTCGTGGCGGACGCGGACGAGGGCAAGGACGCGCTGCGCTCGCTCCGTTTCTCGCAGGACACGCAAGGGCTGCTCTGGGTTTGGAACATGCCCGAGGAAGCGGACGCGGCGGAGCGCGTCACGGACAGATACCTCGCTGTTGTGGACATTGGCGGGCGCGGGGCTAAGGCGGACTGGTCTGTCGTCCTTGTCATTGACCGCGCACCGATGCTTGACGGGGGAAAGCCCGTGGTTGTCGCGCAGTGGTACGGACACACGGATATGGATATTCTCGCGTGGAAAGCGGCGCAGATTGCGGCTGTGTACGACAACGCGCTCCTTGTCATTGAGAGCAACACCTTGGAGACGCACGACAGGGAAAGGGCGGTTGACGGTGACCAGTCGCATTTCATCCTCAACCAGATAAGGGACTGTTACCCCAACCTCTACGCACGCAAACAGTCGGAGGAGGATATTCGCGCGGGGTTGCCGCGCAAGTACGGCTTCCACACCAACGTGGTAACGAAACCGCTCGTCATTTCCACGCTCGTCAAGGCGGTGCGAGAGGGGATGTACACAGAGCGCGACGAGCGTTGCCTTGACGAGTTCATCTCTTACGAAAGGCGGCAGAACGGCTCGTACGGCGCGGTAATCGGCGAACACGACGACTTGCTTATGACGCGTGCCATAGGGCTGCACGTCTGTTTCAGCGAGATGCCGCTCCCGCGCGTCGTCAGTGTTGTGCGCCAGCGGCGCGGGAAAAGGCGTGCCGCCACGGAAGCCACGTTCTGACGCACAATTATTGTGCGTTGCCGCGCACAAGGGGACACAACAAAAGGACGGAGAGCCGCTAAGCCCTCCGCCCTTTTTCTTTGCCCGCGTGCCTTGGTCAAGCCGCGCCGTCTCCCATATATTGCCCGAGCATCTGCATCGCACGCGGGTCGGCTTGCGGGACGGGCTGTCCGCCGCCGTCCGCGCCGCCTTGCGCTTGCGCCTGCATCTGCTGTTGCTGCGCGGCGGCTTGCGCCTGCTGCGCCTTGATGCTCTGCAAAAGGCTGTCGGCAAACGGGAAGTCGCCCTGCTCCAGCATCTGCTCCAAGGTGATTGCCTTTGCCTGCCACATCTGCATAAGCAAGTCGTTCGTGATTTGGCGGTATGCGGGCGTTGCCGTGTTCTCCGTGATGCTCAGGTCAAACTCCACGTCGCGGATGCGCTTCGGGTCGTAAACTATCGTCTCGCCGCTCTTCCCAGCTATGTTGAACACGCGCTTCCCGTCGTAGAACTGCTGCATGTTCTTCACGTCCTTGTACGCGCCGTCCTTGACAAAGTAGGAGAACGCTTCCAAAAGGTCAAGCAAGGAGGTCGTGGCGTTCTGCGTCTGCTGCGAGTAAAGGCTCGCGCTGATGCCGCTGAAGCCGGGCTTGCCCTGCAACGCGCCGTTCACGCCGCTTATGTCCTCAAAGAATTTCATCTGGTAGCCCAACAGCTCGCCGATGCCTATGTTGGTGGCGTTCGCCGCCACTTGGTGGGGAAGCGCGCCGCTCTTGCTCGGGCGGAACGCTATCACGCCGTTCACCTCTGTCCATCGCTCCGCTATGTCTTCCATGCTCACGCCGTCGGGCAGACAGTCCTCGGGGATTAGCAATACGCCTTTCGCCGTGGAGCGGATTACCCAGTCGTAAAGGGTGATTAGGCGGTTGGTGTAACGCTGCTGGTCTATCACGTCGCCCACAAAGGAGTGTATCTCTCCGTCTATGAAAGGGTACGCCTTGAACACATAGGGGTGGCTTCCGTGCTCGAACGGGGTCTCGCCCTCGCGCAGTATGTCGCCGAACGGGGAAAGGTAATAGAAATACCAGTAGTCGTCCATCATCCACTCCGCAGTCACATACGGGATGTCGTTCTCGTCCATCCCTGCCGCAAGCCCCTCGGCGCGACGCTGCGCGTTGACCTCTTCCACCTCCGCCGCGTAGTCCGACACCTCTATCTTGTACACGTCGCCGTTCTGGTAGTCGTGGCAGCGGTAGCGCGGCTTCCGCTCCTTGCGCCACACCTCTATCACGCGGCAACGCCCCGGCTCTGACGCGTAGAGGAAGTCGTAGCTTTCTGTCCTGCTGTACCCGAAACTCGCCGCGTAGGAAGCTATGTAGTCCTTGCGGGACGCATTATTATATATGCGGCGCAATCGCTCGAAGTCGGACGGCGTGCGGGCGAACTGTCCGCACAGCTGCCCGAAGCTGATGTCATGCACCTCGCCGACAACCGTCACGTCCCATCCCCGGAAGTCGCGCATATTGTTGTCAATGAAAAAGTTGTTGGGCTGCACATAGTCCGTCCAACAGTCTTCCTTGCCGTCGCGCCACCCGTAGCCTTTCCTGTGCACGATAAAGCCGCTGATGAGAAACTCCTCCATTGACCGCGCAAGCACCTCGTCCATGCGGTTGAGCTGCATGTTGCACTGCAGTATCGTGGTCATCGTCTCGCCGATGCGCTGCTCGTCCCGGTCACGCGCCGTGCAGACGGGTTCTTTGCTCTGCGAGCGGTACACGCCTATCACGTTGCGCACCAAGCGGCGGATTAGGTTGTTCTTCAAAGGCACGTTGCCTTGCGAGCGGATGTAGTCCTCCTCGCGCATCGGCTGTCCGTCCACCTCTACCAAGTCGTCCCACTGCCTGCCGTACACATACCGCTTGTTGCGCTCCCGCTCCTTGCGGAAGTCGTCCATGCGCGACCAGTAGTACTGCGCTTCCATTAGCACGTCAAAGGCCCTGCGCCACCCGCAGTCCTCCGCCCGTTCCCGCACGCTGTCCATCGCGGCGGCGTCGCCGCCTACGCGGCGCATGCTGTATAACTTTCCTTTCTTTCCCATTTCGTGTGTCATTCGTGGCGCGTTCCGCCCTTTTCCCGCAAAGGTAAGCGGCAAGCGCCGCCCGCCGCGCTTATCTTTTCCACGCGCGGCGGGGCGGCTCTCTTACCGTTTCTCCCCGCGTGCCTCGTTCACCGCGTCCACAAGCCGACGCTTGGCGGCGTTC